>JAUVXW010000037.1 GCA_030603385.1 Promethearchaeota archaeon | reverse complement strand
AATATCCAAATATAAATTTTGATATAGCTTCAATATTATCAAATGTAGTATTAAAAACCTGGAATGCTTCGAATAATCTCTGGGGCTCTCAAGATCCGAATAATGGACTTCCAAGTGGTGAAGAACCAAGTATTCCATTTGCCAATAGTTTAATAATATTCGCGATAATAGGCACAATTACAATCATTCAAGGGTTTAAAAAACGCAGAAAGTTTGTCACTTAATCATATATTTTTATCGTCTATGATACATATGGGTGACTTTTTCTAAACAATGTATAATATTCTTTAATGCCTTCTTTTTTAGATTTTTCTTAAAGTTCATCACTCAATGCACTTATTATTAATAATCGAAGAAAAATTGAAAATTTTAGCTGTAGGTGACGCTTCCTTTTGGTGTATGTATCGATACGGGACTGCACGTCGCCCTATCTCCCTCAATGATTATATTGCCCTCACTTAAATCTATCTTGATCTCTGTTTTTTTAGCACCTACTGTGTACACAAAATAGCTTTCTTTTAGGGAACTTTTTCGGAATCCCTTACTGTCCTCCCAATCTTCCGAATAAAAGTCAAGTATCGCATCTAAATCCCCATTGATTCTGGCTGCGGCATAAGCTTCCATTGTCGCCAATATTTCACTCTCATTTGGCAATATTCTTTTCTCCTTTTTCTGATTTATCCAACATCATGACCTCAAATTGATGGTCTCAAGTAAAGATAGATTAAGACTAAATATAAAACTAGGCTCGATTTATTTTCCAGTTTCTTTTGAAAAAATATATTTGGCCAATTTATTTTGGACAATCTTAGCCTTTCTGATTTAGTTCCACTACAATCATATGGAAAAAACACAAATTAGACTTTAAAATGAGAAACTATAGCTTAAATCTGTTATCTAGTGAAATCCATTTGAAGGAGAATATTAAATATTATTGTTTCTTGTCTAAACTCCCTAACTGTTGATGTTCATGTTTTTAGGAAAAAAAAAAATAAAAAATAAATTATTAAATTATTATTCTGGAAGTTTCATGCAATTGACACTAGAAATTCATCACTTGTAGCCCAGAGTTCTATTGAGTGTTTAAATCCTTCGACATTCCTTAATAACGCCATGTTTTTTGTCCAAAAAGCAAATGCTGCATCGAGTTTCCCTTCTTTTACTTCAATGATGATCATGTTTATGTAACCTTGCTCAGTAGCTTTAACAGCAGTAAATACTGGTTCCCCAATCGAAGGATCTTCTTCCTTCGGGAATTCTCTTCTTCTATTCTGGGCAAGTTCCATAACCTTCGGTACAAACTCATCTAGTATATGGGGTGGATATACATACCTAATTACCAAATATGGCACTTTTTCTCCCTCTTTTAACATTACAAAATTTCTAACTTCATATCCTTAGTTTTTAAAGGAATATAATCCAATTTGTTCCAAACAAATTGGATCGCAATATTAAAACGGAAAATCTGCTATTTATGTTTTATTATTTTTCAATGTATTACGCTAATAACCGGTAACATTGCTTAAAGAAGCAAAAGTATAGTGATTTGAGACAATCCAAATAAGCAAATTGAATTAAAGGAAAATTATTTTTTCAAAGAAATTTTCATTGAAATCAGATGCTGAATTTACCTTTCAATTCCAATTAACCTTTGAGATTTTAATATTCGAAGACTTACCTTAGATCTGTTATTTTGTTATGAAAGTTTCTTTTCCAAATATGGGCAATTCGTTAATGGATTCAAAGAAGAAAGAAACAATAAAAACCTAGGAAATTCTTAGTTCGCATTTTTCGAATACTTAAGAATGGAATAGAAAATAAAAAAAAAAAAGTTAATTAAATATTTAACCTGCAGTACTTGCTGGGATTAAAAGAATATCATCACCATTGTTTACGTCATAATCTCTTATTTGACTGTTTTCATCCATCGTAACTCCGCCAGAAGATAAATGAAAGTCATTAGGATCAAGTCCATAAAGATTTCCTAATGTGCTTTTAATATCACCGACGCGGTTGCCATCATTCACAGTTAATTTTTCCTTCTTTTCACCAGGACCAATCGTTGACATGAAATAAAGAGTTAATTTTTTTCCTGCGGAAGGTGTCTTAGTAGCAGGAGTTTTAGATTTTACTGGTTCTTCTCCAGTTAAATCCTCATCAAATTCATCAAAACTCATTTTATATTACATCCTTTTTAGTTATTTTTTATTTTTTAATTTTTAATTTTATTAAACTTAAGAAAATAGCATTAAAAGGATATTATAAAACCCATTGGTATGATTTTAAAGTTTTTCAATAATAACTTTGAAAAGGATAATATTTTTCTATTAGTCGTTATAAACGTTTTATAGAAAAGGATAGAAATACTTTATAAGAAATTCCTTTCCCACTACATTCCTTTCTTCATAATCTTTTTTGAGATTGGAGAAATCATAAGGAATATTTTTAAAGTTAACATTTACGTTATTCTCGCTAATTTCCATTAAACAGAAGGAAGTTTTTGGTTTCCAAGTAATACTTATTGAACCAGGATTTATGATTTTTTTGCCTTTCCATGAAATATAGAGTTGCAGATGAGAATGACCAACAACTACTATATCAACATCTTCAGGATAATCTTTTACAAATTCATCCAGATTTTTTCCCTGATATATTAAAAGGTTATCTTGAATTGTTCTACCAGGAGTATCATAAAAATGGGAGTGGAGCATCAACAACTTCTTACCATTCACATTCATTTCTTTTGATGTAGGTGTTTTTTCTATTTTTTCAAGAAGATCTTTTCCAATATGATTAGCGATCCATTCATGATGAGGCATCTTTTGTCTCTGCCATTCATTTCTTCGTTTTCCTAATAGTATCATTTCATTGTTCCCAATTATATTTTCAAATCGTTCGTCATTGAAGATCGTTTGTGCTACTTCTTTTGGATGAGGTCCAATAGAAACAAAATCACCTAAATTTAATATTTTATCTGCTTTGAAATTTTCTTCATTATATTTAAGAAAGCTGTCTAAGGCATATTTATTTGCATGGATATCTGCGATTATAGCAAGTTTAGTTGTTTCTTCCATTTTCTATCCCTTAAAAAGGTAATAATAAGTTAAAAGAAGTTTAATATTTTAATCTAATTTTTTAAGTATGTTTATTAAGAAATTCCATGTTTTTTCAACGGATTTAACATTTAGGCGCTCGTTAGGAGAATGCATATCTCTTATTGTAGGACCTATTGCTATCGCTTCCATTTCAGGATTTAAGTTTATCAAGAGTGTACATTCTAAACCTCCTTGAACTAATATAACCAATGGTTCTTTATTAGACATTTCAGAATAACTCTCCTTTGCCAATTTCAGAAGATTTGAATTAAAATTTGGTTCCCATGGTGGATAGATTCCAGGTATTGTTCGGGTCATTTCAAGTCCAGACATTTTTAATAGAGTAATAATTTCTTCACAAGTCTTTTTATTGTAATATTCACTAAAACTTCGGTGTAACATCCGTATTCTAATATAATCTTTTTCCGTTCTTATTATACCTATATTTGTAGATGCAAAAGCAAATGCTCTAATCTTTGGATGTATTGACAAAGGACCACAGGGGATTATATATAAGAGATCTAGTAATTTCTTTTGAATTTCTTCAGAAAAAACAGTAGCATTAATTTTACTTTCTATTCTTTCAATTGATAATTGCATATCTTCCTCAATTCCATCATAGTTCTTTTTTAATTCTGTAAAGAGATTAGTAGTGAGAGATTTTATTTCCGAGAAATTTTCTTCCTTTACATAAAGTGTAGTATTTGCTTCTCGAGTTATTGCATTAGCGGCATTTCCTCCATTGATAGAACTAATATGAATCGAATAGTTCTTATGAATTTTCCATAAAATATGGCATAAGAGTTTATTAGCGTTTCCTCTCCCTCGATTGATATCCCCCCCTGAATGCCCCCCAATTAGACCACCCAGAGTAAGATTAAGAGGAATCAGGTTTTCCTTAAATTTATCAACAGATACAGGTTTAGTTTTAATATCAGCAATAAAACCAATACCCCCAGCACACCCATTAGTAATCATTCCGTCACCTCCAGAATCGAGATTGATAAGCATATTTCCATCTACTAAACTTCTGTCGATACCTTCTGCTCCACCTAAATTATACTCTTCAAGGACTGTGAATATTAGTTCTAAACCTAATACATCAAAATTCAAAGATCCATCATTAATTTTTTTCATGATAGATAGAATAAAGCATATCCCAACACCATTATCTGCTCCTAATGTGGTACTCTCAGCAGTTAACCATTTTTCATTATCAATCTCCATAATCTTCAATTTTAAAGGATCTTTTAAGAAATCGTGTTCAACATCATCATTCTTCTCACAAACCATATCCATATGACATTGTAAAATTAATTTTTCTTTCTGAGTAGATTTTGCTGGAATGTTAATGGCAAGATTACCAACCTTATCTACCTGGGTTTTGTAACCGAATTTCTCGCCTTCCTCCTTGATGAAATTTCTAATTCTTTCTTCATTTCTTGAACAGCGGGGAATTTTGGAAATTTGCTCAAAGTAATCCCAAAACTCCTCTGGTTGCCCTAAATCTTTTAGTTTTGACATTTTTATCACAATAAACCTAATAATAACCTAATTAATTTAAATAAATTGAATAATATAACACTAGATATAATTAAACTTGAAATTATATAAAATTAGACAATAAAGAGGTAGATAATTATGGCTGAAAATTTAAAGATTGGGTATCGAATTGTTGGTACTATAAAAGAAGTTAAAGGCAATTGTAATGCTGGCCATAAAGTTGGTGATAAAATTGAGCTGAGTGGCCATAGTGCTGGAGGATTATGTGGATTCTTTTATCATGATATTTTCCCTTATATTATTATGCTTCAGTTTGGTGGAGGATTTCCAAAGCAATGGGTAGCAGATCAAGATGTCGTTGAACTTGAATGCATGGATAGAATTAATGCTGTAAAAATTGAATTAAGAAGGATAAAAGAGGAATGAGGAATTCTTATAATGCCATATTTCAATAACGATGGGGTTAAAATTTATTATGAAATCGAAGGAGAAGGCCCTCCTGTAGTAATGATACATGGATTTGCAGCAAGTCTTGAAGGAAATTGGAAGTTAGCAAATTGGGTAAATATCCTAAAGGATAAATATAGATTAATACTTTTAGATTGCCGTGGTCATGGCAAAAGCGATAAACCTTTAGATCCAACTCAATATGGGGCACACATGACCGATGATATAATAAAGTTAATTGATTATCTATCTATTGAGAAGGCAGATTTCTTTGGATATTCGATGGGCTCTAGATTAACATTAAATATATTACTTCGTAAACAAGAACTCTTTAAGAGTGCTATTCTTGGTGGATTCGTTCTTCAGTTTCTTAGTGATGAAGAAAGGGCAGCGGCGGCGAAACGAACACTTGAGATCATCGAGGCTTTAAAAGCAAGTAATATTGATAACATTAAAAATCCAGTTGCATTAGGATTTCGACAATTTGCTGAATCAACTGGAGCTAATTTAAATGCTTTAGCTGCTGTTATGAAAGGTGGTCTTCAACCTCAGGCAAGCGAATTTCAAACAAATGCCCAAATGAAAAAGGCTCTTAGAGGAATTAAGGTCCCAGTCATGACTGTTGTAGGATCTGATGATTTTATTCCTGGGGATAAAACCTTAATAGCTCAATTAGTTCCAGATGCGTGTCACTTTCAAATTCAAGGAAAAGACCATTTAACTGTTGTCCCTGATCCTAAATTTCATATGATAGTGAAAGCATTCTTAAATCATGTCAACAAAATTTAATTTTTATAGTTATAATTTTCCTAAATACATTACGATTACAAATAAAGAACTTAAAATCGCCAAAGATAATATATTCATTATTCTCGCAATACCTGATGACGAAAAATAAGGAGAATCGTGAAAGATAAATAAAAAGTAAGCTTAAGAAATTTAATAAGACAACAAACCTGAAAATTGTAAAAGTATGATTTAAATGACAATAAAACTTTCACCCTTGGTTAATATTGGAGTAATTGTGCCTAATGCTGAAGAAGCTTATCAACTTCTTCATAATTTATTTGGTGCTTTAAAAATACAAGAGGATTTAGCAAATCTATTAAATGGAGATTCTGCTAAAGTCATACATGTTGGAGTTGGTGATCTTGTTTTACAATTCATTGAACCATTAGCTAGAGAAGGAATTTGGTATAATCATTTGCAAACCAAAGGTCCTGGAGTCCATCATTTAACTTTTACTGTAGACAACATCAAAGAAACAGTTAAAATAATAGAAAAAGAACGAGGGATTGCTCCTCTCTCGAGAATTGATATAGAATGGGAAAAGATAATTCCATTAGAGCAAATGAATCAGGATGCAAAAACATTATACATTTTGGATACTATGGAAATATTCGGCTTCCATTTAGCTTTATCAGAAAGATCAATGATAAAAGAAGGGGATATCCCTAAAACTCAGTATCCAACAGGTTATGATAAGTTAATTGGGGATGCATCAACCATGCTACATATTGAATTAACTAATTCTGATAATGAGAAGACGTATGAGTTCTTGCATAAACTATTTGGCACTGAAATAATAGAAAAAGAATTTTCCAGTATTTTAGATAGTGATTTCATGCGAATTATTCATGTCAATTTGAGTAATGCTGTACTTCAGTATTGTCAACCTGTAGGAAAAGAAGGAACATGGTATGAACTTTTACAAAAGAATGGAGCATATGTTCATAATCTTAACTGGTGTGTCGATGATATTAAGGAAACTGTAAAATTATTTAAGAAAGAGAGAGTTCCCCAGATCTTCGAAAATAGACTGCCTGGTGCTCCACCTGATTCCCCACCATTTTATATGATGAATACACTTGATAGACTTGGTTTTCATTTAGAACACGGGCAAGCACCAACGACCAAAGAAGGATATGAATTCACTAAGAATTGGCTATTTATAGATTTTAAGAAAGATTAATAAATTAAAAAATTATAATATAAGGAAATGTGATGGGTTATCAATCTTCTTTTATCTCAATATTTTTTTCTTTGCTTCTTTCATGTTTTTTCATTTCTTCAAACATTTGTTTTTCCCATTTAAAAGCTTCTTTATCTTCGTTAAACTTTAATCTTTCTTGCTTGAATGCCTCTCTTTCTTCTTGATATTTTTGTTTTTCCTGTTCAAATTTTGCTTTTTCTCTTTCGAAATTTAACTTCTCTTCTTCGAATCTCTTTTTTTCATCACCTTCATTCTTTTCTATTTCTTTATCAATTTCCTCTCTTGTCGTGTCTTTTTCTTTATCTCTCTCATGTTTTTTTAATTCTTCTAACATTTGTTTTTCCCACTTAAATGTTTCTTTTTCCTCCATGAATTTTCGCTTTTCTTCTTCAAATTTCTTATTTTCTTGAATTCTTGCTTTTTTTAATTTTGCGTTTACATTCTCTTTTATGGTTTCCATTTTTTCTTTTTCTTGTCTAATGGATCCCAAATCGTCTTTTTTATCAAGAATTTCCATTGTCTCAGATTTTTGAATTACCTTTTTTTCTGTTAACTCTAAAAACTTCTTTTCTTCATTCACTATAGCCTTTAATTTATTTGAAAAAGCAACGGTTATAATTTTTTTAGAAACTTCAATAGATTCATCGAACTCTCCCTTCTTATCGTGTTCGTCTTTAAGTATCCTTAGATTTTCTATCTTTTTTTTAACTTCATTAATCTCAATTTCCTCTTTTTCAATATCCTCAATAGTTTTAGATTTTTCACTTTTTATTAATCCTACTCTTAATTTTTCCTCTATAGCTCTGGTTTCTTCTTTAATTTTATTATCAATTTTGTCTAGCGCGGAAAAGATGCTGCTCTTTTTTATCTCTTCGTGATTTTCATTAGGTATATTTGCTCCATGAACCTTTGATTTCTTCTTTTTTTCTTTTTTTTCCTTTATTGGCTTATTTTTCTCTTTTTTAACCGTAGAACTCAAATCCTTCTATCATTCAATTAATTTATCAGTTCTTAGTTTTAATATCTTATTCCTCTATCTAGTAAGATAATTTGAATAAAAACATTTGTTAAAGAAAATTAGTGTATCAATTAAGAGCGTTCAATTGCTTTTTTTCCGCTACAAGTCTTAATAGTCCTCTATTATTGGATTGTCTTCTATTTGTCATCTTCTTTCTCAATTTCTCTTATCCTCAATTTTTTATTAAATAGTTAAACAGTCATATATTTCTTACTAAAAAATATTTAAACTATATTGACTGCTGTACACTTTCTAAAAATACAGTTCTTTAGAATCTAAATTTTTTCACTTTTAAATTTTTAATTTTGCTAAAATGTGTCTCAGTCGTATAAATATCAGCTTTTCTCAATAAAACCTCAGCACAAACTACTGAATCTACTATAGATAAAAATCGATATTTACATTTAAGTTCCCCAGCAAAGATAGAAGTCTTATTTGTTACAGGAATAAACTTCATAAATGTACCTCTGCGAAGATTCTCCATAATAATTTGTGAGCTTATTTTTCCTTTCTCTCTGCAAATATGATTATAAAGTTCAATAAAATTTAACTCAGAAGATAAATATGAAATATTTCTTTTAATTGTAAGAGATAATTCTTTCATTAAAGATTCGTCTTTTACTAAATATAAACCTAACACGCCCGAATCAAGAAAAATGATGTTTTTCATGATGTTGTATTCTTATATAATTTAGTTTTTTCTTGCTCTATTTCTAATTTCCGCTCTTTAGAAATATCTTCAATTATTTTAATGCCTACTTTTCTATCCAATATGCCTGGTATTTTCTCATCGGGAATATAAGGTAAAATCTTAATTCCTTCCGTAGGATCATCAATGATAATTACTTTATCTCCATCCCTCCAACCATATTTCTTTCTCAATTCTGAAGGAATTGTAATTCGCCCATGATTGCTAATATTTATAATTGTCATGTTATAAAAGAAGATCTGTGAAAATTTAAATTTTGCTTATAAAAATCACGATTTGCTAAGCAGTATTTTGAATAAATGTATTAAATTATTATAATTCTTTTGAATAATTTTATCCTGAGGAAGTACACCATTTAAAGGATAAAAAGGCTGTAAACTTTGATTTTAGTTCATGAATTAATGAAATTTATTAACCAAAACTAAGATTTTTAATAAAAGAATTCATACTTTTGATAATTTGTTTATAATAGGTACATTTTTATTATTTGCTTTGTTATTTAAACAATAGTTTATTTAAATAAACGTCGATTATAATCATTCATTAGTGAAACAATACGTATTAAGAAGACTTGAGGAGTTCTAAGATAGATGATTCTCTCATTCCCTAACATGGGACCAAATGTTTATGCATTCAAGGCACTATTCGAACAACTTGACATAGAAGTTGTATTACCTGACCCAACTAATCGTGAAGCCATTAAAATTGGAGTAAAATATAGTCCTGAGTTTGTTTGTTTTCCATTTAAGGCGACTTTGGGTGACTTCGTAAGTGCCATTAATAAGGGCGCAGATACGCTTGTTATGGCAATTGATTGTGGACCATGTAGATTCGGATTTTATCATGCTGTACAAGAACGCCTTTTACATGATATGGGATATAAGCATGTAAATGTAATTCCCTTAGACCAATCGGATTTACTCGAATTTAAATGGGTCAAGACACTCCAAGATTTAAGTGGAAAGAGGGATTTATTTGCTTATTCAAAGTTCGTAAAAGCGGTTATATTTTTCTTGAAGAAAGCAAAACTTTTGCAAGATATTCAAACTGCTGAAGGCTTGTTCCGGGCATATGAACGGAATCAGGGAGATACGACTAAAGTTTTGAATAGTTTATTAAATAAACTCGATCAAACCAATACCCTTAAAGAACTACGAAATTTTAAAAAAGTAATCAAAGAAGATTTTAATCAAATAGATGTTGATACTACACGAACTCCTTTACGAGTTGCATTATTTGGTGAAATACATATAAGTTTAGAGCCATTTGTTAATGTCGATATTAGAAGGAAACTAGGAGAAATGGGTGTGGAGATACATCAAAATTTAAGCTTGTGGGATTGGGTTTCTCATAAGTTCCATTTGAATTTTCATCGAAAATGGCTAGAACACTTATCTCACCCATACGTTCCAATGGATATCGGAGGAGAATGCCAGTGGGTGTTAGGAGAATATATTGATAGAGCCCAGAGTGGTTTTGATGGAACTGTTCATGTATATCCCTTTACCTGTATGCCCGAAGTGACAGCTCGAACGATTATAACGAATAAATTGAAGAGGATCTATGATCTCCCGATAATATTCTTCTCTTTTGATGAACATTCTGGAACTGAGGGTATGAGGACGAGATTAGAAGCCTTCGTAGACTTAATGGACTCAAGGCGTAAACATAAATTAGGAATTGAAAAGATTTCATTAGAAAAAGCTAAGGATAATTTTTATAAATCAAATGGATCGCATTTTTTTCAAGAATGTTTTCAATTACTTCAAAATCAATAGAGATGTGATTAAATGGTACAAGTTTCAGATAAAGTTGCTAAAGATGACGGAAAGTTAGATGCTTTTCTCGGAATAGATATTGGAAGTGTAACCTGCAAGTTTGTATTAATGGATCTAGAAGGTAATCTACTAAGTAGCGTCTTTCTACGTAATAGGGGTTCACCTATAGAATCCGCTAAGGCAGGTATGGAAGATCTAAGAGTAAATATTGAGGAAAGCGAGGAACTACAAGAATATGAAATTCGTTGTTGTGGTACTACTGGTTCAGCAAGATATTTAACAAAAGCCATTGTTGGTGGTGATCTTGCTAAAACTGAAATAATTGCTCATGCGGTTGCGGCGCAGGCATTGTATCCCGATGTAAGAACAATTTTAGAAATTGGTGGTCAAGATTCGAAACTCATCATTCTACGAGATGGTATTATAGTGGATTTTGCCATGAATTCAGTGTGCGCAGCAGGTACAGGTTCCTTCCTTGATCATCAAGCCTCGAGATTAGGAATTCCAATTGAGGACTTTGGAAGTTATGCGATAAAGGCTAAAAATCCAGCAAGCATTGCTGGAAGATGTACAGTATTTGCAGAATCTGATATGATACATAAGCAAAATGCGGGTTATTCTAGAGAAGATATCATAGCAGGTTTGTGTGATTCATTAGTTAGAAATTATATGAACAATTTGTCAAAGGGGAAAGAATTAGCAGAACCCATAGTCTTTCAAGGTGGAGTATCTTATAATGAAGGAATTGTACAAGCTTTTGAAAGACATCTGGAATGTGAAGTCATCGTTCCGAAATATAACGTTTTAATGGGTGCCTTAGGAATGGCAATCCTAGTGAGAGATTATTATTTAGATCATCCTACCGAAACTCTGTTTCGAGGACTCAATGTGGGTGATCTAGAATTTAAAACATCAGCATTTCTGTGCGGTGATTGCCCCAATAATTGCACCATTATTCAAGTTAAAATGCCTCAGGATGAGAATAAAGTAATTGCTCGATGGGGTAGTAGATGTGGAAAATGGGAGGTATTTTAAGAGAATGGCAGAGTTTTTAAGACAGTTAAAAGATTTAGGTGAAGAATTTCTCGAAACCCTAAGACATAAAACAAAGTTGAGTACGATTTTTGACCTGTATACTGAAAAGGTTATTCCCACTTTTGTATCAGAAAAAGAATTAAAAGAATATTATGAAAAAAGAATGGAAGAAGTTAACGATTTTATAGATAAGTTATAATATAATGTAAGGTGTAAATATAATATGGTTGAAGAACAAGTAGTTTCAGAAGATTCAGATAAGTTAAATCCGAAAGTAATCGCTACTGATATTCTTTATGGTGCTGTAAAAGGATTAAGTGGATTATTTTTTCAAGCATTTATGAATTTAAGAATCGAAGGTAAGGATAATGTACCTATAAGAGGAAAAGCTATTCTTACTACGGTAGCAAAAGATATTATACGCGATATGTTAATTATAAGTCAAGTATCAGGACGTAAAATACATTTCATGCTAGATCCAAAAATGATGAAACATCAGATTCTTGGTCCAGTTCTTAAGAGCCTTGGAATGATTCGTGGAACTGAAAGCAAGGAAGATACTGAACCTATTGAAAAAGTATTTGAGATTCTAAATCAGAAAGGCGACCTTGTTGCTATGACACCCGAAGCAAAGCGAGATCGAGAAGTACAAGTGAAAACAATGGCAGCGATAATTAAATTTGCAATTGCAGCGGATGCTCCAATTATCCCTATAGCGATTATCCAAGACAAAGCTAAAATTTTAAATATGTTTACAGGTACTGCAATTAAGGTGAAAGTTGGTAATCCATTACAGGTTGAAAAGAGACTAAATCGTGAGAAATATCGCGCTGAAAGATATGAACTTGCAGAAGACATAATTAATATTATCGAAAAACTTGCTGAAACTCCAGAAATTGAACAATAAACACTATTTTTTTAATTGATTTTTTACTTAATTTTTGGTATTAAATAGTTTCTTCAGATTTAATTTTATAAATTTTTTCTAATAGTCCTTGATGTTTCTCTATATGATTCTTTCTATTACTTTCACTCAGTCCATTAATATATTCCATATTGACTCTGTAATCCGAATACCTACCTTCTGGGGGTTCTCTTAGCCACTTTTCTTTGGGATTTCTTAATCCAAAATAAAGTAGTATTAAAAAGAAAATTATGAGGCTAAAAAGGCTGCTTCTTGGAGTCCTGGTGGATAAACCAATTGAAATATATAAATTCAAAATATGAAAAGAAATAATTATAAGCACTACAATTACAGCATAATTTCCTGTTTTATACATCTTGGTTTGCCGGTATCTAGCATCCCAATATCTACCATGATATCCATCTGTTTTATCACAATATTTGTTAATAAATCGAGTGTACTTTTTTCTTCTGAACGGGTTTTTTCCCCACATTATTCCATCTCCACTTGCTATTGTATCAATTATAAAATGGCCACCGTAAATTCCTATAACTGAAATCAAAAAATAGAGAGGATAAAAATTGATTATGACACTAATTATAAATATAATAATAACATGGGAAAAAATGAGAGGATAATGAGTAAGGGAATTTAAATGGTGCTGATATTCCATAGTGAGCTTTAATCTCCCTTTACTTTTAAAAAAATAATATATCACGTCAAAGTCGGGAAGCAAAGAAAAATAGACTATTGCATTGAAATAATAACTTGGAACTATCAGCGATCTAGTCCAAATTATATATATTAGATAATAAATAAGAATACCAAAAGCACTGTGATGCTCAATTCGACTCATGTTATAACCTTAAAAAATCTTTATCAATTCCATCAGTCTTGATGAGAACTATTCATAATGAATTAAAAAAATTATTATTATAATGGCTAACTCTTTTCTAAGTCAAAAAAATGAAATTAATATCTAATATTAAGTGCTTTTAAGTAATTTTCATTTAACTATAAAAGAATTTATTTATAAATTTTTAATAATAAAGAAAGCGTTTCGATAATAAATTAAATATCTGCTTCTTGATTATTTTTCATTCCAATGCACAAATACTTGGAATTTAAAAGCTTTTCCCTTATAATCGCCACCACTTATGGCGGATAATTCAAATCCATTATTTTCATGCCAATAAACAGAGGCTTTATTAAATATCGGTTTTTCTACAATAAAGGCAACAACAGGCGTTTTTATCTTTAGTAAGCCTTTTTGAAAAATGGCAGTACCTACTCCTTTACGTTTATATTCTGGTAAAATACTCACTTGGTCCAAATAAGCAAATTCGGTTTTTGCATTAATGAGTAAATCATTTGTTTTTTTATTTTCGAAGGAGAGATTACCAACAACATCACGTACTTTTGTGATGTCGTATTTTTTTCTATGTATGATTGCAAAACCAATAATGTTTCCATCATTATTTTTCGCAACATAAATATCAACGTCAGGATCTTCAATCAGTTTTTTGTAGTAATCTATGTCAACTTCTTTTCGTAAAAAACCTTCTTCCTCTAATTTTTTTCTTTGTTTTTGAGAGATTTCATCAACTTCTCTTATTTCAATCAGGTTTTGCTTAAGAGCATTAAGAATTCCTTCAGCATCTTCTTCAATAGCAACTCTAATATTAGATTTCAAAGTGTTTCCTCAAATTGATAACATTATTGCTTAATAAAATTATAGACTTCTTTATGCTAATATTTTTTTCCTTATTTCATTAATTATCTTATAAACTAATTAGTAGCAATTTAAAATTTATAAGATAATATTGGTTTGATATATTAAATCTAATTACTAAAATTAAAAAATTGAATAAAACCATGAAGAGTCTACCTTGGCACCATGTACATATCACACTCACCGATCGAGAAGCAGCTGCTAAATGGCACGAGCAACATTCACCTGCAAAACGAACCCAGCCAACAAAACGCTCTGAAAATCTGTATTGTGGCCCAAATCTACTGCAGATTCAGAGCATTAGGGTTGCTCCTGAACCGAGTGATGGACGTATTGAGAGCATCGGCATCGGGGTTTTAGACGTCAGTGAGGCAGTCGCTGATTGGCAATCTGCTGGGGGTTCCATTGATGGTATTACGCGTCATACTGCTAGAGTGCTGGATCCGTGGGGTATACCATTCGAACTAATCAAGAGTTGTCGTATTGGTTATACCCATATTAATATCGCTTCTTCAGAGCCGGAGCAATTACGTAATTGGTATGAATCCAACTTGGGTGGCACACGTATAACCTGGAAATGGGATGAGATCCGACTCTCGCTCGAATACGACACTATACTAATCCTGTTCACCCAAGCGGCATCACCCGTTCTTTCAACTGCTCAACGTCCTATTGATCACTTAGGGTGGTACACCAATGATCTAGACAGGACCTTCAACCAACTTTCTGCGAAGGGCATCCATTTTCCAGTTACACCCAGAATATTTGGTCCAGTACGTCTTGCATTCGTGGAAGACCCTTGTGGAAACTGGATCGAGTTACTCGAACCCCCAAATGGCATAATCAGCAAACCGACCTGAAATGAAGGTGTGTATATTCATGAAAGTCGAATACACGAGTAAAATATATTTTTTTTCGAAATCATCTGTATAAATTTCTCATAATCTATCTAAATTCTTTTAAACCATATATTCCTCTTAGGGAAAATTCAATGCACCTATGGTTAAACCTGGAATTGGTGGTCTTCCTCATGGTGCAGGATATTTAGGAGAAACAAATAAGGACACAGGTAAACCAGTTGAAACCCTATAATGAGTCCATTTTTAAAAAAAATGAGATTATTTTATATTTAAGAAACATAGTATATATTAAACTTATTAAGGGATATTTATGACGTATTCAGATTCAGAAGAAGAATATACATTTAAGGTAACTCTTGTTTTTTGGAAATTTTATGAGCTAGGGCTATATTTTGAACTTCCGGAAGTAAGAAAATTTTTAGAAAGGGAGGGATCTCTTAAATTATACAACGGTTATCGATTTAAAATTGAAATGGTAGATGGAACCAAAGTTGATCAACCATTAAAATGGATTTCAAGTCAATCTCATAATTATGCTCCTGTTTGCTTCAAAATAGGGGAATCAGATAGATTTTCTTGCTCTACTGATCCACATATAGTAGGGAAAATAAGGTTAGAAGGACACATTCATTACGGTTCTGTACTTGTTATTCACTGTGAGTTAATATTTGACAATTATCATAAAATAGAAGATTTTATTGAAATTTCCCAACCCTCGAATATGATACTTCAAAGTACAGGTAGACCAATAACAGAAAAATTTATAGAGATAAGAGATAATGTTATAGAGCTATTGAAAAAAGCAGAATATCCAGATAAAGCTAAATTGGAATCTAGTTTAGAACCCTGGCATCATACTTGGATCATATGGGATGCTAAACCAGATTTTAAAAGATCTGATTATAGATTTATTGGACAGGAAATAGGTAAGAATGCACGGTATTCAATCGGATTAACTCTACGAACTGATAAGTATCACGAGTTAGATCCTGTAGCTTATAGAGATCAAATTAATCTTAAAAATCTTTCTCCTTATACTGACGAATTTGTAATGATAACCCATGCAGGAAATGTAGTTATCCCAGGACCAGGTCTTTTAGATCCATATACAATGAAAAATTTCTTAATAGATACTCTTTATGGCCCAGAAGTCGGAAATGTGCAAAGATTTTTAATCTTAATGCATATGGAGAATATTTTAGTTGTTGCTGAAAAATTTGATCGAATTATCTCAGAAACCCGAGCTATGGAAGAAGATCTAACTTTAAAAGATAAAATTGATAATCTTGAAAAACTCGAGACTGAATTAAACAGAATTATTCTAGAATTAAATAAAGACGTAATCATATCAAAAATTACTCGGTTATTATTTACTAGTACATTTAAAACAAGCATGTTCAATGAGCAAATAGATAAATTAGATGGTTTTACTTTCTCAAAAGCAACTGATGATGTTATTGGGAGAATTAGAAAAACTCTAAATAGGCAGAGGAATACTCTCAATACTAAATCTTCAGCGATAGAAAATAAATTTTTAGCGATTCTTAATTACCTTGCTTTGTTTGAATTAGCTACTTTAGTGATTTCATTAGCTTTAGGTGATATTTTTGCAGAAGATCTTCCTGGAATTGGAGTGATTCAAATTATTGTAGCATTATCTATTGTTGTTATCGCGATTATTTTATTAAGAATGCAAGAGAGGAAGTTATAACACTGGTTGATTTTATTAAATTGCAGGGAAATCCTGCTGAAAGAGGCTTCCAACAGGGAGATTTATTAAAGGATAAGATTCATAATATGTTTGATATTGTCTTTCATTCAAAAATGTTTTCAGAAGTGACATCTAAACTAATACCCCTCTCAATAATCAAACTTGCTTTAGGTATTATGGGTAAAAAGAATTTAAAGAAGTCAATACAACAAATCCTTCCAGGTCAATTTGAAAAAATGATATCAGTAGGTAAAGCAGCTGATATAAGAAGAAATATTATATACGGAGCTCATTTTTTGGAAGTCATGTCAGGAGATCCAAAATCAATTTATAAAAATCCCCCAGTTCAGGCATGCTCAATGATTTTTGCAACTCCTGAAGCTACTTCAGATGATTCGATGATCTTTGGCAGAAACTATGATTTTCCTAATGTTCTTCAGCCATTTCAGGTAGTTCGCGAAGAAAGCCCTGAAGATGGATATAAAAATATAAACTTTACCCAATATCCACTTACAGGGAGTCATATGGGAATAAATGAGGAAGGTTTAGCAATTGGTTATAATTATGGTCGCTCTTGGAAAAAAGAACCACTCGATTTTAAGTTGAAAGGTGTTCCTGGTACTTTTATCGTACAAGAAGTCTTAGAAACTTGTGCGACAACTCAAGAAGCTATTAATTTTATAACAAAATTCCCTGATCGCTCAAATGGATGCCATTATGGGCTTATGGACATCTCTGGAGATACATGTGTTATTGAGACTACAAGTACTCGGCACGCAATTCGGAGGCCTGAACATGGAATCTTAGCTCACACTAATCACTACCAAACAGAAGAACTTAAAGACGCCAATTTACCTGATCATATACGCTTTAAAATGGATGATATGGATATATCTCCTATAGAATCTCCAATAAGACGATATGAAAGAGAAATTAAATTATTAGCAAAAAAGAAGGGGAAAATTACGATGGATACTATAAAAACCATTTTAAGTGATCATGATAATAGGGAACCAGATGATTTTACAATATGTACACATGGAATTTCCGCAGGTACTCTTGGTTCCATAATTGTTCTTCCACAAGTGAGAGAATTTTGGGTTACTGATGATCATCCCTGCAATACTGCATATGAAAAATTTAAGATATAATACTTATAACAGGTTTCAAGTTAATCTAGTTTATAACATTTATAAAAATGAAAGTGATAGCCACAAATAAAGACGATATTGGGATTACAGCTATTGATTTTTTTAGTTTCACCCATCTAATTATTGGGTATTTAATTTTTATAGTATTAAATGGAATTTTATTTATTCTGTACAGCATTCCTCTTGGTATCTTTAGTTTAATGTACACTTCTTTTATAGCAATAATCTGGGAATCATTAGAAAATACTATTTTTTATTATAAAGGGATTAAATTTGCAAAAAGGAGAGATAGTGTTATCAATTCTCTAATGGATATTTGTTTTTTTAGTTCTGGGGGGTTGATTGCCCTGTTTAATACACAATATGGAGGAGTTTTTTTTCTTGTATATACAATATTATTCTTTATGAGTATAATTCTCTTAACAAGCTTCTATTTGGCAAAGATTTTAGATATAAAAAAAATATGGAGGAATTTATTTAAAATCAAGAAATATGATCAAGAGTAAGAATCTGTTTCATGTTTAATATCCTGAATAAGCTTTACCAAAACAATATAGAAAAGGAACTAGGATCATACAGGGGAAAAACAACAAGCCAAACGCAGGTAAAAGAGCATCCGCGCTCATTTGAAATCCAGCTACTAGTGAAGCTGAGAGGATTAAATCTGTTATAATAACCGCAATAAAATACCCGATTATTTGCCACTGTGTCCTTTTTTCAAAATAACGCTGATCTTTTGTTTGTATTCCAGCTCTTTGAACTTGTTTCATCTGATCTCGTGGAACTTTAGAAACTTTACCTATATCAAATCTCTTAAGATTTCGTAGATGTTGAATCCCTTTCACTTCAGTAATGAAATTATTTGCTAGATATAAAGCGTTCAATTTGCGAACATTTTCCAAACCCTTTAATTCCCTAATAGTATTTTTTTCAAGATTTAAGACCATTAGTTCAGGTAAATTATCTAATCCCTTAATCTCAGCAATATTGTTGATGTTCAGATTTAAGAAACGCAACTTTTTAAGAGTATCAAGTCCTTTTATCTCAGTAATACCATTTCTAGAGAGATCCAAACTATTCAAATTTGTAAGGTTTTCAAGTCCTTTTATCTCGGTAATACCATTTCCGGAGAGATTCAAACTTACTAAACTGGTTAGGTTTTCAAGCGCTTTTATTTCTCGTATGTTATTATTCGAGAGATCTAGACTTGCTAAATATGGAATATTTAGAAGGCCTTCAATCTCATCAATGCTATTTATTCTTTTGTTTCTTAATGTTAAGATATTCTTCTTTACCCTATAAGCTCTACCTCTAAAAGTTACTAATGACATTTCACTCATTTAATATAGTGATTGTGGATAACTTAAATTATATTATATTATTCAACTCATAAATATATAATGTTTTTTCAAAAAGATTAAATAAAAATTTGAATTGATTAATGTATTAAAGGGTGAAAAATAAGGAATATGGCAAATAAAAGAGTTTTAATTGTTTTTTCTTCAACATATGGGCATGTAGCAGAGATCGCACAAGAGATCTCTAAAACTTTAGAAGAAAAAGGATTAGCCGTGGATCTTATGGATCTCAGAAAAACAAGAAGGAATAAATGGCCATATATGGAACAGTATGATGGGATTTTAGCCGGTTCTTGCTCGGGAAATACTATCTCATTTGGCGTTCAAGGAGATGGTAAACACACTTTAAAAAGAGAGCTAAGAAATTTTTTCAATATTAATATTCAAGAGATTATCCAAAAGGATAAGTTTCTAGGAGTATTTAGGAGTAATCCTTTTGATCTGCACGTTATTATTAGCCCTGAGCCAGCAGATGCTTTTTTTGAACAAGTCTTAATTGAAAGGTATGGATTTAAGCCATCTATTTGTGCAGTTTTTGGTCCAGTTATAAATCTCTCACGTTCCTCGAAAATGAAATATGAAACAAAACAAGATTTAAGGCGTAAGATAAAAGTGCTGTCGAAGCGTACTGGAATTGAATTTGATATGAAGGGATATAATGATTTTCGTGATTGGGATCGAATTCATAATTTTTCCACAAAATTTGCAGAAATGCTTGATTCTTCGCTAATATCTAGTGACTCAGTTAACCATTGCCCCAATTGTGGTAGTAAAGTAGAATCTTCATGGAAATTCTGCGTAAGTTGTACCCACAAACTCAAGTAAAATTAAAAATAAAAATTAAAAAAAATATTTTAATATCTTGTTCTTGTTGCTTGAATTCGAAGTTTAGCTTTAGTATTTTCTTTCTCGTCTTGTAATATAACGTATTGGGTTTTTGATGGCAATTTTATTTCAAATTCTTGTTCAGCAACAGTTTCATCCTTTTTCAGGTGATCCATTTCCCTTAAAATCACTTTTATTTTTTCTACTGCGGGTTTGTCTACTCGAACAGTTTTGAATTGACTCCAAAGTGACATATCAGCACGACTAGTGAATTCCTGGTTTTTTTGCAATTTGATCGTGCCTTTATTTGGAAATCTAGCCTTAAAAACCTTAGGACCATCTACTTTAAAGTAAAATTCTCCACGCCATCCTAAAATATCATAATCTTTTAAAGTTTTCAAACTCATCAATTCTATACTGATTAAATAACGTTATTTTTCTTCTCCTACTTGATCTTGGGTAAAAGCTTGATCTTTGGCATGAGTTTTCTTAGATTTAGCATAATAACGTCTTGGAATTTTATAACTTCCTTAATTTTTGATTTATATTGATAATGATAGTTAGAATTTCATATGGTGATAAAGTATATATGTTTTTTTAGTAATATTATTAAATTTTTAATAGTACATGATAAGAAATTATTAAATTTTAAATTCATAAATTTCCATAGTAATTATAATGATTTTTATAGCATTAGATGATTTAACACAATTATCTGGAATCTTTGGATTTATTGCCGTTATTATTGCTTGGTTTTATGGTGTAATTGTACTCATTAAATACATTAAGACAAAAGAAAAAATGTTATTTTACTTCTTCTTAGCAATTATTTTTACAATGTCTCCATGGTATCCTAGTGGTTTTGGGTATATATACTGGCTGTTCACACGTCAAGAAATAGCCTATCAAGTCTACGTTCTGTTAGGAACAATAGGAGTGCCTATAGCCCTGTATTCATGGCTTCAAATTTATATGCCGACTTTACACCCAAAAAAGAAAGAACCTGTAACATTGGTTATAATATTATTATCAATAGCATTTTATATCTATCTGTTCTATTTCGTTTTTTTTGCTCCAGGCGCACCTACTGATGGCATTATCGGTATTAAAAGAAATCCAGTCGATATTGATTATAAAGGATTTATTTTTGTGTTTCTAGCAATTTCTCTGCTTATCAGTACTATTACAGGGAACGATTTCTCTATTGCCTCACTTAAAGTGAAAGATAATCCAGCAATTAAATGGAAGGGAAGGTTCTTAATAATTTCATTCAACTTATTTGCGATTGGTGCATTTGGAGATGGATTTATCCCTTTAACGCCAGTAACATTAATAATATTCAGGACATTTATGTTGATTTCTAGTACAACTTATTACATCGGCTTTATTTTACCTAAATGGATGAGAAAAATTCTTTCATTGGAATAATCCAATTATCTAAACCTCTTTTTTTTATTTATAATTTAGAATAAGAACAGCTACTATAATGCCAATTAAAACCATAAACACTAATTATAAATAAATTACTAACATTAGGTAGATTTATGCTGATGATAATAACAGATCAAAATACTGCTTTAAAATGATTTATTAATAATTATAAATTACGAACTATAATAATTCTTTTCGGAAAGAATTCAGTTGAAAAAAATTAGCTATAATTTGCGAATTGGAATTGTTGGAAATAAGGATTATAACAAAGATATATTTTTTGATAACTTGAGAGATTTTGCAATAGATACCAAGATTTCAGATGAATTTTCAGAATTTTTCATTATTTTTAAACAAATTCCAATTAGAGTAAAGATATTTTTAGCTGTAAATCTTGAAGAAATAATTAATAATTTTAATAAAATAGAGAAACTAGATGCAATTATACTCACCATAGACCAATCTGATACGAAATCGATTTATCAGTATTATAAAAACATTATTGAAGAATTTAACGATACTTATTATTTTCAAGGTGTTTCTATTCTCGTAGGAATAGATATTTCTCAAATATTTAAAAAGAAAGCTTCAAAAAATATGAGGGTAAGTAGATATAGTTTGGAAGACATGACAAAATATCTGAATTTAATATACTGTTATGAAATCTACAATAAAAAGGGAGATGTTGTTGAAATTTACAGGAAAATATTTAACGATTTTATTTTCAGATTTCGATATTCTAGTCAAGAACTATTTGAAAAAGCAAGAATATACGGAGAAACACTCGTACGGGAGTGTAATAAAAAAATAAAATATTTTTGATCTTATTTTCTAGCATTTTATTTTGTTTAGTCATGATAAAAAAGAGATAAGTTATAAAAACAATATAATACATTTTAAGATATATTTTGTAAAATATGAGATTTTTATTTAAAATCGATATTTTGGAGTTGATGAAAATAAGATGGGAGAACCAAATGGTATGTTAACCATTGAGAAGACTGATGGACGCCGGAAATGTCCAAGCTGTAGTGAAGAAAACCATTATATGATTCATGAATCTACAGATAAATCAAATATTATTAATGATTACCCAAGAGTTTACGGAAAGAAGTACCGGTGTGGCAGATGCGGGGTTGAGTGGCGAGAAAAATAATGTATTAATTGGTTTCTTTAACTTTTTTTATTCTTTTTAAGATTACAGTATATTTAATTAATGGATTCACCTTTAACTGTAAATTAGTTCTCAAAATACTATAATTTAGGCTTACTCTTCTTTTTACTTTTTTCAAATTTACACAAGATAATATCTCCAATAATACGTTCTAATAATACTAAAAATAGCTTAAATCATAACATTTTAAATTATGTAAAGACAAATTAAATATTATTCCTTAGACAAAATAATTTTATTTCTTTATTAGAAAGGGGATAGAAAAATTATGGATATTGCAAGATTTCTACAAATTTATATAATTCAAGGAGGTTTTGCACTATTTTTTCTGTACATGGCATATATAGTATTAAAAAGAGGTAAAAAAAGAGCTAATCTTTACTTAAGTGGTTTTTATCTTTCTAATACGATTGGTGCAATTATAAATATCATTTATGCAAATATTTTTGAAGAAACTATTGTTTACATCTTGCATTTTGCAACATATTATTTTCTTTGTTTTTCATTGGCTTTTTTGCTTATTTTTATATTAATTCTTCTAAAACCGTCTAGTAAAATTAATAAAAGAATCCAATTTTTATTTTTACTCCTATTTGGGCTCATTTTATTAGGTTTATTATTTATACCGAGTGGAATAATAATAAATCAAAGTACAAATTGGAAACCCGATTGGAGTTGGATTTTCTTAATTTGTTCAATCATAGTTTGTAGTGGCATGGCTATTTTTCCTATAAGTTACTATTCCATAAAAATATATAAAAAGCTTGGAAATGTACAATTAAAAAAGAAATGGAAATATTTTTTAATTGGTGTATCTGCATATTTCTTTCTTTACTATGGAACATCATTATCTAATACGTTAAATAATGATACATTTAGATTCATTTGGTCACTTATATCCTTACCGACTCTCATTTCATTATATTTGATATATCATGGTGTAGGACGTCAACTTGAATAAAGTTACTTATTTTTTTTTTAAAATGAAAAGAATAAAGTAGTATTTTTACTGTTAGGAAAAAAACAACAATAATAAATATAGAATGATAAATTGTTACATTAACTAAATATATTTTAAAATTAAATTAAGGTTTAATGTGGTTTTATCATGACTCTTTATGAAATGTCAATATCAAGAGCAATAACTGTGTATGTAGCTCAAGGATTTATTTGCTTTTTTTTCATATTTTTAGCATATAAAATCCTTAAAAGAGACAGAAAACGATTGAACATAATCTTTTCAGGATTCTATTTATCTGCCGCCTTTGGATTATTTATGAATTTCATATATGCTCCACTTGATCCGTTGGAATTTGAACCTGTTATTTTGTTTATGAATTATATAACGAATTTTGGGATTTTTTATTCAATTATATTTCTCGTAGTTTTTGACTTAATACTATTAAAATCAGAAAAAGTCGTTACTCTCAAAAAACAATTAGTAATTCTCATAATCTTTGGTATCGCCATGTTTTGCATGATTTTATTCGTCTATGTTAAAGACGTGGGTGTAAGTATTGATACCGAAAGTTGGAGTCCCCATTGGATGCCTCCTTTCTTCCTTTACCTTTTAATTATTGAATCTATCCCAACTGGTCTTTTCTTCTACTTTTCGTTCCAGATATTTAAAAAATTTGAAGATGAACAATTAAGAAAGAAGTGGAAATTTTTTATATTTGGAGCGACTGCTTTAATAATCTTTATGTATGGAATTTTTGTATCGAACTTTTTGAATGACTCAACATTTAGGTTAGTAATGGGCGCAATAGGTTTGATTTTAGCGATTTCTGGGGGATATTTGATGTATAACGGTGTAGGTCGCCAATTAGAGAAATAACATCTATTTTTTTTTTTTTTTCATTTACATTTTACCATCTCAAATTTTATTTTGTCTAATTAACATTATTATATATAATTAGATTCAAAATTAGCATTAGAATAAGATTTTTTTGATTGAAGAATTAGTTCGAGTTCGAGGCATTGGTCCAACAGCAGCTGAAAGGCTAGTAAATGCTGGTGTAAAGACTATAGAAGAGATTGCAAAATCAAAACCAGAACAATTAGCATGGATTAAAGGTATTGGTATGCTCTCTGCAAATAAAATAATCGAAAACGCTTTAGAATTATTAAAGTTAGAAAAAGGAATCCAAAGAGTTTTAGACTCGATTAAAGAGAATTTTTCTAAAAGCTGTCCAAAATGTGGTGGAGATATGACGGAAAAATTCATAATACTTGGTCCTGAAAGAAGATTAAGGGCAAATCAATGCAATTTATGTAAATTTTACATGCCAAAATAAATAACTAAATTTTACTCAGAAATTAAACTCATATCCAAAAAGCGAAAAGAAATACGTAAGACATTAAATAGATTGAAATAAAGAAAATTCCTGCTTTTTTATCGACTTTTCGTCGTACGGCAATGGTCATAAAAACTATGAAACTTGCTATTAGCGTGTATAAAACTGTAGGAACAGCAAGGGATGCTGTTACTGCTTGTGGAAAAAGTAGTAGTCCAATTCCAATAGAAAGAGTTGAATCTACAATACACGAGCCTACAATGTCTCCAATGGCGATTGAATGATGCCCCAATCTGAGCGCATTTATGTCTACAGCCAGTTCAGGAAGCGAAGTACCCACAGCGACAATAAAAAAGCTTATGATATACTCATGAATGTTTAAAACGCTTGATAAAACTATAACAGATTCTACAATCATATACGCAGCTAATGTTACACCACCAAATCCTAACACGGCTATGAGAAGATGAAATTTATTACTTTTTGGAGTTTTAATTCTTTCAATCATTTCTACTCTTTGTAAGATGCTCTCCTTATTAGCATTATAGATTAGCCAAAAAAAAATTCCCAAGCTCCCAACCATCATTATAGCGTTAAGCCGTGTGATATAACCTTTCTCTACTACAGAAAAAATTAGCATTAATGAAAGAATTTCACATGCACCCAGAATAATAATATCCTTTCTATGTACATAAATAACTCCTGTTATTAAAGGTAACAACCCAAACACTAAGGTAAGTTGAGTTAAATCTGAACCCACAGAATCCCCAACATTAATATCACCATGACCTAAAGAGCATGAGATTATTGAGTTAAAAATTTCTGACATATCTGTCCCTATAGATACCAAAGTTACGCCAATTATCAATGGTGAGATACCTAAAGCAGCAGCTAATAGAGCAGAATGTTTAACTGCCTTAATACTACAAAATATAATTAAAATTAATCCGCAAATTAATACCAATATTGCTATTATAAATTTTATCAATGTTTTTTATCTATAAAATGATTATTTAAAATTAATTAACGTTTAATGCAAATTGGACGACTATAACTATTTTAACTTCTAATACAACTTACCTAGAGAAGATTTGAAGTTACAATTGTAAAGATCGTCGTATCCCTTTTTCTATCATGTTTGAACTATATATATAATTATCCATTTTTTATCCGAATTTATCCATGAAAAATCCATAAAACGAAAACTTATTAACAAATTTATCAAAAAAATAACTAATGGTCGAACATAAAGAATTTCATATTTCTCTCGAGATGGATGTTTTCGATAAATTAGAGATCATTAAAGAATATCATGGAATTAAAAATGTTACTGAAATTATTAGATTTTTAATTACCAAAGAACATAGGGAAATAAAAAAAACTGAGCAAAGTTAATTAGAGCCTAATTAACCTTTATATCAAGAGTTCTAAATTACTAATCCATGAAAATTCTAATTACAATTTCTATTTATATCTGATTTTAAATCAGATGGTAGAATTTTACCTCAAATAATAATTATACTATTTTTATGATATAATAATATTTGTTATGATAATTATGATCAATAATTGAAAAATATTATAATAAGGAACACTTAAATATAAATTTTATTATAAGATAATTATAATTTCATTAAAAAATGATAATTTTACATACATTTTAAAAATTATAAAAAAAAAGGTAATAAATTATGAATATAGGAAGAAGAATGGTTTTTGGTTTCTCTATACTGATCATATTATGCACAGTAATAGGGATCATTGGAATACTTCAGATTAACTCGGTAAATGCAAATATTCAGACTATAACTAAAAAATATTTAGTTTCAGTAGAAGATTCTAGAGAAATCAAGTATCATGGAAATGCTATGTCACATTTAATGCATGAATATGAGTTAGGTGAAACAAACGGGACTAAAACGATGTTTGATCTTGAATCTGAAGAATTAGATGAACATCTAACCGAACTTGATGCTTTGCTTCCTGAATATGAAGTTGAATTGGTAGAAATTCGATTACATTATACTAATATGGTAAATATCTGTAAAAGTCAAAATACAGGAATGTTTGATCTTTTTGATGCTGCGTTCGCGATGCTACACACAGTTCATGACGTTGTAGAAAGTTGGGAACTTAGTTTAGAAAGGTTGCTTAATTGGGCTGTTAATGAATCAACAAAGAAAAATATTACAGGAATGTTATATTGGAGAGATGTAGAAGAACATATTATGCATGAAACTATACTAGGAAGAAATAATGATGATGCTGCTATGTTATCATTGGATATTGAAGATGCTGCCGACAATTTCAATACATTAAAAGCAGTTATTGTCAATGATGCAAACCTTACAAGTACTATTGTTAATGAACAATTGTCTTGGCATGATGGAGCTATAAATGATTATTTTTATATTATAAATAAATATGGGAGTGCTTGGGAAGCAAGTGAAATACTTGAAGAGAACTATGATGAGATGAAAGAGCATTTAGAATATCTTGTGATTCAACTAGATGCATCAGTTGATATGGCTGTAAATAATGCAAATCTTACTGTTACTACAGCATTATTAGTCACGATAATAACTTTAAGCTTAGCAATTGGTTTAGGTGTAGTTATTTCTGTGCCAACTGTAAGAGGGATTGTAAGAGTTACAAAAAATATGGAAAATGTTTTAAAAGCAGGATCTGACGCAAGTGTGAATGTTTCAAACATTGCGACAGAGTTAGCAGCAAGTGCTAGCGAAGTAAACGCAGCTACAGAAGAAATTGCTAGTACAACTCAAGAAGTTTCTCAAAACACTCAGAGTCAGGTTAATTCTTTAGTAGAAATTAACAAGATGGCAAATGAAATTAAGGCCCTGTCGCATGAAGTCATGTCATCAACAAAAAACATTAATAAAGTGATGGATTTGATAAAGAATATTTCTGAACAAACCAACTTACTTGCACTTAATGCCAGTATAGAGGCAGGTAGAGCAGGTGAACATGGAAGGGGTTTTGCTGTAGTTGCTGATGAAGTTAGAAAACTTGCAGAAGTGTCTCAAAATGCAGTTTCTGAAACGAGTACTAAAATAGAAGAAATTACCAATAGAATTAATTTGACAGTAAGTTATATTGGAAATATAACTGACGATATTGAAGGTGCAACTGCAGCTGGTGAAGAAAATTCTACGGCAATGGAGGGTATTAGTGCTTCCTCTGAACAACAAACTGCTTCAATGGAAGAAATAACTTCTACAGCTAATAAATTAGGGTCATTAGCAGAAGATTTGAAAAACAAATTAACAGAATTTGGTAGCGATGGAAAAACGACAACAGAGGACTTTGAAAACGATGATTCAAAGAATGTTGCAAAAAGAAAATTTCTAAATGTAACAAATGCATTTAAAAGAAATTAAATTAAAAAAGAGTAATACAGAATTTATGATAATAATAATTTTATTTTTTTATTTTTTTGTGAATATATTAAAAACCAATATGGAACAAATGTTAATTCATGATTATCAATAATAAAAGCAAATCCTTTTAGCTCCTTTTGAATATTAGGGGGTTATCTTTCATAGATAATCCCCTTTAATATTCTACAAATTATTCACACAAAATTTTGCTTTTATACCAAAAACACTTAATTTAACGTATTTAATCAAAGAGAAATCTAAGGTAGTTGAGAAGTTATTGAGCCTAATCAGAAATAAATATATAAATGTATAATGAATTAGTAAAATAAGCTTCTGAAAAAATTATAATATTTCAATTTTTTTTGTAAAGAAAGATAAAGAGGTGCGGCGTAAATCGTAAACAGAGATAAAAGTGAGAAACAAGAGAAAGAAAGGATCACAATTTTAGTTACTGAAGAAATTAAAAATAGGTGGCAAACCTTTACAAAAAAAAGTAATTATTCTACTTTATCAAAATTTATAAGAGATGCAGTTGAATTCTATATCGAATATAGATCAAAACCTAATCCTATAAAAACTCTTTCTAAATTATCACATGATTTGAAGGGACCATTAACTTCAATTAAAGGCTTTTCTCATTTGTTAATTGAAAATTATAAGGATCAATTAGATTGGGGCGTTTTAACAAAAATTAAAGAAGTCTTTGATCAAAGCTTAAATCTTGAAGGAATTATTAAAAATGCATTAGATAATTATAAATCTGAAAAAGTTGAGTATGACATATTAATAGTTGATGATGATTTCTCCACAAATAAAGTACTTATTGATTTTTTTCAATTCAAAGGGTATTCTTGTAAAGATGTTATCTCAGGTGCTCAAACATTTGAAGAGTTAGAAACTTATAAACCAAAAATAATATTATTAGATATTCTATTACCAGATGTCAATGGATATGAAATATGTAAAAAAATCAAATCGGATGATAGACATAAAGATGTTATTATTTTCTTAATTACTGCTGTACCTGCTAATGAAGTAAAAGCAAAGTTAAAAGAATCAATGGCAGATGGGTATTTCTTAAAACCTTTTAACTTCTTTGAATTTGAACAGTTATTTGAGTACTTATAATCTATTCTTTAATTAATCTCAATATGAAGGTACAACCTTTATTTCTTCCTTCAGATTCAATAAAAATTTGTCCTCCATGCAATTGGACTATTTCCTTAGATAAAAAGAGCCCTAAACCTGACCCTTCAATATCTACATTCATATTTTTACCATACCTTTCAATTTTACTAAATGGAGTAAATAGTTTTACTTGTTCTTCTTTTGTTAATCCTACACCAGAGTCCTTGATCTGTAAATCAATATGACTGTTATTCGTAATGATATCAACATAAATTTCTCCATTTGGTGGGGTATTCTTTATAGCATTTGATAGTAGATTTATAATTACCTGCTCCATCTTATCAGGATCAATATTCAAGAAAAGAGATTTAGGTAAATTTGATTTGAGGGATAAATTACGTTTTAGAGCCAAAAAAGTGGTTTCGTTAATACAATTTCTAATGAGATCAGCGATATTTGTTTTTTCCTCATTCAATATTAATTTTCCAGATTCTATCTCAGAAACATCTAAAATATTCTCCACTAGTTTAGTTAGTCTAGTTCCTCCGTTGTGAATAATTTCAAGAAATTTTCTTATTTGATAATCAATTTGATAATTCTGCAGAAGAAGTTGTGTAGCACTTTGAATTGAGTTCAATGGTGTTTTAAATTCATGTGAAACCCTTGTAATTAAATTTTTTCTGTAATATCTTTGCAATAATTAATAATTCCGACCATATTTGAAGCAGATTGATCTAGCAATGGAAAGGAGTAAATTTCTAATGAACCGATCATATTCCCCTGTTCATCAAACTTTGGATGAATTTTACTTTTAATTAATTTATCTTTAACCAAACTCAAATTAGGACAATTTTCACATGGTTTATCGCGATTATTATATATTTCAAAACATTTTTTTCCTACAATTTGTTCTTTATGTGAAAAAAAACGTTTTAAAGCGGGGTTTATATGGATAATATTTAAATTTTTATCTAATACAGCAATCCCATCTTGAATACTTGAGAATAAATCTTTTGCTCCTTCAATTAATCGTAAATACTTTTCCTCAGAATCCCTAATCATTCTTTCAAAATTAACTTGTTTTTTAATTATGAATTTGCTGAAAATGAAAACAATAAGAAAAAAAATGAGAATAATTGAATATACCCAAAATTCATGAAAGTTTAACTTTAAAATCGTTTTACCTAAATCTCCTTTATGAAATACATAAATATCAATCAGGGTATAGAAAACTAGTATTATTAATATTGAGATAATTAAGGATAACTTTAACTTTCTTAAAAGAATCCTTGTTTCTTTCTTTAAATTTAAAGTATTAAAATTAGAGGAATTGGTTTTTTTGGGTTCCTTTGTATTAAGATTTTTATTTTCCATGATTATTAAGGTTCTAATTGTTTAGCATGATAGTTATACTGTTAAAACTTTAAACACTTGACTTCACTGCGACGATTTTCCCGTTTTAAGAATAAAATCAATAGATGCTACAATTACTTGAATCAGTAAAATTAGAATTTTTATAAATATCTTTTCAAAAGCATAAGACAAAATAATACTAATTTTAAATTGAAAGTGTTAAGAAGATTTGAAGCAAATTAAAATATATGGTAAAAATAGAAGAAATTGCCACGTGAATCATTCGATCTTCTGACAAATATTATCTATTTTTTGAATTGTTTCATCAATAATTTCATCATTATGGAGTATACATGTATAGAACCTGCTTCCAGCGACTGAAATTAATTTTTGATCAACTAATGCTGCGCCCATTTCGCCCATGAAGTCTTTTCGAACTGGAATTTGACCTGATTGTTTTGGATCGTTCAAATTCAAACCAAAAACACAGCTTGTCTGAAAATGTACAGTACCACCAAAATTGTATGAAAACCATGGCAAATCATACTTTACAAATACTTCATTTAAACCTGAAGATAAGCGAGTAGCAGCATGCCCTGCGATTTCAGTAGCATTAGTTTCTTCAACAAATTTGATTGCCCAATATGCAGCTGCACACGTTAATGGATTTGCAGCTAATGTTCCTCCTGAATAAGCTCTCTTGCCTCCAGTTACGCCAGCGCCGCATACAGCCATAACATCAGCACGTCCTCCAATTGCTGCAGCAGAAGGGAATCCGTGTCCCACTATTTTGCCAAATACAGAAATATCAGGAGTATAGTCATAATATGCTTGTCCTCCACCCATATGCAATCTAAAAGCGCATACAACCTCGTCTGATATCATTAAAGCCTTGTTTTCATGACATAGTTCCTCTATTTCCTTGTTGAATCCGGGTCTTGTAGGCATCGCCCCACTTTCCCCGCCCATAGGTTCAATTATAACAGCCGCAATTCTACGCTTTTCTTTAAACATTCTTCGTAGTTCTTCAATATCATTAGGTGGACATGAATCAGTAAATTTGAATACTGGTTTGGGTATTCCATGGGATTCTAATAGTTTAGTTCCCGGAACATGCATATCATAAGTGAGCTGATCACTCCAACCATGATAACTACCACCTATTTTAATAATCCATTTTCTATTCGTAAAAATCCTTGCGATTCTAATTGCCAGCATATCAGCTTCTGTACCTGTTTGCAGCCACCTAATTATTTCACATGAAGGGAAGTGTTTTTGTAGTTGTTCTGCCGCTAAATACTCATATTCATGTGTTATTCCGTGACAAGGTCCTATTTCTTGAATAGTCTCGACTACTTTTTTAATTAATGGAGGATATTGATGACCAAGTATTATCGGTCCACCACACATCAAATAGTCTGTCATAATTATATCATCCACAGTTTCCATATAACAATCATATACTCTTTTGCTTGCTATTGGAAAAGGGTGATTAAAAGCTAAATTGTGCTCTACACCACCAGGGATAATTTTACGCATTCTTTCATATATTTCTTTAGATTTAGGGTGGTTTTTATGATATCTTTCAATTATTCCTTTTAATTCTTCTGGTTTAAAATGTCGAATAGGGTTGTTTACAATAAATTCGGTTTTAGCTTGAATTTCTTCATATTTCATTTAATATATCACATATTAGCTATAGATAACTTTGGTAACTAAATTAATTAGTAACTTATAACATCAAAAATTAAGTTTATTTTTCTTTAATCTTTAATTGAGATAAGTTTCGATTTGTTTAGCAAATTTAATTATCCATCATATGGGAGAATTAACTTATATTCGATTAACGTTTCTATAGCATCTATTATTAAATCTTCATTTTTTTCACTCAATTTTTCCAAAATATCCATTAATCTAAATGTTCTCTTCTCACTTAAAATAGAAGAAACAACATTAAGAATTTGGATTTGTAATTTAGAGAGCTTAAATTTTTTCTTAAGATTCGGAATATCATTTTCATGATGTTTTGTTACGAAGTTTTCCTTATGATATAATTCAAAATACTTATCTAAAAATTGTAAGACAATTGATGGATAATCGGTTAAGTCATTATCAAAGTTTTCGAGTTTTTTTGAGATTTTTAAATATAGTGCTAAAGTAAAATTAAACATAATTTGTTTTAATCTTTTAGAGGATCTAGACTTCAATATTAGAACCGTTCGTAATTCATCAACATCTAATACAAGACAGAAAAATTGCTTTAGATCAAGTTCTATTATTTTATCATAATCAATTTTTTCAGTAGATTTTATTTTTTTAGTTTTCTTTTGATCTTCAGAGGAAATTTCATCACCTATAATTGAAATTGCTTGAATGAATCCTGAGAAGAGAGTCTTCTTTCCTTTCATTATCAAAGAATAGCTACGTGAGAAAATTGGAAGCCCACTCTCCCTATGTATCAGAATAATTGCTCGTATATCTCTTATATCTTTAAACTTTTGAGTTCTTAAAATTAAGTAATTCTCTCTTTTCTTTTTACGTGGAATATAGACATAAGATCTCAAACTTAAGGCACTTAAAATCCCAATTATTGCAAACAATGTTGAAAAAACAATCCAAAATACTTGTGTAGAGAGATCCTCCTCAGGAATAAACTCTATATATGAAATCTCAAAAACCACATCATCTATTGAAATAGTAATTATTTCATCTAAAATAAAATCATCTGCAAGATAAAGTTGAATAGAAACTGATACATTTTCTTCTTCTGGAATCAATAATTTAACATCAAATCCCCCTGGTTTTGCGTCCTGAAAAAATGTAGAAATGTTAGAATCAGCGAATTTAATTGTCTCTAAGATTTTCATATTATTTATTAAAATTCGTATTTCAGAATTAGGAGATAAGGAAGAAGGCCAAACACTATCTATCTTGCATTTAAAATTGATGTGTGCATCGATAATTTCGATTTTATATTTACTCAAATCATTAATTTTTTTTCCTATTTGATTCCATGATACTGACGTTAGTTTATCGATTTTCTTCTCATAAGAAAAGGTGAGATTTGCAGATTTTATGATTAAAAGATTCCACCTATCACTGTCTTGAGGAAAATTATCTTCACACCAAATCCTCATCCCAATAGTTATTGTGAAATTATTGTTATCTGAATTTAGTACAGAAGTAAGAAATATTATCAAAGACTCCTCAGGTACAGAGATCAGTTGAGTATCATTCATATAAGCAATTTCAGGATCGGAGTCTTGACCTAGATTATAAGTTTGATAATAAGCAATTTCATATTCTTTATTTTTTTCTAAATCTGAAATTTTAACATAAAAACGAGCATAATCTCCCGTGGAAAAAAATTCACAATTATCATTAGCGGTATCGATTCCCTCAGAATAATTAGGGGGATCATCAGAATATGTTTCAACACTCCCATTAGCAACTACAGAAATTTTTGCTGATGTAACCACATAATCTGACATATCAATTGGCATAGTAAGGTTTTTATCCCAATTTATTGCTACTGATTGATCAGAGCCCTCCGCCCAATAGTGAGAAACGCAAGCACCAAGTGTATTAATCTCATATATATCTGGAAACGAAGGATACTCTGGATTAAGAACAACATTCCAATCAGATGCGATTGGTGGATCCGCGATAAAAGTAAAGGAATTTTGATCTCCCAATACTTCAAAATTAGCTTCACCTTGACTCGAAGTTGCATTAACATCCGAAGCATCTCCTTCAATGTTACATTTCCAACATTCTATAGGTGAGTCAAATGTGGGATTTTCAAGCCATTGTATCTCATAAAATTTCTTATTGGATAATTGCAGTTTGTCATTATCTAGATATATATTCCTATCACTTCCAAAATTATTTAAATTAAGCAAAAATGAAATTAAAATAACTATAATATATAAAATCTTCAGTCTTTCATTCTTCAATGCCTTCAAATTTTTGAATTTAACCATAGACAAATTCCTTGATTAATGTAGGCAATTTAAAAATAATCTTATACCCGATATATCTCATTAGAATACATGACAATATTGTATATTTAATATTATTCATTTTTGAATCATGCTACTCATAACATTCTTAGATTTTTTAATGAATTATTATCAGATAATCTTTATTTACATATGTCTGATTCTCAAATGAAATATATTATCACGGAACGTGTAATTTTCAAATTAAAACGAATGAACACGAATATAATCTTTTTTAATTGTTTTAATCTCCTTCGAGTCTTTCTCAACGTATTTAATTTCAATTTATTCTCCCAATTTGGAAAAGAAATGCACTTTATACCAAGGGGAATCGTAATAATCATCATAATAATCTAGGAGTGCAATATAGTAAGGAAATTCTATTTGTATAATACTATATTCTTGAATTTTTTTAAGATGAATAATTTTCCTCAAATTTAACTTAAAAACCTTAGTAATCTGGTTGGGACCAATGCTCCCTTGTACAGCCTCTACTATCCTTTTTAGCACCTTTTTATCTGTAGAATACATTGAGCTTATAAGTAACTAATTAATTTTTTTTTTATTTTATAAATATCCTTCAAAGAACCTTTATTTAGTTTTATAGCATTTAATCTAATTATTATGATTAGTGAAAAAAAATATATACTTGCAGTTGACCAAGGAACTCAAGGACCGAAGCTTGCAATTGTTTCTACCGAAGGGGAGGTTATTGATTGGGCTTTCCAAGAAACACCAATAAATGCATTAAGTGGTGGAATTGTTGAGCAAGACCCAGATGATTGGTGGGAGGCTATCAAATATGCTGCTAAGAAAGTGATTGATAATGGTAAAGTAAAAGTTGAGGATATCGTAGGAGTATGCAACACTAGTCAATGGAGTGGCACAGTTGCGGTGGATAAAGATGGAAACCATCTAATGAATTCTATTATCTGGATGGATACCCGTGGTGCTAAATATATAGAAAAACTTAATAAAGGGTTAATAAAAGTCTCAGGATATAATTTAAGGAAAATTTTAAGTCTTTTAAAAAGAACTGCGGGGGGTCCAGCTTCGCATGGTAAAGATTCAATTGCTCATATCTTAGTTATAAAAGATGAATTCCCAGATATATATGAAAGAACGTTTGTATTTTTAGAACCTCAAGATTATGTTAACCTTAAATTAACTGGAAAATTTGCGGCGTCTACTGCATCAATTCATCTTCATTGGATTACAGATACGAGAGATTTAAACAATATCCATTATTCTAAAAAGCTATTGAGGATGTTTAAAGTCGATAAAACAAAATTTCCTGAATTAAAGAACTGTACAGATGTTTTAGGACCACTTAAAAATGAAGTAGCTGATGAACTTGGATTAGAAAGAAGTACAAAGGTGGTCATGGGCGCTCCAGATATACATACCGCAACAATTGGTTCTGGTGCAGTCAATGATTATGAAGCTCATATATATATTGGCACAAGTGATTGGATATTTACTCATATCCCATATAAGAAAACAGATATAGTACATAATTTGGGTAGTATACCGTCTGCTATACCAGGAAGATATATGGTAGGAAACGAGCAAAATATAGCAGGAGGGGCTTTATCTTTTCTGAGAGATAAGATTCTTTATCATAAAGACGAATTGTTAAAAGAAGAAGCTCTACCAGATGTTTACAAAATTTTTGATCAAATCGTAAAAAAGGTTCCCGCAGGCTCAAATAATCTTATTTTTACTCCTTGGCTTATAGGTGAAAGATCACCTGTAGATGATCCAACCATTCGTGGAGGTTTATATAATTTATCTTTTGAAATGTCAAGAGAACATATAATTCGTGCGATATTTGAAGGTGTTGGGTATAATATTAAATGGTTGTTAACAGTTATAGAGAATTTTATAAGAAAATGGGTAATAAAAGAGCGCCGTATTCCAAAAAAGAGTAATATTATACCTGAACTTAACATGATTGGGGGGGGGGCTCAAAGTGATATTTGGTGCCAAATTATGGCGGATATTCTTAATAGAAAAATTAAACAGGTGGTAGATCCTATTCAAGCTAATGCTCGTGGTGCTGCTTATATAGCTTCAGTGGCTTTAGGATATCTTAAATGGGATGAGATCCAAAGGTGTTGTGAGATATCAAAAGAGTTTACACCAAACCCAGAAAATAGGAAAATCTATGATAAGCTCTTCGCTGAATATGTCAATATCTATAAAATTATGGGTAAAACCTACAAACGATTAAATAAAGAATAAATATGTAAAACTCTAGTAATTTTCTTTTTTTATATTAAAAATTAGGAAATAAAAAGAAAAAAACAATCATTCAAGGAATCTTGAATAATTTATTTTATATTACCGGCAGCATTTTTTAATAATGTTTCTGCTCCAGACATAATATCATTAATTATATCCGATACACTCTCAATACTATTAATCACCCCAATACTCTGACCAAGAAGCACTGCTCCTGAATTCACATCACCCCTATAAGCAGCCAGATATGCATTAGCCGTTGCAATGAACTCTTTTATCATATCTTCACGAGACATGCTCCTAAGTGCCTCTTCTTCAGCTATTTTTCCTTCTTTATCTGCCACAAGTCCATGATGCAATGAATATTCATTCTTCCATAGACGAATTGGTCCTAACGCCCCAGTGACCATGATGGTATCTTGGGCTTTTGCAGGAGGTACAACACCTTTGTAATTCTCATTGAATTCGGCATCTTTACTTGCAATGAAGCGTGAGCCCATCGCAACGCCACCAGCACCCATAGCTAATGCTGCAGCTAAACCAGCACCAGTTGCAAATCCTCCACAAGCAATTATTGGAAAATCAGGATATTTTTGATGGACCTGTTGAAGTAAAACGAGAGTACTTACTTTTTCATAAGATTGATGACCTCCACCTTCACTGCCTGTTACTACCATACCATCTACTCCTGAAGCAACGCACTTATCTGCTAACCATAACGCAGGAGCTACATGAAAATGCTTAATCTCTGATCTCTCTTTTAGTTCTTGAAATGATTTACTCGTAGGTAATCTTTTAGATGATCCTGCACTTGTAAGAGCATATATACATTGCTCTCTAATTCTCTGATTTTCCATAATAAATTTTGGTATTTCACTACAGAGCTTATCTGCTTGTAATTCATTTCTGGAAGTTCTAATATTAAAGCCAAAAGGCTTATCTGTGTGTTCTACAACAAATTCCATATTCCTCTTCATGGCTTCTAGAGCATCAGCGTCCAGTCTTGCCGCAGTTTTAGTTTCAGTTCCAATATCATCTCCGCGCTTTATGGTTGTATGGGATAATACGCCCAATCCACCCGCTTCACTAACTGCTGCGCAGAGGTCTGTGGTATAGAAAGGACCCATTGCCGCAGAAAAAATAGGGTGCTTTATTCCAAACATTTTGGTAATATTCGTTTCTATAGTCATATAATCACGTTTATTATTTCTTATAAAAATTCAAATTTTAATTACGGTTTAAATTTTGTTCTTTATAATCTTTGCTATTCAAATGTCTAAATTTCAACTAAATAAGTTTTAAAATTTACATGTATTTTCCTATTTAATTTTTTATTAATTAACTCTCAATTAAAAGAATAGAAATAAAACATGTCGAGTCATTTTTTACACGATTTTCTAAGTCCCAAAAGTATTGCTATATACGGCGCTAACAACACCTTCGGTACGACGATGGGAACTATGTTGCTAATTAGAATCATTAATTCTAATTTTAAAGGTAAAATCTTTCCAATACATTTAAAGTTAGATACAGTCTTGGGATATAAAGCTTATAAGACTATTGCTGAGGTCCCAGAAGTGCCTGATCTTGTGATTATAGTATTACCCCCTAAAGTTGTACCTCAGGTATTTAAAGAATGTGGAGAGAAAGGAGTTAAAAAAATTGTTTTAATTTCTGGTGGTTTTAGAGAACTTATCGAAGATCGCTCAAATACACTGACAGACGAAATTATTGACATTTCAAATTCTTATGGAATGAGATTTACCGGTCCTAATTGCTTAGGGGTTTACAATAGTTGGATTTATCCTGAAGATAATGGGAGACTTAATACGATGATGTGGAGGGAACAGTCTAAGCGAAGTAAATTTTCGATGGCTTCTCAAAGTGGTACTTTAGCCAGTCAATTATGGCTAGATGCAGAATATCCCGATTTTAGTGTTGGTAAAGTTATTTCTGTAGGTAATGAAGCAAACATAGATTTAGTAGATTTTTTAGAATACTTTAAAGATGATGAAGAAACTGATGTAATTGGATTATATATTGAAGAAATTAAAAGAGGGAAACAATTTTTACAATTAGCAAAGGAAGTAACGCTAAAGAAACCTATAGTTGCTATATATGGGGGAGGATCTCAAGCAGGGAATCGTGCCATCAAGAGCCACACAGGTTCAATTGCAGGAAATATAAAAATTTTTGATGCCATGATTAAAGAAACGGGTATTATAAAGATTGATTATATTGAAGAATTTTTAGACATATGCTCTATGCTTTTAACGCCAAATTTTCCATATCCTAAAGGAAAACGTATTGGAATAATAACTTTTGCAGGAGGACCAGGAGCCCTTATTGCAAACAATGCTGAAAGGAAGGGGTTAATTGTGCCCGAATTTTCAGAATCACTTCAATCAAAACTAAAAAGTATGTTACCTCATACAGCAAGTTGGAGTAATCCAATAGATATCACTTTTGATATGAATATATTTAATCTGTACATAAACTTCCCAAAAATACTTATGAAATCTGGCGAAATTGATATAATCATAATATATGGGGCAATGGGTTTCCAAAGTATGATATCGCTTGAGCAAAAAAACAATAGAGTATCCAAACATATAGAATTGAGAGAAGATATGAGAGATAGGATCGATGATATGGATAAATTGGTAATTACGCCTACAATTAAAAATTCTCAAAAATATTCAGTTCCTGTCATCTATATAAACCCTCAAAGTTATGCTAATCCGTGGTCAAAAAAAATAAGAGAGCATGGAGGGATAGTGTTTCAATTCTGGGATCGCCCGGTGAACTGTTTAGCAAAGATATGTGATTATGCTGAATATCGAAGAAATATTAAATTAAAAAAATAAAAAAAAAAAAGGGTACCTATCTATTTTCTTCTTTTTCATGATGGAGCATTAAAACGATCCCTAATATTAACAGAGCAGAATCATCATCTAAATCAGGAGACATTTGTACACCATAGGTTCCCTTGATTAGACTTTTAAATAACTTTTTACGGATTTCAGCAACAACTTTTTTATCTTTTAGAATCTTGAATTTCAATGTAAAAATATTTCCCTTCATTGTAAAGACCTTATTTTCATTTGGATCTTCAAACCAATATTTTGGTTTTACAGATACAAGTTTTCTTTTCAATTTGCCGATATATTTATCATCGTCTTGTTCACCACCTTTATAGAATTTATAAGTGGAACGCATTGAAATTACTTTTTCATGAACCGTTAGTACAGGAGTCTCATCAAGGTCTCTTATTCTGTAAGTGTTGCCAATCTTTATTAGTTTTCCTGCGAAAGTTCCAATCGTTTCTTTATCCAGATTCATTATTTTGCCTTTATCCTTTAAAGAGATCATTTTCTCTTGAAGCATAAAATCTCTAGTTTTTTGTAATGACATTTTTTTTGGAATTTTTTTTTTTAATTTATATTGTAGTTTAATTCAGACCCTAGTATATTTTTGAAATCTCTATTTTATGGTCCTTAAAGTAATTAACTTAGTCAGCCTATAAAAATTTATATAATATTAAACAATGATATATTTTCCAGTAGAACAATAGTTAGATAGGTAGATAGATTAAAAATTATGTATTGAATATATTAACATAATAACTTGAGAAAAAATATTAAAAAATTATGACATTACTTTTTAATTCCGAAGGATACTTCTGTGAAGGAGAAGTGAGAACGAAATGGCAATTTGAAATGCAATATGGAATAATTGTTTTAACAGAACTAGAGTTATCACTAATAAAAAAAACAAATATAAGTTTAACAGAGATAGGGGGCTCTGTTGATGATTTCCATAAAGATTACCAAATTCCATTATCAAAAATTAAAAAAGCTTATAGTTTTAAACAAGGAAAAATCTATACGGTAAGAGTTGAAACCAGAGACCAATTTTTGTTTTCTATAACAATGGCTAATGAAAAGAGTTACGGCAAGAAAAAAAGTATAGAATTAAGTGAGTTAATAAATGCTGCTATACTAAATAGATTAAAAAAATAATCATAGGTATTCTTTCAGTTTTTATCTCTTTTTATATATTTTCCCAGTGATCAAGAAGTCTTCTCCTACCTTTAATGATATTTTCATATGGAAACAGCTCTAATATGAATGGACCGTAATAATTAGCATTTTTACATTCTGAGAAGAATTCCTTGAAATCAATTGTACCCTCACCAAGGCATTTATGTTCATCACGCTTTCCATTATTATCGTGAATATGCATGTCCATTATATAGTTTCTTGTTTCCTTAAAATATTCTGAAGGTTTAGTATTTGTTGTGTTTACATGTCCAACATCTAATGTTGCCATAAGTCCTTTAACAGAATTTAACACATACAAATAGTCTTTTAATTCAGAGCAGAGTAAAGGTTTATCAAAATTTTCAAAACAAATATTCACATTATGTTCTTGTCCTATATCAACTATTTTTTGTAAATTATCTATTAATGAATCATAACAATATCTAATAGCTGGGCCAGGCATCTCTTGAAATCCGGGATGAATTGTCAATTTATCTGACTTTACCCCTCTTGCAAGAATTATTGCTTTACTTACATTCTCGATAACCCCTTTTTTTATTTCAGGGAGCATAGTGCTTGTTGGGAGGTAGTAAGGGGTGTGTACAATTAACTTTATTCCATGCTTTATAGATATTTCTCTAATTTTTTTTATGACTTTTGGGGATAAGTAGTAATTTTGCTTCCAATCTAACGCAATTTCAAAGCAATCAAATCCATTTTTTACTGCAAATGCTAAATCCTCTAAAATATCCTCTGTGCTTAATAGCCCTATAAATCCAATTTCTGGTTTCATAATAATATTAAGTAAAATGATTTTAAATTCATATAAATGAATTTAAGGTAAGATTAATTAAAAATTTCAATAAAATAAAAGAAATTGAAAAAAATAAAAAAATTATCCTTTAATCGATTTTCCTTGCTTAAGTTTATCCACATCTTTTTCTTGAAGTTCCCTTCTCTGAACTTTACCAGTCATGCTAACTGGCATCTTCCTAACGACTTCTATTAAGCGTGGGGTTTTCCATTTTGCCATATTCTCTAAAGCCCATTGTTTGATCTCATCGATAGTTATATTTTTGTCGATTTTATATCCTTTCTTTAAGGTGATCCACGCCTTAACCTTTTCACCGGTCATTTCATCTGGTAGGCTTGCAACAGCAACTTCATCGATAGCTTCATGATTTCCTAACAAATCCTCAACTTCCTTTGGGAACACAGAATGACCAGAAACTTTGATCAATGATTTTTTACGATCTCGTATCTCTACCCAACCGTGTTCGTCCATGAACCCGATATCACCAGTTAAAAGCCACCTTTGTCCATTCCACATTTTCAAGTTATCTTCTTGTTCTTTCTGAACTCCTAAGTATCCCATCATCACATGCGGACCAGCGACGCAAATCTCACCTGTGTTTTCGACGCCAAAACCCCCTTTTTCTTTAGTTCCGTCACAAATAGGTCCTGCTTCAAAATTTTCTGAATCAAAAATAGCCCAATCTGCACCAGGCACTGGTAGACCTAATTTTCCCGTTTTAGTTGGTCCCCAAAAAGGAGCTACGCTATGAATAGGTGATGTTTCTGTTAGTCCATAACCTATTCTTATTGGACAAAAGATTTCTTCAAATGGAATCCTCACATAGTCATGTAATGGTCCCGCACCAGAAATAGCATATTTTAATTTCTTCCAAAAGTCGTACTTAGACTTAAATTCTTCCACACCCATAGATTGAACGAAATCTGTTAGTCTCTTAAATAACATTTCAACCCCAGTATACATGATTCCCTGAGGAGCTTCCAATTTATTTATTGTTTCACACAATACATCGTCAGTAGGTGGTCTTGGAAAAAGGATCATCTGCATCCCGAGTGCAAGGGCACCATTCATCAC
>JAUVXW010000036.1 GCA_030603385.1 Promethearchaeota archaeon | reverse complement strand
CCGAATTAAATAATTACATCACTAAATTATCAACTATCGCGGAGAAACAACATTCATATTTTGTTTTTTGTGAATCTTTCATACTTCAGGCTAAATTAGCTTTATTAAATTTTGATATAAAATCAGCCCGACTGTTTTTGACTCAAGCACAGAAGATTGCAGAGTCCTATAGCATGAAACGCTTAGCAATGAAAATTTCCTTTGAACATGATCAAATACTTAAACAATTAGACTTATGGGAGAAGTTAAAAGAATCAAGATCCTCTTTATCTGAACGTTGGAAGTTCGCTGGAGTGATGGATCAAATGGAGAAAATGGTGAGAAGACGAGCTGTTGAGATACCAGAACTTTTAGATGAGAAACCTATTCTACTTCTTATTGTTTCGGAGGGTGGTAGACTTTTATTCTCTCACTCATTTGTAGAGGAAACATCTATTGATTCCCAAATCTTTGGCGGTTTTTTAACCACAATCGATTATTTTATTAGAGAAATGTTTTCTGAGGGATTGGACAGAGCAGTCTTCGGTGAATATACTCTTCTAATGAAATCAATTCCGCCTTTTTTTATATCCTATATATTTAAAGGTGATTCCTACTACGCCCTTCAAAAAACAAAAAAATTTATAGATCACATCCAAAAGGAAGAGAAGATCTGGCAAAATTTACTTAAATCTTTTCAAGTAAACCAGATTATTCGTTTGAAAGATATCCCCTTACTAGAAACTTTAATTACAGATATTTTCATCAAAAAAAGTGTGGTAATTAGTGAACATTGACTAATAATACAGTGAGCCAAAGTTTTATATTAAAAAACACCTAAGTTAACATTAAAGTATAATATTATTGCGAAATTCTTAACCGATAAATGACTAATTCTCAAGAATTTGGATTTAAGATATGCATAATAGGAGATGGAGGGGTCGGAAAAACATCTTTAGTAAAAAAATTCACAAAGGGAACTTTTGAAAAAGATTATATCAAAACCATAGGTGCCCAATTTTCAAAATATGATAAAGAAATTAAGGGAGACTTAATAAGTTTAAATTTCTGGGATATTGCAGGTCAAGATGATTTTAATTTTTTACATCCATTATTTTATAGAGAAAGTAAAGGTTGCATAATTGTTTATAGCCTTGAAGATAATGATTTAGGTAAAGAAAGTTTTGAACATATAGATAATTGGGATAATGAGTTAAAAAAGTATTGTAGCGATATTCCTATTGTTTTATTTGCCAATAAGGTAGATTTAATTAAGGAAAACAGTTTTGATAAAACGAAAATTGAAGAACTTGTTAAAAAACGAAATTTTCTCGGATATTACTTAACATCAGCAAAAACGGGACAAGGAGTTCGTAATGCTTTCAATGCTATCATTGATAAATTATATTCAAAATATAAACCATTATCTTTAGAATCATAAATTTTTACGCCCTCCGCTGCTGTAGTTTCTCAAGTAATCATGGATCTCATTTTAATGATCGCTTTTTTTGTTGTACGTGTTTACGCTGATTTTACCTTTCATGAAATTTTTTGTTTAAATATAAATAAAACGATGAAGATTCAAACAAAAATTTAAATCAAGGAATGATTATAGTGGGATCTTCTTTAATTCTATCTAAGACTATTTGCGTCTTCACTTCCTTTATTCCTGGAAGGTTTCTTAAATTTTCAATAAGACTCATAGAATCTTGATGATTTAAACATTTTGCCATAATGAATAAAGGGTATTCCCCCGTAATTACGTAAGCGTATTTAATTTTATCCATATCCTCAATCTTTCTCTTAACATCTTCCATAGGATATGAAGAATTAACTCTCAATGACGCCATAACCATTTCACGATAGCCCAAATAACGACAATCAATTAATGTAAGATATTGTTTTATTATTTTTTTTTCTTTTAATCTATTAATTCGCATACGGATCGAAGTTGTACTTAAATCAGTAACACTTTCTATGTCACGTAATGATGCTTTAGCATTCGATTGTAAGATTGTTAGTATCTGCTTATCTTTTTGGTCAAGTTCTACAATTTCTGTCATAGCAATATTTATGAAATATATGTTTCGTTATTTAGAGTTTTTTTGACTCCTATCTATTTATATGTAAAAGTTAATTTAAACTTTTTGTTTGTGATATTTATTTAAAAGGGTCTATTATGATATGTGTTTTTTTCTCGAAGTATTTTTATATTATGTACTTTAACTTTAAATAAGACTTTGTATTTGTGATATTTAAGAATAAATCACTTATAAAATGTAAATAAAAAACATACAAAAAAACTAAAAAAGTTGAAAAAAATGGCTGATAAAACCTTTGATTATACTGGATTGAAGTGTCCTATGCCAGTATTGAAAACTAAGAAGGAATTAAAAAACTTAAGTTCTGGTCAAGTCATTGAGGTAATTGTTGACGATGTTGGAGCAAAAAAGGATATTCCCGCTCTTTTAAATAAGATCGGTGATGAATTAGTCGAACTCAAGGAAGACAATGGAAATTTAATTTTTATCATTAAGAAGGGTTAAAACCTATAAAACGGAGTTTGGAGATACTATGTCCAAATATGTTTTCTTTATTAGCACAGAACCTTACAAATATCAAGCAGTTGATTCGCTGATCGAAATAGGTAAAGCTGCGATTAGAAAGGGGCATGAAATTAGGGGCATATTTTTCTTTGGTACAGGAGTATATAATCTTAAAAAGGATATAAGCTGTGGAACGTCTATTCGCAACATCCCAGAGAAAATCGAACAATTTAGCAAGGATAATAGCATTCCAGTTGCTGGCTGTAGTACATGGGTTAGCATAACTGGGTTAAAAGAGTCAGAATTCATTGAAGGTGCGACTGAAGAGGGATTAGGAGATTTTTCAAATTGGGCAATAGAAGCGGATAAATTATTAGTATTTGGAACTGGAGGTTAAATCATGATAGAATCAGTAGTAGTAATAAGTGACCAATCACCTATAGGGAGAAATTCAGCAATTGAGGCAATAAGGATTGGCTCAGGATTCACAGCTCTAGGAGAAATTATTGACTGTAAAGTTGTATTAACGGGTGATGCTGTTTATTTGTTTAATAAGTATTGCAATCCGGAAGCAGTTGGAATGGATCCTTTGACAGAGGTATTAGAAATGGCAGATTTATCTGATTTAGAAGTATATCTAATTGAATCTGCTTTAAATGAGGCGGGAATAACAAAAGAAGACTTAGTTGAGTATGAAAACTTGAAAATCATCAATTATGACGATTTAACAGAGTTAATTGCCAATGCCGATACAAGCTTTAGATTTTAATGGAGGGTAGAAAATAATGACAGAAAATCTTGATATGATATATTTGTTTGGATTTAGTGGATTGACAGGGAATCATTTAAGAAGATTACTACCCCTTTTAAAAAGTCAAATCAAAAAGAACACTAAGCTTGGATTAGTTTTAATTCAAGATGGTGTAATAGGTATCTCAACAAAGGGAAAAATACCAAAACAAATGGAAGAACTCCTCGATTTAGATATTGCTGTATTTGCGATGAAGTCAGATATAAAGGCTCGTGGAATAGCTCCAGAATTAGTTCATAATAAAATTAAATCTATAGAATACGATGATCTTATAGATTTTATAGATGCTACTCCAAAGGTTATTTCTTGGATGTAGTTTGAAGGAAAAAAAATTAATATAAAAAGATTTTTGAAAAAATCTGGTTAATACCAGGAAAAAGTTAGTATTAAACAAAAAAAAGAATAACAAAAAAAAATAGAAGGTGGTATATGTGGCTGAAACAGAAACAATAAATTTTATTGTAAAGGACAAATCATTCGAAAAGTTCGCAATGATGATGCTCCTTGGAACAACAGGTGACGCTATGGATACTAAAATGAATTTTTTCTTTACTTTTTGGGGTTTAAATCTTCTAACTAAGAAGTTTAAACCAAAAGTTGCAGGTATGCCTTTTCCAATGAAAGGGATGGGTGCAAAAATATTTTTAAAAAGAATGAAAAAATTCGGTATTGAAGATCCATGGGCAATGATTAAGGATGCTGTCGAAAACGGAAATATGAAATTATATCCATGTCAAATGACCATGGATTTAATGAGGATAAAAAGAGAAGATTTACTTGATTGGGTTGAAGATCCTGTTGGTGCTGCTGCATTTTTAGAAATGAGTAACGGTGGCAGAATAGTTTCATTATAAATTAAAACAAATTTTTTTTTTTTTTATTTTAAATTTCAAAAAAGGTGATGATAAACGTCTGATGTAGAAGAACAAGCAAGGGAATATAAAACAGACGAAGATTTTGATAAAGAATTTTTTAAAAATATTGAAAGAAAATCAAATATTTGGCAGTGCATCCAATGCGGTACGTGTACAGCAAGTTGTGAGAGTGGTAGATGGACTGCTTTAAAAACTCGATCTATTATTAGAAAAGTTGTCTTGGGAGATTTATCGGTATTAAAAGATCCAGACATTTGGCTCTGTACAACATGTTATCAATGTTATGAACGATGTCCTCGTGATGTAAGACCTACAGATGTAATTATGGAGTTGCGAAATTATGCGACTAAATTAGGAAACATCTCTCCTAATCATAGGGCTGTAGTAGGTTATTTGAAGAATTTTGGACATGCGGTACCTATAAATGATGAGGTAAAAAAACGAAGAGTCGAATTAGGATTAGAAGAATTGCCTCCTACTGCGTTTAAATTTAAACAGGAGGGGGATGATAAAGATTTAAAAAATTTTGAGGAACATATGTTTGATTTACCTCCAGTTAAGGAGGAAAAAAAGGAAGAGGAGGAGGCGTAAAAAATGGTTAAAGAAAACACATTTGCTTTCTTTTTAGGGTGTTTGATGCCAAATCGATATCCTGCTATTGAAAAATCAACAAAATTTGTAATGGAAAAATTGGGATACGAACTCTTAGATATGGAGAGAGCAACATGTTGCCCAGCTCCAGGAGTATTTCGATCTTTTAATAAGGTTGATTGGATGGTAGCAGCAGCAAGAAATTTGTGCATAGCGGAAAAGTTAGATGCCGATATTTTGACTGTATGTAATGGATGTTTTGGCACACTTCAAGAAGTCAATAAACATTTGAAAGCAAACGAGGAACATCGAGTTATGGTAAATGAAAAATTGAAACTTATTGGCGATTACGAGTTTAAGGGAACGATTGATGTGAGACATATAGCTGAAGTCTTAGGTTATGAAATCGGACCATGGGGAATTGAAGATCATATCGTTCGAAAAGTAAATGCTAGAGCAGCAATTCATTATGGCTGTCATTTCCTAAAACCAACTAGAATTAGAGAGATTGAAAGTTCAGAAGGACCAACAATTGTAGAGGAATTTATTGAAGTATTAGGAATAGAATCAGTTAAATTTAAAGAACAACTTACTTGCTGTGGAGCTGGAGGCGGGGTTAAAGCATATGATGGAAACGCAAGTATGGCAATATTTGCTGAAAAAATGAAGAATATTGATGAAGTGAAACCAGATTTTATACTTGATATTTGTCCATTTTGTCATCTACAATATGAGACAGGTCAAGATTATCTAAACAAAAATAAAAGTTGTAATTATGATTATCCAGTTATTCATCTTTCCCAACTTACTGCCTATTGTATGGGTATGGATCAAGATTTTATTGGTCTTCAATATCAATTAATGGGTAGAGAGTATATTTTTGGGGGAGAAGAATTAGAAAAAGAAGAGGAGGTAATTTAACTTGACTGTAAAAGAAGGAAAAGTTAAAGAGACCGAAGGTTTAGGGGAAAAGGTTGAAACTGAGGAAAGCGAAGAACCACGAATAGGTGTATTCGTGTGTCACTGTGGACACAACATTGCCGGAACTGTGGACGTTGCTAAAGTTGCGGAATATGCATCAACATTACCAAATGTAGTAAAAGCAGAACACTATATGTTTATGTGTTCTAAGCCAGGAGTTCAAATGATTAAAGATTCTATCGAGGAACTTGGAGTCAATAGGACTGTAGTTGCTTCATGCTCTAAAAACCAACATGGGAAAACTTTTGCAAAAGCAATTGAAGAAATGAGATTGAACAGACATCGTCATCAGCAGGTTAATGTGAGAGAGTACGATAGTTGGGTTCATCAAAAAGACAAAGAGAAAGCAACTCAAAAAGCTATGAGACTTGTTGAAGCAGGAGTAAATCGATCAAGGAAATTAGAAGATGTCGAAACAAGAAGAATCCCAACGACTAAGGCAGCATTAGTTATTGGTGCTGGAATCGCTGGCCTTCGATCAGCTTATGATATGGCGGAATTGGGAATCCCAGTATTTCTAGTGGAAAAGGAATCTACTATAGGAGGTCATATGACACGCTTAAACAAAACATTCCCAACTTTAGAATGTCCACAGTGTTCAATTTCTCCACTTACGAATGGTGTTGCTAACCATCCATTAATAGAGCTTTATACTAACGCTCAAGTTAAAAGCGTTGAAGGTTCATTAGGTAATTTCGAGGTTGAAATTGAAATAAAACCAAGGTATGTTAAAGATAATTGTACTTCTTGTGGTGAATGTGCGGAACACTGTCCTGTGGAAGTACCAAGTGAATGGGATATGGGGATGTCAATGAGGAATGCTATTTACAAAGCCTATCCTCAAGCAATACCCGCTACATATGTGAGAGATAAAAAGACTTGTATAGAATGCAATACTTGTATAAATATATGCCCAGTTCAAGCAATTGATTTCTCTATGGAATCTGAGACCAAGACCGTAAAGGTTGGCTCAATAATTGTTGCTGCGGGATATAAGGAGTATAATCCTTCTGAGATTGAACCTTATCATTATGGACAAGAAGGATATGAAGATGTAATTACTCAATTGAAACTAGAGAGAATGTTATCTCCTACTTCACTTACTAATAGTCAAGTACTAAGACCCTCTGATGGAAAAATTCCAGAAAGTGTTGTTATAATCCAATGTGTAGGAAGTAGAAACGACCAAGTGGGCAATAAATATTGTACTGGAGTATGTTGTAAGTTTGCTATCAAAAATGCCAGAATTATTAAAGAAATGTATCCTGATACTGATGTAACAATATGTTATATTGATATAAGAACTCCAGGATTAAACTTTGAAGAATTATACAAATCTGCTCAGGAAATTGGAGTTAGATTTATTCGAGGAAGGCCATCTGAAATTGTTAGAGACCCCATTTCGGGAGAGTTAAGAGTAATTGTTGAAGACACATTAAGTCAGACCCCCTTACAATTAAAAGCTGATATGGTTGTACTTTCTGCTGCTATGGTCCCCCCTGAAGGAATTGGTCCACTTGGCTCTAAACTTCATGTTCTGAGATCACAGGAGGGCTTTTTAAAAGAATTTCATATAAAAATGAATCCTACTTTAAGTAGTAAGGGAGGTATTTTCCTAGCCGGCACAATTCAAGGACCTAAAGACATCTCTGAGACGGTTGCTCATGCTGGAAGTGCTGCCGCTTTAGCAGCTGCTCCTTTAGTGAAAGGATATATTGAAAAAGAAATGTTAGTTCCTTCCATAGATTATGATTTATGTGTAAATTGTGGTCTTTGTAAAACTGTTTGTGCCCCGGCAGCGATTGATATTGATAAAAATGGAATACCTACTGTAAATGAGATTGCGTGTAAATCTTGTGGAATGTGTATGCCCGTTTGTCCTACAGGGGCAATTCAATTAATAAATTTTAGTGATGATCAATTACTAGATGAAATAGTCGCCGTTTCTGGCGGAGGTGCTGTTTGCGAATGAGCGATTATGAAACTATAGATGAAAACATTCAAGATAAAATTCAAAATCTAGTAGTTTTCATGTGTAACGAATGTGGTCAAGGTTCTGCTAATACTGCAGGTGTTGCTCGAATGGGTTATGATCCCGCAATTAGAATTATACGAGTTCAATGTACGGGTCAAATTGGTCCTATACAAATTATGGATGCATTAAATAATGGTGCTGATGCTGTTGCATGTGTTGGATGCTGTTTAGGTGCTTGTCATTTTTTTAATGGAAATGTTTTATCAATGCACAGAATAAAATTGATGAAAAAATTGTTTAAAGAATTGGGATATAGTGATCAATTTGTCAATCAATACACTTCTAGGGCTGCTGAAGGTGAAACGGCAGTAGGAGATTTTGAAGATATAGTAGATAGGTTATCAACAGCAATTAAAGAAGAGGGTACGATAAAAGATGGATGTTAAAATTTTTCAATTTAATGGTTGTAATAAATGTTTTAATGAATCATTATTGTTAAAGTTAGATTCAGAGTATAATGTTGAATTCATCTCAGAACCTAAAAAGTGGAAAGAAGAAAAAATAGAAACAGCTGTAATAACAGGCTATGTACTCCCAACTGATAAAGAATTGCTCAGTAAGATAAGATCTAAGGCAAATAAAGTTATCGCTTATGGTAGTTGCACTGTTTCTGGTGGAGTTTTTGCTTTAGCAAACCAGCATGGACATGAAATAACGCCTCTAAAGGGTTTAATTGACGATATAATTGAAATTGAAGGTTGTTTAGGAGAAGTTAATGAATTAAAATCAGTGATTAATGGAGAAGAGTTAATGAAGCCAAAAAAGCTATGTGATTTATGTACTCGAAGGGCAACATGTGAATACTTAGATAAGGTACATCGTCAAATTGAACTTGAAGATGAGGAAACTTGTTTTAATGACTTAGGGTTTCTGTGCAATGGGTTTGTCTCTCGAGAATGCAAAGAACGATGTATTGACTATAATACACCATGTAGAGGTTGTAAGCAATTAGTTGAAAGACCAGGAATCCGTATGCTTGGCATGTTTGGAACACTCATGGGAAACATTGAAGTTGCTACAGAACACTCTGTTAAAGGAGCAACAGATAAGTTAGCTGACGAAGATGATGATGTAACAAGAAGTTTACCAGATATTATTGGAAATTTCTTTAGATTTACATTAACTACCTCTGGTTTACCTAAAGGAAGAATTCCATCTTCAGGTACTTTATTAGAAGATTTATTTACTGGAAGATTAATTGAAGAATTACCATTAATTACAGGCCTTTTAGGAGGCGATAAATCAATTTCATTCACTCTTAAAATAATTGAATCATATGAAAAAGCTAATCAAATCGAGATTAGTGAACAAACAAGGAAATATCGAGAAGATTTGCTAAAATTAGAAGAAAAATTGCACGAAGCAATTGAAAAAGAAGACGCGAAACAATATAAGGAAATCACTGAAGAAATTCGTCAGATTGCGGGAAATATGAATTTGTCAAACGTATTTTTTGGTGGGTTCAAATCAAAAATAAATGAAGAGGATAATTTTGAGGAATATAAAACCCAAATTTTTGAAGTGGTTGAAGGAACCTATAAAAACGGTTCAGTAGAATACAGCATAGATTCTGAAGGAATTATTAAAGAAATAAAAATTAGAGAGGGATAAACATGAGTTTTGAATTATTGAGGAAAGAGATTATTAATGCTGGATTGTGTCAAGGATGTGGACTATGTGTTGGATCGTGTAAGCACATAGAAATGGATATTCTACGCCCAACAATAAAAGATTATTGTATTCTTGAAAGAGACGGACAAGATTGTGGTAAATGCTACCAGGGTTGCCCGCAGGTTATTCAGAAAAAATTTGAGCAAAAGCAACCAAAAGCTATTTATTCATTAAGAAGCAAAAATCCTGAAATATTAGCAAAAGCGGCAAACGGTGGTGTTGTCACCACATTAGCAAAGAATTTATTAGAGACCCAATCACTTGCCGAAATTGTATTGGTCCAAGATGTTGAGGAAAAACCTCAAGCAAATATTGTTTCTGATCCTGATGATGTTATACAAAAAGCAGGGGTTGTCTATGGTCGCTCAGGAGTTCTAGAAAAATTAGTAGATTTAGTCGGAGAAACTTTCGAACCAGTGGGGATTGTAGGTGTTCCATGTGAGATGCGAGGTGCCGCTGAATTGGAAGATGAAATGAATCGAGATATACTAAAAATTGGCTTATTTTGTAACTCTCATATGCGAACCGAGCAAACTGATCGGGGCTTAGTATGTTCTCCTTGTTGTAGTGGTTGTCCCTCAGGTGTAAACGCCCAAGGTTATATTTCTCTAATAAGACAGGGACAATATCAAGAGGCAGTAGAATTAATTCGAGAAAACAATCCACTTCCTTCCATTTGTGGGAGAATTTGTACAAATGAATGCGAGCATGCATGTACACTAATTGGAGATGATCATCCTGTAGCAATTCGGGAATTAAAGAAATTTGTTACCGAATGGGAAATTGAACAATCGAAAAAGATTGATTCAAAATCTAAGAGTAAAACTAAAAAGAATGCAAAAAAGGTCGCAATTATTGGGTCCGGACCAGCTGGATTGACAGCAGGATACTTTTTGAAAAGAATGGGTTATGCACCAACTATTTTTGAAAAATCAGATCAAACAGGAGGAATGCTAAGATTCGGAGTTCCACAATTTAGATTACCAAACTATGTATTAGATTATGATGTAAATATGATAAAAAACTCTGGGGTCGAAATTGTTCTTAACACACCATTAGGACCAGATATGACTATTGACGACTTAAAAAACGATGGATTTGAAGCAATTTTCATAGCTACTGGTCAATATAAACCTCGAACATTACACCTAGAAGGAGAAGATCTTCCTAATGTACATGTTGCAATTAAGTTTCTTATGGATAGAAAATACCGGTACTGGGAAAATAAAGAAGAATTCAAAGGAAAAACGTTAGGGATAATTGGTGGGGGTCCGGTTGCAGTCGATGTTGCCCAAACAGCTCTCAGATTAGGTGCTAGTAAAGTTCACTTTGTTGATATTATGTCTGAAGAACAGCTTGAATTAGTAATAAAAGAAATCCCTGAAAATGAAATTGAATTTATGGAATATCACTTCACTACTTCAACATCTAAAATTACTCAGAGTGATGATGAAAAATTAGTGTTAAATTGTTATAAAATTGAATGGGGATCTCCTGACGAAACTGGAAGAAAACCATTAAATAAAGTTAAAGGTTCAGATTATGAAATTCCGATTGATTCTATAGTAATTGCGGTTGGACAAGCTGTAGATTTTGATCAAATTGATATTGCTACTAACAATAAATTGGAAAAAGAACGCAACAAGATTAGAGTAAATGAAGTCACATTTGAAACGAACATTCCAGGAGTATTTGCTGGAGGTGATATAATTAATAACTCGAAAGCAGTGGCAATCGCGGCAATTGCACATGGAAAAGAAGCCGCAATTTCAATTGACAGATATCTTAAAGGTGATAGTTTAATTGAAGGGAGGTTTAAACAAGATAAAATGTTTTTTAGAGGTCTTAAGAAACCACCAAAAGATTATTCACCAAAACCAGAAACACTAGAAGATGCCACTGAAGAAATTGCTTGGAGTTTTGAAGAAATCGATCAAATGTTTGATGAAGAAATGGCTATACAAGAGGCACGCAGGTGTTTGAGTTGTAATCATTTCTGTTCTCACTGTCAAGATTTTCCTGCTATTTATTCTGATTTAACGGCGGGTGAAGTTGGATCTCAAAAAGGGTACACAACTGTGGTAGTATGGACTGATAAAGGGAAGGAGATTGTAGAGACTGCTATTAAAAATGGTTTATTTGAAGAAGGGGAAGTAAACGAGGAAGAATTAAATAAAGCAATTAATCTTAAATCAAAACGAGAGCTCTTAACTTTTGAAAAAACTCCAAGGCAACAGATTTTAGATTATATTACACTTCAAGGACCAACAACAATTAGCGATATGGCACAAAATTTAAAGCTAGAACCTAAAAAAGTACGATATGAAGCCCTTCGATTAACCCAATTAATGCAAGTCGAGATGAAGGTTGATCCAGGAATGCAAGAACCAATTTTTACTTTAATTTGCGAATAAAAAAACTAAATATTTACCAAGAGGTAAAAAATTATGAAATTTAATATGGAATTAAATGTTTGTGGCTCTGTTTGCCCTATACCAGCTTTAAAGACGAAAAAGCAACTCATGAAAATGAGACCTGGTACAGTGTTAAAAGTAATAACAGACTACAAACCAGCAAGCGAATCTGTTCCACGTGATTTAGCTAAAACTAAGCATAAACATTTAGGAACAGAGTTCATTGAAGATGATGAGCAGTGGTATATCTATTTTGAAGCAGTAAAATAAGTGTTCATACTTTAAAATTAAATTTTTTTTATACTTTCTTTTTTTCTATTTCCTTCATTTTTTTAAGGGGCATTTTGTGAGCCTTAATTGTTTTCATGCTAAAAGCTTAAAATTCCAAGAGAAAACTATTATTAATTCTATTATCCTATCTATATTTACTGACAATTAAATAAAATAAGAGAGATTCAAATGCAAATTGTAGTTTTAAATGGAAGTCCTAAGGGTGAGGAAAGTACTACAATGCAATATGTGTTATATATCCAAAAAAAATTCCCTCAGCACACACTTAAAATCATAAATATATCTCAACAAATTAAGAAGATTGAAAAAAACCAAGAAAAATTTCAAGATATTATAAATGAAGTTCAAGCATCTGATGGAATAATTTGGGGGACTCCTGTATATTATTGCCTTGTTCCTTCTCAATATAAGCGGTTTATTGAGCTTATCAAAGAAAGAAATGTTGAAAGCGCTTTCAAAGATAAATATGTTGTGTCTCTTACGACATCAATTCATTACTTTGATCATACCTCCCATAATTATTTACGAGCAATATCAGAAGATCTTGAAATGAAATATATTAACAGTTTTTCTGCTGATTCAAGTGATTTGATGATACCTGAAGAGAGAGACAGATTAATATCATTCGCGGAAAATTTTTTCTATGTTATTGAAAACAATGTTCCAACTTCAAAGCATTTTCGAAACTTAAACCCTCGTGAATTTAATTATTTACCAAAAGGGAAAGTAAGTGATGAAAACAAAATTGACACAGAAGGTAAAAAAATTCTTATCCTTACGGATTCCCTGGATGAAGAAACAAACCTAGGCAAGATGATTAAGAGATTTCGTATAGCATTTTCTGGGAAAACGGATGTTATTAATATTAATGATATTGATATCAAGGGAGGATGTTTAGGTTGTATTCAGTGCGGTTATGATAATCAATGTGTCTACAAGGAGAAAGATGATTTTATGGAAGTTTGGGATGAAAAAGTAAGAAAATCAGATATTATAGTGTTTGCGGGAAATATAAGAGACAGGTATTTATCATCAAGATGGAAAATGGTTTTTGATAGGAGTTTTTTTAATAATCATGTGCCAACATTGATGGATAAGCAGATTGGATTCATTATATCTGGACCCCTAAGTCAAATTCCTAATCTTAAACAAATTTTTTCAGCGTACTCTGAATCCCAGGGATCTAATGTTATTGATTTTATTACTGATGAATATGGAACTTCAGAGGAGATCGACTCACTCTTACAAAATTTTGCAACCCAATCAATTAGATTTTCAAACTCCAATTATGTTCAAACTCATACTTATCTTAGTAAAGGCGCTGAATTGCTTTTCAGAGATGCTGTTTTTAGCCGACTTAAATTTATTTTTAGGGCAGATGATAAGTACTACGAGCAACATGGTTTATATGACACGTTTCCTCAAAATGATAAAAACGCAAAAAAAATGAATGATATGCTTATACCCTTAATTGAAAACAATGAAGAATTTAGAAAACAGTTTTATGCTAATATAAAAACAGAAATGGTTAAACCTTTAAAGAATATTGTCGAAAATCCAGATAAGTAAGAATAAATCTCTTTTTTATTTTATTTTGTGAGGGTTAAATTTAACTTTAATCATGAAGGATTTAATTGAGGCTCATTATAAAGAAGCTAAAGAATCTAGAGATCCTGAAATAATCAATAATTTTTTAATTGAATTAAGCAAGAATCCAAATAAAGATTATCTCAGCTTTTTAGATTTTTTTATGAATGATTTGGAAAAGCAACTCTATGAGAATATCAAATTAAACCTTATATATGTTATAGGTGAAATTGGTAATTTAACTCCACTATCTAATGATTTTTTGGAACTTTTTTACAACACATATTATATATCTGATAGATGGGTGAGAAATGAGATAATTCAAGCGATTGATAAGATCTCTAAAAATACAGAATTGAATGAAAAATCTGTTGAATTAATCAGTAACGCATTAAATGATGAATATTCCGTAATTAAAATTAGCACCTTGAAATTATTATCAAATTTCAAGAACCTTCCAGATAAGATTTTAAAAAATCTTATTCGACTCATGAATTCGAAGGATTCAGAGATATTAGAGGGTTGTAGAAGAATCTTAAAAAGAATTCCTCAACAACCAGATAGAATATTTAATTTATTGAATAGGTCTGATAATTATAAAATTTTAAAGCAAAGAGGAATAAGATCGCTTCTTTTAATACAATATAAATCCATAGTTAATGCAGAGTCATTTAGAGAAATGATATTAAACTCTAATTGGGATAAGACAAATAAAGAGAATTTTATAAAAGAGATTATTACTTTTGAAAGAATTCTTATGAAGAATTTATGAAATTTTATAATCATTGGTATTTTGCGAGAATAACTTCTAATTCTTCATTTGAAGTAATAATTTCATTGAATATTTTAATGAAATATTTTATTACCTCTCTTGGATTACCTTTTGCTTCTTTAAAAATATACTTTAAAACATCCATATTTAAAGGAAAAAAAGAAGTTGAAAAATGTTTAGAATAATCTTTATATTTAACACTTGCGAAAAAGAGGTCTAAATAATTCTTATAGAATTGAAACATATCTTCTTCAACAAAATCTGACATGATTAGAGGTTTTTTCATCATGAGCAAAAGCTTTCTATTTTTGTTCTCAATCTTTCTTTTAAAATCTTCCAAGTAATCGATTGATTTAAGGGTTATAATTATTCTTAAACCTCTTATTTTATGCAACTCAAGGATCTTGTCTAGTACTTTCTCTGAAGAGTAATTCTCGGGAGTCTGTTTATTTCCAAACCACCTTGGGTCAAAAACTTCTTCAATTTCTTCAATTTCTTCGGTTGTATCATAAACAGGATTCCTAATTGAAATGATCCTTTCAAAATCATCAATAAATAACACACTTTCTTTTTTTAAATTCTCAATTAGGACCTTTAACATCGTAAATGCAATATTCCTTTTTCTTAAATCATGCTTCAGATTTAATCTTGAAAGGTCTCTAACATCCATTAGATCTCCAATTAGCCATCTCTCCGCTTCAATTTTCTTATAAGGATCACATTGATGGGCTGTTATTGCTGTTATCACATCCATCAAGGCACCCTTATCTTCAAATTTTCGCGACCATTTTTTATAAGCTTGATTTTTTACTTTCTCTATATCTGCTATTTGAAAAAAACCAAATTTTCTCTCCCCGGCATCCCATTCATGGCATAATCGTTTCGTCATATTTCTTAAAGGTTCCACTCGTTCCTCAGATTTTTCCCCCAGATTTTCAATAAATTCAGCGTAAGTATTATAATAAAATTTTTTATAGACAGTTTCAAGTGAGATATATACAATGTTATATTTGTATAATTCATGCTTTAGTGCCCAATATAAGTGGGTTTTCCCTTGCCCTACTTCTCCTATTATTGGTAAAATGAAATTCTCATTTCGTTCAATGATATTAGCTATATTCTGTAAAAAATCTTGTCTAGAGTGAACTAATCCAACGTCTTCCTTGATCTCTCCTGTAGACACAAATTTTTTGAAGGGGGACCCAATAAATTTCAATGTGTTGATTAGTTTTTGTTCTTTATTTTCAAATAGAAGCATTTTTATAATTCAAGCCGTTCATACTTTCAATTCTTCAATTCCCAAAATAATTATGTATAAAACATTTTTATCATCTACATTAACAAATGTTTCGTAGCTCACTTTAATCTCATTATTATCGTCTCTTCCTACAATAATACTATCATAAAAAACAGGATCTTCCATTTCATTAATTACCACACGATCTGCCATAATAATTCCATTTTCAATTAGAGAAACAGGATTTTTAAGAATCTCCTCTTTAAAGAAATAAAGATGATCAATGTGTGATACTGAATCGTTTAAATACAATCCTGCTGTATGTAGTAAATTTATTGTGAAAGGGAAGTCATCTGTAAATTGTTCTTGGTTATATTGCTCCACGATGTTCTCAGGTATTAAAACAGAGTATTCTAATGGCGTTTCTTCTAAATTTTTCCATATAAAGTCAGATTTTTTTGAAAAAGCAGTGATTTTTTCGTTTTTTTCTTCAAATCCAACAATCAATCCCTGGGAAATTGAGATTTCATTAGAATTTGAGATAGTAATATTGTCAGAAAAGATAATTTTATCCTTACATTTGGAAATGATTGATCCAGTAAATTTTCCGTCTGATATCTTATTGTTTAATGAATCGTATAGGACAAAATCAGTTAATTTATTCATTTTAGTTGGTTAACCTTCAATTTTATTAGGACATATTTTATGAGCTTTTCCATGTATATCATTAATCTTATATAAAAATATTTCCTATATATGTTTTGATAAGAATATCTCAAATAAACCAATAATTCTCATTAAAATGCGTTCCTCAGCTCTATACCAGAAAGTTTCAGAGTTAACAAAGTCAGAGTTATTAGAGAGAGCGAGTCAATTTATTTTTTCTACTGGTCTAAATGATGGAGCATCTAAATTATGTAAAGCAAATATGCAGTATGGTCTTTCACAATTTCATCTTATACAAGAAAAATATGGATTTGAACCGAAGGCAACATTCATTAGTGCACCTGATGAAACTATTTCAAGGAATAAATTTAGGTGGAATTCCGGACTAGGTTATGGCGGTCGATTGAATTGGGGAAATGGTAAAGAAAAAATAATTTTTTTAAATACAAAGCCAAACTGTTGTGGAATTCTGGTGGGAGGTTTAGAGGAATTACCCGATCCTTATGATTTAATTAAAAAAATAGATCATATCAAATCTAGTGAGTTATATTACAATGATATTTTAATAAACTGGGATTATGGAATATCTAACCACTTCATCAATTGTCTTGAAACTAAAAATCTATCTGATCTAGACCTCCCACCCTATGTTTTTCTAATCCATGGGAGCGCTCCTGAGTATAGAGATGTTAAAAATGATATTGGTCTTTATATAGACAAATCAAAAGTGTTGAAAGAGTTAGCAATTGAAGAGAAAACTAAATTTGGAACACAAAATATCCTACTAGATTCTGATGCTAAATCTTATCTCCGACTTCATGAAAAAGCCTTGGAATTCTCTAATTCGAAAAGAGAATTAATTGCTAACAATCTTTTTGATTATGGGTACAAGATTATATGTAATCAGCCACATCAATTTCTTAAGGATTATAATAATATGTATTTGGGGAGTAATTGTACAGATATTAATAGTGATATTATTAATTCAGATATTTTTCCAACGACACTTAGGGCTGATATTGCCGCTTATTTGTTTAAAGGTAAACGCAACCTTTCTATTACAACTTTACAGAATTCTAATCTCTTAGAAAGAGCAAAAAAATTTGAAATTCTAGAATTACTAACAAATGCATGTATTCTTCCGCATGGAGGTGGTTATAGTCTTCCAGATATCGAAGATGTATTAGATGTGTTAGACTATAAACATCAAAGATATTTTGTTACGTCTTTAAAAACAAATATAAGTAGGTTAAAAATAATTAGAAATGCAGGGGAGATGCAATTTGAATATAGAGGACGAGATATAATACTGAAAACAATCCAGTTAGACCTTGGAGATATTATCGCTCGTTTAAATCCTTTATTCTCACTTAAATTATAAATTATTTTATATTAGCACCGGCGGGTATATCTTTATCTGGTACTAAAATAGACACAGTATCTTCATAATCTGCTGCTAGGAGCATTCCTTCACTTAAAATCCCTCTTAACTTTCTAGGTTCTAAGTTTGCTAAAATTGTAATCTTTTTACCAGCTAATTCATCGGCTTTATAATATTCAGCCAATCCTGCTACAATTATTCTTTTTTCTGTTCCTAAACTTACTGTTAATTTATACAGTTTATCTGCTTTAGGAACTTTTTCAACTTTTTCAACTAATGCTATTCGTATATCTAATTTTTGAAAATCATCATAAGAAATCAATTCTTTCTCACCTTCTTTTGGTTTTTTTTCTTTTAATTTTTTATATTCTTTTTTAATTTCCTCAATCTCCAACTTTTGAAAAAGAGGTCTAGGTTTCTTAATACTTTGTCCTGCTTTTATCGAATTTTCATTAATACTATCCCATGATGATTCAGTTAATTTTGGAGCGTTTAAATAAGAAAGGATCTTTTCAGAAGTTTCTGGTATGAATGGACCTAATAAAACTGCTAAAGCATAAACTGCTTGAGCACATATATTAAATACATGACCAGCAGCTTTTTTATCTTTTTTAATCAAATGCCATGGGGCTTTTTCATTCAAAAATATGTTCCCTTCTTTTCCAAAATTAACTACGTCTCTTATTGCTTTTCTTATTTTAAAATTAAGTAGACTTTCTCCTACATCTAGGCTAATATTATTTACTTTTTCTATAAACTTTTTATCAGTATCATCATATTCTATTTTTTCAGGCACTTTGCTATTAAATTGCTTTTCTATAAATGTTAAAGTCCGATGGATAAAATTACCAATGTTATCATTAAGTGTTTTTATATTATTTTCAAATTCAGACCATAGGAAAGAGGTATCTCTCGTTTCTGGACGATTAAATATCAAACTAAATCTCCAATAATCAAGAGGTGCTAATTTTAACGCATCATCAATCAATATCCCAATTCCTCTTGATTTAGAAAACTTTTCATTCTCATGCATCAGGAATTCTGTAGATGAGACATTATATGGTAATACAAGTTTATCACTTTCCTTTTTGTCCTTATTATAAGCCATTAATAATCCTGGAAATACAATTAAGTGAAATATAATGTTATCTTTTGCGATAAAGTAGACCGTTTTTGTATTAGGATCCTTCCAAAAGTAATCAAATTTGTCGGACCTATTAATCAGCTTATCTGCCCATTCTTTTACGGCAGTGATGTAGCCTAATACGGCTTCGAACCATACATATATAGTTTTATTTTCAGCACCCTTGAAGGGTGCGGGAATTCCCCATTCTAGATCTCGTGTAATTGCTCGTTCTGGTAATCCTTCTGCAATACTATTTAAGCACATCTGTCGAGCATTTGGGGGTATAATTTCATTTTCATCAATTAATTTATTCAATCGATCCTGTAATTTAGGTAAATCTAAATACCAATGTTTTGTTTTCCTAATGACTGGAGTGTCTCCACAAATTGCACATCTGGAATTTATCAATTCTAATGGTGTTAATATTTTTTGACACTTATCACATTGATCTCCTCTAGCACCATCATCTTTACAGTGGGGACAAGTCCCTTCTACAAATCTATCAGGCAAGAACAAGTTATCATTTCCACAAAATAGTGATTCTATTTCTTTTTCAATTACATACCCATTTTTCTGGATGTCCAAATACATCTTTTTTACAAATTCGATATGTGTTGGATTGTGAGTTATCGTATAGTTATCAAATGATATCTGCCATCTCTCATGTAAGCCTTTTATGATTTTATGATACTTCATAGCTAATTCTTCGGCTGGAACATTCAATCTTTTCGCTTCCACAGAAATGGGAGTTCCATGAGAATCCGATCCAGAAACAAACACCACTTCTTCTCCTTTCATCCTCAGAAATCTTGCAAATACATCTGCTGACAGAGTACTTCCAATTAAATTGCCCAAATGAGGCGTAGCATTCACATAAGGCCATGCAGAAGTTACAATCCATTTACCTTTTGAAATATTCGCTAAATTAATCACCTAATTACACTCGTTTATATATAGAACGAATATTAGCTTAAATATTTTCAACTAAACGAGATATTTTTATCTTATTAATAGCAGACTAATCAACAACAATTCTTGCTCCGCAGTATCTACAAGCGTTAATTTCATTTTTCATCTTTTCAAGACATGGCAGATGATAATATGAACCACATTTATCGCATTGGTAAACATGATAATCCCCTAAGAAAATATTATGACAATATGAACATGAAGCATCAATTTGGTCAATATCTTTATCAGGGATCAGTAACATTTTTGACTCTTTTCCTCGTTCTTCTTCTAGTATTCTTATTTCTTGAGATTCTTCATCTTTTTCTTTAACTAACTTTAATGCTGCTCTTGGTAATTCTAATAAAAAGAAGCAAAATGGGCATCGAAATACATTTTCCTTATATTCTCTCTGTACGAGAGAGTCTCTCGTACTCCACATTGCAGCACATGATAAATGCATAGGCCTATCACATGAAGGACAATATCTACCTTCGGTATAAAATTCAGATCCCGTAGCGGGAGCTTTTACAGAATGACAAATATGACACTTTTCTTGCGTTCTGTTTTTTCCGCTCATCATTAACCTGAATTCTAAGATTGCTGGCTTTCTTAATGGTAATGCAATTTCGCTAACTAAGGGTGCCATATTTTCTTTTTTCTCCGGAGAGAAATAATCAGAAGTTTGTCTTACCTCTTTTTTTGAAGCCAATGCTTTAATACCATCCAACAGTTCTTTAGAATTATTAAAGTGAACATATTCCCCTCTTGTTAGTTGAGCAATTCTTTTCAAAGATAATTTTCCATGATCTTGAATTCCACCTAATTGACAAGTATCTATATAAACTCCTAATCCCTTAGCAATATTTATTATTTTTTCTAACCTATTTATGTCAATTTCTAATTTACTATCAGTTATTATGAGAATTCGAGAGGTTTTTCCTCCAATTATACGCATCTCCTGAACTAAAACTTGTAAAGCAAAAGCTATCCCCTCATGTAATATACCTTTACCAGAAATCTGAATCTTTTTTAGTGATGCAATTAATTTATCAGCGTCAATTGCAAAATCAATTAATCTTTTCGTGATATCTCCAAATGAAATTATTGAAATTCTATCTTTCGTATCAATTGATAATTTTGATAAGATGAAATTTCTTACTGTCTGAAGCTCCGCAGCCAATCTACTAGGCTTGAAATCCTTTCTTAGCATGGATCTAGACGAATCAAGTAATATCACTGTATCTTCGATTTTTATATCTGGCAAAGTATCTCTAAAAAGACTTTATTTATCTAAAATTAATAAAATAATAGTAGTAAAATCTTATAAATTTCTATATTCCACAAATCAAGAAAATGAGAAGATTTAATGAATAAAATAATTCAATGTTTTTTTAAAAAACTATAAGCAAACAATGTAAATACCTTAATGGCTTTAATATAGTCTTGAATTTCTATATATTCATTAACTGCATGAGAGGTAGTTGCTAATCCAGGTCCAAATAGTATCGTTGAGGCGCAATAGCCGCTATTACGATAATGAGAAGCATCAGCACCTGCTGGAAAGAAGAAAGGAATGGGCTTTTTTTTGTAAATTTTCTCAACTATACTACTAAAATGTTTCAACTCTTTTGATTTTCTCCAATCTTTCCAATAAGATGCCTTAGCATCTTTAAATACTTCTAAATAGACAAAAATATCTTCTGGTTTTCCTGTTGGCTCATTTTTAATTTCATATCCTAAACTATTTATAACTTTTCTCAATGCTCCCAGAATCATTTCGGTAGTTTGCCCAGGTAATAGCCTAAAATCCATTATCGCTTCGCATAGATCTGGTATAACATTTGGTTTTATTCCTCCTTTAATCATATTTAAACTTGATACAAATTGAGTGTTAGCTTCAATGATATTTTGTAATAGGGGTTGTTCGCTCAAGATTTTTTCAAAAATTTCTTTACTTGGAAAAGCAATGCTCACGTTTTCCTTTAATTCACTTAAAGACATTGGGGGCTTAATTTTTGGAAGAAACTCTCCTAACTTATCTAGATTTTGGATTATCTCACTCATCATATAAATGGCATTTTTTCCAGCAAAAGGTATGGCAGCATGACTGGAAATTCCATTTGTAACTATTTTTATTTCAATTCGTGCTTTTTCCCCTACTATAGAAGCTTTCCCTAGGGGATCTAGCCCTGTTGGCTCTCCTACTATGACAAAATCACACTTTATTGTAGTTAATTTGTTTTCAACCAGCCATTTCGTTCCTAAAAATCCACCAGTTTCTTCATCAGCTACAGCATTTAAAATCAGATTTCCTGATAATTCTAAATCTAGTCTTTTCAATATCTTTAAGGCAATAACTATAGCCGCTAATCCTCCCTTCATATCTGTGGCGCCTCTACCATATATTCTTTTCCTTTTAACCGTTGCTGAAAAAGGCGGATACTTCCATTCTTCTTCTGATCCTGGAGGAACAACATCCATATGTCCATTATATAAAAGATTCTTACCATCAAAATTATCATTCAATGTTGCCATTAAATTAGCACGATTATCTCCAAATGGAAAAACCTCACAATTAATTTCGGCATGCTTCAAATATTTCTCAATCTTTAATGCCACATTTTTTTCATTGCCTGGAGGATTTACTGACTCAGTTTGAATTAGCTCTTTTAGAAATTCGATATATTCTTCTCTATTATTTTCAATTTCAGAAAGTATTAATTCTTCACTCAATTACATTCCCTCTCTATTAATTCTTGCTGTTTCTATTAATGAAAAATTTGATAGATAGAAATATTTTGTCATATTGTTAATCTATCTGATAAAATTAAAATATTTAGGAAATTTTAATACTTTGAAATTATTTTATAATCAAAAGTTATGTATTACGGTTATTTTCTTGATTCGACAAAAAAAAGAAATTAAAAGCGTAGTTATTGTCGTAATTTTCATTTCAATAGTTTTGTTAAGTAATGTGCAAATTATTAATCATTCTAATCCTTTATATGAAAATATAACTGATAATGACCAATTAAAAGAATTACCAAATAGTGCTAATCTCGAAATAGATGATTATATCACGGGTTTTGGTGTTGATCAAGACGTAAGAATATACGTGAATAACGAATCTGAAAATCTCAACGATAATCAGGGCTTTTTCGAAATACCATCAATTACTTCAGATGATATGTATCTCACTTATGGAGATTTTAACTTCACGTTTCAAAATAACTTTACCACGGAATATGTTCTTGAAGATGATGATGCGCTTTATGCAGAAAATTTTATCTCTTTTGATTATGACACAGGCAATTCAGGAGTTTCTTTCACTAATGGTTCTCGACGTGATGGACAAGACAATTATATGATGGATGGAGATACTGATAATTATGTTGAATATAATGCTACACAAGGTCTCCTAAATTTTACTATTAGGGCTAATTTCACAGATACAATATTTACTGAAGTAGGTGTTATCAATGGTAATGTCGAATTTAATCGGTCTAACATTCTAGCTTTAATTTCATCTTTACTTCTCAGAGTTTATAACGACGTAAATTTAACAGTAAGAATAAAAGATTTTTCGCAGTCTACTTGGAAAGAGTTGATATCTAATCTCCCTATTAACAGTAGTTTAAATAAGCAAGAACTAAACGAGCATTTCATCAATGAAAACTTAAATTTCATTGATCTAACAAGTACTTGTTATATTCAGTTTATTTTTGAAAGAGATGATCAAGCTCCATTTATAACAAGGTTATATGAATTTGATATGCAATCTACCTATGCTTTCGATTTCCCTATAACTGATCAAGAGTATGTTGCATTAGAATTTGACTTAAAGGGTGCACAATCAACTGTTAATGGATTCTATGCCTGGATAAGAACATTGAATCTAACTGCAGCAGCAAGCACCCAGTTAAATATTACTTTATACAGATCAAACGCAACAGTGGTTCGTACAGATAGTAATTTAAAGACTGTGAGGTTGAGTCCAGACTATAATGAAATGCTCGATACTCAACTGGTTAGCTATACTAATGATCAATTATCTTATTTTGAATTTAATATTACTAACACTCAAGATTTAAACCTCTCAAACTATTTTGTTGTCATAAAATCAACTAATCCAAAACAAGTATATAGCTTGGTTACAATGCCTGATCGTGATTATGGAGAAGCTTATGGGAGATCTGAACATCAATTAATTACTACAGACGATGAAGGTAGTAATTGGAATTTTGCTAATAAAGTAGTAGAAACAGATTACCAGGATTATACGAACTTTTATCTAGATGCTAGCTCTTTTAAGCTGAATGTTACTAGGGGTTATATGCCATCTGATTTTATTTTCAATGATAACAATACATTAAGGATTCAAGATATGACAATAGATAATTTAGAGATTAGTTCATATCCATTTAATGAAAGTTCTTACTTAACATGGGGTTTAGGAAGATGGAATCATATATTTGCAACCGTAATTAAAGATACTCCTTCTGATGAATTCCAAGTTTACTTAAATTGGAATAGAAGTATTATAGAAGGGTTTAAATTTAACGTTAGTTATTCTGTAAATGCCTATTGGATTGACGGTGCTGTAGCATACTATAACGCAACTTATAATGAAAATCCCGAATGGGCATTGAACTTCGATTTTAATAAAACAGATCCGAACTTTGATAATTGGGATTATATTGAATTTTGGTACGTATACCCCAATTTTATGAGTGCTCATAATTTAACAAATCCAGATGATGAAGAGTTTCTTTGGCTATTAGAGGAAGAATCAATTGTGACAGATAGCCCAAACAAATTCAAATTAGTAATTAATAAGACTTTTTCAAATCTTGAAGGAATATATACACTTAATTTAACGAGTTATAATTTCATTGATGAAATGCATAGTTATATTAATTATTATGGAACTTTGTGGGAGACAAATGGTTTCATGTATGGAGATAATATTTCTATTAGTGTAGAAATACAAGATCATAATTTTAAAGCACCTCTGAGCGGCGATGTGAATGCTACGCTTTTTTATCCAAATGGTACAAGGTATCCAAATGCGGATATATTATCTTCATCTGGAATTGTTGATGAATCTGTATTATCTTATGATTTCAATAACAACACCATTCTAGATATAACAAAAGATCTTTCTGAATTTGGGGAATATGAGTTAGGGTTCTTTTGGTCCAATGGTTCTGCTATAGGATGTAAAAAATTGACTATATATATAGATGCGTACGACCTTGAATTATATAATTGTACTTATTTATCAAATTTAGATAGTAATGTTCTTATTGGGGAATTAAATAATAAAGTCTTTCAAGACTACACAATATTAATTGCTTCTATAAATGATACTGGGATTTCTACACCGAACTTTTATCCTATAAATAATTCAGATTTAAACCAAGTATATTCTTATGAAATAGGAGGACAAGAACTATCCATTTTAATGAACTCTTTTTTACAAAGTGAAGATGTTTTAAACCCAAACGAAATAGTTAACTTTAAAACCACCGTTCAAAATATACATCCCTTTATCCCTGTTGACGTTACAGTTAATATTAAATTAGTTTCATATGTTAATGAAGATTGGATTATAGCTGAAAATACTTCACCAACTATTAATCTAAATTTTTCAGGAGCTCCTGATAATACCTATGAATTCGACGTTAACCTTACAATCCCAAATTTAGATGTGGTTACAAATACTTGGGAAGGTATAAACGCACCTATCAGGTTAGGAGGTGTGAAAGCAATAGTTACTTTATCAATCGATGATATTGAAGTCGGAGTATTTGAAAGTGCCGATTTTTCACTGTTAAGCAACGAAACGAGTGAAAATTATGAAGGTTACATCCTTGGTTTAACAGTAACAGAAGAAATGACGAGTAGAAGTCTATTATATGAATTTGAAAGAGATGAATGTCTTTACTATCCGGATAATACTTCATTTTTAGTTAACATAATCGATGAAAATTATGTTAGTAGTTATAAACAGTTCGATGAGAAGTTTTCATTAAATCTTAATAGTAAATTCACTGATATAACTATAACTCCAGATTATCCTAGGACTGGTGAGATTATTAATGTTAGTTCAATCTTAACAACTGAATTTGGTGATGAATTACCAGCTAAAAATGTCACTTGTGAGTATTATAATTCTAGTAGATCTTGGATGAATATTGGTTCAGATTTTACTGATACTAATGGTTCTGTTGCATTTTTAATAAATACGGCAGCTATAGATTTTGATGAAGAAGAAAACCTAATTTTAAGATTATCTTGGGATGGTGATATAATAAATGGGGTTTCAAAGAATATAACGATTGAACTAATCCAAGAGATAAACAATTTTTCAATTTCGATTAAGCAAAATGATATATTTATCTATAAAAGTAAATTTACAACGCTGAAAATTACGATAAATAACTTTGGGGACTCAAACTTGAGATTTTTTAATATTTCTGTTAATATTGAGGGCGATTTACAACACTCGATCGTAGAAATAAATAATATTAAACTGAATAAGCTTTCGCCAGATGAAAGTACAGAAATCATAATTGAAATTGAGATTCCTCAAATTGATAGATTTGAAATAAATTTTTCAATTACAGCTCAGAATATTCTAACAGGTGAAAATATCACCGTTTCGGAACACTCCTCTTTTAAAGTATTCGATACCCCGTTGTCCGATTATTTTTTCAAACTATTTATGTTTATCATGATAGCTCTCTTTGCTTTGGTCTGGATTTTAGCTATAATTTATGCACTCAAAGTTAGAAAAAGAATCGAAGAACCTGTTGAAGAAATCGAAAGAAGACCAAGAAAAGGGAAATATGTAATGGTCTCTGAACTTAAGAAACCGGAACCACCTAAAAAAGCACCTAAAAAAGCACCTAAAAAGAAAGAAGAAGCTAAACCAGAGAAAAAGACAGATTTAGATTCCTTATTAGAAGAAAGAGGTTTATCTGAAAAGAAGAAAAAACCAAAGAAATAAGCGACTTCTAAAACAATTTCTTTTTTGTTACTTTTGAAAAGGAGAAAATAAAATTAAATTATAAGTTAGATATTGATATTAAGTTTCTTTTCAAAAGCGCAAGGGAACTCCTCCCATCCGATCCGGCTAAAGCGATTAAAACGTTTTTTGCAGAACCTACCAGAACAACAAATCCATTGTCTAATTCAATAGTTGTTGTTTTTAAGCCACCTTTACCAATATCTTTACCAAGATTGTTTGAATCCTTAATAATAGCAGCACATGCCTTAGCTATTTTTCCATGATCTATATCGGTTATTGTTTGACCAATCAATACTTTTCCATTTGTATCAGCAGCTATCAAACCCTCACATTCAGGAACGATATCCATGAGTTCTGCCAATTTCCCTTCTAGAACTTTTTTATCAACCATTTTTTTGTCAATCCTTATAAAATAATTTGAATAATTTTGAAATTTGAAGTTGGTTTAAGAAATTATATCGTTTTAGCAATTTAAATTTATCAACTAATTAAAAAAGAGAAATTTTATTTTGAAATGAAAATTGAAAAAATAACAATTAATAAGAATTATTTCAGAATAATTAAAATCAGATTCTCTTCCAAAGCTATCATTGTCTCACCTTTCGAGGTCTCCAATCTTATAAAGCTTAGATCTCCTTCATTTAACGCCTTAACCACCTGTTTGCCTTTCCCGATGAGTGATGTAACATAAGCAGCAATCTCTTCACTGACTTCAATCTCCATATTTGAATCGATTGGTAAACCACTGGAATCACAGATAATCACTCCACGAATACCTTCACGTTCCTCGAAACGACGAATTATATTTTTTACTTCTTGACGGTTAATCAATTTCAATTACACCTTAAGGAATATATTCTAAATTTTTATAATAATATAACCTTAATATACCTTTAATAATTTATCCTAACTGTAACTATAAATTAAATTCTAGTCTGTTTACAATTTTGAAGCCATTTTCATTTATTACTGAATGAAACGACTTCAGGTGTTTACTCTATGAAATCCTGGCTGGGCAATCCCGGCGGGAACTTCCCCTGTTCTTGCAGACGGCGCGCCATCTCGTCACGGACGAGTATGTGGGGGTAAGATAAACCTATACGCGTGAATCCAGGACGGTTGTCAGTTAGCAGATTAACATCAAGGGAGTCTGCATATTGGAAATAGATGTCAGCTATATTTTCATTGGCTTTCACGAACCATTCAGCGGTTGGTGGACGAAATTGTGCGTAAGGAGAACCTGGGGTCGGTACAATTACTAGAGGCGCACTGTAGACGCCTTTTGAAATCCGTTCTTCCACACCCTCAACCAACGAGGACATAGGCTCGATTCCTGTCACCAGACTTTGGAAAGCTCCACGTCCGCGTCCGAAGACCTCAACTGCGGCTTCTTGGGCTTCTTTCCAGCGTTCATGGGAGCATGCTTTGCTCTTACCAGGACAGATTGCCTTGAAATAAGCAGGATCCATTACTTCGAGATCGAACTCAGCAGCATTGACCCCGAGATCTTTCCACTTGTAAAGTTCCCCAAGGTCGTCGGGGGGATACACGTTGGGAGCGACATGCAGCTGCGAGAGTATCTCTTCGTCAAGGGACTCGCGTAACTGGATCATTACCCTTTCAAGCCTATCGATCATTTGACCGCGTTGTGACGGCGGTAGTGCTCCACCGGTGATGGAAAGAGTACCGCGCCAACCGTTCCGAGCAGCAATTACAGCTGCTTCTACTTGAAGTGCCGTTATTTTAGGAGCAATATTGGTTGAGGGAGATTTACTCAAAGGAGTAGCAAATAGCCCGCAATATCTGCATCCTTGGCCCGAATCGTAGTTGTAACAGCGAAAGTTCATGATAATGTTGAAAATGCTGGCCGAGCTAGCCGAGTTTGAATAGACGATCTCCGCGGAATTCCCAGTACTCATTAGCTCATCGCGCCAGGAACGCCGTACCTCCAGCTTCCCCGAACCCAGAACCTTACCCATATCGGAAATAGTCACATCATCACCATCAATGACGGTCTCCAAGCGAGAGTATGAATTCGGCAAAGGCATAACCACCAGATCACATCCGTCCAAAACAAAGGGACGAAAAACGGTCCCTGTTTCCGGTTGCTTCTTTACCTTCATCCGAACACCTTCTGAAAGGATTCGTGCCTTAAGAAAGATGTCCTCCCTGGTAATATTTCTTTTTTCGCTCATGATAATCTCTTCTTCTTTTTCTTTTTAACTTGAATTTACGGGATCTTTTAAAATTGTTCGAAAAATATAATCAAATGCTATATTGTCATAAATATTAGAGGTGCTTAAAAATTTATAATAAAGTAATTGAATTAATTCCTCAGAAAATTTTCACTAAAATTAAATAACAAAAAAAGATTTCTTTTTCCCATCAAAGAAAATATTCTCTATAGGGATTCTGTTTCCTCTCTTCTCCCACAGAGGTAACATCACCGGAGTAGGAATGACCTGAAAATATAAGAAAATTATCTGTGATTTCAGGATTATACATGATTTTATTTTTAATCGATAAAAATAGCTGATTTGAGTTTCCTCCTCCGAAATCCGATCTTCCTATACCACGACAAAAAATTAAATCACCAGTAAAGATGATTCCATCAATCTCTTGACCATTGAATTCTTTTGGGTCTTTTGAATAATAGCATAAAGAATCAGGAGCATGACCAGGGGTTTCTAATATATGTAATGTATATTCCCCGACATTTATAGTATCGCCTTCGTTCAACCCTCTTCTATTAATTATGCTACCATTAAATCTTCTGGAGTTTTCATGAAACATAATAGGAATATCATAATAATTAGATACTACTGCAGCTGCACCTACATGATCCCCATGCCCATGAGTAACAAGAACTGCGATTGGATTAACTTCCAATTTATCAACGGTATTAATTATCTTCTCTGCTTCAGCACCAGGATCGATAATTACAACTTCTTTTGTGTTTGATGATCCAAAAATATACGTATTAACAATATAAGATCCGACAACTAGTTTTTTTAAAATCAGATTAGATCTACTCCTTTCAAAAATTAGAAGAATTCAAAGAAAATAATTTTTAAACATATTCATTTGTCTCTCTTCTCCCACTGAGGTGTCCCCCATATGACCAGCAAATATTAGGAAATTATCGGTTATATCAGGATTATTCATGATTTTATTTTTAATTGAGGAAAATAATACATTGGAATCACCTCCGCCAATATCCGATCTTCCAATACTTCTCCTAAAAATTAAATCCCCTGAGAAAATAATTCCATCAATATTCTGTCCCTCATATTCCTTCACATCTTTTGTATAGAAGCATAAGGAACCGGGAGAATGTCCAGGAGTCTCTAATACGTGTAATGTAATTTCACCGATGGAGATAGAATCTCCTTCATTCAGCCATTTATCCGCTTTTTTATGACTATATATTCCAGAATCGCACTCTTTTTTGTTAAACATTAAAGGAATGTCGAAATATCGTTTTATTTTAGCGACAGCTAGAGTATGATCAAAATGCCCATGCGTTAATAAAACAGCAATTGGCTTACCTCCTACTTCTTCAACAGCTTTAATAATGGATTCTGGATTTCCACCAGGATCGATGATTACTACTTCTTTAGTTGTAGAAGAACCAAAAATGTAGGAGTTAGTCCCAAGTTGCCCTACTACGAGTTTTTTTAATATCAAAAAAATTTACTCTTTTTTAGGATTAAAAATAATAAAGGATTTTATTTTTTAATTAAATTATTAATCTCATTTAATTTGTTGTATACTTCTAAACCCTTTTCAGTTAATTTAATATGCTTAACTTTGTTAGTCTGCTCTATTTCGATAAGCCCTTTTTTGATTAGTTCATCTTTCACTCTAAAAAACGAATTGTAATACGAAAATTTATTCAATTCATTGTAAAAAGTGTGCTTATCCAACTTATTATTATTTTTGGTGAGCACAAAAAAAGTATCCTTAAACCCTTTCTTCTTTAACAGTCCAATTAAATCTTCAAATATCATTTTTCTTCAAATATCCCATACCTAATTAATTAGAATAATTTTACTAAATTGTAATTGAAAATTAAAAACCACTTAAAAAATCTTTGATCTTAATATTTCTATATTTGGGATTATCTAAATCACGATATAAAAAAAAAAATAAAAAAGTAATTTGACTAGTTTATCCTCATTTTAAATAAGTTTTTTCTTCTTAGTAAAAGAAGAAAACTAATCGCAATTGCGCCCATTACAAAATATAAGGAATATCCAGGAATACTTTCACCAGTACCTCCGGTTGGTGTCCCTGGTGTATACGTAAGAGTCCATACATATCGCTCTATAATCTGGGTAACTCCGTCTGTTTTTAGTATTAATTCATCATACACATATTTCAAGACTTTATCAGAGTTGAATTCTACTTTTCCTGTATAAATAGCAGTATTATCTCCATCTATGTAAGTACCAGTAAGAGTAAAATTATTTGTTGAAGGTTCACCGAACGTGAGCCACGAATTGAGAGCAAGGTTCTCTAATTCAGGTTTTGTAGTTTGTTCAATTTCAGTGGCACAAACTAAATAAACATGCACAGGATATTCTCCTTGATAGTCTAATATATCTGTAACCCATTCTTGTCCATAAGTTTGTCCCCCATAATAATACTCATGGCTGATTTCACCATCAAAAACAGTTCCATTATTGTTAATCGTGCCATTAAGATAATCTAAACCACCAGGATCGCCCCAATTTGTAAAATTAAACTCTAAATAATAAGAATGAGTATATTCGGGTCCATCTTTCATAAAGAAATATTGTGTTGCATCCCTTCTGAAATGAGCACCAACTTCCACAGAATATTGATTTACCGCTGTAACCATTTGAGTTGCTGCAATAATTGTTAAAAACCCTAATAAAATTACACCCATAAACTTTTTTTTATTCATATCCCCTCAAATCTCTTTTACTAATTTTATATATGAAATAACAATTCAACTATTTATGCTTACGTATCATTTACACCTAAATTTGTAGAAATAACTATCTGGACTATAGTTATTTAGACTCACCAGAAAACTCATCTCCCCTATTAATAATAAAGACTAAATTTCGTTCAGTTCTGCTTACTTTTTTCAATCAAAAGAGTTATAGAATTATTTAGATTTTAAGGTATAATTGAACAATGTTTAATGTGACTATTAAAAAATTCATTATATTATGATTTAGAGTTATCTATTATAGGTTTTTGAGATGTGGGAAAAGAATGGGTATATTTAAATATGAGCAATACGTATAATTTAATGATGATTAAAAAAGAATTAAGTGAACAAATTATTAGAGGTGATCACCAAAAGTTAAACATAAGCTCAATTTTAATTAGAAGTATTGAAGAAAGTGATAAAAAAATCAATGAAATCCCTAAACTAAAATTCTGTAAGATAAAAGAAAGAATATTAGAAAATTTCATTTATGGGAAAATTGAAAAGTCATTGTAAAGAAGTTTAAATTAAACTTTCTCTTTCTTTTTCTCTTTTTTATTTAATATTACAATAATTTCTTAATTCCTTATTTGCTTTAATAATTATATTTATGACTAAAATAGCAACTGACATAGTAATTTTGGGACACCTAGCTAAGGATATTATAGAGGTTGATGGAAATAGCTATACATCATTAGGTGGTGCAGTTTATTACGGGGGAATAGCTGGAAGCCATATGGGTCTTAAAATATCAATTATTACAAGATTAAAAGAAGAAGATTTTCCATTTCTAGAGATATTCAAAAAGAATGGAATTAATTATTACGCATATCCATCAGAAGAGACCTCAGGCTTAAGAAATATATATTCTTCTGAAAATATGGAATTTAGAGAATATAGACCACTTGGATTTGCGGGTCTATTTAAAAAGGAAGAAATTGTTGACAATATAAATCCGAAATTCTTTGTTATTGCCCCTATTATTGCGGGTGAAGTTGACTTAGAATTATTAGAGCATCTTAAAAGTAAATATCCCCTAAATTTATGTTTAGATATCCAAGGATTTATCAGATTTAGAGACGATACAAGAGTTTTTTACAAATCATTGTCTCTTAAAGAGAAGAAAAAGATCATCTCAAATATTAATGTATTAAAATTAGATCAAACTGAAGCAGAAGTTTTGACTAACCAGAAAGAAATTAGTACTGCTGCTAAAGAATTAATTACTTTTGGCCCTAAAGAAATCTTAATTACTCATGAGGAAGGTATATCTGTTTATACTTCCAATGGATCATATAGTTTTCCATGGAAGAACAAAAATTCAATTGGAAGAACTGGAAGGGGAGATACTGCATTAATTAGTTATTTAGGATCACGAATCACAAAAAATCCTGAGCAATCATTAAAATTTGCAGCAGCTCTTACATCTCTTAAGTTGGAAACTCCAGGACCCTATAATTTGCCATTATATCAAGTTGAAAATTCAATTAAAGAACAATACTGAGGATAAAGCATGAAAATAGGAGGAATCATTGATATATCAACAAAGGATATTCCTCATAGATCAAGCATGGTTATTTTTACGGTAGGATGTAATTTCAAATGTGATTATTGCCATAATAAATACCTTTTACAGCCTGATGTTGGTAGACAATATGAGATCAACGAATTAATAAATCAAATAAAAACAAACGAGCTAGTAAGTGGCGTCAGTATTACTGGTGGAGAACCGACACTACAAAATGATTTGTTGGAATTATGTATAGAAATTCAAAAAATTGGTAAATATTTAAGCATTGATACAAATGGCTCAAATCCAGATGTAATAAAGAAAATCGCACCATACATAAATAGAGTTGCTTTAGATTTAAAAGGGCCGCTAGAACCAAAAAAATTCGAGAAAATTACAGGGATTAAAGTAGATTTAGCAAAAATAAAAGATACTATAGCATTCATAAACACTAAAAAGGATATTGATTTTGAAATACGTACAACCTATGTGGAAAGGTTATTGACTTCTGATGATGTTAGTGAAATTATAAACTTTCTCGAAAGTGTTGGATTTAAAGGCAATTTTGTGCTTCAACAATATCAATTTTTAGAAGGTGTAGGGGAAGAATTTAAGAAAATCTTTTCTAAACCAGAACACGATCTTTTAGTTAATCTTTTGAAACCTTATAAAGACGTAAAATTACCATTTAAAGTATTTTTAAGAGATGAAATTGTCGGATACTGTAATATTAACGAAATATGATATTAAATTTTGTTTTTGCTTAGCGTTTTTGTTTCTATTTTTGATTTCATAGCATAAAAAAATCCAATTCCACAGAGGATTATTATCACTTGAATAAGGATGATAAACCAATCAAAGGTAAATAATAGAGCGATACTGATTATGGAACCTAATAGGGCAATTATAGGAATTCCTTTGTAACTTGGTTTTAATTCAAACGGCCTTTCTAAGTCTGGCTTCTTTTTTCTTAAAGCAATTAAACTTACTATTCATAAAAGTAAATCTTTACTTATTCTAGTTTTTCGGGTCTAACTATACATGGTTGTTGGATATGTTTATGTTTTTTAACTTGTTGCAATCTTAATTCTCTTCTTTTCTTAGCCTCTTCGAAACGATGTTTTTCTTCTTCAGTTTCTAAGATAAGCTTCGGAACCTGAGTTGGTTTGTCATCCTCACCTAAAGCAACAAAAGTTAAGTACGCTGATCCAACATGCGTATGAGTACCAGTCCGTAAGCATTCTGCTTCTACTCGTACCCCGATCTCCATTGATGTTCTTGATACGTAATTGCATGAGGCTTTCGCAAATACCAAATTTCCAACGTAAACAGGAGAGATAAAATCCATTCTATCTAAAGAAGCTGTCACTGCGTTACTATGTGTATGTCTTGCTGCTACGATAGCACCTGCTTGATCTACTAATTTCAAAATATATCCGCCGTGAACATTCCCAGCAGCATTAGAATGTTCGGGCATCATAACTTGGGCAATTTCCACTTTTGAATCTGATACTTTTTTAGCTTCCATAACATATTCACATAAATTTACTTTTTAAGAACGAAATTTTTTAAAAATCATTATATACCAAATGGGATAATTGTGCTTAAATACACTATTAAAATGATAGAAGCAACAATTAGTACTGTAGCCATTATAATTACATTTTTTCTTACTTTTCTGGGAAAATTCTTTTGGCAATTCGCACAATTAGCAGCTGGGGTGTTTGTTCTCCTAGAAAATCCATGTGTTATATGATCTTGGCATAATGGTTTTCCACATAATGCACAATTAGAGACTGCTTCTTTAGTACACTCAGCACAAGTTTCTATACTCATAATAATATTTTTTTATATCATCCTAAGATTATGTTTTAAATATTCACATATGGATATAAAAACTTGGTTAATAGTCGATAAGGATTTGGTTTTTATAATACTCCAACTGTGTTTATATTATAAATGAAGTTGATAAATAGGTTACAAGACAAAATATCGAAAAATCTATTATTTAAATATGCCGGAATTGTTCTTATATGCACTAGTATAGTTTTGGCGATAATTTCAATTTCATTCGCTCTTGCCTTGAGACAACAAAAACTTAATTATTTTGCTGATGAAAATATTGATGTTGACTCTATTTCAGTAAAGATGAGAGATGGAATAGACATTAAAGGATTAATTTATGTTGATAAAGATTTAAAAGAGAATAATACTAATTCAATTCCTACAATCTTACTCCTTCATGGAATAAATGGCAGAAAAGAGCATAAATTGAATATTATATTTCAATTTGTTAAATTTGGTTATGCTGTAGTTTCGGTAGAGCAACGAGGTCATGGAGAATCTGGAGGTCCAAGTGGGTTTCTCAGTAAAGAACCTTATGATATGGTTGAAGTAATTGATTATATCAATGCTAAATATCAATATGCAAATACTTCTCATATGGGTTTATTAGGTTTTTCATATGGGGGTGGAATTGGAGCCATTTTGCAAGCAATAGAAAATAGAATTTATGCAACAGTGCTTTACCATCCATTAGCATCTCTTGAAAGCCTGATTGACAGGATTCCGATACAGAATTTAATAGGGACAACTACTGCTATCACAGACATAGATGATATTCAAGATGCTCTTGATATAGCAAATGAAACCAATACTGAAAACTTATTATTAATACAAGGATTATCTGATAAAATCATTTTACCGAAAGAGACTAACGATTTTTATAATCATGTAAATGGAATAAATCGAACAGATATTGAGTTGAAAGAAAGACCTGGTTTAGGCCATGTAGGGAATGAAAAAGATATGACATCTCTAAAATATGCGATTACTTGGTTTGAGCATTTTTATCATAACCAAACAATTAATATAACAAATTTAGATAATGAAATTACAACATATAGCTTGTTTAATTATAATTATCCTAATAATCATGTTTCAGAGAATTTAATTATTGCATCAGCAATAATCCTGTTCCTAGGATTAAGTTCATTAATAGTTAAATTGAGAATCTTACCCTTTTGGGATCAACTCCCTATCAAGAAGGATGTTGATAATTCTCGTGAAGGGAAGGTAAGATACAAAAAAATGATAATATACCGCACGTCAAGTTATTTGGGAGCGTTAACACTCTCAGGAATAATTTTTGCACTCTTGAATAGATCAATCCTTTATGGATATTTCATTTTTTTCCCAATTTTATCTGGAATTATTATGCTATTCATTCCTAGTGAATTGCATTCTAATTGGAAGGAAGAATGGAAAAATTGGATAAGAAATGATTCGATACCCTTTTTATATTCACTTTCAATAATAATAATCCCTACAATTTATTTTATACTCCTTTATAATTTAAATGCTGATTTGACAATGAGCTTCTCAATTCCATTTTTAGATATCTCTTCTGTACCATATATAGTAGTTGGATTAGGTTCTGGAATGATGGATTATTTATATCTAAGAGAATTTAAGGGTCGTGATGCTATGATTCTACTGATAATACGACCCATATCTTTTTTGATATTCTCAGCCTTTGTACCTATCCCCCCTTTTCCTATTTTAGGTGGTATTTTTTCTCATATATTATTTATATTATTAATCGGAGTAGTGCTATATTATATTAGGAGTTTAGTTATGTTTTTATCTAAATTTTTTAAAAACAGTTTTTCTCTTTACCTCCTAATCATGCTACCATTTGTAATCTTTTATATGCGAGTCTTTTTTAGAATTATATAATATATCAGTCAGAAAAAAAACATTCAATCTTTCCTGATAATAAATGTTGATTTCAGATAAAAGTCTTAGAAGAACCTCCAGATTAAAAAATAACCTCCTGACAAGTAAATACGAATTATGCATTGAACGCATTAAGTATTTCACAGAAATCTATAGAAAGTTTCCGAAGGATCCTGAAATTATAAAGAGAGCTAAAGCTATAGCTCATACACTAGATAATATGACTATTTCCATTAGGGAAGACGAATTATTTATTGGAAATGAAACAAGCAAAAATTTGGGTGAAAAAATTAACCTTGATTTGTACTCGTATGATAGATCCTTCAGTAAACGCAGCAGTATTAAAAAATATGGAAAGAGAAAATTACAACCTTTCTTTATAGGAGATAATGAAGTTGACGAATTATTAGAATTAATTCCCTTTTGGAAGGGTAAAGCATTGGCCGATATCATTGTTCAAAGAGTTTATGATGAAAAATTAATTACAGGAATGAACAGAATTGGTACAGCAGCACCTAATATCGCTATAGTAAATGGGACTAATGAGGGTCATATTTGCGTAGGATATGAAAAACTTTTAAAATTAGGTTATAAGGAGATTATTAAAGAGGCTGAATCATACCAGTCAAAACTAAATAAAACCGACATTGAATATCAAGACATGTTTAATTTCTATGAAGCTGTAAAAATTTGCTATAATGCGGCTATTCACTTTTCAAGGAGATATTCAAAACTTGCTTTTAAAATGGCTTCCATTGAAAAGGACAAATTAAGAAAGAAGGAACTTGAGAGCATTGGAGAGATGATGGATAATTTTACTAAGGGAACCGCTGAGTCATTCTATGAGGCAATTCAGCTTATACATTTTACTCAAAATATAATAAATATAATATATCAAAGAAGTGTTGTTGCTTTAGGAAGGTTAGATCAAATTCTATGGCCATATTATAAAAATGACTTAGAAAAAGAGAAGATAACAAGAGATTTTGCTTTAGAACTAATTGAAGAGTTAAATCTCAAATTAACTTGGAATGTAACATTATTACCAACAGATTATACTACAGTCGCAAATGCGCTTGGACAAAATACACAGACAATAACTATATCAGGTGTAGATAAAGATGGAAAAGATGTTACAAATGAAGTTTCATATCTATTTCTTGAAGCTTATAAGAATATTAAAGCATTTACCACAGACCTCTCCATAAGGGTTCATAAGAAATCTCCAGAAATATTTTTAAAGAATGCGTTAAAAGTTTTTCAATCTACCTCTGGAATTGCTTTCTATAATGATGATATTATTATTCCTGCAATGATAAAAACGGGATATACTATAGAGGATGCTCGGGACTATGCAATAATAGGGTGTGTGGAACCTTCGAGCCAAGGAAATACATTCGCAGCTACAGGTCGAATCTTTATCAATTTACCAGGTGTTCTTGAACTAACTTTAAATAATGGATATTGTAATCTAACACAACGTATAAGTGGGTTGGAAACAGGAGATCCTATTAACTTTACAACTTATAATGAGTTTTACAATGCCTTAACTCGTCAATTACGTATTAACATTGAAAAATCAGTTAAAATTGCACAAATTGGAGATGAAGAGACAATGAAATTTTTTCCACAACCATTTGTTTCAGCTATAATTGATGGGTGTATAGAAAAAGGTAAGGATTATACTGCCGGAGGGGCAAAATATAACTTCTCTTCCATCACTGCTTATGGTTTTGCTACTTTTGTAGATTCATTATATAATATTAAAATGACAGTCTATGAAGAAAAATTGATATCACTTCCTGATTTAATTCAAATCTTAAATTCTAATTTCGATAAACATGAAGAACTCAGACAGAGATTAATAAACAAATATGATAAATGGGGAAATGATATAGAAGAAATAGATAAATTAGCGAATGATCTATGGAACTTATTTTGTTCTGAAGTAGTGAATCATAAATGTATGCGAGATGGTCATTATAATCCAGGAGCTTATTCCATGGGAGTACACGTTATTGAAGGACTTTTTACGAGAGCTTCTGCTGATGGTAGGAAAGCCACACAACCGTTATCAAACAGTCTCTCTCCAGTTAACAGAGTTGAGAAAAATGGTCTTACTGCTACATTAAATTCAATTGCAAAATTAAATTATGAACTTGCTACTAATGGAGTTGCGGTTAATGTAAGATTACATCCCCAAAATCTTGAAGGAGATGAAAATTTAGAAAAATTATACTACCTCTTAAAGGGTTATTTTAAATCAGGTGGAATGCAACTTCAATTTAATGTTGTTTCTACTGAAACCCTTAGAGATGCCCAGCAACATCCTGAAAAATATCTGGACTTAATAGTAAAAGTTGGAGGTTATAACGCTACGTTTGTAGATCTTGGAACTCCAATACAAAATGATATTATTAATAGACTCGAATATAATTTATAAACTATCAGAAGAGTTTAAATCAATAAAATCAAATTAATACCTAGTAAAATTAGTAAAATATAATTCATTAACCTTGTCAATCTGCTATTTTTGTAATGAAAAGATAGATGATATACCATATAGATGTACATTTTGCGGAATGATATTCTGTAGTAAACATCGAATACCTGAAAATCATGATTGTCCCTTTGATCTGAGAAAATCATCTGAAATTGAAGTTTCATTAAATAAGTTAGATGTGCTTTACCAAGATGCTCTTGATTTTATGAATAAAGATTTGACAGTAGCAAAGATTTATGACTATGTCACTACTAAACAAATGAATAATTTGGAAGCAACAGAACTTTTAATTTATTTTATAGAAAACAGCGATGATATTGATACTCGTAGAATTAGCATTCAGGCTTTTAAAGTATTGGAGCTAAAAAATGATTTTGTCTTTAATACTCTTGAGAGTTGTATTCTTTCAGATGACAATCCTATTGTGAGAAAAACCGCAATAGATGTAATAAAAAATATTTTTCCAAAAAAATCTAAAACTATTTTAAAGTGGATTCGTAAAAATGATAATAAATCCACATCATAAGACGAGTAATAGAAAAAATATATAATATTAAATAATTTTTAGAACTTAAAACTTCTAAGTTGAAATTTTATGAATATTTCATATGATTTAGAATCTATCACACCTCATACAGTAGCTAATACTACAGGAGAGGGTCGTGGTAATGCAGGAGGGATTGCCTTACGAAATTTCTGTATTGCAATAGATAGTACTATGTATGTAAAAACTGGAGAGATCTTACGCAAGAATCTAGAGAATAAATTTGGTATTCCAGTTGAATATTTAGTGATAACTCATTATCATGGAGATCACATTTTTGGAATTAAACCCTTTAAAGACGTGTGTGTTTTAAGTAGTGAATTGACTTCAAAGATTATGTTGAATAGCGAAACTAAATCTCGTTATCAAGTTTTTATTAAGGATTTGGCTAAGGAAGGTCCAATTAGCGAAGGTATTGAGTATATCGTTCCTACTCTTCTATTTACAGATAAATTAATCATCCAAGATGACGATTTATATATAGAGATTTTCCACACAGGAGGACATACTGCTGGTTCCAGCTTCATCTCCTTTCCACATGAGAAAGTTGCTTTTACAGGTGATTTGATATTTGAGAATACATTTCCTTACGCTGGAGATCCTACCTGTAACCCTGAACTTCTGATTGAAGCATTAGAAAAAATGAAGAATATTAAGGCAGACATCTATATTCCTGGGCATGGACCAATTTTAAAAGGAGCAGACTCATTAGAAAGGCATATTAAGTTTTACAAAGATCTAAGGAATATAATAAAAGATGCAATAAATGACAATCTTGATGCAGCAAAAGTTTCTGTTCCAGATGTTTTTGGAGAACCTGATGAAGGGCGCAAAAATATGACCGTAAATACGTGGTTGAATTTTTATAAGAACAAATAAAATTTTAATTCGAATTAATTAATTGTACTATTTATTTTTTCATTTATTTTTTCTCTATTTTCCGTAACATTATCAAAATCTACTTTCCTAATATTTGTAAGAGTCCAAATCGAACACTTATACTCTCGATTTTACCATTAATTTATTCGAATGCGCTCTTACTATCCATATCTACTTTCCTAATGCCTGTAAAACTCCAAATACCAATTGTCAATAGAATACCAATCAGTGCACATAGGAAAAGTAGTAGGGGAATGCCTAATAGCAAGGCTAACGGTCCTGAAATCAATGAGCCGATTGGTGATATTGCTGAAGACAACGCATGATCAATAGAAGATACTTTCCCTATTTTATCGTATGGCACAGTAGTTTGTACAAACGTTTGATAAAGGGAGTTCATTATAGGTAAATTGAAACCTAAGATAGCACCGCCTAATCCTAATATGATAAATGAACCTTTAGGAGCAATCGAGAAGATTAAATATCCCATCAATGCAATGACTATGGTAATAAAAATAATTCTAATCTTATTATTCCAATTTTTCTTTACTAAAGTCACTATCGCACCAAGAATTATGCCACCTGTAAAAGTCATTTGTACAAATGCTAAATGTCCCACTGTTCCTCCATGATCTTCAATGATAAATAATGGCATAAGTGTATCTAAAGGTCTTAATAAGAAGTTAAGTAGCATCGATAAAATTATTATTATCATAAGTCCAGGTATAATTTTCAATGTTTTTAGTCCAAGTTTAAAATCTAGCATAAATGATCGTTTTTCAATGGGTTCATTTTGATTCATTGCTTTGCTTATATCTTTAACTGAAGGTATGCTTATCATTAACAGCGGTATCAATGCTATAAAGAACGTGATGACGTCTACCCAGAGAATCATGTATACTGGCATTAATAATAATAATGTGGCACCTAAAAACGGCGCAAGAAGTTGAACAACACCTGTAAATAAGAAGTTAACTCCGTTGATCCGTGATAATTTGTCTTTTGGAACCATCGAAGGAATAATTGCATTCACAGTTGGTGTATGAAATGCTTGAAACATACTGCGAAGACTGATAAATATATATACAATCCAAATATTTACAACTCCAAATTGAAATATTAGGATTAATATAAATGTTGCAAAAGCTTGCAATGAATCTACAACTACAATCAGCATTTTTCGATTAACTCTATCGGCTAAGACTCCCGCTATTGGCATACAAATTGTCATCACCAGTATAAATAAAAATGAAGCCAGGGCGAGCAACATGGGATCTCTAAAAACATCCGCAATCCAATACATTAGTACAAAAAAAACTACCATTGAACCAAGCAAAGAAAATAATTGCCCGCTCCAAAACACTAAATACGATTTAAACGTCTTATTATTTGCGAATTCTTCCATCAATATCCTAATTTCCTTATTTTAAATACTTTTTACATATTATCTATCATTTCAAAAAGCTTTTGAATAACTTCTTCAGTAGGATTTGTAAATCTAAACACTCCTTCTTCCAATTCACCCTTAATATCTCCTCCGGCTAATTCATAAATAATATTTTCTGCCTCATCTTTGGAGATTCTTAGTGCTTGGGCTAATTTATCAATTGGAATTGATTTTGATTTTTGATTAAGCGTAATTAATCCCTGAATACGTTTCTTTATTTTCTCTTTATCTGCCGTTTGTTCAACGTGCACTTTTATTTTAGGTTTAATTTTTCCTTTCCCAAATTGAGCTTCAATTTTCTCACCTAACTCTTCTATTCCTGATTCTTTTACTGATTTTTCAATCTTTTCTCCCATTTTTTCCATTTTACGCCCCCACTGCTCTAGTTTTGCTATATCACCAATGTTATTCTTAACAAATTTCATTGATTTTCTAACCAATTCTGAAACTGAAGCACCTAGTCCTTCTGCCCAATCTTTCCATTCGTCACTCATCTCAGGATCGACAGAAATATTTATTCGCTTAACTGCTTTTTTTCTTGCTTTTTCGAGCTTTTTTCTTACTTTTTCTCTTAACTTATTTTCATATTTATGAACCTTTTCTGTTAAATTTTCGAGCTTCTCTTTGGTTTTTTCAATCCTTTCCTTTGCATTATCTCCTAAATCTTCTAATCCTTCCCTTACATCTCCAATTTCGTTCAACAAAGATTCTCTCTCGTCCTCAAGTTCTTCTAATTCCTCTTTTAATTCATCTTTTACTTCCTCGCTTTCATCAATTAAATCTTCAATCTCATCTCGAAATCCGTCATGCAAATCATCTAATTCATCCATAAGATCATCTCGGATCTCATTTAACTCCCATTTTATCTTCTCAGCGTCTCCCTCATAATCTTCATTTTCTTCATTTCTTTCTTTTTCATTTGACACTTTAATCCCTCCTTCTTATTTTATAATTAATCTTTATATTGTTTTTCTTCTACCTCAATTTGAATAGGTTCATTAGATAAAGTAGCTTGTCTATGGACTTCTATACTGTCAATGTAATAAACTGCGCCTAAGATCTCCGTTCCCCGACCAATTATCACATCTCGTCCTCTCACATCTCCAGCGACATATGTTCCGGTAATATCAACTTTACTTGTTGCGAAAAGGCTGCCATGTACTTTAAATCGCTGTTTAATTAACCTTCTAACCCGTAATAGGTTCGTTCCGATAAAAATATCATCTCCCTTGATATTTCCATCAATCGTAGCCGAACCCTCAATATCAATTCTTTTTTGGGAAAAAATATCTCCTTGAATTCTTGCTGAGCCTGATGATCTAATACCTTCAAGGGCCTCAACTTTCTTACCTACTTTTAAAGAACCTGAACTTACTAGTGCGCCCCTTATTAGAAGCTCCCCTCCTACTGACGCTGAGCCAGATGATCTTGCATTACCATCTCCATAAAGAGATCCAATAAGTCTAAATGATCCAGAACTCCTAACATCTCCATGAACAGTCAAATTTCCCGAACCCCTTAAAGAACCAGAAGACCGAAATCCATTACATTCAAAATTCCCGTCGATTCTAGCTGAGCCTGAAACACGTAATTCATCATTAATTATTCCCTCAGAAAGCCTTCCTGATCCAGAAATTTTCATTATTTTTTGCCTCCTATTTTTTAAATAAAAAAAAATCTTGTTTTGATTTTTAATATAAAAATAAAATACTATCCCTAAATAATAATTGGGAAGATATCTTGCTTTTTACATACTCTAAATCTTCATAACCATTCGTTATTTTCATTTTCATCATATTTTACCTCCAATTTTATTATTATTTTTTGTTTTTTGTTTTTTGTGAGTAATAATTCCATAATTTTGATTATCGTGAATATAAATAAAAAATAGAAAAAAATTTGTAGTTATTAAAATCTTTGAACGTAGTACATATTTTTGATAATTATTAACTCCTTCCAGTCCAATCTTTTTTTATTCATTTTTTTTTATCATCTTTTTTTTTAGTGTTTCTTAATACACAATTAGTGTGTATCATATTTAAATGTTGTGTTTTTGTTGTGTATAAATTGATATTAAAAATGTATAGATAGTGAGAAGAGCACTTCTAGGTATGGTTTATTAAGTTGTGTATTAATGTGTATTGATTTTATTAAATAGATAAAAAACAGTTACTACCAAAAATATCGATCGAAAATGTGCGTAGATCGACTTTAAAAAAATATTATGGGTTGCGTTTCGGTGTTGATTTGCTCAAAACCTTTTTGCTTCTAACGAGAGTTTCATAATATATCCGGTTTTTTTTGAAGTCGTAAAGGTCATACAAATTTTTAATTATAAATAGAGACCATACAATAATAAGAAATACAAAGACTCCTATTAAGTTTAAATCTAGGTTAAAGTTTTCCATTTTAATATTGATTTTCCCTAGTTGGGCGGTTATACTTAAAAATAAGACGAAAAAAATCGAGTTTAATAGATTTAAAAATCCGCGTTTTATTGTATATTGAGAAAAACGATACATATAAAATCTAAGGAAAGTTAGAATGACTCCGCTTATAATGGTTCCGATAAACACGAGATTATATCTTTCTTGAAAATTTTCTAAATATTTTTCATTTGATATATTAAACTGAAAATAACCGAATATAGGAAGAATTATTGTAAGAATGAAGGTAAGACTGGTAAGAACTATTTGTATAATATTATTTTTACTAAAGTTTAATTTAATTTCACCCACCTTTTTATATTTCAAATAGATTTAGATTATACTCCGCAAAATGAAACTTTATTAATCCGTAAAAGTATTCAGCGTTAAATTCGATATCTATTAGGTAATTTACCATTTCAAACTCATCAGCATTATCAAAGAAATCTATTAGAGGTGGAATGATAAAGTCAGCAAACGTACCATTAAAATAGTCAATTAATTTAGAGAAAGCCTTACAACGTCCTATTAAGCTTATTTTTGAGAAGATTAGTGAAGTAATATTCGCATGGTTAGATGCATTTATATAATTCAGTCGAAGAGCTAAGCTAATTTTAATATTAGTCAAGTCATAGATACCTGGATTCTTTATTTCATATGGAACCTCTACAGCCATATCCTCAGGTGTATAGATGTCTAAATTTAGGTATGTATATCCAGAGGGGATCTTTATGTTGGAAAGTAATTGGGAGAAATTGAGGATACTAATGGCACAGAGAATGGAGGTAATTTGAGCGAAAATAATGAAGGCGCTGAATAATGCTATGCTGACTTTTCTTGAAGTTTTTAACTTTTTAAATCTTGATATTAGTTTATTGATTACTGGCATGTCTTTTAATTATTCAAGCAAATCTATTTAAAGAAAAAATTTTATAATTAAAAAAGGTTTGGGCAAATTAATAAACCTAGAGAGTGAAAAAGTTTAAATTTGTGGTTTTCCATATAATATGTATGAGTGGTGTTATTTACAAGGGCAAAAAATTTGAAGTTTCTACAATTTATCAGCGTTATGGTTCTGAGAGAGTTCAATTAAAGTATTTACAACTTCGAGATCTGGGAATTAATAGCATCGATGAAGTTGAGGGGCTCTTAGAGCTTAGAGACCTTCAGTATTTAGATTTAAGTGGGAACAATATTTCTGAATTGAAAGGGTTGAGTGAACTCAGATGTGAAAGGAACCGATAATTTTCAAAATTCAAGAAAAAAAATTATTGTTTAGAACCACAAGATCCACAGAAATAATCGGTAACCTTTATCCGCTTACCACAATAACTACATTTTTGTCCTTGCCAATATTTTCTGATATCTTCTGCAATAACCGCGAGCCTTGAATAAGTAGTTCTTATGGCCCAAAATCCCTGTCCCCTATTAATAAAATTTATAATTGCGTTTGCTCCCATTGTTTTAGCCTTTCTAATCATCATATCCTTTACTCTCCCTTCCTTTGATCTCCAAGGGATTTCAACTATTTTTATTTTTAT
>JAUVXW010000048.1 GCA_030603385.1 Promethearchaeota archaeon | reverse complement strand
ATCACGTTTGGTGATTAACAGAATAATGAAGTGGAACGGTGAAGATCCTGAAGAAAACACAATTGAGGGATCGATTTATCAAATTATGACAGAAATTTGTTCATTTATCAAGCAACTAAGCCCCCTTTAATATTTTTTTTTTATTCACTTTTTATTTTGAATCAGGAGTGCAACACTGGGATTATTGTGTTCGAGAACAGTCGAGGAGAAGTTCTGAATCTAGAATATATCGGAAAATTCCTCAAAATGCATTCTATTATTTTAGCTCTATTTTGAATAGGTCTTTAGCTAAAATGGTGTTAGGAAAGATTTTTTCTATCTTCCACTAAGCAAAAGTGTTATAATATATTCCTAACCAGTCTAATTGAAGGTAAAACAGTAGGGGAAGCAGTACTGGAATTACGAAGAACTGCTATATTCGAAAGAAAAAAGTGCGAATTAGAAAGGACACTTACTAGATTATATTTTACAATTGTTGGGAACAGTCAATTCTTCATTACAAATCCTTGGAGAAAGCAGGGTTGAAAGAAAGAGAAACGCAGAAGAATTAATCGGTTATAATGGAAATGAAAAGAATATAGATGTATTTGTTAAAATTAATGATATATATATCAGAGATAAGTTTTTAGATTCCATAATTTCAATGGATATCCTATATTGTACGTCTTCTTTTATAAAATCAAGGGCAATAAGATTAATTGGATTGATGAATAAAAATCAAAAGAAACACCGAAAAAGATTTAAGTTATAGAAAATTTTCCCAATTGTAATTATGTATATAAGAAATGGACTACAGAGGAAAATTCGGATTGTCAACGACAAAAAATATAATAAGTTGAATAATAGAGTTAAACAGAGCATATATCGGATTTGTAGGAACATTCTTTCAAGATCTAGTTGTAACGAGATAGTAGTAGAAGATTTATCCGATATTCAATTTTACGATTTGGAACAGTATTTTTTAGAGGTAAAATCCCTTCTATTTTTTGAGCAAAAAGGGATCTTGGAGAGATTTGAAAAAATAAATAGAGAATTCTGTGATATCGTCTCATCTTCCCAACGAAAGTTCTATCTGGGGTTTGGAAGAGGTCGAGAACCCGAAATAGTTCAAAAAAAATCTGTGTATAACCCATTAGCGAAGGATTCATCGAGTATTTTTATGTACGACAAAAATTTTTTGGATGAAATGAAACTCTTTAGTGATATTTGCTCAAGAGTTGACACCGCCACTAAACAACTAAGTAAAATTTCGGAAGATGGAAGAAAGATTGCCGTTATAGATATATCCCAACACCCATTTATCGACCCATTAAGGGCGTGGCATTGTTTAAACGATTTATGGTTGGACAATTTTGGTTACAAAGAAAATATTGAAGGTATTTCCCTCTTTTGCCATAATATAGCTCAGAGATCAAATGACATAGTTTCAATTGCATTGACACCTTGTATATCCGATGTTAAAATAAAATCCCCTGTCTTTCACCAACCCTTTCAGCTTGTAGAATGGAATGTAATGTCTATACCAACCCACGCTACATATAAACACCATAAGCAATCAAGCATCTCCATAACTAGAAAGGGTCATTTAAAGGTTAAGAGAACCAATTACGCACCTTTCTGGAAATCCACTAATTTTCTGATGCAAAATAATACGAGGGATTTTGATGCATATTAAATTGATGAATGAATTTTTTTTTTTTTAATACACCATTAAACGAAAATAATCGGTCCAAGTTAACTGAACTATAAACTAATCAGAATGCCAAATTCAGTTATTCAGAACAAGAATTACACAAGGTTTTAATAAAGTTATCCTCTTTGATAACATCAAAAATAACCACCAGTATTACACCGAATCCCAAAGACTTCGATTTTCTAGTCCAATTAAAGGCATATATAGGTAAAATTCCCAAAACCGAGTCCAAGAAACAAAATAACGGGACACATATCCAAGTCAGATTAAGAAGCTTCTTAAGAAAGGGTAAACCTTGGGAAAAAATTAAGACTCCTATTCCAGATGTGTCCGTTATCAAAGTCCCTATTAAAAAGCAAAAGATAGCAGCATTAAATTTGGTAATCAGCCATATGAAAAGAGATTTTGATGTAAACCTTATTATCATGGTATAATTGTATTTTAGCCATAATTTTTTTATAATCTAGTTGCCTCATTAGGCATCTTGATTGAAAACACTTTAAGTAGATTATTTAGGTTATCTAAAAGTTCTTCACAGGGATTTTTAATAACATCTACTGAAGTCAACTCTTCCTCAGTTTTAATAGCGTCTCTATATAGGCTTGTTAGGGTTATAATGCTTTGCCGAGATAATCTCCGAAAAATGATAAAATATTGTCCTAAACTATAAAAAAAAGTTTTATTATTCGTGGACATATTAATGAAATTTACTAATTCTCTTATAACCGAATAATAATCCTTTACGGTAAAGTATGTGACAGAATCAAGAAATGACAATTCTGAAAGTAAAACTATGAATACTTCATCGGTTTGAGTTGGTTTATGTCCTTCTAAAAAATAATACAGATAGCCCATGCTATTTAGCTTTTTTAAATCCTCTACTTTATGATCTTTAATCGCTTTAGTTAAAGCACCCAAAACCTTATTTCCAAAATAAATTAATTCAGTCATTTGATGCTGCATATCAGCAGCTAATATTTTAGCAACATTAAGGTTTTTTTCTTCTAATTTTAATATTTCTTTTTTTTTTTCAATTTCTTTCATAGTAAAGGGAATGATTAAAGCTGTAACAATACCAAGCAATGCTATTATACTTGCAATAAACTGATTAAAGTCATTAAAAGTGTTTCTATCTATCATCTTAAAAACAAATGAGCTATATGAAAATAGTAAGAATAAGAGTAAAATTATTATGATTATAACTAAACTATAAGAAATTAGTATTAATAGGCCTTTCTGTTTAATTTTATCTTTAATTGTTTTCTTTGATGGCATAACTCAATCTCACTTTACTTTAATTGAATCTCTAATTAATAATTACTTCAAATCTTTAATAAAATTTAGTGTTATTTTTAAAATAGTAAAAGATATGCCACTTAACAATTTTTAATTATAATTTTAAATTTCTCTCTTTTTTTTTAGTTTCACTCCTATTCAAAGACATTTGGTTTTTTCTGCTAACTTAACCTTGAGAAGATTTCTTTTTCAATATATTCGAAATATTCCGCTATAACCCTAAAGAAATATTCTATATTTTCAAATTCAGGTTTAGCTTTTTTACCCAAGTGTACAATGTCATTACGATCGGTTTGGAATAACCTCAAAACTCTAAATATATGATTTGGTAAGCGTATTTGGTATTTTTTTTTGATAACTCGCTTTCTAAGTTCATGGAGCTTATGAAATTCTGAATTAAAGTATTCAATACTCATCCCTTCGTCATAATGCATCACTTTTGCAAAAAAAGTACGTGTGAAGGCTTCATATACCGAGTAAAAATAAGTTAATGCCATATTCATAAGGCTTTTCATTCTTACTGAATAGGTGCTTTCGCCGATGTCCTTTTTGATTTTCTTAAACTCTAAGTAGTCTTTTGAGTCTCTTAGGAATTCAAATGTCTCCTCCATCTCTTTTGTATAGTTAAAAGTGATTTCATGTAATTCCCTTAATACTTCAAGATTTCTTGATTTGTAGTGTGAAATACTGTTCATATCATTACCACCATTTTTTACTCTTCAGTATTTTTGTTTTAATTGCTATTGGGATTAACGAACTTGTTTCGCAGATTTACAGGCTTATAATTGTGCCAAGACTAAAGGAAATTGAAAGTAAAGCAAAGGAAAAAGAAAAGTTGCATAAAAGATTTAATATAACTTCAGTTTGATGATAATTCAGGTTGATCATTTCTATAATACAAAATATCAAAAAAAGATAATAAAAAAAATAATAATAGTTAATGAGATAATCAATTTTTATTTAAGTAAATAAGCAAACGTCTCTTCATCATTTAGAACAAAGGATTTCTTATATTCAGGGTATTCTTTATGAACTTTTTTTCTTAATTTTCCTGTTTTCATGTAGTATAATTTTTCCTTCACTTCTATAATGATTTCTCTCATTTCAGGATCTAGCTCAGACCAAATTTTTCTTGCTATATCTTCTCCTTTATTAGTAAGAGTGCAATCAATTGAAATCCATTTTTTAGATTTCCAATCTTCTTTACTTCCAGGAATTTTCTTCCCAGATCTTGCAAGGAAGACATCAAGAATCCCTTCTTTTTGTAATTTTATCATATCTTCCTTAAGATGTATTGGAATTGGTCCCTTTTCAGCTATCTTCATTCCATCAAATATTAATACATTTTCTCCATATTCTTCTTCGAATTTTTTATAAACATAAAATAACATTTTGTTAAATCGATATTTTTGCTTGATACATTTCCCTCGTTGTTTCACATCAGCATATAATAATGCTAATTCAAATATATTATATATATTAATGTTATACTTTTTTGCGATCCTTTGCTCATCAGCTCTTAGAATATCAACAAGAGAAACAAGCTCTTCTCCACTTTCTTCTTCAACATAAATCGGAATATCTTCTAAAATGATTTCCTTATTTTGATTATCTAATGTTTCTACATTTGTTTTCTTTTCTGTTGGTCTTAACAACATAATTATAATAACCTCCTCTTTTTTTAAAATGTTCCTGTTCTTTTCATATATTTTATGTATAAAACATCTCTATTATCCCGGCTTTTCTTCCATTCATACATAACATGAACTAAGTTTCTACTTCTTAATTCCTTCACCACTCTGTCTATTTTTCTGTTATACGATTCATTATCTCTTATTCCTGTATCGGTTATTTCTTTAGTGACACGTCTAAATTCAACCTTATTTAATAAAGAACTTTTCATTAAGCCAGGTCTATAAACAACGTCAATGGGACCATTATTCATAAAAATAACCATTAAGATAATTATTAATAAATTTTTAGATATTTATGTATATGATCCCTACATTATAAATTTAAGAATTTCTACAACTCCAAATTTATACACCTTAAAACAAGATTTATCATTTATTCAATATTAATATATAAATACAACTATAAAAAAATTTTGTTTTTAAATTCTAGATTTCCTAGAATACCGACACTTTTATAAATCTTTACATTTACTTCCAATGACCTTAATTTCCAATAAAAAAAAGAAAAAAATTTAATAGATCATAATCCTAAAGCTATTGAGACTTTGGAAAAAAAAAAATATTTCATTTGATATAATTAGGCAAACTACTTTCAGGAAATATACATGTCTAAAATAGGTAAAACATCTATTTTTATTTCTGAAATTAATTCTTCAAACAATTTTGACAATAGAAGGTTATTTACCGAATAGGTTTCTCGAATTCTCGATCTCTCAAACTCTACGCGTTCAATACTAGTCAGCTCATCAAGACTTATTTTATCACCTTAAGAGATATATCACTGCTGGAATATTGATGAGTCTTTATAAAGAAAAAAACTAAAATGAAAGAATTCAAATAGATGGGAGGAAATTACATACTTGTTCAATCTATAAGTTCAATGAGAGAGAGATAATTTGCATAAAATTGCTGAAAATACAATCAGAATCATGTTAGAAAAAAAGTTACAAATAAGAGATACTCTATTTCCTTATAGTGAAAGTGATAGGCAATATGTAAATCTTGATAATTATTATAAAAATGGAAATAAATATGTAATTGATGATCCATTTAAAGTTGAGATTATTTGGGAAAAAATGATTGTTTCCGGTGGGAAGATAGGTAAAAAAGGTGAAAAAGTTTATAATGTACCAGGGTGTAATTCTGTTGCTTATGATTTAGGACCAATTTCTATTCATCCAAGGTATTCCAAAAGTAATGGATCACATGCGATTGCTCATGAGTTAGTTCATAGAATTCAACATATCACAATGCAAGAGGAACAAGAATATATAGACTATAATGGAAAGAATTGGATTGAATATATTTCACAGAGAGCAGAATTGGAAGCACATTATGTTCAATGCATTTATATGTCTCGCTACAATCATCAGTGGTTAAAAACTAATATCGTAAAACAATTTCCTGATGGATTTATCGAAATTATATTAAAAATTGAAGATTTAACTAATAAATCTTTTTCAACCAATATAGCTAAAGAGATAATAATATATTTTACTAAATTAAATTTAACTGGTGAGACTACTATTAAACCTAGTTATAAAAATAATGGAGAGATTCAACCTCTTTCAATAAGTTTTACTGCTGAAGAATTTCATCAGCTAATTAAAGGATATATACATTAATCTTTCAATTTTCGATAGTCATATAATGATAGATTTAGAATGTACTTAAGAGTGTTACTATGGCAATTAATATATTAATTACTTTTGAATAACCCCCAATTTTAACCGTAGGTGCATCTTTTAAATGATAGTGCATAATTAAATAGAAATTTTGCTCTGAATAATTCTCAGAGTTAATTTTTTGCTTAAGCTACATTTATTTTGCCACACCATCCCTTCGATTTAAAGTTATAACATCTTATTTTCTCTACCTGATTATAAAGTATCCATACAAACAAGGATTGGATTAGGCTTGAATTTTGTAATAGGGAAATTTTTAGGACCGTTAAATTAAAAGCATCCTATATTCTAAATGGATAAAAAAGATATCTAATTTTTAATCCATTCACTAAGTGTTTCAGCAATTTTAATAAAACCCACGTCATCAATGAACGGAAGAAAATGTAATACATAGAGCAGGATATACACATATATCACTTTTAGAATACTGATGACCACCTATAAAGAAAAAAACTCAAACGAATAACTAAATTTCTACTCCCTCTGATTTTTAAAGCCAAGAATTTCAATTTTTTATTTAAAAAATCCTACAATAAGAAGATGATAATTATGGGTGTAGAGTCAGAAGTTATTCCTGAAGTTAATTTGCTTACCTGTCCCTTTATAACACAATGCGACCTTCCAAAACATCATTTCATATGTGAAATTTCAGGATTTAAGATGTGCTCAGAGTACATTTCAAAATCCAACAAACTAAAACAACATAGAATTCTTTATTGAAATTTATTTTCTCTTTAATCAGCATTGTGGCGCTGAACTCCCAAAAGGACAAACAATATATCATGTATGTGGAAAGAATGTAATATAGATTTATTTCAAATAATAAAAACTAAAAATTTAATTTTTGGATCGAAATTATGACATTAGGCTATTAAGGGAAATTAATCATAAATTATAAATAGAATAAGAAAAAAAATTGAAATAAATTAAGTTTAATTTATGATTACTTGTTCTATAGCTTCAATTATTCTGGTAATTTCTTCAATTAGGTAATTAGCTAAATCTTCAGAGACCCTCCCTTTCTTGAGATTCCAATCAATTCTCCATATGACTCGTTCTAATTTCCATTGAGTACACTCTAATATATATTCAATACTATAGCCCATTGAGATCCTAAAAAGCGCAATTTCTAACATTTTTGAAGCACAATAGACTTTACTGCTAAGATATTTATTTGTATAGCAGGGAATCTCTTCTTTAATAAAATCATTTAGATTGAGTAATTCCACTTCTATTAAAGCAATATCGTAAGCAAGTGGTTCACAAATTGAAGCTCCCATTAAAATCACAATGTTATTCCTTATATTATGAAGTGTGCTTATGATATATTCTGCAATTTCATCATCAATTCTGTTTAATCTGTTTAAAATCTCGGTTTTAATTTCTGAAAATCTCACACATATTTTTGCAATGAGATCATGGTATATACCACAAGTAATATCTCCTTTCTCAATGAGATAAAGAGCTTCCTGTAACTGTTCTTGCGCTTTTGATAGTTTATGGATAATACATCTCCTATACCTATAATTCAAGTGATTCTCTATATATTCTGCTAGTTCTTCTAGTTGCCAATCAACATAAGAATACATCTCATCTATGGTGATTTCAATTACTTCTTCAAAATAGCTAAGTTCCTCATCGTTTTCTCGATCATTGTCATTATTAGAAGCTTCAATTAATAATGTATATGTACCCTCTTTGAAAGGTATAAATATTGTCTCAAGACTTGATTCTTCTAAAATTTCTCCCTGGAGAATAATGTTGGAATTCTGATCAATAACTTTATAGATCGCCGTTGCCTCACTATCTATTTCACCATCATCATCGATTATCATAGCTTGCCAACTAAAGTTACTATAATCAAAAGGGCTAACAAGTATCTCTGGAGGAGTTAAATCGTCATCCATCACATTGATTGTCAATAACGAAAATTTTATCGTATTTGTCTGTGGTAGATACAATTTTAACTCAACATAATATATTCCGAGAGTTATTGTTGAATCGTTCTCAGTCGAGATAATGAGTTGTATTGGGGTTCTATTGTATTGCACGATCGCAACGGTTTGTTCTATTGGTGTTACCCAAGAACAGTTGGTTTCCAAGATGTAATTAGCAGTAGGTGCTCCTTCGCTATGACCAATCACGTTTAATGTTTTAGTTTCATTATCAGTAATTGAAATCTCTTTTAGGTGGTATAAATTCAATTTTAGGAATTGTTTTGCATTAGTTTTGTATTCTTTTGCGTATTCAACATATTCTTTCAAAAATGAGTTGTTATTGGTCTCTAAAGCAACATTTCTAGCTAACTCAATTAATAATTCTGATTTTTCAACCACGTTATTCCATTCTCCCCTAAGAAACGAATCTTCGATATCTACCTTGAGTTGATCAAGTTGCTGTAATGTCTCGTCATCAGCACTAGTTATCGGCTCGTTAAGAATCTCAGTTTTTATTTGTATCGATTCGTTCATTATCTCAAGTGAATAATCCTCGAGTCGTATTATCTCCGCATTAAATATTTGAGAGGAAGTATTTAAAGTTGTTTCAAAGTCTGAAACAAGTGATGTAATATTGCTTGAAAACGTATTTGATTTTGTAACATTTACCAAAGTTGCATTTAGGCTCTGGATTTCAGTTTGATTAAATCCATTAGATTGCAACAATGAAATTTCTTCTTCAGATAAACCCGATTGAGAAAAATTAGATTCTAATTTATATATCGATTCCTTAATCTCAGGAGAATTTTCTTTCATATGATAACTAAGCAATTCTAAGTCGTTATTTAAATCTTTAAAATCGTCAGCGACTCTTCCAGAATAGTCCATTAAAGCCTCATTTTGCATTAAAACGGCATTGTAATCTCCAGCTATTATAGCAGATTCTTTTCTTGATTTAGTTTCGTTCAATGCCCTTAAATCTTCTGTCATTCGAAGAGTTGTATTTCCAAGGTTAATAATAGTTTCTTCAAATTCATTTCCTACATTGTAATCCGAAATATTAAGTGAGGAATACTCTGGAACATATGTTTCATCGTAATTGTCGTTTAATGGAACATCATCGTTTGCCTCCCACCAAAACCAATCAGAAAGAAACTCCATAGCAAGACAAACTAATGTCGATATGACTGCAGCAGCTTTAATCAATGGGGCTAAAGGTCCTCCTGCATAGGCAGAAAAATGTATTGCTGCCGCAATCCCATATGAAACACCTAAAGCAATCTTTAGCCCGAAACCCGCCCAAAAAAAGGCTTCCTGTTCAGCAGATGGAACTAAATTCAAAGTATAAATTGATGGTTTGATATTACCATATCCCAATACGTTGTGAGCAGTATCATCAGAGCCTCCATTATGGATATATTTCCAAGTAACTTCGGAAACAAAATCATAATTTCTTTGTAAATCAGCTAGTCTGGATACTCCCGCAATAATGGTAAGGACAATACCATTATAAACTGCTAACAACGTATTAATTATTCCAGAGGCTAAGGCTAAATTTTTTAATCCTGTTTTAGACAATTCTTCTACTGTTTTGAGAACTTGAATGAGCCTTACATCGAGTGCGGCACCGAAGATTTTAAGAATATATTTTATACCCTTTAATATAATAATACTAGCATCCCAAAAATATCTTGTTCCTCCTAGCGGTACATTCATTTTAAAACTCAATTCTTCGCTTTCATCAGGTTTAATTAAAACATCTGCTTTAAATTGTTGACTAATGGTTAATTTCTCCCTAAGTTCTGATCCTACATCGTTAGAAAATTGGTAGTTTTGAGTAACTTGTATTGGTGCCCGGGCGTTATTTTTAATGTTGAATTTAGCGTCAATTACAGACCCTTTTCCACCCGACTTATAAAAGAGGGGACCACTAAATCCAATAAAATTGACTGTAGGTTGAGGTGGTCTTATTATTGTATATATATATGACTTTGAAAAATGAAAAACATTATCACTGTCAATTCCGATATAGTAATCAAGAGCGAATTCAATAGTTATATTTGTCGAGCTCCATCCATCCATGATAAAATGCGAAGGATTAAAGGGTTGATTATTTACTATACTAAGTCTTTCTTTTTCATGTATAGGATCTGAGATAATAATACCTATAGGACTTGGCGCTGATGGTCCTGATAAAAATTTAGGGCAAGAAAATGATAATAATGCATTGGACACTGTTATAATATCATTTAATGGATTGACAATGGATAATGTGAAAAAATTTATGTCCCTAAGATAAAATGTGTTGTAAGGTGGTGGTTTATTAGGTGAGATTGACCAGATTTGCCATTTATCATCTAAATAAATCCATGTTTCAACTTTTTCTAGTGCACCCCCAAAACTTTTAAAGATATGTCCTGCGTCCATCCAATTTGTCCAACTACTAGCACTAAGGTCTTTATTCCCTCCTCCTCTATCCATATCGCGATCAATTGCTTTCGTCCTATATCTAATTGTCGTACCCGGAAACAAGCCCCAGATGGTTTTTGGAATACTATATGTTATTGTTGTTAGGTTTGTATTGCCTGTTCCTCCTATATAATCGTCATAGATAACATTACACGTCTCGTTTATGAAACCATATTGAATATAGGCATCCCAGCCTGATTGGTCCTTATATGTTAAGTTTATGTTGTAATCTCCTTCATATTGAATACTTATTGAAGGATCATGTGAATTGTCAACAAAAATCGGAGCATCATCATCATCGTCTATAAGATTAAATGAATTAGAATAAGTTTCTGATTCTTCAAAAATCCATACAAATGGAGGCCAAGGTACTGGAAGTAACATCTCTGCTTCTGCTTCAATACGGACATCGATTGTAGTCCAACCGTTTTGAAGTAGATATCCAAGGCCTATACTTCCCGATGCAGCCGATGTACAGGTAATCAGTCCTGATTTATATTCTCCATGTTTTCCTTGCCAATCATGACGAAATCGTATAACTTCAATACTATATGTATTAGGTTTACGAGCAAGAAGCTCTATATACGCATATTCAAGTCCCCCTATAACTGTCGGCCATAGATCAATACCTATTGTGTAGTCAAATACTATTCCCGCATCAGTGCAACTATACATATTAAAATAAATATAAGGTTTAATGTAATCATTTATTACTGTAAAATAAGATTCTGCTTTGGTAGATGTAAAAACCGAATTACACTCAAATTTAACTTCATATGGATAATCGCCGTTATCAAGCTCCACAAAAAAAGTAAAATTAACGACTCCAAGTTCATTTGTAAGCCCTCCGCTGAATAAGATCAATTCTTCGTCAATAAAAACATATAATTCTAAATGTTCTAGTGGGATAGGCTCTTGATCTTCTTTCACAATTAACATTGCTGAGATTGTTCCTGTCTGGTTCCAACTAAGCATCTTGCCAGGATTATCTAATAAAATTAAGGAGGTCTCAACTTTGCTCGAGGATTTCAATAAATTTTCATTAATCTTAGTCGTAGTTTTATTTTCAAAACTATTGTAAAATAAAGAGTTAAATGTACTACCGAAAAACATTAGAATTATAAGAACTGTTAAAATAATTTTCTTAAATTTTTTCATTATTTTATCACAATTTGGAATTTTTTTTGGATTCGTGACAATATCGTCTTCATTATATTTAACTTTTTTGTCATAAGGCTTTAAGACATGTTCTGAGTATATTTCAAAGTCCAACAAGCTAAAACAACATAGAGTTCTATATTGATTTTTTTTTCTTTTTAAATATTTTGAACATATTAGCCTAGAAAAAAATCAACTAAGGTTGTAATATGGAAGAAGAAGTAGAAAATAAAGACCATGAGGCAGATTCTTCAACCCCCTGTTCAGGGAAAAAGTTCACCACGATATGGAGGAATAAGTGGATTACTTCGAAAGCTGGTAGTATAGACGATTTTATAAAGACCTATGAAGGATTAGCAGAGATGATGAGGCGTTGGAAAGAAGAAGGGATTGAGTTTGATCCAGATATCATTGGTGGTGTTGACGATGATTATGCTCAATTTTGCTCGTATGATGAGAAGGTTGCGTTAAAAGAAGGGTTTGAAGAAGAGCATACTTTTGAAGAAGAAATACAAGCTCTCAAAAATGACAGTTTTGAGGATTGGGATGATCCAGTAGATTCCTCTAATCTTGAGTTTTCCATTAATAGCCATATCTCTTTAAAGAAAATTGAGGATTTCATCCAAATCTATGTTGATAATGAACCTTTTAACCAGTGTCGTTATCTTCTCATAATTGATCCCCAAAAACATGAAAATCAAGAAGAGATCGATTCTATAGATGAGGCTGAGTTACTCTATAACAATAATTTAGAAACACAATTTACTCCTGAAGATTTGGGGATCACAAAAGAGCAGGAATTCTGGGCACATTGTTCTAACTTACAAGCATGGGCGGAAAACGAGTATGACACTCGACTCCTTCATAGTAACTTATCATTTCCTCTGCTTAAAAAATTAACCGAAGTTGGTGATGTAAAGGCAAGTAAGGTCTTTAAAGAGGAAATAGCCCAAAGATTTGTTAGGGGATACATCCCTGTCATGAGATATCTTTTCAAAGAAAAATATTTAGATTATTTAACTCCAGAAGAATTTGACGTAATTTTAAATGAAATAGATTATAGCACTCTTAACCTTAATCTGTTATTACTAAATATTGAGGATTATAGGGCTTCAAAATATGGAGCTCCTTTTTTGGCTCGGATAAAGGAAGAATTTTTAGATTTTTTAACCAATAATAGGGTGTATGTAGAAGTTGTTAGCCATAAATTAGATCAAAGTGAATACAGTCCAGTGGTAATAACACCTGATAGACAATATTTTATAAGGGGTTCGAATGATGGTAAACTTAAGGTATTTGGTATATTCAACGGTGAATTGATTCGAGCATTCGGAGACCACAAAGGGCAGTCAGTATCTACTATAGCAATTTCGCTTGATGGCAAATATGTAGCAAGTTCTTCGGATACTTTCGTGAAGGTGTGGGATTATGAAACAGGTACATTACTACATTCCTTTAAAGGCCATAAAGATTCTGTAAATGCCTTGGCGTTTGATCCTGAAGGTCATTACTTAGCTAGCGGTTCAAGTGACTATGATATGAATGAATGTGCCATAAAAATCTGGGATTTAAGAAAAGGGCAATTAAAAACGACAAAGGGTTCTCACTGGGGTTCAATTACTTCACTTTCATTTTCATCTAATGGAGATTATTTAGTAAGCGGGGCATTTGATAAGACTGTGAACGTCTGGGACACCATAAAAGGAAGACTTATCACCACATTAGTAGGACATGAACATGCGATCATTGATGTTGCAATTACAGACGATGGGCAAATAATAAGTGCCTCATATGACGAAACAATTAAGGTTTGGGATATCGATACGGGGAATGTACTCAGAGAGATGGAATTTTGTAAATCAAAAGACCCGAAAGCAAGATATGGGATCGTTACTTTTGTTTTGACTCCTGACCAAGAATTTGTTGTCACCGGTCTACAAGGTCCTTCTCTGAAAGATGGAGGTATGTTATTTATTTGGAGGGTTTCAGACGGAGAGATTATACAGAGTCTGCCAATTACACAAGATTTTCACGGATATTATGAGGAGTTGAATCACTTGGCAATTTCTAACGATGGAGTTTTTATTCTCTCTGCATCACGGGAAAGAATGGTGAAAGTGTGGGTGGAGTTCATGGAATATATGGAGTTTGAAGAAGCTATTCAAGAACTCTATCAATAGGCTCATAGATGGGGTGTATATTAATTATTAATCACTTCTATTTTTAAAAAAAATCTGATTTTTTTCTTTTTCTTTGGTTAAATATTGCCCATATTATTAGAGAAATTACAAGAATGGCAGATACACTACCTATTATTCCGGGAATAATTCCAGAAATGCCGGTCGGTGGTGCTGGAATAGATTTTATAACAATTATACTTTCGTTCCCTATATTTCCCGCTCGATCTTGGGCATAGAAGGTTATGGTAATCTGTCCTTCAACTAAGTTTTCCCATACTTCTTGACTAATTGTTCCAGTTACTCCTGTGAAGGGATATTGAGTTGTGCTCCCTTCCACGGTATACCACGTAGAGACTATTAAGTCATCTTCAAATATAGATATATTGAACTCTGGGGACATGTCTCCAAAAATTTCGCCTGGGTCTGGAGAAAGAATTATAATGTCTGGATTATTAGAATCTTTTCTGACAACTACATAGCTTGAATTCATATTACCTGCTTTATCGATAGCAAAGAATGTTATTAATACTGTACCATTATCAAGACCTTGCCAAGCAGTTAGATTAAAGTATCCTGTAAAATTAGTAATTGTATAACTAGTAATGTTATCAAAAGTATAGCCCCATATATCCAAATTTATCTCATCTATTGAGATAATATAGAAAGGAGGATCATTTCCAAATAATTCATTAAGTAAAGGATCTGAAATTGATATATTAGGGGTAAGTGTATCTTTTCTAACTGAAATTTCATTATATGATATATTACTAAAACTATTATTTGCATAAAACCTAATTGTGGCAATCCCTTCTGGTTGGTCGTCCCATATTGATTGATTTATCATACCATCAGTTTCTTTAAAGGTACAATTTGTGCTTCCACTATCAAGAGTATACCACGTAGTATTTTTATATCTCCCAATAATTGTGATATTGAAATTGGGTGGAGTATTTCCAAATAATTCATCCGATATTGGATCATTAATAATTATATCAAGGGGTAATACAATTGAGATATTAATACAGTCTGAACTGATATTACCTAGCGGATTGAAAGCGACTACTATAAAAAACCAATCTCCTCTTGTTAAATTCGAAACTAAATAATTATTTTCAACAATATTGTCTTTGAGTAGAATAACACTATCATTAATCGAGGTAATATACTTGTCATATTTATATACTGAATAAGATTTTGCACGTTCCGAAGGATTCCAAGTTAGAATAAATTTATCATCAAGGTGGGGAATTGAAGCGTTAGTAGTAAGAAGAAAATCTCCAGGTGGATACTGAATGTATTTTAAAATGACCGCATCCCAAGGGCTAGTAGTCCATCCTACAACATATACATTTTCTTCTGAATCTAAAGCAATGCCTTCTCCCTCTGCCCTGTGAGTATAATACCATACTTTCTCCCATTGTAGAATTCCAGCAATATTATACTTTAATATAAAAATATCATAACTATAGTCAACTCCAGAATAACCTGTAATAAAAATATTTTCATCATTATCTACAACCAATCTCCGACCGCATTCGGTATACACCCCACCCCAAGTCTTAGACCATTGTAAATCCCCTGTATCATTATATTTCATCACCAGAGAATCGCCGGCATCTTCCCCTGTGATATAAATACTATCATATGAATAAAACACAACATCCGTCGCTACTTGGTGATTTATACCAGCACCCCATGAAGCATTCCACTGCTGAATCCCTTGATTATTGAATTTTGATATAAATACATCACCACCACCATCATATATACCTATTTGACCTACAAGATAGATATCATCAGTATTGTTATTAATAGACAACCCATAACCAGAATCAAACTGAGTTATATCACCAAAAGTTCTATTCCATTGGTAATTTCCCATATTATCATATTTTAAGAGGCAAATATCAGATGAAGTAGGCGTGTAAGTAAGTCCAGTTACAAATATATTACCCTCTGAATCTATAGCAACATCATATCCATAATCAAGATCAGGACCACCCCAATAGCGACTCCATTGAACTTGCCCTTCATTATTAAACTTTGCTAAAAAGACATCATAAAGGCTAGTACTCGGTCCAGATTTTCCTGTTACATAAATATTACCTGAAGTATCAAGCGCGATAGCATATGGTCTTTCATAATCATAACTATCCCATGTTTTATTCCATATTAAAGAACCTGAAGAATTATATTTTAGTAAAACAATATCATAAACATTCCCAACATCAGTCTCGCCCACAACAAAGATATTATCTTCAGAGTCAATAGCAATATCAAATGCTTTATCTCCATCACCATTATCCCATGTTTCCCACCAGTCAAGTTCTGGGAGGATAGATAAATTGGGGAAAATATCTATACTATGAAAATACTCTTTTTCTAATTCACAAAAAGAGAATAACGTCATCATGCTAAGAATAAATAGGATAAAGATAATCTTTCGCCTCATTTTGTATTTCACCTCTTATATTTAAATCAATAGTAGTACATCCAATAAGGAATCTTTTAATTCCTCATTTTTTTTTTAACTTCAAATAGATGCTACCACAAAAGGATTGTAATCTTTTTTATGAATTAATGTGTTTTTACTTTTTTAATTTTTTACTATTTTGTTACAGTACATTTTTATTATTCTGGAAAAATGAGTAAATTATTTTCTCGGAATGATATATTCAGTTTTAGTAGATTTTTCGATTTTCTTCATTTTATCAGAAGCCTTCTCAACATTTTCCCCACCGATGAGAGTCCCATCTTTCCTAAAGTTATAGAGCCTATATATATCGCCATAATCTAAAGCTACAATGCAATAAGGAATTTGCGATTCTTTTATCGTTATGGCTGGAATTGGACCGCCAATCGAGAGGATTTTCTCATCTTTAACTCTTAAAACTCGTACATTTTGAGGCTTCTTTTCCCGAAATTCTCGTTTCGCAAACTTTACGATTTCTTTTAGAGCAGTTCGTTCTGTGAATTTCGGCATATCACCACAAAATTAGGAACGATCCTTTATTAATTCATCTACCGCTTGATATATTGATCTAGTAAATAAGACCAGAATAAAGGTAAAAATATAAAAAAATTTTAGTTAAATGGTTCCACAGACTCGATTCAATCTACTTTTAAGACCAATTAAAGCGCTTACCAAATAAGCTAATCGAGGCATTTCTTACTCTTCTTCCATTGCGGTTGCATAGACAATATCAATTCTGTTGCGAAAATCTGTTATGAATTCTTCCGAAGTGCTGATCTTTTCAGCGAAAAAAGTCTCTTCTCCCTCAAATCTTAATTCACACCCGCGGTCAATACTAAGTTTTGAATCGAATGAACCATCATGCACACGATTAAGCCTCCCTTTGAGCCCCCTTAAAAAGCCCATTATACACGCCAGCTGTCCCGTTTTACTTTCTACCTCCATCGCAATTCTATACGCACCATCTATTCTTTCACATAAATCTGTTATGAATTTTTCTGGTGTGGTAATCTTCTCTCCAAAAAAAGTTTTTTCTCCTAATCTTTCACAATTTTCACTTCTTTTTAATTGAATAAGTTAATGAATTTAATTATACGAATATAAAAACAAAAAAAAGATGGATAAAAATTTTGGGTGGCATTTAAATAGTTAATTTAGAATACAGGTACGATCGCTATTTTTTTCGTACCACATTTTTTTTAATATTGCGAATACTTATCGCCCCTCTGGGAGTAATGAAAATTACTCCTCTTTTTCTTTCTCTATGATCTTCCACTTAATTCAAAAATCGTGTAAACAAGTCTCAAGTAGTTAACGCTACCAAAAGGTAAAAATAACTATAGGATAATAAACCTCTAAAATTCTTATCGTTATATGATTCAAGGCAAGAAAAAACTTATTGTTTAGTACCACAAAATCCACAGAAATAATCGGTAACCTTTACCCGCTTACCACAATGACTACATTTTTGGCTTTGCCAATATTTTCTGATATCCTCTGCAATAACAGCGACTCCTGAATAAGTAGATCTTATGGCCCAAAATCCCTGTCCCCTATTAATAAAATTTATAATTGCGTTTGCTCCCATTGTTTTAGCCTTTCTAATCATCATATCCTTTACTCTCCCTTCCTTTGATCTCCAAGGGATTTCAACTATTTTTATTTTTAT
>JAUVXW010000027.1 GCA_030603385.1 Promethearchaeota archaeon | reverse complement strand
GTAAAACTTCTTGTCGCACTTTTTCATTTATATAAGTTCACTATCAATTTGGTCTTTTGGAACCCTATATAAATTCTCAACTTTTAATGATCGCCTTTATTTTAGCAATATAGCTTCCCAGTTTCCTCTCATCCGATTCTGGGACTGCGAGTGCAAGAATTCGATTCTCGTCTAATTCATGAATGATAACAGAACCATTTTGTCCTCCAATTATTGAATATTCCATCCCACTTTCCAATAAAACTCCGGATAAATTATATAATGCGGCAATCATAGCAGATAGGATTGGCTCAGGCATCGTTGATTGAATTTTTATAGGCAATCCATCTTTAGTAATAATCGCAAGTACAAGTGTATTAGGAATTGCTCTTTTTAATCCCTTGAATATTTCTTCTTTTAGTATATCAGAAGTTTCTATTATTGCTGAAATTTGTAGTGCCAATTTTTGTAATCTATTTATGTACATGTCTAATCCTTCAAGTTCGGCTAATTCTCGATTGAGATAGGCGATCATAGTTATATTTTCCGATAATATAGAAAGGACAATTTTATCCTTACCCGTAATTAAATTATAACCAACATCCTGATTTAAAGTATCTTTAAGCATTTTAGAAGATAAAAATACCAGACTACTATTCGCAGCAGTAACTTCACCTATTGTCATATTAATGGGGGTTTTAAACCTACTTGTAATTTTAGTGCCCTCTGGAGTTCCCACATTAATACCAATTATAGCTGCAGCAGATTCAAGCTCTTTTTCGATTAATTCAGATACATCTGATTCTAGTTCCTCAATAATTTTATCTTGGTCTTCCATGCATGAATATTAGAATATGAAAATAAAAAGATATACCTAATAATTAAGTAATAATTTTAGAATATATATACGAAAATTAATTGAAAATACCAATCTATGGAATTAAAACCAAATCTTTATGTAATTATATTAGCTGCGGGATTTGCTACAAGATTACGACCAATCTCAAATAAAATCCCTAAACCATTAATTGAAATTAATGGAAAAACAATCATTTCCAGAATCATCTCGAATTTTAAAGAAGCTGGATTTAATAAATTTTGTGTTATTGTAGGCTACAAAAAGGAGTTATTAATAAAAGAAATCCTTAATAATAAAAATGTTGAAATCCTGATTGCAGAACAAAAAGAAATCTCGGGAATGGCTAATGCTATAGAGGTGGCTATTAAAAGAATTAATCAAAATCAGAGTAATGAAGAAATTTATAATTATTTCATTACAGCTACCGACATTATTTTTACCAAAGAAGAATTATTGAAAATGTACAACCTTTTTAAAAATTCACATGCAGATATGATTTTAAGTTTAATGAAATCGAATGATATTAATATAGCAAGGGGGCATGGAAATGTTAAAATAGCTGAGAGTTCAGATCTGGCAATGGATTTAGATTGTAATCAAGGACTACAGATAATTGATATCATTGAGAAACCTAAAGTTCATCAAATTTTAAGCGACTACTATTCTTTGCCTTTATATTTAGTAAATCAAAAAATTATTAAATATTTAAAAACAGTAAGAGTTTCTGAACGAGGAGAGAAAGAATTTCAAGATGCGATAAAAAATGCAATCGCGCAAGGTGAGAATATCAGGGGAATAAGAATAATTAAAAATTTGATTACCATCAGCAATATAGGAAAATTTCATCTAACTAATTTAGAGGATATTATCAAAATGAATAATAGGTTTTTAAATGATTGATGAGAATGTAGAGTTGCCAGAGAATTTTCGAGCAAAAGAGTGTTTTATAACAAGAAATAATGAAAAAGATTTAGAAATCATAAATTTTTAAACATTACTTATTATACTAAATATTATAAATAAGAAATATTGTGATTTTGGTATGGATGACTACGAATGGAAAAAACTATTAGAGACAAAAGATAATCTCCTTCGCTTAAAAGATGAACAAGTAGAAACCCTGGAAAACTCATTAAAATGGAAGGATGAGCAAATAAAAACGTTAGAGTATTCATTAAAAATTAAAGATGAAAAAGACAGAACTCTAGAGAAAACAATTGAGCTTAAAGATGATGAAATCAGAAAATTAAATTCTGCTTCAATAGATCGGGGTGCTCTAAAAGATAAAAGCGAGAAAATTGAGCAACTTGAAAAGGAACTAGAAATACTTAATGGTGAGTTAGCTAAAGCAGATGAAGAATTGGAGAGTTTAGAACTTGAAAATGAGAAACTGAGAAAAGTTAATTCTAGTTCTACAGAAAAAATTGTTGATTTTACAAACGTACAAATCACTAAATCTGAGATTCTCGAGAAAATGAAAGAAGTATTACAAAATAATGCGATGGCTAATGTAACGATTGTTGTTCCTAGTATTGAAGATTTAACGGAACTCTATCTATATGAGCTTAGATCGTCTGTTTCTATGAATATCGCCTGCTCAATTAATACCGGAATCGATGAGCATTCTGAACTTCTTCAGGAATTCGAGTCATTAGATAATATTTCAATTAAAAATTATGAGCAAAGAGATAGATATGGCGTCATTCGAGATGCAGAAGAATTATTCATTGCAGTTATAGGTAGATCCGAAAATAATCATTTAGTTTTCCACACCAAAGACTCAAAACATATCCGCTTATTAAATTCTTTAATAACAGAATCTTGGATACGGAGTAGGAAAGTATAAACATTCCATCTTTATATTACTATCCCTCCCTAAAAAATAGGGCATTTTTCTTCTAAAATTAACTGCTGAGTTATCAAATTTCTATAAAATTCCTTTTTCTTCTGTTATAATGCGCTAATTTATTATATCCTATTTTTTTCAATATTTTTATTGTTTTATCAAATTTCCAAGCAATATCTTCTGGTTTATGAGCATCTGACCCCATTAAAATAGGTATATCAAGAGAATACATCTCCTTTATAATTTGTACACTTGGATATTGTTCTTTACAATCTTTTCTTAATCCACCTGTGTTTATTTCCATTGTTACATCTCTTTTCTTAATTTGTTCAAGAGTTTTCATCATTTCATTATCAACTACTTCCTTATCAGTAGGGATATCATTGAACTTTTTTGGTAGATCGAAATGAGCGATTATATCGAAATCAAATTTGTTTGAATTTACCATTTTTTGTAAAGACTGGTAATAAAACATGTAAACTTCATCAACCCCATAAAAATCATAATCTTTTCTAAATCGGGAATCGTCAAAACCCCAAGCTCCCTTTCCATTAAAAAAGTTTAAAATGTGGATTGAGCCTAAGATGAAATCTAATCTTTTTTTAACGGGTGTTAAGTGGGTATTTAATACAGGTTCTTGATTTTTAAAATAATCTATTTCAAAACCAATCCTGACATTAATATCTTCCTTATATTTCTCTCTTAAGTCTTCTGAGGTTGTTAAATATCTTTCAATTTCAGGCAATGTAATTGCATATTCTTCATAAGGAATTCTTTCAATATCTTCTAAAAATTCATAAGGAAAATGATCACTTACCCCTATTGTCCGTAATTTGAATTTTATCGCAGCCCTAACATATTCCTCTATAGAACCTTTGGCATGGCGGCATCCCTCGTTATGGCTATGCCAATCTTCTAATATCATCTTGAATAAATATAATATTTAAATTAAGATAAAAATAATGATTGTATAAGATAAGTTGTTTACATTAAGAAGATAAAAAAATCGAAATTGAGGTAGTTTAATATAACTAAATATCATATGAGAAGAGTTGAAAAAGAAATCTCTGAAAAACGTGACCTAACTATGATATTAAAAGGCGGAAAATATACTGTAATCTCAATGTGCAAAGAAAATGAAGTATACTTAGTAACTTTAAGTTATGGATATGATGAGTCTAAAAACGCGCTATATTTCCATTGTGCTAAAGAAGGAAAAAAAATAGATTTTATAAAATCTAACCCTTTCGTGTGTGGCACAGTTATTGAAGATAATGGTTATAAAGATGGTTGTGTTCAAGCTTATCGTTCAGTAGTATTTAGGGGTAAAATGATTATTGTGGAAGATTTACATGAAAAAAAAATTGGATTTGATGTGTTATTAAACCAATTAGAGAATGATCCTAGTACAATTAAAAATAAACTTTTTAAAAAAGATGAAACATATGAAAACTTGGAACTGTTGAGATTAGATATAAATGAAATTTCAGGCAAGGAAGAGAAAGCAGAATCTTAGGATTTAATACTTTTAAAAACTGTTTGCCAGCAATATTGCTTTAAAATTTTTATTCTAGTTAAGGGTGCTTCTATGATATTAAGGACTTTATAAAGAGCTTTGAAAAGTGTTGCGTTTTTTACAAAATCTCTAAAAAATATTGCGAGAGGAGATAGAAGAAAGTATTCTCTGTGTTCAATATTCCCAAAAACTGATTTTGCTAATAACACATTTGAAATAAATAGGGGATGTTCATGTCTTGTTCTTCTTTGAGGAGCAAAGAATTTTCTATTTAATTCTACAATTATATTTTTTTTAAGTGGTTCAATAAAAACAATATATCCCTTCTGTTTTAGTAATCTCCTACATTCTTTAAAAAATAACTCAATATTAGGTAAATGATGTATTACTCTAGAACCTGTAATAATATCAAACGATTCGTCTTCAAAATCTGGGATCTGAGCATTCATTTCTTTAAATTCAATTGATATTTCTTTTTTTTTGGCTTCCTCCCTGCAAAATTCGATTAGATTTTTAGAGAGGTCTATTCCTATAACATTCGCACCTCTTTTAGCTAAATACAAAGAGAGTGACCCTATTCCACATCCAACATCTAATATTTTTTTATTTTTAATATCGCCTAAAATTTTTTTAAAATTTAAATTTGCCTTTCGAAAGAAACTTTCACGTTCTAAATCATGGTCACCACTAGAACCAGTGATATTTTTACCATAATATTTTTTTTCATTGTCGAAAATATGTTTATAATTTGCAAGTATTTTTTGACGCTCTTCTAAATTCATTACTATCTCGTATCAATGTTATTGTTTTTCTCTATTATAATTATTTATGAATTTTTTATATTACTATCTTGTTTTTAATGAGTAAAATTTACTTATTAAATATGGTTAAAGATTAAATAAGATTTATATAATTTTAAAAGAAAGTATTTTTTGAGTGATTTGAAGACTCCGGAAGTAATATATAACGAGATACTAAACAATAAAATCAATATCAAAAAGGGAATTCAATTAATAATTCACTCTTTACAAGAGAGTGAAAATGACAATATAATATCTGATTGCAAAAGGATTTTTAATAAATTAAGTATACAGTATAAAGAAATTTTTAATATCATCTCCAGTCTTCTGATAAGTAGCCAAAAGCCAATAACAACATTGACAATAGCGAAAATAGTCGTTATTAATTTTTCAGAAAATTGTGAAATTCTCTTAAGAGATCAAATACAAAGAGAATCTTCTGCCTTATTTTTAACACAATTATATGGATTCTTAACTACTCAAACCACTGAAATATCTAAAATTTTAAAGACTTATCTAATTGAAAAATATAAAAATATGTATAATATTAGTTCTAAAGAATGTCAATTTTTTATAGATTTAGAAGCTACTCAAATCAATGTCGTAAAGGAACTTGATATTCAAGCTGGTTATTTTAAAAAATTCGGAACAGATGATATAAATATATTAAGAAATACTTCTCATTTCAATTATGTTGTAAGAGATTATCATATTCGGGCATTAGATCTTAGTCGTTGGGAATTTAATGAAATTCCAGAATCAATCAGGTTTTTATCAGAATTACAATATTTGAATTTATCAAATTTAGAGTTAAAATCTTTACCTGGAGCTATAGAAGATTTATCAAATCTTAAATATCTTAACCTAAATGGAAATAAAATTACCAGATCACCCCATTGGTTATTTGAATTTTCAAGTAAACAATATTCCAAGAAATATTTAAATGAAGGTGTTATATCCTCTGATGTCAAAGCATTAGCGTTATTAGAAGTATTCTTAGGTGAGAAATTAGAAAAGGTAGAACAAAGTAATGATGTTACTCAATGGAATACGGCCCTAAATTATAAAATAAATGACAACGGAAATATAATCGGTATATATATCAAAAATGAAAGCTCCAAAATTGGGATATTTCCAGAGCAAATTTGTACCCTTAAATTTCTTGAGGAATTAGAATTACCTGACTCTTTTATTAAACATCTTCCTGAATGTGTAGGTAATTTGAGTTCTCTCAGATATGTAAATTTATATGGTAATCGAATCAAATCTATTCCAGAGACAATTAATAATCTAAGAAGACTAGAATATCTGGATCTTGATGAAAATGATATTTCTGAAAATTCATTATTAAGCTTAAGATGGTATAAAATTGGGCAAAAGTCTCTAGAAAAAGGTGAATTTAATGATGCTATAACAGAATGCAAGGAATCATTGAAAGTTTATCCCCAAAATAAATATGCTTGGTATCATCTTGGCATAGCTTATATAGAAGAAGAAAGATATGAAGAAGCAGAAGACGCTTTTAAAACTTTTTTAGATCTTGATGAATCTAATTCATTAATATGGAGTAACTTAAGTGATGTATACCATAAAAAAGGAGAATACGACAAAGCTATCGAAGCAATTCGACAAGCTATTGATATTGAACCTAATACGGCTGTTCTATTTAGCAATCTTGCATACAACTTTAAAAAATTAGGAAAATTTAATAACGCTATTGAAGCGTATTTACAATCTCTTGAAATTGATCCAAAAAATATATATGTTTGGAGAGATCTTGCATCAATCTATCGAGATAAAGGTGAATTCTTGAAAGCAATTGATGCTGATGAGCGTGCATTAGAACTTGAACTCAACCCTAATTTAAATAAGAAATAGAAGGTAACACATCAAAAAACTTTCATAAAGTTCTATTCAATATAACCTTCTATATACCGTTCTACATTTTTAGCAGGTTGATATATACCAAAGTGCCCCTCACATAATATATCAGCCTTCAAGTTTAAAAGTTTCCGGAGAGAATTCTGATAATCTGCAAAATTACTAATTCCTGGAATCATTGGACCATGTAAATCTTGACCAAAAAGAATTTTTGTATCATCTATTTCTAGTATTATAGAAATCGAACCTGGAGTATGTCCCGGAGTATGGATGCATTGGAATTCATATTCTCCAAATTCTAAGATTTCAAGATCTCCTTTAAATCTTTTTTCAAGCTTAACTGGTTTATAATTAACTCCATACCACCTCGCAGCAGTTTCTCTTTCATGTCCTCTTTCTTCTATCGGATCAGCATCTAATTCATGGGCATAAAATTTTACTTTTTTATTGAAATCTTTAAGATCTGCGCATCCTCCTATGTGATCTATGTGATAATGAGTAAGAATGCAATGTTTGATATCCATAGGATTCAAACCTCCTTTCTTGATTCTTTTAATCATCCCCAAACTCATTCCACAATCAATTAAAACAAGTCCATCTTCACTATGAGTATCGACTAAAAAAACAGAACAACCAGAATCTCCTACATGATATACATCTTTGAAAACTTCTTTCATAACTCATCTAATCCTCTTTAATTATTATTCTTTTTTAACATATATTTTTTCATATAATAGAATTGTAATAACAGAAGCCATTCCTGCTGAAAACAAAACATCTGAAGCAAAATGATCACCAATTATTACTCGAGATAGCCCAACAAATATAGCCCATCCTAAAATTAAAAATGTAATTAAGATTCGAATGGGATCTTTCAATTTACGTTCTTTTAATAGTATCAATAAGGGTAAAAACATAAATGATATACCTGTATGTCCTGATGGAAAGGAATCTCCTCCTGAAAATGGTCCAGGGGGTAAGAACCATGCGGTGTAATCAGTAAAACTAGGAGCTAAATTATTAAATCTTATTCTTCCAGTCAAAATCTTAGTGATTTGCACAAATAATAACGGATTTATGACTGCTAAAATAATGACAACTGCTGAAATCTTTCTATAATTTTTCCAATCTTTATTGAATGTTATCACAAGAAATATTAACACACATATGAAAACGCTTGCTCCATCAATAACTAAAGCTTGAAAATTAAATATGATTCCTAAGACAACTAGAATAACTCCAATAGCTATTATGACATACGCTGGATTTTTTTGCTTCCCTAAATTGTCATTATAACTTCCAATTAAAGCAGACAAAGCAATAGCAATTAATCCATACCCCGGAGCTTCACCATATTCTCTTCCAATAATACCCCATAGTGAATTTTCATCAACAACTACCTTTGAAATTGCTAAATCCGTGAAACCAAAAATTATAGCAAGGATCACCCACACAATTATTATACTCAAAAGTAGTTTCCCAATTGCAGATTGTTTAAAATTTTCAAGCATCCATATTCACAAGTTGAACAAGTTTAATCAAGTAATTAATGAAAAAAGAAATTGTGCAATATTTCAAATTATATATTTTCTTATTTAAACTGTTTCATTATTAGATTAAGAAGTACATCAGGATAATCAGTATAATATAGTAAGCATAGAATTGGTTATCGCATAATTAAGAATGTTTAGATTTTAGTAGTTAAATTAAAAAGCTTATGAGATTATTTGAATATATTAATAAAAATGTGAAAAAGAGATATTATTATATAGTCTATTTTATGCTTTCCCTATAATCAGATTATATAAAAAATCTAAACTTTCTAAAGTATTTTTAAATAATTTATTTTCAATAATTAGACATTTTTCTTTTAAACTTGGTACTTTTGAGAATAATGATTTAATTGGAATTGTTCCGTCTTCCAAGCTTCCGTGCGTATCTTTCCCAAAATTATTTGATAAGTGGATTGCAATTATGGGAAAATCACATATAACTTTAATCTCTTCTAACAATGCATTAGGATCAGTATAAAAGGTATTAAGATGTCCTATGTCAAGTACATATTGTAGAGTGGGGAATAATTGGTTATAATATTGTATGTCATTTATATTTTGAATCAAACCAGAAGTACTAGATTTTTGACGATTTTCAATAGCAAATGGTATTGAATAGATGTTAGATATTTTAATTAATTCTGATATTGTTTTAATTTGTTGTTTATGGGCTTTTTCTTTTACTGAAGGTACTTCATAAAAAGTGTTACTAATTTTTCCCGTATGTACAACAATATAGAAAGGATTCCATTTCTTTACGAACATTATTTCCTTTCTTAATAATTTACTTGTATAATAACGTATTTTATTGTCTAATGAGGCAATATTCAGATCAATAAATGATAAATGGAAAGAAAGTTGTAAATCTGATGAGTATAGTTTATTAATTAGTTTTATTGTTTTCTTCCGATCCTCTTGGAATTTAAATATTGTATTATCTAACTGAATTTCACATAAATCGATATTTAGGTCAATTATTAAATTTATTACTTTCTCAAAATCCCAATTAGCACGAATTGAAATTCCTAACACATTACTATAAAAAATAATAAATCATAAAAAATTTTAGGAATTAAGACTAAAAATAAATTGATAGAAATGCCCTCAAAAGGAGATGGTTTAGTTTCAAATTACATAAACAGGCCTGTATCTCATCAAATAACTAAATTTACATTACATTTTTGGCCCAATTGTAACCCTAATATAATTTCTATTATATCAGCTTTAACTGGAATTATTGGTTCAATTTTATTCTGCATAAATTTTCCTTTTTTGGGAGGGATTTTTGTTCAATTATCAAGTATAATTGATGGTTCCGATGGTGAAGTAGCCCGTGCTAATGGTAGAACTTCTTTTTTTGGAGGTTTCTTTGATTCTGTAATGGATCGTTATGTTGATGTTTTTATATTTGTAGGTCTTACTTTTTATTCTCTTAGAGTTCTTTTGATTACACAAGCATTTTTATTAGGAATAATAGCTATAACTGGTGCCTATTCAATAAGCTATACTGCTGCTAAGGTTGAGTTAAAAAAAGACATTAATTTTTCTAGAACAATTCAAGGACGTGATACAAGACTATTTATTGTGTTTTTAGCGGGAATTTGTGCAACTTTCTCAGGTTGGGCGATTCCAATATGCTTAATCTTAATTTCAATTCTAACTCATGGATCTGTTATTTTAAGAATCAATCAAATTAGAAAACGCAAGGATTTGGACTAATATACTTTATCAACTTTTTAATTCAATATTTAGAATAGTTGATAATTTATGAAATTATAAAAACAAATTTCGCCATTGATAACTTAGGAATATTTATCTATTTTTTACCGAAAAGAAATAAAAATTAGGGATTCTTAGATATAAATAACAATGATTTTGTTCTCCTTCAATCGATTAGCATTTAATTCAAAGCGAACTTGATTAGGATAAGGATAACCCTTAGGTGTATCATTCACTGCTAATGCCCAGCAACTACTTTTTGGTAATTCATTTGAAACTGCTTGCAAAAGATCGTTTGTAAAAGTCGCAATACCACATTGACGTGGAATATAATTACCAATAAAAGCAATAGTTTGCAATTTTGGATGGTATCTTCTCTTTACACTCATGAAAATCTATTTTACATTATTAACTGAAATTTTAGATATTATTAACTTAAAGAAATTATAGATATATTTTAATTTCTTATATTTGTTATTAATTTAAATTGATAAGAACAGATTTATTTAATAATATCTGTTATGAAACATGTTTCTACAATTTTAATACCATTAATTTGAGAAATTTTTCCCTCAATTAAAGGGTTGAATTCTTCAATTGAAGAAATCTTTAGTTTTATTAACAGGCTACAGTCACCGGATAATCTCTAAATATTTTTTATTTCTTCAATTTGGTTCAATCCTTTTATAATTCTCTTAATATCTTTAAAGTCGGGTTCAATTTTTACAGTAGCATGAACTTTTGAGTGTTTATTTACTTCATAATCAATTGTAAACTTGTCGATAATATTATTCTTTATCATCTTTTTAATCACTATATGATTTCCTACTATTCTCTTTCAATTCTTCTAAAATAGTAAGATCAATTGCATCTAACATTTAATTAATCACTATCACTATAATAAACGATAATATATAAAATTTCAGTTTATGAAAAAGAATTCGTATCAAAATGAATTATTTTAGTTTATTCTGAATATTGAATTATCGAAAAGTATCACATCCAAGCTTTCAAATCAATAACTTAAGAAGAATCATATTTTTTATTCCATAAAATTCTTGTATTCACTTTAAGATTGGATTTAGACTTATATTAATAATTTCAGGCAAAGTTTCATAAATAAACTCATTAGAAGGATTACCTAACTTTATTCCTTTGCATTTTCTTTCTAAATATATGTTATATCGCTTTTTTCTATAAAGAAAGGATAACTTTTTATTATATGAACTCAAGATAAAAAAGGGGAAAATTTTACATATTATAGGTTTAATTTGGTGTATATTGCATTTAGATTTCCCTTCTGAAATATTTTGAAAGATACAGCTTCCATTTGTTCTTCGTTTAAGGAAATATTTAATTGGATATTTGTTATAATTAAAAATCTCGTTCCCAAACATTTTGCACATTTTCTTATATTCATTTTTTTCCAATATTATATCATAAGAATGGCAACACATTCCACACGAGATACATTTCCATGATTCTACTTTTTTCCATGATATAAATTTCATATACTGCAAGATTTATTTTTTTGTTTTAATCAATAATTTGTGAAATCAATCAAGTGAATTTTTTTTTCCAATCTTTCATTTTTTCTAAATTCTTGAATTCTTCTCCAGGTGGATGAGATATTTCAGTATGAAATGTATAAGAATCAATAAAATCCTCTTCTAAAGGTTTAATTTGAGCACATGAATTACATACAAGAATTTTTTTATCCTTATCTTTAGATGGAAGCATCATTCCCCCACACTTTTCACAAAATTCAACCATTTTTAACCATTTTTCACATTTTTTATAGATACTGATTTTTTTATAGAAATGTTAACTCAAATTCATCTTCGATAACTATTTCATTAGTTATATCCATATCATTAATCTCCCGATTTAACTTTAAAATCGCTTTTTCTAAAATTTTCTCTTCTTTAATTCCTGTACAAACAAATTTACCCGTTGAAAATATTAAAAACACAGCACGGGGATTTTTCATATTATATATTAATCCTGGAAAGACTTCAGGTTCATACATGACAAATTCCATCAACAAAACTGCTTTATTTAAATTTATAATTGTATGTAAATCACCATTAGCAACAATATTTTGAATAACGATTTCAGGATTAGATGATTTAATGCCAAACTTTTTTATCTTTTTTAATAATTTGCTGATTGCTTTCTCTGCATCTTGAAAAATTTCGAGTCCAGTAACAACTATATTACCGGTTGAGAAAATTAAAAATGTGGCTCGAGGATTATCCTGTCTAAAAATAACACCGGGGAACCTTTCAGGATGATATTCCGCATCATATAATTTTCGCGTTAATTTAACAAGATCTAACTTTTCTTTAAGATCTAATTTTGCTGTTGCCACAATATTATTAACTTTATAATCTAAAATAATTTCATTTTCATTTAATTCGTGAGAATTTTTTATATCTGTTATCTTTATCTCCTCTTTTCCTTTTTTATTAAATTAATAATTTCCTTTTTATAAAGCTCATGATTACCTGTTTTATCCATCTTTTTAAGCAATCTATTAAGTTGTCGTTTTGCAATTGGTCTAAGAGATTCAAGATCAACTCTTATATTTTCGTCATCAATAGTGTTCGTACTTTTATTCTCTTCTTTAAATTTCAAATGTTCTCTATAAATTTTGCCTTTATGATGATGTTTTTTACATTTTGTACAATAATATTTATGCATTTTTATCCCGAGTTTCTTGATAAATTTTTTACAATTCTATAGTAATTTTAGAAATTCTAACTTTGAAATTTCGTTTAATCTTGTAAAAGATTTAGAGAAATGACAAGAGGATCATTAGCTGCTTTCTAAAACAATTTATGGTCATGAGGTATGAAAAATGTATCTTTTCGTTTTATAATAACAGTGTGAAAATATTCGGCTAATCCTAGAAATCCACGTATTACTGATTCATCTTCCTCAAAAAGTAATTTTAACGTAACAGTTGCATTATTTGATTTAAATTTAACATTATCTTGAACCCTATCATCTATCAAGGGAAGTTTTAATTCTGATACAATTTCATACACTCTTTTTATAAAATTTTCTTGTTTATTCATTTCACCACCTTTGATATAAACTTTTCTAATTTTACCTTAAATCGAATTAAGGATATTAACCACTTATTAATTTTAATCTACAATTAATTATTTCATTAAACTAACCAATTCAAATTAAAAAACCCTAACAATAAAACAACAATTTTTAAATTATATTTCCGTTTGAATATCTCATTTGATATTCAGGTTAATTTAAAGTTACAATTGGGATTAAAGGATATCAAATCATGTTTATATCTATATCATTAAAAAAAATTAGAATATATAATTTTTTCGAAAATAAAAATAAATAATTTTTCTTATAATTTCTATTCTTGACACATTATATCAAAATTAAAAGTCTCTTGAAATTTTTAATCGGCGCCTTGTGGATTTTGCTTAATCATTTTATCAATTGATTGTATACTTACTTCTGAAAAACCTTCAATAAATTCTTCTGTTAGTTGATAGGCTATATCATCACTATATTGTATTGGTGGATGTTTCATAAAATATGAAGAAGGTTCATATAAAGCACCACCTTGATTTCTTTCCAGCGCTATTTTTAAACATCTTATTGCATCTATTACTACTCCCGCAGAATTAGGAGAATCTTCTACTGAAAGTCGTAATTCGAGATTTATTGGAATATCTCCAAATATGTTTCCCTCCATTCTAATAAAACATACCTTATTATCCTTTTGCCAAGGAACCCAATCACTTGGACCAATATGTATATTTTCATTTTTCAATCTAACTGCTGTCTGTGATTGAACAGCTTCCGTTTTTGATAGTTTTTTAGATACTAACCTATGCCTGTCAAGCATATTCAAGAAATCTGTATTACCTCCTGTATTAAGTTGGTATGTTCGCCTAAGTTTTACACCTCGTTTTTTGAAAAGATTTGTTAATACTCGGTGTACTATTGTTGCACCTATTTGAGACTTAATATCATCCCCTATTATTGGTACATTTTTATTTTTAAATCTTTGAGCCCAAGTTGGGTTGCTGGCAATAAATACAGGCATACAGTTTATGAAACCTACTCTTGCTTTTAAAGCACACTCAGCATAAAAATTTACCGCTTTTTCGGACCCTACCGGAAGATAATTTATAAGCATATCAGCTTTTGAAGTTTTAAGTTCTTTCATTATTTCCTCTTGTGTCGATTCTCTTTGATCAGACAAAATACATGTATACTCTTTATCGTAGTGGTTTAGATGATCTGCGAAACTATCTAAAATTTTTCCCATTTTAACAACAACTCCTGTTTTAGGAATATCTTTAAAGAATATTTTAGTACAATTAGGTGGTTGAAAAATAGCTTTAGATACATCTTTTCCAACTTTCCTTTGATCAATATCAAAACCTGCAACTATTTCAATATCACTTGGTTGATATCCCCCGATATCCCAATGCATTAAGCCAATAGCATTTTTTCTTGATTTTTTTTTATAATATTGGATTCCTTGTATTAAAGAACTAGCACAATTACCAAGTCCAGCAATAGCAATTTTAATTTTACTAATCATTGTTCACCTCTATAATTTTTGAGTTAAAAATATTTTATTTTTTTTGTTATTTATTTTGACTTAAAATTATCCTCATATATTCTCTTCTTATGGTAATAAGTAACGTATTCATTAGAAATCAGGCCAAAAGGATGAATATTAGAAGATTTATTGAAAAGTCTTTTTAGTTGGTAATATTTTTTATAATTATCAATATCTAGCCAAACTGTACTTGGAAAATCATAACAATCAACCTTCAATTCTGAATCCCGTGCTGATAGAACAACGTTTGTAACACCAAATTTATTAAAATTTGATTCAACGTTATTACATATATTTTTAATAATTTTAGTTTTTAATATGAAAACACCCATATCTAGTCGGTTATATTTTTTTAAACTTTTTCCCATATTAATAATAAATTTTTTTTTTCCAAATACTTTTGTAGCATCCTCCTTATCGTAATATCCTTCATCATACATTGGATCGGTTGCTAAAAGAATATCATCTTCTTCATAATTGTCAATCATAATAGAAAAAACATTTTGTGAAAAAATATGATCAGCCATCGATAATATTGTATATTTTGAAGAAATTTTATTAAGACCCAAGAAAAGGCTGTATCCATTTTCTCTCTCTGGAAACTTATTTTCAATAATATCTATCTCAAGATTTGATAATTCAATCCAACGTCGATTTATTGATTTTAAAACCTTTTTCTTGTATTTTGTATTATTAACTATATTACTAGTCACAATTTTTATTTTTCTTATTCCTGTTTTAATCATTCCAGTGATAATATATCCTAAAATATTGGAATTCCGAAATTTTAGAAAATATTTTTTAGATGTTCTATCAGCAAATTTAAATCTGCTAGAATTACCTGCTGCCAAAATTAAACCTTCAAAATTGTTATTATTCCTCATTTAGATCTATCTCTTCCATCGAGAGCTTTAAATTCGGGATAAAGAGGTATGAATTAGATTGCAAAATATTACTTTCTGTTTGCACAACTTACCATAATCACATAAAAATATTATAAATCTATTCTCTTTTCTAATTTATAATAATTTAAGAATAGTTTTTAATTTTTCTTATAGCTTAAACAACTAGTCCAACCGTATATATAATAAGATTAATAGATATATAAGTATTAGTTTTTTATTAGAAACATAAATAGCCTTTTTATTAAATAAAAGAATATTTAACATTTTTTAATTTCATTAAATTTTGTTTTTATCTTTTATCCATTGGATTAAGAGTAACGCCCCTATATTTATTTTTTAATGATACATTCTCCTTGAGAAAATGTTCAATATACCATTCTTTTAATAAGAATCTAAATTAATTTTATTAAAAATATTTTATTTTCAAACTTTTTAATTTATTCTCAATATTGATAAGAATGGAACAAAAGAATAAAACGTCCGTTAATAATGAAAAACAAGCTTTTTCAATAAGGATAAAAAATTATATTAAAAACCTATTAGACTTCTCAAATTATGATACTAAAACAATTCTATATATCATTTTATTTATAGTTTTAATTATAGCTTCTCTGATCTTATTATTTTTTATATTTTTTGTAGATAACACAATCCTTTATCGATTTGTGGTGGAATTTTTTGTAAATCCTGTTTATAAATTGGGAATTATTGGCATCTTTCTGTTTATAGCGATTATGGCGATTCAAGGGCTTATTGTCCCTCTTCCTTCTGAAATTGTGTTATTAGGGACGGGAATGATTTGGGGGTGGTTCTACGGAGGAATAATGGGAATTATTGGCTCCATGGCAGCGGCTTTATTATGCTACTATATTAGTAGACGCGGAGGACGACCTTTAGCTGAAAAATTTATAGGTACCAAAGCTATTGATATTGCTGATAATTTCATTGGAAAACATGGTATGAAGGCAATTATAATTACAAGGTTTATACCATTCATACCCTTTGATGTAATATCCTATACATCAGGATTAGTTGATATAGATGTAAAAAAATATTCAATAGGTACTTTAATTGGTTCAATTTTTAGGGCATTTTTCTATGCTACATTAGGAGCATTATTATTTATGAGATATAATCTCGAACTTCCCTTAGATTTTGATACTTTGCCACTAAGTGTTATAGTAGACCAATCGAATTATTTCAATATTATTCTTATGATAATTTTAGCATCTCTAGCATTAATGATAATCTTCTATTATATACTGATCAAAAAATTGGAGAAAAAAAGAAGTCAAAAACCTGAATAATTTATCAGAATTTATTTAATTCTATTATAAATTTTATTAAATCCTCTTTTTGATTAATTTGTATTATGGTGATACTATTTCTTTTTTTAATAGTCATTTTAATATTTCATCACATGAATGAAAAGGAAAAACCATCACAAGAAGTATGGTTTAAAGGTCATTTTGAAATGAACTTACCTGAGTTTTATAAGGAATTAAACAAAGCAATAGAACACAGCAATATTCAATCCATCTATCAACTCTCAAAAATTATTACGAGATATCATTTTAAGAATTTAGATAATTAGAGATTTTTTTTACATATTTTAACTTAATTCCTTTTTATATATGTACGACTATTTAAACAAAAGAGCAACTACTATATCTATTAAAATTTTGTTTTAAAGCTAAAAACCATAAAATTATTTTTTGCGATTTCATGTTGTTCGTTTCATTAATATAAAAATTTTACGATTGAAGAAATTTTATATATCTGAAGACTATTTTTAGCTTAAAGGTATAAGATAATATAATTAATTAATCGGATTTATTATGAATCTTAGCGGAGATTATGAAAAGATTTTAGAGGATAATTTAAAAGATGAATTAGGATGGCTTTTGCAAGAATTTGAGTTTTTATTTAAACAAAAAATGCTTAAGCACTGTTATACAAAAGACGATATTTCAATAGGAAACCAAATTTTGGATAATGTAATTGATAATATCAAAACAAACAAAAGTGAAGAATTAATTAATTTATTAGCAATAACCTTAAACAGAATCGAAAAACAATTTCCAGAATTCTTTTAATTGGATTTATATGTTATATTCCTTTATTCCTTAGATTCAACTAAAACCTCATCTAATACGTTTCTTGTAATATTTTATTAATATTATCACACTTTTAACTAGATTAGCTATTACAGCTAAATTCAAGGTAAATTAAGAAACCAAAATTCTTTTAAGAACAAGGCGCATATTTAAAAAGAGAGATTTAGTATTATTTATCATATAATTAGAATTGTATTATTCATTAAAAGAAGCCTTATTATTTTAATGAGGCTATATACATGAGAGCGTTATTCTATGGAACGCCATGTATAACACAACCTGGTGATGTATGATAGAAAGACTCCTAATTGTGCATTGGAACAAACAAACTGGACCGGAACCAATAATTCAATACCCTCCTGAAAAACCTTTTCCACCCAAGGATCTCTTTTTGAAAATTTGGGCTAAACATGAGTTAGATAAAGAAAATACAATGATAGAATTTACTCCTGAAGACAGTGAGAATAGTTTTATATCAATAATACAACAATTTGAAGGAGAAACTTACTTTATTTTAGTTTATAGTCAAAAAAATAAGAAGCAAAATCTAATCAAGGAATCTCCTGATATATTAGCTATCATGAGTAAAAATTTAGTAGAATTAATTAATACAAATAAAATTACAAGAGCTATCTCTGAAGCTTATACTACAATTAAAAATTACTCCAAATTGGATGAAGAAGAAAATTTGAAAAACTTTTTTCAAGATAAACTAAAGAACACAATCCTACAAATTCTTAGAAATGGAGTAATCTCTAAATCAGATTTAACTAACAAATTAAGACATGATTATGGTTTTTCAACTGTAAATATTGATTTGATACTGATATCATTCATACGTGAGAACTTAATAATTAAAAAGAATGTACCAGGAAGCAAAGAATGTTATTTTTTGACAAATGATTTATCATACACAAGAATTCCACCTAAAAGTTTACCAGTCGATAAAAATGATGCTATACTTTTAAGAAAATATAAAAATTCATTAGAAAATTTCTATTTTAATTATGATATTATTTCTGATATAGAAAATAGAACAATAATACAGACAGTATTATTAGATAAAGATGTGTTTTCTCTAATTAAAACTTTAAGAGAAGGAAGAGTTTCTGTTAATGATTGCTTAAGTATTTTAAATAACAAGCAAGAGCTTTTAAATGAACTTTTAGAAAAGAAATTTATATTTGAGGCTAAGGGATTTGTATATCTTTTTTCAGATGTTCGATTTATAAAATTTAAACCGTATTTCATAATCGAAAGATTAGTGGAAAGATATAAAAACCAGGATATTTCTTTAAATGAATATCTGGCTCATTTAAAATTATTAAATGAGCATATAGAGAGTCCTACTTCTATTGATTATGAAATTGTATGATAGATATCTCTTTGACAATTCTGGATATTATTTACAGAAAATAAAAATATATATATGCATAAGTCTAAACTTATTTGTAATTGATACTTAAAATGAGGAATGTAAATGGAATTAGTCGATGTATTACAAGGTAGTTTTTCTCTTATATTTGTAGTTATTTCTTTAATTATAGGATTAACAATTCTCTCGAAATACTTTGAACATAAGAATCGATTGTTTATTTTGGTCGGAGTATCATGGATTGGTATTTGTATACCCTGGGTTCCTGATTCAACGAGCTTCTTAATGAATCTTATTGTACAACGATCGCTACCAAAAGGATGGTATTTTTTCATTGGAAATGTATTTCTCCCTATTGCTCTTTTAACTTGGTTAACAGCATATACAGATATGATAAAAAGAAAAGCACAAAAGAAAGTAATAATAATTACTATTCTTCTTTCAATTATATTTGAAATTGTATTCTTTATTCTGTTCTTTATAGACATGGATTTGATAGGTACCATTAATCCTGATAGACCTTTTACTGTTGATTTTGGAATTTTTATAACGATCTATTTATTAATGATTATCTTGGTAATGGTAGTAACTGGTGTAATTTTTGCCCAAAAATCAGTTAAATCTGATGATAGAGAAGTGAGGCTCAAGGGTAAATTACTCCGTGCTGCTTTTCTTACTTTCGCCGTAGCGGCTATATTTGATTCTCTTCTTGGAACTATATTCGAGGACCCTACCGATCCGCTTTTAGCGATTATGGTTGTAGTTGTTCGTATATTATTGATCTTTAGTGCTCTGGAATTTTATGGTGGCTTCCTTTTACCAAGGTGGATGAAAGAAATTTTTATGAAAAAAGAATAATTTTTTTTTTCCTTATTTTTATAAGAACCAGTAATTAAATTAGATGGTTAAGATCGAAGTATCTGAAACTTTTTTATCAACTGGAGCTTTACCATCTCCATATATATGATATAATCCAGTTCTTCGTGCTATCTCCAAAAAACTACGAAAGATATCCTTTTCCTGATCAATCAATGCGCAAGTTTTATAAATTAAGGGATTCCACAGATTTAACTCATGTTGAGGTCCATACCATAATTTTTCTTGTTTTAGAATTTGGATAAAATCTTCATGGTCGATTATTTCTTTAAGGTCTATTTTATTTAGCATAACTATAAAAGGAATTTCTTTGATGAGTTTACCTTTTGTTATGTTTTTTAATTCTAACAGGAATTCAATATTATCTTCAAAAAAATTAATTTGGGAATCAACCACAAAAATTACAGCATCAGTTTCGGCATCAAGCTTATTAAAAACTTTAATTCTTAATGAACTGAAACCTTTTTGACCTGCTACTGTATATACTCTATAATATACCTTCCTCTTTTTAGTTGATTGAAAAATTCCTCGATCAAAATAAAGTGTCGCACCACTTCTCCTATCGATTTTTTGTAAATCACTTACAGGAATTATTTCTCTCTTACCATCCTTAGTTAAATCGTAAAGAGTTTCTAAAATAGTAGTTTTTCCTGATCCCGCCATACCATAGTATACAATCTTAAGAAAGATGTTACCATCTTTGTATTGAACCATTCAATAATCTCCAGATCTTAAAGTAAATTTCACTCGAAAAAATATGCCTAAAGAATATATAAAACTTTTCAAAATTAAAGATTTTGTACATTAAAATTATTTTTTCAAATACAATATCTTTTTTACAATGAAGAATGATTTTCAAATAGGATAAGAAATTATTTTATAAATTGAAAAAAATCGAAATCATGGATGTAGATTCTGACTCTGACTGGAATTGGGATTTTTATAAAGAGCTTGTAGAAGACGTAGAGGAAAATAAAAATATTATTGCTTGTTCCAATTGTGGAAAATGCGTAGGAGATTGCCCCGCTGCTAAAATATCGAACTTTAACATAAGGAATATTATCAGAAAAGTACTTCGAGGGGATAAAAGTGTTTTGAAAGATTCTGATATCTGGTATTGTTATTTGTGTGAACGCTGTAAAAGAGTTTGCCCAAAAGACAATATAAATATTCCACTACTCATAATTAATTTGAGGAATGAAAGCTTCAAAAAGGGATTTGGACCACGTTATAATGATTTGAGAAAATTTGTTGAAATGTCTGAGCGTTTTTTGACAACAGGAGTAGTGGTTGAAGAACCATTAGGGGAACCGCTTTCAAAAGAAAGGATTGATGAATTAATTGAAATATGTAATTTTGCTCGAATAAAATATGTGTTTAAGGCAAGTAATATCAATAAGAATAAAAAGAAAAAGAAAAAATCTTAATTTAATCAACTTAACATGATAAAAATCAATCTATCTTTAGATTTAGATGAAATAGAGAAAACTTATCCTGAAAATCCTTTAGAATTTTTTAGAGGAAAGAGACTAAGTTTGTTTAAAGCGTGTCTCGAAAAATATTTCCCTGGAGTTAGGTGGGGGATTCAAGATTTACTTGAAGAACTTGACTTAGACGTAAGAACTTGCGCTGCCCAGTCTTGTTGTAGTGGAACTTTTTTCCAAAGAAATCTAATTACAAGAGCTCAATTTGCTGCAATTAATGAGAGAAATCTAAATGAAATGAATCAATTAGCGGATATTGTGTTTTTTAGCTGTAATGGGTGTTATAACAGTCTTCTAAGAGGGAGAGAATTTTTAAAAACTCCCGAAGTAATGAAAAAAACTGAAGAAATTCTAAATAGATTAAAAGAAAAGGGAATTGGTAAAAATTATCCTGGTAAATATGAAATTTTGGATGATTTTAACCTTAAATTAGTACATGATTTAGATTTCTTGTATTTAATTAGAAATGATTTGCTTAACTCTTTAAAGTATGATTTGAAAAATCTCAAGGTAGCTATTCACTATGGATGCCACTACTTAAATTTATCGAGAGATAAAAGAACTGTCGAACCATATTTAAAGGATAAAACTAAATTAGACGATTTGGTAAAATTATTTGGTGGAAATCCTGTAGAATATCAAGAAAAAGAAAGTTGCTGTGGATGGGGTGCTTCACAAGTATTGATTAATACCAAAGAAGCACTTAAAATAACTTTCAACAAATTAAAAAGTGCAGAAACAGTAGGCGCTGACTTTATGGTAACTCCCTGTCCAACCTGTTTATATACATTGAGTAAACCTGAATATAGAGAAAAAATCCATAAATGGTATGGAGAAAAGCTAGATATTCCCACAATTCATCTCAATGAATTAATAGCAATACTAAGAGGTTGTGAAGAAGATCGTTGTATTTCTCTTAAGCAAAAAACGCCTCGAATAGAGGAAATTTTTGATATAATAACAGAAGAATAAAAAAAATTAAATTGAATTTTTAAAATGGGGCCTCTCTTATAATTAATGAAATATAAAAAAAAAAGATTTATTTAATTTTTTTGGCTTCTTCGACCCACTCTTCCACCATTTTTAATGTTGGAGGTCTTCTAAATACATCAGGTTTTTCTTTATCTAACGTCATTATCCGATCTAATGTATTAATAGCGTTTCGTTGAGCAAACTCTTTAACTGAATCAATTCCAATTTCATTAAGCACTTCAGCATATTCAGGACCAACACCACCAATTCTCATTAAATCGGCATGTTCTGCCCATTTATCAAGTAATTTTTCCGAAATCTTTGTTTTTTCTGCTAACTCTTTTATCCCGTTTCTATCTAATCCAATTAATGATTCTACATTTAAATAACCGGCTTTTTCCATTGTTTTGCTATATTTTGAACCAATTCCCTCGATATCAATAATCGGAGTTTCTTTAGGTTTTGTTTTAGCTTTCTTTTCTTCATGCATACTTTTTGCTTCGCTAATCCAACCTTCAAGATCCTCAACTTTCGGAATTTTTCTTATAACGTCAGGTTGTTCTTTATCGAATGCAATTATTTTATCTAGAGTGTTTTTTGGATTTCTATAAGCAAGTTCTAGAGTGGAATCAATGCCAACCTTGTTTAAGACTTCAGAATATTCAGGACCGACACCCTTGATCACCATAATTTCTGCTTGATCTTGCCATTTCTCAAGCAATTTGAGCGAAATTTTTGTTTTTTCAGCAAGTTCTTTAACTTCTCTCCATTTTAAAGGTATTAAATCTTCTGTATTTGCATAACCTGCTTTCTCTAATGTTTTAGCATATTTTTCCCCAATGCCTTCAATCTCAATAATTTTCATTGTTTTAAATCCTCTATCTTCTAATTTTAGAATTTTAATTTGCAAATTAAATATAGTTTATTCTTTTTTAATCTTTTACTCAATACTTTTTAAGTTGAAACTTAAAATCAATATTAGCAACTTTGTAAGAACAACCTTTATAAATTTTCATGATGTGGACGATTTGAAAGTAGAAGAATTTTTGATATTATAACACAGGATTAATTAAAATAATTAGTGGGAAGTAACAATGGAGGAATTATGAAAAAATTTTCTGTTTCTCGAAAACTTATTTCTCTTTAACTATAAGTTTATTAAAATGGTCAATCCAAAAAAATTCTTCACAGAAACCAAGAAAAGCCTCCAATTCTTTCTGTGTTATCTCTTTTCTTTTACGATAAAAAACCGTAGCGGTTATTCCTTCCATAAAGATTTATCACTCCCTTTTGTATTATAATTTTTAAAGTAATTTGTTATAAAATCTATATATTCGTATACAAAAAGAAAAAATAAGTATTTAAACCTTACCAATTTTACACAATTTTGTTATTATTATTATAACAAAAATACAATCTATTTTTTACCACAAACATATTAAGTCAATATATGTGAATAAACCAATACTCTTACATTTCTTCTATTGTATACATTTTTCGTATGAAAAGTCTAAAAAAAGGAAAAAAAAAAATTAAAATTTATTTTTTTTCTTAAATTTTAATAGAAATGCTGAGATTCCTAATAGGATAGCTATTAATAGAAAAGAATCATAGCCCCAAATAGTTGGGGTTGTTGAATCGGGTGATGTCCATGGCCATAATATTATTAAAATATTATGACTATTTGTATTTGATACTATTATATCATTATCACCGTCATTATCAGCATCTGCTACAAATACTTCCGAAGGACGGTTTCCGGTTTCTTTTCGAATTTCAGACTCCCAGCTAGTAGTTGTCATATTCCATAAAAATATAGAAATAGTGTTATTGCTTGCATTGGCTGATGCAATATCTTCATATCCATCGTTGTTAATATCTCCCGCAAATACACAAATAGGCTCTTCGCCAACGTTTAACCTTATTTCTGGATCCCAATAATTAGAAGTATTATCCCATAATAAGATAGAAGCACTAGCATTTAGTCTATTTACTGTTATTATATCATTATATCCATCATGATTTACATCATCGATAACAATCTCAGCTGGACCCGCTCCTGTGACCACCTCTTCTTTAGGTAGCCAATCTTCCGAAGAATTATCCCATATATAAATTGACACATTAGTTTCCCATAGATTTCCGCTAACAAAATCATTAAATCCATCATTATTGACATCTCCAATAGCGATGCAGTAGTGCATAGTATCAACGGCTTTTTGTAGTACTGGATCCCACTGTTTATTTAAATCATTCCAGAAAATAAATGATATAACATCTTGTGCATTGTCTGCAACTGCAATATCATTAAATCCATCATTATTTGCATCTCCAATAAATAATCTCCAAGGTCTAGTACTAGAACCGATATATATTTTAATTTCAGGATCCCAGTCATTAATCGAGTTATTCCATAGATATATGGAAATATTAGAATCACCAAAATCTGCAGCAATGATATCATTGAAACCATCATTATTGACATCTCCAACACACACATCATAAGGAGAGGATCCTACTTTTTTTTTATTTCAGAGCCCCAACTATTTATTGAATCATCCCAAAGGTATATTGAAAGGTTGTTATGATCCTCATTACTAGTAACAATATCATTATAGCTATCATTATTCAAATCTGCTACGAAAAGACCATGTGGCCATCTTCCTACTGGTAGGATTATTTCATTTCCATCATCGCTAGTATTTAAGACTTTCATCTCTTCTCCTTGATAATAATCAGGCACATCGAAAATACTTAGAGTAAAGAGTATTGAAAGGATTAGAAAAAAAAAACCTATTATTGATTTCATTCTCACAATGATTTCACTTTTAAATTATTTCTCCAAAAAGATATAATTTTTACTATATCATTTCTAATATATTTGATTTGTAGATATTTAATAATTCCTTTATTAATTCGAAATCATATCAAAAGAATAATAAGAAAGAAAATTTTACATTTCTTCAATAGCATACCTTGGACATGAGTCTAAACATAAAAGACAACCAATACACTTCTCGTATGAAAACTCTAACCTTTCTTCCTTATTAAAATGTAAAGCGTCTGTCGGACATAGAGAGATACAGGCTCCACAATCAATACACATCTCAATATCAACTATTACCCGACCTTTTTTGTTTACAATAATATTTCCTTTTATCAGTGATTCAGTTATTGCTGCTACTTTTTCTTCAGGAATATCCAATAACACATTTATTCCCGCTGAACCTGTGGAAAATTTTAAAATATTAAAAGTGATATCGTGCTTGAGAATGTCATTGACAATTTTCGAATAATCATCAATATCCTTAACTAATCCGAAGGGAATCGATATATTAATAATCGTCATCTTTTACATCAACTCCTCCGATGTGATTATTCCGACTACTTTTTTGTTTTTATCAATAACAGGTAACGCAGAAATATTATTTTGTCTCATTTTTCTTGCAGCATTTCCTATTGGCTCATCATTAAATGTTGTAACCACACGTTTAGTAATAATTGAATTTAAATCATTTTTTTCATTCGCAATTGCCTTAGTAATATCGAAACTTGTTACAATCCCTTTTAAGTTATTCTCTCTATCAGTGATTACAATATGGTTAACATTTCCACTAATTATTTTTTGGGCAACTACTTTAATATCACAATCCTCATAGCAGATTTCTGCTTTTTTCTTCAAATCCTTTACAAATTTTAATTTTATAATTTGTTTCATTGGTTTAAAGACTGTATCCGTTGGTAGTGTTTCGGCAGGAGGATTTAAATAGAATTTTCCATCTTGAATCCATTTTTTGAGAGTATTTGCTATTTTACGAGAATGATAAAATGAAGATAACGATGAACATTTTACTTTTTTACCATCCAATTCTATATATTCACTTCTCAATTCTTTATAGTTAATTCGTCTCAGTTTTGGGCGATCTCTCCTTGGTATTCCATAATCTACGATATCAGTAAAAAGTTCCTCATCACTAATTGCAGTTTTTTTAGCTAAGCCTTCATTTAAAATAGGGATTGGTATTCCAAGACCTACAAATAAAGACGTGCCATAATTTTCATAAGATACACCTCGTAAATATTCAGCACTCATTTGTTTTAAATCACCCTTGACAAATAATGTTCCAAATTGATTGGTTGGGCTATGTTGAGTACCTTCGCCAATTATATATCCAATTCCCCCACCTAAGAATATTCTAGTTCCAATTCCTATAGTTTCATAATCCGGATCGTTACTTAATGGACTTAGGCATCCTGCTCCAGCATAATTAGCATTTCCATAATGAGGCAATAATTTGCCCATATATGTATATAAAGTTTTATCAGAGCTATTCACAGCACAAACATATCTTTGATATGCATTTCTCGGGTTACATAAAATTGCCTGATTTATTTCGTCTATAGTAAATTGTGTATCTACTTCTGCGAGGGGATAACAATCCGTTGTATAAGAATTGCCTCTTAATCGTATAGGCTTCCCTGCAACAAGATCCTCAATCACATGACCACCACCATATTCAAAGCGCTTTACATCTGACATTCTAGTGCAACCAATATAACAATCAACAGCAGCATTTCCATGGTATGCATGTACATCATTTAACCATAAATGCTCAAATTTAATAGGAGGATCAGAGTGCCCAAAATTCAAAAATGCTCCACTAGAACACATCGGACCGAAAGTTCCAGTTGTTACAACATCGATCTCCTTAGCAGCCACTTTAACTCCATTATCTTCCACATATTTTACCATTTCTTCAGCAGTTAATACCACTACATCCCCATTTTTAATTTTTTCATTAATTTCTGTATATGTTTTAGTCAAAATATCACCTAATTTTTCCTATAATATGCTTCATGGGCATATTTTGCGTAAATTATACAATTGTTTTTAATATGAATATCTCCAATATAAATATTAAATATAGTAATTATGCATGAGTCGCATAAAATATACTAAAATTGTATATTTTTGATACAAAAAACGAGATTACAGAGATAAAAGGTTTAGAAAATCTCATAAGATTAGAGGTATTAGATTTGGCTAAAAATAAAATTTCGGAAATCTAAAATCCTTTAAAAAAAGATTCTTAAAAATCTTTTAAATTAAAAAAAAAAAAATTATTTAATTTTCTGCTTTTTAAGATATACTAATGCTATAACACTGATGACCATAAAAATTAAGAAATAATTCCCAAAAGGAACTGCAGCATCACCACCAGTATCTAAGACAAATTTCATCTCTAGTTCTCCATCCCATATCGATTCATATGAAGTCAAAAAACCATTAGTATTATAGGTAAAATTTATTGTATCTCCACCCCAATAGTCTAAAATAATTGTATTACCAACAATAGAAGAGCTATCAGCATATTCCATGCTTTCAAGCACTTCAGCTACTAATGTTAGATTTATAGGTGTTGGTATTACAACTGCGTGCATGATAATGATATCTCCAAAGGCAAGATAATTTTGAGTGTTATTAGCAGCCAAATATAATTCATTATCTACAACAGTTAGCCATCCCATCCCAGGCATATATCCTCTCATTGTAAAATATACAATTAATGCATCTATAGAAAGATATACACCTTGCTCTATTGATTCGGATTTAAAGGTAAGTTTCGCGCCTTTAACTTGAGTAGGATAAGTATATTTCCATGTATATGTTTTTCCAACATCAGCTGGAAAGGTTGTAGCTCCTATAGTAGTAGCACCTATCGCATTGTGACTAAAAAACGGGATGAATAACAAAACGATAAACAAACCTATTATTACTTTTTTAATATTTTTCAACTTTGACACCTTAGTTTCAATTTAATAAATGAAATTACAAATTGGATTAAATTAAATATTAAAATAAAAATTCTTTTTTTTAGTATTTAAGACTTTATATATTTGTTCAATATTTAATTGGAGTATGATTTATTGATACAATATTTAAAGAGGTTGGGGAAGAAGATCTATTTCTTAAGCTTTCAATGTGAATAGGATTTATCAAAAAACTTATTAGGGTATTTATCATATGATAAAAAGATGATGAATATAATGGATGATATAACAATTAAAGAAGGATGGATGTATGGTGGTTGGAGAGCACCAGAAAACCTGTGGAGAGGTATGACAACATCAATTCACGATGATAGCGTAGCGAAAAAGGTTGGTATGCGTGGCGGTACGATTCCGGGAACAATCCACTTAAGTTTGTTCGCACCTGTAGCTCTCAAGATGTTTGGGGATAGATGGTTTGAGAAGGGATCGTTAAGTCTGTATTATACATTTGCTACAACTGACAAAGAAGAAGTAAGGGCAGTTGTTAAGATGCCACCTGAGGGTGCTCAAGACATTCAGGTTGAAGCTCGGATAGAGATGCGGGATGGCAAAGTAGTTGCTACGGGAACATTAGCATTGGGAGAACCAGAGGATTTATCTTACATACGTGCTTTAGAACTTAAAAACAGTAAACCTGAGGATCTACGTATTTTATCAGGATTTAAGGTAGGAGATGATCTTATATCACAAGGTGTATTAGTAACTCAAGATGTTGCAGATAAAGGATTAAAAGCTATAACAGATCATCTGGATTATTATAAAGGAGAATCACCATGGGGGAATTCTATATTATCACCTACTGCCATGTTTGGTGTTATGTCTCTAGGTTCTAATACATTAGATACCGCAAGAAGTAATGCTGTGCCTTTTTACGGAGCTACTGAAGTGAAAAATATTGCAGGACCAGCAATGGTTGGAATTCCATATATAGCAACTGGAAAAATTGCCTGTGTTGGTGTAAGTCGCAAGACAGAGTACTACTGGATTGATACTTTTTTAGAAGAAAAAGAGACTGGAAAAAAAATAGCTTCAATGCGGCACCTGAATCGTTTTATGAAAGCAGGATCTTCCCTTTATGAAAATCAATAACCAATAGTAAATCCTCTCAGAAGCATTCATATAATTAAAAAAATCAAAAAAGTTTCCTCGTGTTTTCTTTACTTTAGTTATACTTTTTTTTCATTTTATCCATACTTCGATTAGTTGAATTCTCCCGAGCTTAAGTAAGATCTTATGGTAAATTATCCTCTTTCAAGAGAAATGGAAGAAGATACATAATATTTTACTTTAACTTTCAATTAAAGAAGATATTCAGAATAATTTATATTCTTATTTTGTTTTCAACAATTACCTAAAGCTTAATTAAATACGTTATGGCAGAAAGTACAAAATCTAAGATGTCGTCTGAACGAAGTAAAATTGCGATATTTTTATTGATCATGACTACAATATTATGGGGTACATCTTTTATTATCACGAAAAACATTACTGAAGATGTCCCTATCTTTTTTTATATAGGCCTAAGATTCGCAATTGCTCTTATAGGCTTTATACCATTCTTCCCTCACCTAAAATACCTTAATAAGAGGATTCTTTTAATGGGTTTGGGAACTGGAATGCTTTATTTTTTTGGTTTTGCGATTCAAACAATTGGGCTTCAAACGACAACAGCAGGGAAAACAGGCTTTATTACTGGCTTGAGTGTTATTGTTGTGCCTTTTATTGCATGGCTTGGATTTAAAAAGCCACTAAACAAAAGAATTTGGGCAGCTGTTATCTTATCTATTGGGGGTATGGCCTTTTTATTATTAGAAGGTGCCTCTGGAATAATTATTGGCGATTTAATAGTCTTAATTTGTGCATTTTTTTGGGCATTTTATATTATTTATAATGATAAATTCGTTCGGCTTGTAGATATCTATAATTATTCGATTGTTCAAATTGCCGTGATATGTTCTACAGGGTTTATCTGTTCATTTTTGATTCAAGAATCTTATGGGTCATTCTCATATTCTCCTGATTTTTGGTATGTAATGACTTATATGGGAATTGGAGTTATGACATTAACAATCCTATTTCAAAATTGGAGTCAACAACATGTCGGGCCCAGTCAAACAGCAATCATATTTTCTCTTGAACCTGTTTTTGCTGCATTATTTGGATTCCTTATTGGAAATGAAATCCTATCAGCATTTGGTTGGGTAGGTTGTGGGTTGATTTTTGTTGCAATTCTTATAACCGTTTTTAAAAATACGAATAATACAGAAGAAAATAAGGAGATTTCAATTTAAACAAGTTAAATAGTTTGAATTTGCATAGAATCTTCATTTTGACTCATTTTTAGTATAATTTAAAACTTAATATATACGGAAATCTAAAAATTTTTACTAAAAAACATATTTAAATAATTAAAAAGTTATTAATATTCTAAATAAGGGTTGTTTTATCGGCAAAACTATATTTTAATAGGTAAATTTTGTAATTGAATTTTTAATTCGAATAATCAGATAACTGTGGTATGATACGTGTCCGCACCTAAATTAAAACCAAAAGACCTAACTATATGTAATAAGTGCGGCAATGTAATGATCACGAGAAAAATTCGTACTAACAATTCTAATGAAATTGAATTTCAACAAATCCTTCAATGTATCGTTTGTCGCCACTGGATTTCTGCTGAATAATATTTTGAAATGTTTACTATATTTATATCATAACAATTAAATCTCTGTATAACTCAAAATAAAAATCAATATACTAAAGAAATTAAATTAGATTTTGTCGTAATTTGAACTAATGGCGATAATAATTTTGGAATATTATTTGTTATAAAAACCATTTCTTTTTGTGTATATTCATATTACGTTATATAAGAACATATATAAAATATAATCAGTTGATTTTTAAAGTAGAAATCCTAATTAAATGTAGGAAGGGAAATTTAACTAGATAATCTGCGTAAACATTGGATTTCAAGAGTCCGGATTTCTCGGCTCTGATTATGCCCTCTATTAAACTCTCTTGAGTTTAATTCTCTCCCTGATTTTATTAATTTGGCGCGGATTTCTATTTTCCCTTGCCTTTTCTTTTAAAATATACTTCTCTTAGATGATGGCAATTCCTTTAAGAATTAAGAAGAAGACTTTGTAGATTAGATTATTAACTCATCTATTTTTAATTTTAACCCATCTTCAGCTGCAATTATTTTCTTGATATTTGTTTGTTCCTGCAATTTGTTTACCTGACTTGGAACAAAATTCCTTTTTGAGCGTGGACCATCCATGTAGGAGCCAAAATGAGTTATAATCAGACAATCTAATGGTGGATCGATTTTATTTAAATAAGGAATAACCTCATCAGTACATAAATGCCTTTTACAAGTTATAGAATCAGGACGTAAAAGATTGAGAATAAGAATGTTTACACCTGAAAATTGGTTCGAAAAATCCTCAAATACCTTAGTATCGCTAGTATAAGCTAAAGAATATTCTTTAAGATTAAATTTTATGCCAAAACTTTCATTAACGGGTGAGTGAATAGCCTTAGTTCCAACAATTTCAACACCTTTGTAATTCAGCTTATCACCTGCTTTAAATCTCACGATTTGTTCAAGCATATTCAGATGATATTCTTGGATTAAATTAATCACCTCAAGAGTGGTAATTAATATTCCCTTTTTATAGTAGTTATAATTCTTATCATGTATTATTTCTCTTGAACTTTCTATAATTGCGTTAATATCATTGTAATGATCTACATGTGCATGAGTTACGACAAACAGCTCAGTTTTAACAGGATCCTCCTTATATTGAGTGAGTCTAACCATTGCTCCAGGTCCAGGATCTATATGAGCTTGTATTCCATTGAATTTAAATAAGAAACCCCCTGTAGCACGATGCTGAGTTCGGATATGATGCCTTCCTCCACCAGATCCAAGTATGACAATTTCATCCTTCATGATTATGTAAAAATAATTTTTAGCTTAATATCTACTAACATCAATTAATTTTCTAGCTAAAATTTCAAAAGGTAATTCGACATTATAATCCGATTTAGCCGATGTTTTTATATAATCAATCATATTAAACGCATTCTTGATATGAAGAGCACTTTCATCATCTACAGCCATTAAATCTTCTAAATCGTTTTTAGACCCAACTAATATGATTGGTAAATTTATATCATGAAGTCTAGCGATATTAACCCATTCAAGTATAACACCGATTTTTGGCATTCTAGTTAAATCAAATAGCAAGAGTGCACCTCGAGCTCCCATGACATAATTCTCAAGGAGATATCTGAATCTTTTTTGCCCTCCTAAATCCCAAAGTTGCAATGAACAGTGAACGTCATCGAAGGTGATTTCTTTGATAAAGAATTCTACGCCAACTGTCATAATTGTACTATCGTCGAAAAAACCATCTACGTACCTTCTTAAGAGTGAAGTTTTTCCTACTCCACCTTCACCAGTTAGTAATATTTTAAATAAATAATTACGCATTTGTTTTTATTTTAATTATTTGTGAATAGGTATATAATATGTTATAAAAATTAAGACTCCTATTTATTTTAGTACGTCTAAATTTTCTACCCTTCAATTTTTAACATTTATTATACAATCTAGTGAAGCCAAATAAGTTATGCTTTAATTTTTATTATTGATTTTAGGTTACATTACAGTTTCAATTCTTTAATTAAAAGCTCATCAATTTGATTTAAAACAGACTTTAACTCTTTCTTTAAAATATTTTGAATTTTATATTTCGAGAACTTATCTTTATTCTTTTTGAGAGCATTTTTACTTGTAGAAAGTGCAATTTCTTGCCCCTTTTTACCCAATTTTGCTAGCTCTTGATGAGTAAAAATTTCTAAATTGTACTTTCTAATAGAAATGTTAAATGGAAGTTTAAATATATGCCTTGAGCTTTTCATGATTTTAATTTGTTCCGTCAAAATGTTTGAATTTAGGATCGCCGATAAGTAGTAAGCTTCATTAAGATTGGTGGTATTATAAAAACTTAAGTCTCCTGTAATTAGGAAATCTCCTTGTATTACTGCTGAGTTTAATATTGAGCCTGAATTATTATAAACTACTTTGATTTTTGATGTCTGTCTTGAATTAATCAATTTTGACCAACGATTCAAGTTTTCCATCAAAGAATTATGAGTGGTAGTCTCTTTTTTATATCTTAGGTATAAATTGTTAATCTTATTATAAAATTCCTTAGAATTTTTATCTAAATTAACATAGTTAAAGCTCAAATTGTTTTTCAAAAGGGGTAAGAATACATCATAATAATTATATACATGAAATTTAACTAATTCTGTACTTTTAAGTACTTTAAATAAATATTTTTTTTCGATGATTTCGTCCTCAAATTCTTTTTTGTTCCATGGAGCTTTAGCTCTTTTAAAAATCCTATCATCAGGGTTGATTTTCACTAATAAGTCATTAACATTTTGAAATTTTACAAATATTAAATTTCTTGGATTTAAATCAGCACCTTTATGGAAAAGATCTTTATAGTAACTTTCTTTTAATGGTAGTAGATCACCCAATTTCTCTTTTGAAATTAATTTTTTAATAAAAACTTTCTCTCCTTTTTGCTCAATTGAGAACGGGACAAGAATTTCTTCTTTCTTCAATTTTAAATCTATTGTATTGTAATTATTCATATTGATATCATTATGCTCTAAAGCAAAATGGTATGCTGGAATTTCATAAAGAGAAGGTTCCTCTAAAATTTGTGATTTTTGCGCGTAAAGGCAAATAAAATCAATATTAAATATCTTTTCGATTTTTTTATCGAATACCCAAATCCTTATATCTCCAAAACCTTTAAAATTACGAAATCTAGAGGCATGAGAACCTGTAATTACTCCCTTAGTAATTACAAAAAAGATTTTTGCTTTATTTTTCATATAAGATTTCTTTGCTTTAAAAAAGAATAAAGTAGATATTTCCAGATTTAAGATATTTTTTGGGCGTGGTTTGATTTCTAGTCTCTCTGCTAAATTCTTTAGTTTTTCTTGTAATTCTATAGAATCCACATCTCTATATGTATACCATGGTGGATTTCCGATTATTAAATCAAATTTTCCATTTAAATCATTTCTTATTTGAAACAAAAAATCAAAGGCATACAAGTTTAGACTAATCTCAGAGGCTATATCTTTTAATAAAAATAATATATTAATTTTTGATAGATAAATAGAAATTGGATTGATATCAAAACCATAAATCTTGTTAATTGCGGAAATTTTCTCTTCTTCGCTTCTTTCTTGAGACAATATAAATTTTATAATCCCAACCAAAAAATTGCCTGAACCACAACAAGGATCAAGGGTTTTTTCTCCAAAAGAATAAGCTTCATCGACCATTTTCTTTACTAAAAATGGGGGAGTATAATATTCCCCTGATTTATGTCTAAAAATTGGAGATACTATTTCTTGAATAAAATAATCAAAAATATATTCTGGATTAATATTTGATTTAAATAGGGTGCTAGAGATTCTATTAATCAATTCATCAAAAAATGGTAGATCTTCTCTCTCAGAAAGTGAAATAATTGGAGCAAAATAATTAATCTCACCAATTTTAAGTATTCTGAATTTGTTTTCTATTTTTTCTTCTAATTCTTTTATTTTAATTATTGATTTACTATATTTAGAAATAAAACTCTTTTCGTTAAGAATATAATTAGCTACGAAAACTAGTCCTACAAAATAGATTAAAGCAAAAACAATATATAATCGTAAATTTGTCTCATTTTTACCATATATTTTTCTAAAATCTTTAAACCATTCCCTAAACTTATTTTCATTATATATATCATACTTAGATAAGACCTTTTCTAACTCTATAATTCTCTCATTAATGTAATGAAAATCCAAATCAAAATTTGTGCTATTAACTAATCTGTTGACCAAAAATTAAAGCTCCTCTCTCTTGATTACCTAATATAATCAATGAATTAATATTTAAATATTAATTAAATTCTTCAATATAATTTATTAATTTATATTCTTAATAATTAGCAATAAACTTGACTTCTACTGAAATCAAGATCTCAAAAAATCTTGAAAATGGAATTAAATTCTCGTGCCAAATGTGTGGTGATTGTTGTAGAGGATTTGAGGCGGGTGAAGTGTATCTTTATAAAGATGATATTCTTCGATTAGCTAAATTTTTGAACATAACTGGGATGAAAGGTTTAAGAAATTTTGCTAAAAAATATGTGAAAGTAATTAATGATAGCTTTTTTTGGAAAGATCCCGATGCTCAAAGAGGTAAAACATACAGATTTAAAACATTAGGTTTTAGATTCACGGGAGAAGATGAACATTGTCATTTTTTAAAGGATAATAAGTGTAGTGTTCATGAAATGCGTCCCTTTCAGTGTAGATCATTCCCATTTTGGCAAATGATGGTTTCAAATCGGAATAACTTCGAGAGATACACAAAAAAGTGTAAAGGTTTACAAGTATTAAAGGGTAAATATTACTCACGAGAGGAAATATTAAATTGGGCAAAAGATGAATATGAAATAGAGAAGAACTACTTTTTAGAGATGCAAAAACACAATTTTGATATTCTAAAGGTATATCCGTTTTTACCAAAAGAAATGCTTCAAAAAGAGGCTTAATCATGCCAGAGGGATTAATAGTAATGAAATATAATAATAAGAGCGGGATAGCTATAAAGGCGAACTATCCCGAAGAATCAATGAAATTACAGGAAAGTACTTTAATGCATATTTTGAATATGCATGAATTTAGCAAACAAGCAGGAATTGCAAGCTTAACTATAGAAAACCTAAATATTGTAACATATTATTCTGGTTCGGATACAGATTATTTCATTGTATTAAAACTAGATTCACTTGAAGATCCTGATGACTACGAAGAGGCTTTAAACGAAATATCTCAGATCATTTTAAAAAATTTAGAAGATGATAACTTTATTGATATGCTTCCTACTTTTTTTAAGCAAGTCTCGAGAACTTCTGGTAATAAAGATATATCATGAATTAAATAAGTAAATGAATAATTCTACTCCTTTGTAGAAATAATGGTTAATAAGAAAAATTAAATGCTCCTTTATACTTAGGAAGAGATAATATTAACTTCTTTAAACAATTTGGAATAATTAATAAAAACTCAAATCTATAATTAACATAGAATTGCGAAAATTTCATATTGATAAGTGGTGTTAATTTGAAAATTGGTTTATTTTTATGCGATTGTGGGAAAAATATCAGTGGAACTATTAATAATGAAGAATTAATTGAATATTTTAGCAAATACTCTGATGTGTATGTGTTAAGAGACCAATATTTATGCTCTGAATTAGGGTTAAACAAGATTATTGATGAGATCAAAGAGAAAATAATAGATAGAGTTGTAATAGCCGCCTGTTCATTCAAATTGCATGGTTTATTATTTCGAAAAACTATTGAGAAAGCAGGAATTAATCGATTTCTGATATCTTTTGCTAATATCCGAGAACAAAATTCATGGGTTCATGCTGATGAGCCAGAAAAAGCAACGAGAAAAGCAATTGATCAAATTAACATGGCTATAGAGCAAGTCAGGCTTTTAAACCCCTTAGATGTTCAATATTCAAATGTTCTACCATCTAGTTTAGTCATTGGTGGAGGTATAGCTGGAATAAAAGCAGCATTAGTAATTGCAGATGCGGGCTATAAAATATATTTAGTGGAAAAAGAACCAACAATAGGAGGACATATGGCTCTTTTCGATAAAACTTTTCCTACTCTAGATTGTTCAATCTGCATACTTGGCCCCTTAATGACGGAGGTTAAAGATCATCCAAACATTGAGCTTCTTACTTATTCTACGGTTGAAAATGTTGATGGATATATTGGCAATTTTGAGATCACAATAAAAAAAAACCCTCGCTTTATAAAAGAAGAAGATTGTGTTGGATGTTTTGACATTTGTCGAGATGTATGTCCAATTGATGTAGAAGATACATTTTTTCCAAGAAAGGCTATAGATGTTCCCTATCCTCAAGCAATACCTCTATTTCCGAACATTTTAGAAGAATATTGTATTGGATGTAAAGTATGTGCTCAAGCATGTGATAGAGATGCAATAGATTTCAATCAAGAGCCAGAAATTATTAATATTAAAGTCGGCTCAATTATTGTTGCAACAGGATTAAAAACTTTTGATCCCTCTTTACTTGGAGAATACAATTATCTTAAATATCCAGATATCATAACTACATTGCAAATGGAAAGAATACTTAACAATGATGGACCTACTCATGGAAAGATTATAATTCCTTCAAGTGGTGAACCCCCCAAAAAGGTTTCATTTATTTTATGTGTTGGATCTCGTAATAAACAAATTCATCATGAATATTGTAGTCAAGTGTGTTGTAATGTGGCAATAAAACAAGCTGTGTTAATTAAAAAAGAACATCCTGAAACAGAAATAAATGTATACTATAATGACATTAGAGCAACGGGTAAAAATTGTGAAGAATTTTATAATAGAGCTCGTGAAACTTTTGGAATCAGATTCATAAAAAGTAATATCTCCGCAGTGTTAAAAAGTGATACGTCAGATGAATTAATTGTTCGTGGTGAGGATGTAATTGAAGATAAATTATTTGAAAATAAAACAAATTTAGTTGTTTTGGCAGTAGGTATTGAACCTGCAAATAATACGAATAAATTAAGTAAAATTTTGAACATATCTCAAGATACGAATGGCTTTTTATTAGAAAAACATTTAAAGGTTAGACCTTCAGAAACTTCGGTTAATGGCATTTTTTTAGCTGGTGCAATACAAGGACCAAAGGATATACCGACTAGTATTGCTCAAGCAGAAAGTTCAGCCGCGAAGGTAATTTCTCTAATATCTATGGGAAAAGTTGAATTAGATCCCCATGTAGTTTATTTCAATCCAGAAGAATGTGACTTATGTAGATTGTGTGAAAATATCTGCATGTTTAATGCATTAAAAATCGAAGGTAATCAATTAAAAATCACTCAAGCAAACTGTACTGGATGTGGTGCATGTGCTGCAATGTGCCATTCTGATGCTTTATATATTCCAGGGTTTACAAAAATGCAGATATCAGCTCAAATTCAATCTATTTTAAAACAGAAAAGTGAATCCCCGTTAATCATCGCATTTTTATGTAACTGGTGTTCCTATACCGGAGCCGATCTTGCTGGAACAAGTAAATTAACCTATCCCACAAATATAAGAACAATACATGTTATGTGTACCGCAATGCTTAATCCATCTTTAGTATTTGAAAGCTTCTTCTATGGTGCAGATGGAGTTTTAATTGCAGGTTGTTATCCACAAGATTGTCACTATCAAGAAGGATTCATTAAAGCAAAATCTCGATATGAAAGTATTAGAGAAGTGTTAATTGAGACAGGAATAAATGAGAAACGTGTGAAAATTGTAAGTATAGCTGCTGGTGAAGGAGAAAAATATGCTAAAGCAGTTAAAGAATTTAAGGAACAATTGGATAAAATTGGCCCCATTAAACCAAATGAATATACAAAACCTTTATCATCTAAAAAGCAAAGAAAAGGAAAAGCAAAATTAGATGAAATTTAATCGATATTTCAATTAAAGATATAAATGAATTTAAATAAAATTTCAATGATTAGAAATATTAATTTTTTATTGATATTTCTCTTATAATTCTTATTAAGAGAATATATTTTAGAAACACAAATTAAAAATGCGAATAAGAGCAATCACAAATGGTCAGATAATTCCTTTCCTATACCGAAATGAGACGATCTTAACCTTCATGCAAGAAAACCTTCACAATTTTTCGAACTTAAACAATGAGCTAATTAATGCTTTCGAGGAAATCGGAATACAAGTTCAAACTAAGCGATTTTGCTCACAACCAATGTTTAGCTATGATAATAAATTGTTTTATGAAAAAAATTTAAAAGAGACTTTAGTTGATATAAAAAACCAATTAAAATTTTTACAAGATATGTTTAAAGACTATGGATTTGACTATTTTGCGTGTTGTATGATGCTTACGCACCAACTTCCGGAGCTAGGAATCTTTGAAAGACTTTTATTAAATGAAGTGCCAACTTTTATTAAAAATACGGATAATTTCTTTACTTCTTTACCAGTAGCATCCACACGAGATGGATTAAATATATCGGCTATAAAATCTGGTGCTAAAATAATAAAGCAATTATCTGAACCAGACCCATTTAAAAATCTAAATTTTTGTGTATCTGCCAATGTAGGACCTAATTTCCCATTTTTTCCAGCGGCATATCATTTTTCAGATAAACCAGCTTTTTCTCTTGCGTTGGAAATGGCAGACGAAGTAATTGATGCAATTGAAAAGTCAAATAGTTTAAAAGAGGTGCAATTTAATTTATTATCAAAATTTAATCAAATTTATGATGACATTACAAAAATTGGGGAGAAATTTGGACGAAAATTTGATATTGAGTTTAAGGGAGTTGATCTTTCTCCTGCACCTTTTCCAGAGGCGAATAAAAGTATTGGGACTGCAATAGAAAAGTTGGGAATTGAATATTTCGGAGCTATTGGAACTCTAACCGGAGTTGCATTAATAAAAAATTCAATACCGGTTGATAAAGAGAAAGTTATTGGGTTTTCAGGCTTTTTTCAACCTATTTTAGAAGACTATATTTTATCAAAAAGATTGTCTGAAAATAAATTTAACTTGGATTCACTTCTATTATATACTACTATGTGTGGTGCAGGTTTAGATGTTGTCCCATTGCCAGGGGATATTACCGAACAAGAATTATTTTATATTCTATTAGATCTATGCACTATTTCAGTTAGACTGAATAAGCCATTGACAGCTCGTTTAATGCCAATACCTGGAAGAAGTGTGGGTGATAAAGTTGAATTTGATTTTGAATATTTTGCTCCTTCAAGGATTATTGACTTTAGAAGATTAACCGGTGAAAATAAGAATGACCTATTTAGTAAAAATGAAAAATTTTTCAAATTTCTATAATAAAATTTTTTTGGATGATATGAATACTTCTTATTTGAAGAGAAACAAAAAAAAATTTGACCTATGTTAGTGTTGTAACAAATGAATAAGAAGAGTAAAAACAAGAATTTATTATTTTTTAATGAAGCTATAGAATATTTTGATAAATTTACTTCTCAAGACATTTTATCAAATGAAACTGTTAGCGAAAATAATTATAATACTAATTTTCTAAGAGATGCAATGCTAAATGAATTAGATAATTTAAAAACAATAATCGAAAGTAATCCAGATTTTAAATTAGAAGCTTTATCAGAGGGAGAAAAACAAAAATTTCAGAAATTTATCAAGTTTTATTCTCTCTGTCCCCTTTGCGGAGGATTTAATCATTATTTTAACTTGAAACAATTATTTTTTGATAAAAGTAAAAAGAGTCTTATAGAAACATTAATAAAATTCATAAATGTTAAGAATAAGAAATTTAAAAGTTATAACCTTAATTTTGGAATACCTTGCTGCGATTGTTATCAAAAAATGATGCAAAAATAGTAGAAAAAAAAGTCTTATCCTAAGTACTCTACTACTTGTCCACTTTGAGTGATTTCAAAATAAATAATATTGTCTTCTTCGATTTCTTTAACACAAAAAGCTTTAACTAGGTAGTCCATATTGTAATTAAGCGAAGATTCATCATTTATTAAGTTTTTATCTAAAAGAGCTTTTAACAATTCTTTTTTAGAAATTTTTTTAGCCTTATTAACTATATTTAGAATTTCGCGTCGAGTAGGGTGATTTACTGCTTTAAGATATAAAGAGTGTAAGTACTTTGTCCCTTCTACTGTTTTACCATACTCTTCCATTGATTCATAGTTTTTAAAATCAAATTCATCAGGCATATCTTTGACAAAGACTCATAACAATTAAGTTTTGCCTCAAAGATACTTGTGGTTTTTAAAGATAAATTAATAAGGTTTTATAGGAATTTGAGCAACAAGAAATTTCTGAAAAGTTGGGTAAATATGGAAAAACCTAAAATTTTGAATGGAGCTAAAATTGAACCATTTACAAGCAAGGAGAAAGTTGCAAATAAAATCGATAACTTATGGAATAATAATTCTTCATATGCAGGCAAATTTAAGAATGAAAAAAAAAAGCTATTAATAAAATTAGAATCTTCAGGAAAAGAAACAAGAAAAATTTCTTTGAAATTAGAAAGTAGCAGTTCTAGTGTAAATTCCAGTAATTATATTCTCCTTTCTGAGCTTTTAAAAGAATTTTTCAAGGGAAATAATAATCAGAAGTAATGATTTTATCTTGAATAGTTAAAAATCAATATAACAAACTAAATTTCGTTTATAGTACAAAAAAAAACAAAGAACTATAAGCAAAAATATTATATGTTTGGACTCTTATTTTTTCATTAATTTTAATTTAGTAATAATTATTTAGATGAGATTATAAAATGGATTATAATGAAATTAAAAATCTCTTGGGCTCTAAAGCAGATGAGCTTTTGAATCACACATGTGTAGGTATTCCAAAGGAAATGATTCATGCTCCTGGTCCTGATTATATTGATAGAGTTTTTGAACATACAGATAGAAATAATTTAGTATTGAATAATATGGGGAGACTCTTTAATCAGAGAGGTAGATTAGCTGGAACAGGATATCTTTCAATCTTACCCGTGGATCAAGGCATTGAACACACTGCTTCAGCAAGTTTCGCGATCAATCCATCATATTTTGATCCTGAAAATATCATTAAACTAGCAATAGAGGGAGGATGCAATGCTGTTGCCTCTACTCTCGGAGTATTAGGATCAGTTTCAAGACGATATGCTCGTAAGATTCCGTTTATAGTAAAAATTAATCATAATGAACTTCTTACTAAACCTAATTTATCTGATCAAACTCTCTTTGCTAATGTTGACCAAGGATGGGATATGGGTGCTGCTGGAATAGGTGCTACAATATATTTCGGGTCTCCTAATTGTAGGCGTCAAATTCAGGAAATTAGTGAAGCTTTTAAATATGCTCATGAATTAGGTTTAGTTTCCATATTATGGACTTACTTGAGAAATACTGATGAATTCATTAAGGATGGAAAGGATTATCATACTGCAAACGATTTAGAAAGCCAAGCAAATTATCTCGGAGTAACTATTGAAGCGGATATCATTAAACAAAAGTTATCTACTACTAATAGAGGTTTTCTTGATTTAAATTTTGGAAAAACTGATAAACTCGTTTATGAAAAATTAGCTGTGGACAACCCATTAGAATGGAATAGATTCCAAGTCGCCAACTGTTATATGGGACGCATTGGTCTAATTAATTCCGGAGGCGCTTCTGGTGATAATGATCTAGTAGATGCTATAACTGCTGCAGTTATTAATAAACGCTCTGGAGGTATGGGATTGATCCTTGGTCGTAAGGCATTTAAAAAACCTACACCAGAAGGAATTAAAATACTCAACGCAGTTCAAGATGTATATCTATCTAAAGAAATCACTTTAGCATAATAAAAGTTTTCAATCTTTTTTTCTTCTTTTTTTTAAATTAAAATTAAAAATATAAATTACATTATTGATACTAAAGAAGAATTTCTTCACAGGAATATTATGAGAAGAGATAAGAATTTCAGACCTGATCCTAATTTAAATCCTTATAAGATAAAGGAATCACCATCTATAAATAGGAGAGCCTTTATTGATTTTAATACACAAAGAGTTTGTCCCGCATGCGGAAAAGCAATAAAAATTTCACATAATTTCTGTAAGTATTGCGGAGTTGATCTCAGTGCAATTGAACCTATTGGTAATTCTGATGAAATCTCAAAACAATTAGCAATAACAACTGTTACTGATCCCGACGCTGAAGTCAGAAAAGAAGCTATTGATACTTTAGGAGATTTTGGAGAAATTAAAGTTTTAGGTGTTCTCACATTTGTTTTATTAAACGATCCAGAAAGTAATACTTGATAGGTTTTAAAAAGTATAATATTTTTTCCTATCTTTTAATTTTAATATATAGAAGGATTTTTATTCGGATAAGATTTTAATCGTCCTTACTAGGAATTTTTGGTAATTGTCTTCGACCACTTGGTATATTCTCTTTAGATTTCTCTAAAATTTCTATTATTTCGGCTTTTCTTGCATTAGTAGGTAAGTCTATTTTTTTTTCTTCGGCGTAACTTTTAAGATCTTTGACAGTCATAGAATTAAAATCCGTTTTTTTTTTAGAAGCAGTCTTTATTGAGGGTGTATCCATTGAAGTTGGTTTGGTTGGCATTGGAGTTAAAGAGGATGACTTTGCTGTGGATTTTGCAGTGGTCATCTTTTTTGGAGCACTCTTAGGTTTTTCTTCTTTTTCTAATATTTCTACAGCTTCTACAATGCCTTTTGTTTCATTAAAATATATCCTTAATACATGATTATCTAATTCAATGATATCTTTTGGAACTTTTTTAACAGGTTCCCACGTAGTTTCTACAACTTCTTCTCCGAAGACTTTAGCTGTTTTTGAAACTGCGGCTAATAGGGTATGACCTAAAATTAGATTTAGTCTTTTATAACTATCAGTAATATCGTTTTTTAGAATTCTATCTTTAATTTTTTCCTGGTCCTCTTTTGATAGGCCAGCTGGGGTTTTAGTCATAGGTTGCGTCGGGTATTGAGTTCTAGGTCTTGGTTTAGGAAGACTTGTAGATTTAGAGACACTGGATGTAAAGGAAGATGTAACTACATTGCTGGTAGTATCTTGTAAAGCAGGAGAGAAATATTCTTCTCCTTTTGTTTCAGTCACCTTTGGAGCAACATCTGTAATAACTGCTTCATTCATTTTTTCCCTTTCTATGTTCCGGATATATCGCATATCAGCCAATCGTTCAGTCACTTCCATGGATTCTAATTGAAACGCATTTAAAAATTCAATAGGTTCATCACCGGCATCCACGGAAACGATTTTACATCTGTGATAACTCGCATCCTTCCTTAACTCTTCTTGGAGTTCTTGAGCCACTCTAGAACTAATAAATCTCTTTCGAACTGGGGATTTTGGTCCCTTCCAAATGAAAATTCTTCTTAAATCTTCACGTACTATTACAAGTACTTGTTCTGGATGCAGATTGGATTGAAGTTCTTCTTCTGCCATACTTATTTTATTCTTATCTCCGGAATCATCCAGTTCATAAACCATAAATGTTTCATATTCTGTCATTTTTCTACAATGTGGATATTCATTGGTATTTTTTATAAGTTTAATAAGTGTATGAAAATTTATTCAATTCTATTCAAAATTTCTTTTCAAATGAGTTAATTAAAGAAAATATAAATTACATTTATAAAAATTTAGCGAAAAAACAAAATTAGTATGTATGAAGTACATTGTTTTTTGATAATTTTTCGGTAGAACAATTCATTTTTAATTGTTAAAAAAAAAATGTTGGAATTAATCAGTAGTCATGAAGAACATTATCAATAGAGAGCACAAATCCTAGCAAGATCCTTCTATCTGTCTCGTTATCAAGTATCCTTAATGCATATGTATCCTTATAATCCAATAATCCGCCAAGAAAAATATCTCTCCACCTGTCAGCTTTCTCAATTTCTGCGATTAATTTCCCAGACATGTCAGTTACTTTATAAGACCAACCCATAAATTTTCCTTGAGCTTCGAAAAATCTCCTGCCATTAACATCTTCCAAGAAAAATTTCGGACGGAAAATGGAAGTTATTTTTTTTTTAATTCTTGCTATCATATTTCCATACGGATCTTTTAAATCCTGCGCACCTCGAGCTGATATAATCTTGGAGTGAATAGTAGCTGCAATAGTGCCATCTAATTCAAGTAATTCGACTCTGCGTCTTATGCTTAAGATAACTCTTTTCATCTTTCCTATTACTTGATTATTTTCATCTAAGATATCACCGCTACCCCATTTGGGTCTAAATCTGGAGAGGATTTAAATATCCCAGTATTTCTCTTTGAGAATATAATAGCTGCGGTTAATATCAAACAATCCACCAGGGCGATCATATGGTTGAAAACCCAGAGTTGTTGATGGTGCCGTTGTTGATGGTGCCGTTGTTGATGGTGTAGAAACATCTTCACTCTGTCTCTGATTAGAGGATATTGTTGAACCACACTTTTCGCAAAATTTCTGATGCTCCGGATCTTTTATTTCAGCACCACAATCCTTACAATACATTTGATCATCTCTTTTTAATTTATTTATGGTAAAAATAGTGACTTATTTTAATAAAGTTTAGTGAAAAAAGATTTTGCGGTTATTCTTATCAAAATGTTTTAATTGAATAAGGTTTATTTAATATTAATATTAATATTAAACAATTAGGAAAAGAGAATGTCAAGTATTAAGATTCCACAGCTGTTAAAACTAAAAGACTATATAACTTTTATAGGAACAAGTCTTGGAATAATTGCGTTAATTTGTGCATGTATTGGTGATCGTGCCATACTTTCTTTAGGTTTTTTTTTAATTTCTATCTCAACAGGTACAGATATGATTGATGGTTATATTGCTCGTAAAACAAACACAGTGAACCAATTAGGAAAGGAGTTGGATTCATTAAGCGATTCATTAACATTCGGTATCGCACCAGCAGTATTAACTTACCAAAGTTTTAAAACTGATAGTTTATTTGATATAATTCTAATAATTGGTGCAATTTGCTTTGCTATTGGAGCAATACTTAGATTAGCACGATTCAATATATCTGAAGTTCCTGGATACACGGGAGTGCCAACTCCTATTAGTGCTTTACTACTAATTGTATATTTCTATGCCAATTATTTTTATGCTTTTGGAATGGGAGGTATCACATATCCTTTTCCAGAATTTGCTTCATATTTAATCCCTATTTTTATGATTCTGATTGCATGGTTTAATATTACTACTTATATCAATTTCGGTGAAAAAGATAAAACTATTTATACCCTCTTTCTAATTATTGCCCCCCTATGCCCAATTTTTGGTATTATTGGGATTTTAAATCCTGACTTTTTAATTTCAATGATTGTCTCTGTTTTCTTTTTAATAACTTTCATAATTGCTCTGAGTTTTATCATACGAGGATTCTTTTTATATTCTCAAAAAAGGAGAATATCCAAAAAATAAATCGATAAGAATAATCTTTGATTTTGGTAAGATTTTTTAAATCAGTTTTTCCTTCCAGCTTTCTATGTTCTCGATAATTTGTTTTGTATCGTTTTCATTTAAAGAATTGTCACTGAATCTATATTGATTTATTAAGCTTCTTAATTTATGTAAAGTAACAGAAAATCCTCTTTTTTCAAGAACAAGATCAGCGATTTTTTGGAGTTCTTCACTAAATTGTTCTCCTTTTATATTATGTAATTTTTGAACCAAGTTATTAAAGGCAGTGTTGATTAATACACCAGCTTCATCTCCTTTTTTTCTGGTGGTTGCTGATACAAATTTAATTTTTTCCTGTAATTTTTGTTTTATTTCTTCAATTTGCTCTTGAGATTTAGATAAACTGGATGGTATTGTTTGTGGTACAGTAATAGTTCCTTTTTCAGTTTTTAGAGATTTTCCATCCTTAACTTTAGCTGGTTTTTGTTCTGTCTTTACAGATTGAAATTTAGGCGTTGTTATTGGTTTAATCTTCTTAAATGCTTCTGATTCTGCTTTTTTAACAGCCTTAGGCTTACTTACAGGAGTTTGGGCTTTCTGTGAAGCATAGAATGTATCCGAATAGGCATTTTCCCATGCTTTTTGTACTATTGGACTTAACAATTCTATTAATGGTTTGAAATTGCTACCTATTCCAATAAAGTCATTTAACGTATCCTTTGCGTCTTGTTGAATAACACCAATAGTAATTTGAGTGTCATCACCCTTTAAAGCGATTAAATTCTCGTTTTCGAGAGTTTTATATATTACATTTGTAATAGAACTGAATTTCTTAACACTGCTATTTGTATGTGGTTCTGATGATGCAATTTTTATTTTTAAACTTCTTGGGATTTTTTCAAACTGTTCAACTGCTAGATGATTCTCAAGTTGCGGAATTATGATTGTCAATTCCTCCTTAGTAGTCGTAATAATTTTTTGTATTTCTTCATTAATTTTTGTAAGGCTATTGACAGACCAAATATTTTCTATTTGTAATTTTTCAGAAGACCTCATCTCTTGGAAATATTCTTTCATGAGTTTTTCTACAGGTCTATTCAAACCTGAAACTTCATTTATTGAATTTTGAATAACTGTATTTAAATTTTCACTCAACTTTATTTCAAGATTATTCATTTCTGTAGAAAGGAAATCCTTATTTTCTTTAATCAATTCGTGAATTTTATTCATTTTAGTTTCAAAATTATTTAACATGTTAAGAAGAATCAATTTAAAATCATCACGATATTGGAATGTAGCATTTATCAATTTTTCTATTGGTTTAGCGGTTGTTGCAAATTTTTCTTCAATTGACTCCTGCAATTCCATAGAAAACTCTTGCACCATTCTATCTAGTTTTTCTTTAAAAGTTTGCTCAATAATAATGATAACTTCTTCTTTATGCTTTTTAAATTCTAATGCGTTGATTTCACTAGTTATTTCTGATTTAATCCCTGAGATTTTTTTCATTAAATTAGCATAATTAGTTTGTGTTACTATTTTTATTTGCTGATCTAATTCGGAGATATCCTTACTTAAATTTTTTAATTCTTCCATTCCTTTTACAATATCTTCTATTTCTTGCTTTTGAATGATTGTATCTTCTTCAATATCTTTTCTCGATTCTTGGAATGAATTAAGAATTGCATCTAATTGGATAACATTATTTTGCTGAAAAGTCTGATTTACAGTTTTAACCAATAATTCTCGAATTGCTTCTTTTATACCATCTAAATTTGCATTTATATTTTCATAGTAATTTATGATCGGAAGAATTGGGGGAATTGCTAAATAATGTAATAATATCTCTTGTTTTTGAGGAATTAATTGAATTAATAACCCTCCATTTATTAGCTGAGTCAGATTTTCTTCAAATTCATCTTGAGATAATTTTGGAATTATTGAGTATAATTCATAATATGTAAGAGGAGATTTTCCTAATGATTTTAGGTAAATCTTGATTGCTTGATTAGAAAGCTGTAATTTTTTTAAAAAATCCTCCATCTATTTATCACCAACATACTTCACATATATTATATTTTTCTTAATCTTTTCTAAAAAATTTTAAGGTTTTTATCTTTTCAAAAAAATTTTAAGGAGGTTTTATTATTATGATCAATAAGAAAATAACTGTTCTCTCCGGATTTTTATCAATTTAATGTGAAGAAAATGAAAGAAGATGTGTATTTTTACTTAGATTTAACAAAAGATCTACTTAAAAAAAAAGAAATTGTAAAAGCTATAAAATATTACATTGAGGAGAAAAATAAAATAAATATAAATAGCCATTATTCTCTGCTTATTTTCCAAGAAGAAGGGAATCCAATATTTATTACTGATAAAAAAGATGCTGGGATAATTACAAATTCTATTGAAGAAAACTGGAGACTTCGACCAAAAAAGCAAAGTTTCTTTGAAAATGGTTTGTTCTATATTTTTTCTTACATAGCTGAGACAGTTAGAAAAAAATCTAAATTTAGTAGAATAATAGTAATAACAGATACTCCATCTGATTTGTCGGAAGACTACCAAGAAGCTCTATTTAGTCTTGTTTCAAAAATAAAAAATTTCCCAACATTTATTGACATTATTCGCATTTCTGAAGGTGATACACGATTTTTCAGCGATGATGTAAAATTAAATATGCTAGCGGCTGACACTCGTGGATCAATATTTTATACCAGGGATAAAAAGGAATTTACTGATATTATAAGAAAATTAGTAAAATCCAAACAATTTACAAGCACTTTTGTTGATCAACCAGATCGTATCATGATAAGTAAGGAAGATTATGCATTTTATAACCATTTGGCTAAATCCTTAAAAAAATCGGAAGCAACGATGGAAAAATTAGTGTGTCACTTTTGTAATGAGGAATTATGCCCAATTTGCACTGATATATATGATATACCATTAATTTGTGAGGATTGTAATACTAGTTTTCACAATTGTTGCATTACAAATTACACTATAAACCACAATATTGGCATTCCAAATATTTTACGTTGTCCTAATAAAAAATGCGATGTACTCATTAAAATAGATGAAGATGAAATTATTGAAGTTTCTGGGGAAGTAGAAGTGAAAACAGTTAAAGATTTCATGGCAAAAGAGGTATTAGATCAAATTCCTAAACGACTTTCTAAAGTGAAACCCCTACCAAAATCTACCTCTACTATTACACAAATTGAAAGTGAAAAATTAAATTCAATACCGGGCACTAATAATTTTGATACTGAAGGTGAAGTCATAAAAACACTCCATATTGGGGGATTTTTTGGGAAAGCATACACAGTTAAAAAAATTGGTGATAAGATTGTCTATGAAAGAGTGTCAAAACAAGCGACTTTCAAATCTAATACCACAAGTCCTGGTAAATTAAAAATTGTGAGACCTTCTCCTAACAGAACAAAAAAACTACCTAATTTTGTAATTTGTCAACAATGTGGAACACAAGTAAATCCTAACCAAGAGAAAAAATGTCCGAATTGTGGGTTTAGGATATTATGAAGTTTTAATAATAAATTTTTGATAATACTATTGTTAAATAAAATTTAACGTAAATCAGAAATATAATAAATAAAAATAAATACAACTTCTAACATTATTTCTTTATAATTTAAGGATATTTTTCATAGACTCATATAATAATAATTAGATACGAAGATGTTAACCCGTTCGGACTCAATAAATTCAGAGGAATTCATATTTTATATCGATCTTATCTCAGATTTTCTTAAGAAAAAATCGTTAATGAAAGCAATTAATTCTTTCATTAAAGAAAAAGATAAATTTAACGCTTTAAGTTCCTATGGGGTTGTAATCTTCCAAAAGAATGAAAATCCAATAAATGAATATGATATAAAAGATTCTGACAGCGTATTAAATGCAATTAATGACGCATGGGGCACACGAGAAACAGCTCAAAGTTATTTAGAGAATGGATTATATGAAATCCTAGCCTATATTTTTAGAAAAAGCAGAGAATCTAGGAAAAATTATCGTGTTATTATTATTTCAGATACACCTAGTAAATTATCTGAAGATTATTATAACGCGCTTTACGATTTACTAATTAAAGCGAAAAAATTTTCTGCTTTTATTGACATAATTCGAGTCGGAAATGAAAAGTTTTATGAAGATGATGTAAAACTCAAGATTATTTCTAGTGAAACCCATGGTGGCATGTTCTATTGCCAAGATGAAAAACTCTTGCAAAATATTTTAGGGGCCCTAGTTCAAAATAAAAAAGAATTTAAAGTGATAAAAACCGATGAAATAGATCATGTTTTAGCAGAAGATAAGGTATTTTATGAACGACTTGCAGTTGATCTTATAAGTTTGTCACCTGATGATGAAGAAATATGTACAATATGTGAACAAGAATTATGCCCTATTTGTGAGGCTCATTCTGATGAGATACATAAGTGTTTTAACTGTAGTGCTAAGTTTCATAGTTGTTGTGCCGCAAGATACTCGCTTGCTAAGAATATAGGGTTTAAACATATATACAGATGTCCTCAATGTGAAACTTTGTTAAAATTAGATGAGGAATATGTCAATATGATCTATGAAGAAGAATTAGAGGAAGAATACCCAGAGATCGAAACAGAAAGAGTGATTCCACCCGAATCTGAAGAAGTAGAATACGAACAAGAACAGCTTGAAGAAGAAGTCAGTCTAGAAGGATTAAAACCACCTACTCCTCCCCCAGATGCCACAACAAAATTAAAAGTTGGAGGATTCTTTGGTAAGGAAATTGAGATTAAGTTGAAAAAGGAGTCGAAACCTACAGCTGAAACTCAACAACCGATTAAAGGGGTGGAAAAGCCAGTTTCCATTACTACTTTAAAACCACCAAGAAAAAGAGGAGTAGGATCAATTAAATTATGTAAAATCTGTGGTACTACACTCCAAAATACTAATAACTGCCCAATTTGCGGAGCTAAAGTCGATTAAAAATCAACATGTTATTAGTTTCCTTTACTGCACTAAATTCTTTTTTCATGGTAAAAGCATATTCTCTCAAGACTTTCAAGAATTCAATTATTTTGTCTCAATGGAAATCATCTACTTTAATTAAGTTCACTAATAAACTTTAATGATAAATTTTTCAATGGTAGAGATATTAATTTAATTATATAAGCTGTATACTTATCATGGTGAAATAAGTGGGTGTAATTATTCGAGATATGACCAAGAATGATGAATATTATGTTGGTACATGTACTCATGTAAATGAAAATAACGAAGAATATGAAATGTCTGCTCCTCGTCGATTAACCTGGCTTAAACGCATGGAACAACATGGTTTGAGAACAAAAGTGGCTTTATTAGATGATGTTCATGCAGGCTTCATATATGTTATGCCTATTGAAATAAATCCATGGCAAATCCAAGGGAAAGAATTAATGGTTTTTCCATGTTTAGTTTCGCAATCCAAGTTCTCCCTAAAAGGTGTGGGAAAACAATTAATCAAAACGGCAGAGGAAGAAACTCTAAAACAACAACGTAAAGGTATTGCAACAATTGGATATTTTTGGGATTTTTGGTTTATGCCGGCTAAATTCTTTATTAAACTTGGATATAAAATAGCAACCAAAAGAGGTGAAGTAGCAATACTATGGAAACAATTTGATCCTAGTGCTGAATCACCTCAATTTAGGCAAGTAAATTATGAATTTCAACCAGTACAAGGAAAAGTCGTTGTAGATCTATTTTGGAATACTTTTTGTTTGACTAGCGATGTGGAAGCACAAAGAGTAAGAGATGTGGTTCTAGAATATAAAGGTAAAGTTGTACTTAATGAATTTTCTGTTGATAACCTATCAAATCTACAACAACATGGTCTTTCTAGAGGAATCTATGTAAATGGTAAATTAGTCGAAGTGGGACCAGAGATTGAAAAAGAGAAACTAAGACAAGAGATCGAGAGGACAAAAATTAAAGAGTAATGTATTAATTATTCAATAATTAGGTTAATTATGTAAAGAAGGTTTGTCCTTTAAATGTTTATTAAAGAAGAGTTAGAGAAATTTCAGAAAGATAGGCCAAAATCGAAAGAACTTTGGCAAAAAGCACTTGAAGTGTTACCGGGTGGAATATCTCACAATATTAGAACATTTGGTTTACATTTAATCGGAGGTTTTCCCGTTTTTATTAAATCAAGTAAAGGAGCACAATTGAAAGATGTAGATGATAATGAATACATAGATTGTTGGAATGGTCACTTTGCGATGATTTTAGGACATAATCCTCCAGAAGTTCAAAAGGTGATAAAGGAATATTTAGTAGAGGGTTGGCATTTTGGCACGAATACTGAGTATCAAGTGAAGCTCGCGAGTACAATCGTTAAGGATAATCTTGGGATTGAAAAGATTAGGTTTTGCGTATCTGGGACAGAAGCAACTATGTATGCTTCACGATTAGCTCGAGCATTTACAAAGAGGAGACTAATAGCCAAAGCCAAATTGGGATGGCATGGAGCAAATGATACATTATCTTACGATATAGGAAGTATAGTTAGTGGAGAAGCCTCTCCAGGCCTACTTAAAGCTGAACAAGCAGGAGTTTTAACATTTCAGATCAATGATGAGAGTACGTTTGATTTAATAAAAGAAAATTCTGAAAATCTAGCAGCAATAATTTTGGAACCTGTTTTAGGAGGTGGCGGGGGATTTCCAGTTAAAATAGAATTCTTGAAAAGGCTGAAAGAGGATGCTGAACGATATGGAATCCTTTTAATATTTGATGAAATTATTACTGGATATCGTTTTACAGATAGTCTATTTCAGAACAAAGTGGGAGTAATACCTGATTTAACTACTATGGGAAAAATTATTGGTGGAGGAATGCCAATTGGTGCTGTGGGTGGTCGAAAAGACATTATTGATCAATCAAGTCCTGGTGTAGCGAATCAGGTATTGATTGGTGGTGGAACTTTTTCTGGATATCCACTCAGTATGATAGCTGGTTTAAAAACCTTGGAAATTTTGAAAAATTCTCATCAAGATTACAATCGGATAAACCAAGAAGGAGATTCTTTATTAAATAATTTAAATCGATTTTTTAAAGAAATAAAATCACAACTTATAGCCATAGGATATAAATCTATGGTTATGATCCATGCTCTTTCGAAATGGATTGAACAACCTTCAATGCGAGATATATCTTTATTTAAAGATAGAAAACGGGAAGCCTTACTTCAATTGGCTCTTTTTAATCGAAATATTTCAGGATTGCATGGTTTAGGTTCAATATCCATGGCTCATACTCACGAAAATATACTAAGAATTCAAGAAGTTGTTGAGGAAATCGCTCAACCAGTTTCCCAATCAAAAATAGGGTAAATTCGAAAAAGATAAAGTATTATTGATATTTTAAAAATTATTCAGAAGTAGTGCTTAAAAAAGGGATATTTGATGAAAAAGCAGTTTGATATAATTCAAGTAGGACTTGGACCTATGGGAAAAATTATAACAAAACTTCTTCTCCAACGGAAAAATATTAGTTTGAGAGGAGTTATCGATATAGATCATTTACTTGTTGGTAAAGAATTAAGTGAGGTACTTGATATTGAAAAAAAGTTAGACTTAACTATTGAATCTGATTTGGATTCTATTCTTTCAAGAGAGAACGCTGATGTTGTTATAATAGCTACTTCTTCTTCTTTAGAAAAAATAGTTCCAACTATTGAAAGTGCCGTTAAATCCGGAAGTAATGTGATATCTATCTGTGAAGAACTATCTTATCCATTTCAATATCATGCTGAACGTAGTAAAAAATTAGATGTACTTGCGAAATTAAATAACGTCACAATTGTCGGAATAGGTATTAATCCGGGGTATCTTATGGATTTACTTCCCATTGTGCTTACAGCCCCATGTCAGAGCGTTAAGTCAATTAAAGTGACGAGAATGATGAATTCAACTAAACGAAGAGTATCTTTCCAAAAAAAGATAGGAACTGGTTTAAGTGTTGATGAATTTCATAAAAAAATTAGTAATAAAGAAATAACTGGCCACGTAGGCATAACCCAATCAATTCAAATGATTGTTTCAGCTTTAGGTATTGAGTATGATGAAATTGTTGAATTACCCCCACAAGAAATAATCGCTAAAAAAGAATTCACAACATCCTATGGAGAGATTGTACCAGAAGGCTATGTATGCGGGTTACAAAGCAAAGCATATGCTAAAAAGGAAGGAAAAGAAATAATTCTTTTAGATTTTGTAGCATATGCAGGAGAACATGATGAATATGACAGTGTATTAATTGAGGGTATCCCAAGTATTCACCAGAAAATTATTGGAGGAGTTCATGGTGATTTGGGCACTTCAGCGATTGTAGCAAACTTAATACCAAAAGTAATAGATGCAAGGACTGGGCTACTAACGATGAAGGATCTTCCTGTACCCTGTAATACAGAAAATATTTGGAAAGAGAAATAAAAAAAAAATTACATGACGGCACTAATCGGAAAATACAGAACGATTGAGAGAAGTCCAGCTATAGGAAAGGTTAAAAACCAAATTAACACTATTTTCCATAAACCTTTCTTAACAGGCGCATGATTTGCCTTAGATAATCCTACAAAAGACGCTACTAACATATGAGATCCTGATAATGGAATCCCTAATGCTGTACCAAGAAATAAAATCGCAGCTGTAGGAATTTGTGCCGCAAAAGCGGTACTTGGATATAGTTCTGTGATTCTTCCGACACTTTTGATAACCCCTCGTCCCAAGACCAATAATCCTCCTGCTAAACTTAAGCCTGTTATTAAAAGAAGAAGATTTATTTGAATATCTCCTATACCAATAACAATCCCTACCGCATTTGAGCAATCATTTCCTGATCTTGAGAATGCAGTGATACAGATAACTATTAGAACTATATACGAAAATAATCTTTCTGTTCTTTCATAACTCTGAAAGCCGTTAAGATGTTTTATTTTATAATTCTGCATAAGTTTAAAGACAAAAAATGTAACAATATAACCAATAATTGGAGAGAACACCCACCAGATGCTTAATTCGAGAATCTGCAGCCACTTAAGATTAGCATTAATTGCTATTCCGAGACCTATAACAGCTCCGATTGTTGCATGAGTAGTTGATATGGGTAAACCCAACGCAGATGATAAAATTAACCAAATAGCAGTAGAAATTAAAATAGTTATGACGATTGCATCATTGAGATTAACTAAAATACCTTTACCAACAGTTTTACTCACTGCTTCGCCTAATAAAAGTGCACCTGTTATTGCGAAAATAGTAGCCAAAATCAGAATTTGTTTCATGGGTAGAATTCTAGAACCGTAGATCCCCGCAAATGTTTCGTCGTTCGCGCCTATTCCAAATGAGATTATAATTACTATAATTAAAAATATAGATAATATAACTGAAAAAGCCATTTGAATCGCCTTTAATTTATTTAGTTGGATATTTTATAATTAAACTTCTTAGAAAATCACTAATCTCTTCAGCTCTGACAACCATATCGAATATTTTTATGCATATTTTTGAAGTTAGATATACTCGAAGGGATTTTTCTTGTGGTTTTTGATACACCAAATCTAAAATTTGAAATTTGGCTTCACGAGCACTTCTCTTTAGGGTCTCGATGTGGAAACTCTTCTTATAAGCGGTTTTAAAATCTGTTTCCATAAGGTTTACCATTTCCACTAAATTTTCAATTGCTTCTTGATATAAATCGTTAAGTTTTTTCATTTCTGCTTTTATATCATCAAAGATTTCGAATGGGTATACTTTTAGTCCCAATGCCAGCTCTTCTGAGTTATCTGAAATAATATCTAAATACTTTATTAATCGATAACGATCTTCAACTAAAAAAGGAAGTGCTCGCTTATCTTTATAAAGAAGATCTATATATTTTTCTTTAGCACGATCCGCATTATGTTCACATTGAATTACTTTATCTATTTTACTCTTATCTAGCTTACCACTAATAAGTTCATTGATACAATCGTGGAGTAAGCGTGAACCTTTTACAACTTCTGACTGAAAATCATTTGCTGCATTTAGTAGTTGACTTCTCTTATCTTTTTTTAAATTTAACTTCATTTTATTCACATCAAGAATTACTTAATTTTTAATCCAAGAGGATATAATAGTCACACTTATCATTTATTTCTTAAAAAAAATTGTATTTTTACTTCGGTTATAAAGGGAATCAAGTTAAAATGGAAAGACCATTATACTAAAGTATAATTTTACAATTTGAATTTTTATGCCATCTCTTAAAGTAAATCTAAAGGATATAAAATTTGATCCAAAGGTACAATCTTATTGTTCAACTCCCACTTACAAATGTCCGAGTTACGGACATTCTTGGACTTGTCCTCCTGAAGCACCGTATATGGAAGACACTGTATCAAAGTTTAAATCTTTTTATCTCATCTATGACGAAGTCAATTTAAATGAATATATAAAAAAGAAAAAACTAGAAAATCCAAATTTGAGTGAGGAAAAAATAAGAAATCAAGCATATACAGATAGCGCTTTCAAAAATAATTTAGAAAACGAAATCGATAAGTTTCTTGAAAATCACCATGAGGATTATGAAGAGAGACTTATTTTATGGGCTGGGTTCTGTCGAACTTGTTATAACAAGGTTGATAAAGGGTGTACTTACGATAGTGGTAAACCGTGTAGGTATCCTCATAAACAAAAGTATGCAATGGAAGCGGTTGGAATAAATGTTACAGACACGGTTAAAAATTTAAACGTAAATATTGAATGGCCACCAGTTAACTTTGTGTATCGTTTTGGATTAATATGCTTCAAATAGTTCAATCTCCTAAAAAATTAACAAAAAAATTGGATCCCATTTTCTTTTAATTAAGGTTTTACTTATTTTTTTATAGAGATGAAAAAATGAATAATTACTTCGACAGCATTATCGATTTGGGAACATTAACAACAAATTGGGATATAATATGGAATGATCCAATTGGCTGGTTTTTGGGGTTTTCTTTAATCGTCCAAATTTTAATTGTTATTGTATTAATAGCCATTGCTATAACTATTCTTGTTTTGGTTTATTATATCTTAAAAGGCGTTGCTTATTTACTATACTATCTTTTTAAAGGTTTGTATTACCTCTTTAAAGGTATTTACATGGGATTATCTAAGTTATTTGACAGATTATATTATGGGATTTCTGGTAAACCTGGGAAAAAAGATCAGAATATACCCCCGATATCTAAGGAATCAATAAAATCATCTGAACACATTTCCCATTTAAAAGAAATAACTGAAAAAAAAATTCCATATTATTGTACAGAATGTGGACAAAAAATAACAGAATCTTTGAATACACTTCTGAACGAAAGAGGAGTTGCGTTTTGCTTCTTTTGTGGTAAAGAGTTTACATTGAAAAAGGCTGAAACATCCTAGATTTAACATTTGATTGAGTTATAGGATAAATGAATGAAATATGAAAAAAATGATTATCTAAAAGATATCATTATCTAAAACTATCGTTTCTAATCTATCTGGACCAATTGAAAGAAATGCAATATCCATACCTAATTCTTCTTTAATCGATTGAATATATGTTTTCATCGTCTCAGGTAGAGCATCATATCCCTTTTGTGCAATTTCTAACCATTCAGCTCTGGTTCTAGCTTTCCATCCTTGAAATGATTTATATATAGGGATACATTTTTCGATTATTTCATGTTGGATTGGCCAACTCTCGAGGATTCTGCCGTTTAATTCATAACCCGTACATATTTTTATAGGATCAATACCTTCTAAAGCATCTAAGAGAGTTAAAATAATTTTATCAACACCATTAATCATTATACCATACTTAATATTAAAAAGATCCAACCATCCAACTCTTCTTGGTCTTCCTGTTACCGTACCGTATTCATGACCTTGTTCTCGAATCCTTTCAGCGGTGTCATCAACTAGTTCAGTTGGGAACTTTCCCTCACCTACTCTTGATGTATATGCCTTAATGATGCCAAATATCTTATTTATTTTTGTTGGGGGAATTCCCGTTCCCGCTGAGATTCCCAATGCGTTAGAGTTAGATGACGTACCAAAGGGATAAAAACCGTGGTCTAATCCCAATAGATTATCTTGTGCGGCTTCAAAAACAATCTTTTTTCCTGAATCATTTAATTTATTTAAATAATAAGCTGTATCTATAACATAAGGTTTCAACAGTTCACCATAAGATTTATACTCTTCAAAAATAGACTCTAAATTATCATTCCAGTCTGGATCATAAACTTTGATTAGCTTTTTCTTAATACTAAGCAGTTTATCTAATTTTGGTCTCATTATTTCTGGATTTATCAAATCAAAAATTCTAAGACCCCAACGAGAGGCTTTGTCAGAATATGTCGGTCCAATGCCTCTTTTGGTTGTACCTGCACTATATTTACCTTTCATTACTTCCTCTAAAGCGTCTAAAGTACGATGGAATGGAAATATTACATGTGCAGTCGAGCTCAATTTTAAATTTATTTTTTTGTTTAATTTTTTTAAATCGTCAATTTCCTCAAGTAAAACTTTAGGATCAACAACACATCCATTCGCAATAATGCATTCCTTTTCTAATGCCGCACCACTTGGCATTATTTTAAATTTATATTTTATTCCATCCGCATTAATCGTATGTCCTGCATTATTTCCCCCATTATATCTCACGACAATATCTGCTCTTTGAGCAAAATAATCAACAAATTTACCTTTGCCTTCATCTCCCCACGACAATCCAAAAATGGCGACATTATTATTCATATCTCATTTTCCACTCATAATTTTTAAAAATTAATTCAGTTGATCTTATCCAAAAAAGATTATTATAAACCGTTTAAAAATTTTTGGTTAGCAAGAACGGAAATAAAATAGATACGTAATGATTTTTATATTTGAATTTTCTTTAAATGTATAACCATGCTGTAATAATCTCTTAATAATCACTCAAACTCATTATAAATTAACCTTCTTTAAAAAATCTGAAAGATGCAGAAAAGAACCGTTTTATTCGATTCGACTCATAACGAAATGTTGAATAATGAAGACAAAGAGTTTACTGCATTTTTAAACCTATTGAATAGAATAGATGTAATCGTGAAAAACAATGAGAATGAAATACTTGAATCAGAAGTGTTAAAAAAGATAGATCTTTTAGTTATCGGAAATCCAATTGATGATTTCTTTTCTAGTATTGAAGTAAAACTAGTTATAGATTTTGTAAGATCTGGAGGAGGATTACTACTATTGAGCGAATATGGTTCTGATTATTTACAAAAAACTAACCTGAATGACATTTCTGGGAAATTTGGTATTAATTTTGAAAAAAACCTTATAAAAGAAGCCAATCAAGCAAATCAGAATTTTATTAGTACACTGCATATTTGTAATTTTTTAAAACATCAAATAACGAATCGTCTAAGGGAGATAAAAATAGGAGGATCCTGTTCCCTTTTCTTAAGCAAAGATGCCAAACCATTATTACAAACTAATGAATCTTCTTGGTCAGAAGTTTTTAATAGTTCAACTGAACAATGGATAAAAGAGGATGAGGATAAAGAACACGTTATAGCAGCCTATACAGAATTCGGAAAAGGTAAGGTAGTAGCAATTGGCGACATTGACATTTTTACTTCTGATTCGAATATTGGCTTAAATGCATTAGATAATCAAAAATTTATTGAAAACATTATCAACTGGCTAATCGAACCCGTAAAGGAATCCAAAATTACAACTTTTATTCTTAATCAACTAGGAGATCTTCAATTTGAAATCAGAGAATCAAATAAAATTCTTAATAACATAATAGAAACAATGACAATATTAGAGAAAAGGATAAGCTATTTAGAAGAAAATTCTAGGATACTCCCTCATCCAATTAATCTCGATCATGATGGAGAGAGAGAATCACTGCAAGGAGAATAATCCTATGAATTAACTGGATTATTCATTATTATAATTAAATATTAAAAACTTAAATTTTTATAATACTCAAATTCAATCTAAGTAAATTTATTTAGGAGTGATAAAATAAATGCCATTAAAAACGCCAGAAGAATATCTTGAATCAATAAAAAAACCAGTTAATTTGTATATGTTTGGTGAAAAGGTGAAAGAGTTTTGGAATCATCCCATCATCAGACCCTCAATTAATACAGTAATGAAAATATATGAATTAGCACAAATGGATGAATATAAAGATATAATGACGACTACATCTCATTTCACAGGCAAAAATATAAACAGATTTACACATATCCATCAATCTGTTGATGATTTAATAAAAAAAGTGCAAATGCAACGATTATTAGGGCAGCATACCGCTTGCTGTTTTCAACGATGCGTAGGTTTTGATGGGGCTAATGCTCTTTACAGTGTTACTTATGAGATGGATAAAAAGTATGATACCAATTATCATGAAAGGTTCACAAAATATTGGGTAGAAGTACAAAATCAAGATTTGATGGTAGATGGTGCAATGACAGACACGAAAGGAGATCGGAGTAAGAGACCTAGTCAACAACCTGATCCTGATGCTTATTTACATATTGTAGATGAAAATGATCAAGGGATTATAGTTCGAGGAGCAAAAGTTCACCAAACAGGTTTTTTAAATTCTCATAGAGTAATGGTAATGCCTACACTAGCTTTAAGACCAGGTGAAGAGGAATATGCGGTAAGTTTCGGAATTGATGCTAATACAAAAGGAATAACTCTTGTATACGGAAGACAGTCATGTGATACTCGTAAACTAGAAGATGGAAAGCTAGATATTGGTAATTATAAATATGGAGGACAAGAGATTTTTGTGATTTTTGAAGATGTGTTTGTACCGAAAGAAAATATTTTCATGAAAGGAGAAGTTGAATTCTCCGGTGAGTTAGTTAACCGGTTCGGTGGATTTCATCGTCAATCTTATGGAGGATGTAAAGTAGGGGTTGGAGACGTACTTATTGGCGCTGCTGCATTAATTTCAGAATACAACGGTACCGATAAAGCATCTCATATCAGGGATAAACTTGTTGAGATGGTTCACCTAAATGAAACTCTCTATAGTTGTGGAATTGCATGTAGTTCTTTAGGTTTCCAGAGAGAAGCAGGAAATTACGAAATGGATATGCTCTTAGCCAATGTATGTAAACAAAATGTGACTAGATTTCCATATGAAATTGGAAGACTAGCCGAGGATATAGCTGGAGGAATTATTTGTACTTTACCTTCTGAAGCAGATTTTAAATCAGAAGAAATTGGATCTTTATTGGAGAAATATCTTACTACTTGTGAAGGCTTATGCGCTGAAGATCGTTATCGAGTTTTACGGTTTATTGAAAATCTATCCATGGGCGTATCATCTGTTAGCTATAAAACAGAATCAATGCACGGAGCAGGTTCACCTCAAGCACAGAGAATTATGATATCACGACAAGCAGATTTTGAAGAAAAGAAAAAACTAGTAAAAAAAATATTAGACTTAGAATAATAGAATTTAAAGAATTTTTTTAATGCAGTTTCGAGTGGAACATTATGAGTGAGAAATCCTACGACGAGATATTCTCTAATTTTGAAGAAATATCAAATAATTTCAATAGAAAAAACCAGTACTTTGATATCTTATATGATTCTTTTTCCTCTTTCAAGATAAGCAAATCTCCTTCTGCTGAGAATATATCTGTTAATTTAAAAAAATCTGGAATTGTTGCAAGAACCTTCAATGGTACTTGGAATGAAGTAGCATTTGATGATTTATCTGATTTAAAAAAAGTTAAAAATAGATTACCATTAGCCATAAATAAGGGAGAAGAAATTGCTGAATATAAGGGCTGGAAATTTAATAAAGAAATTGTACCAAAAATTCCTCCCTCAGACATACCGATTGAGGAGAAAATAGATAAGATTAGGCAAATTTATGATTTTATTCAAAATTATGATGAACGAATTGTTCTAACTAGAATATCATATAGAGAAACATACACTACGCGTATTTTCGTTAATAATGAGGGAAGCAGATTAAGACAAGTAATTCCTCGCGTGAAGCTCTTAATTTACCCTTTTGCGAAAAGTGGTTCCAAAGTGGGGTATGATCATTTTTCCTCTAGTGGTGAAATGGGATTTGAAATTTTTAATGAGCTAATTGATATAAAATTAGAACAGATAGCAAACAACTC
>JAUVXW010000016.1 GCA_030603385.1 Promethearchaeota archaeon | reverse complement strand
GCATCGTTGTAAACCCATACAGCTAAAGCTATTGCTATTACATAAATAATGACTATTATAATAATTACACTTAGCCATGAAATTGTAAAAATAGTCTCTTGAAAAATCATTTTTATTCCTCATTTATGTCTTTTTTAATATTTTAATATTATTCATTCTTATCATACCGACAAAAAATTTAAATCTTCTCTTTTTTTAAGAAATAATGGCTCTTTTTGATACTTTAATAGGATTTTTGTGGTAAAATTGAAACATCCAAAAATAGAGAAAAGATTAATTATAACGATAAAAAGGTTCAATATTACAAATTGAAAATTATGATAAATTACACTCAAAATTAATATGAAAATAAAAAATATTGTTCGAACTCTATTCAAAAGAATGTTTACTCCTTGAAAAATTACAATTTTTAAAATATAATGATTATGATTTTTCTAATTGGATCGATCCTAAATTCTTACCTAAAGAGAAGGGAAAAGAAATATGAGCAATTATAAAAAAAATCAGGGAGAGATTAAACTCAATAGAATTTAATAGAGGGCGAAATCCAATGTTTAACTCAAATTATCTTTGAATAAATTTCCCTATTTTTATAACCCCAATCAAATATTTAAGTCTTTACTTCAATGTCGAAAATAATCAATTTTAATTAATTTTTGTAGAAAAAGGGGAAAAAAAAAGAATCAAAAGTAATTAAACCGATAAATATCCTATTTTTATTTCCAGTCTGACAATAAAAAAGAAGATAAATTATTTTAAAGGTGATCCACATTTAGAACAGAAATCTCCAGTTTTATCTAAAATTTCAGCACCACAGGAAGAGCAATAAAGTTTTCCAGAGATTTCCTTCACTTCTCTTTCTTGTACTTCAATCGGTTCTTCTTTAACAATCTCTGCTTCCATAATCTTGACTCTGTTTAAAAAGAATGTTTCACCAAAAACAAGAATTGCTATTATTATTGGAAAATACATTCCCACTCCATCTTTTGTTTCATAACCATCTAAAACATCTATTCCAACAAATATAAATTGGATTGATATACTCATTCCTATTCCACTTATTAAAACAATTATTCCACTAATATTTCCAATGTTTCTATTGATTATCCGATTTTTATAATTTGTTTTTACATTTCCAAAACTAAGGAAAAATCCTATTAAAAATAGAACAAATAATAACAAATGTAATGAATGATATGGAGATATACCACCTATAAATCCACGACCCCAACATATGAATGTGTGTTCATCTACCACATCGTATTGTGATGTAGAAACATGTATAAGGAATGGTGTAATAAAAGTAAAAATCCAAAACAAAATAATAACAATTTTTATGATTTTTCTAATCAATATATATCTTTTCTTGCTTAATTCCAATATTTTAAACCTCTTTTTTCTTTAAATTATAGTATCTTTTAACTCCAGCATTAGTCACTATAATTATTATAAATAAGAAGCAAAATAATATCGAATAGTTTATATAAAGTAGTGAATATTTATCGTAGCTATATTCAGGAATAAGAATATTTGGATCAACTAAGAAAAACAAAAACCACGGCAATACTAAAATGATACTAACTATCGCAAAAATTTGAACTATTCTTCTTACATATTTTAAATCTTTATATTTCATTTTTTAAACCTCTTTTTATTTAAATTTATTCTTATTGGTGCTCAGGAAACCTAAACACACTTACAATAAAAACTAATTAAAACATCATTCTTACAAAATACTCATCGGTTTTGAAATCTGAGCAATTTTCTTGATGCTCTTCATCATAAGCAAATTCACAACAATCTTTATTCAAACAATTATCACATAGAACCATTTTACTCTCTTAAAAACTCCCAAAACTTCTTTAGGTAATGATATATAAGGTAATTCTCGATAATTATAGCAAATAAAAACATTACTACTAAAATCTGTTCTATATAGTTCATTCTATTAAACCCTTTTTTTAACTAAATCTAAATATATCATCCCAATCTAACTCTTTTTCTTTATATCTCTTGAACATCATAGATTTAAATCTCCCAATTAACGTTTTTGGTGATGGATATATAGAAACCACAGGATCACGTTCAAGTAAAGTGTTTCTGCAAATTATAAGCTCTTTACATCTATGATAAAGAAGTTGTTTAATTCTTCCATTTATAAAATGTATTCTTTTCTCGATTTTTCCATTATGACATATCGCTCTAATTTCCAATTCATTCAACTTCTTTTTTAATTTAAATTTATTTCCTGTCTGTTTTCTCAACCGAATTAGTTCAAGATTAAACCAAAAAATAAAAAAAATTAATTATTAAAAAATTTAATAAGTTCCTTTTGGATATTTTTTATCTATCTCTTTTATCTCGTCTTTAAATTGCTCAAATGTAATATCATTAACCCAAAATTTATCAAGAGCTTCTAATCTTAGAGAATATTTGATTCCATCTCTATTGAGCTTCTTCATATTCTTCCTCTTCTTTATATTTTAAGAATTTTTGTGGATCGAATTTATCAAGGGCTTTTCTGGTCTTTCTGGTATCTTCAATTGTACCATCATCTATCCCATCTTCGATTCTGGTTATAAGTGTCTTTTTTCCTCCTGAAATATATTTCATACGCCAATTTTTTATTTCTTGTGGGTTTGGCTCAATATATACATCTGGGTTATTAGGATCAGGTATCCTAACTAAACCCTCTTCTGGCTCTCGCATATCAATAAATTCTTTGTAAGTCATTTCATCTTTATAATAAATCATTTTCATCAGTTTTACATCCCAATGAGACGCATTTAGATATCCTTCTCTATAAGACGCATAAGCTTCACGATACCTTCTTTGCCATTTATTATGTATCTCATGTAGTTTACGAATATGACCATAAATTATTGCCACATTATCTATTTTACCTACCCATTCTCCTTCTTTATGTGGTAATATCATAAAAGGTTCTATTCCCATATATAAGCAAATTTCTAATGGATTTATTGGTCTTCTTGCTTTAGTCATTTCTCTAATAGCACTTTCTACAGCATCTATTTCAATCGGCATCGACGTCTATCACCACACGTGGTGCTACTTCTCCTGCTTTTTTCAATTCTTTTCTCAAATGCTCAAATACAGCTTTCATCATTTCAATACAAGTTTTTCTGGCAGATTCACCATATCCTTCTAAACCAGCAAATGTAAGCTCAGTAATGGCTTTTTTACAAATGACTTCTACATTATTAACTTTATTTGCGTCTTTGTCAAAATATTTAACTTTAGGTAAAGTTTTTCCTTCTGCCAAATCTTTCTTCTTTTTAATTTCTGATTCTTGGCGTTTTTTGACTCTTTCTCTCTCAAGTACTTCTTGCTTTCTTAGTACTTCGCTTGGAATCTTAGCAATTTCTTTAGCTTCTTCAACAGTTATTTCTGCTTCTGAATGCACAACAGCTTCTCGTACATCTTTAGGCAAATCTTTAATTGCCTTGGCTTTTTTTACTGTAATCTTTGGTTCATAAGTAATTTTTTTCTCTTTAGCTTCTTTAACCTTAACTTTTTCCCTCTTTACTTCTTCTTTTAAATCTTCAGGTAAGTCCTCAATAATTTCTTTCTCTACAGCCTCTTTATATACAGCATCTAATGATGTATCTTCTCTTTTAGCTTCTTCCCATTTTTCGGCAATCTCTTTATCTTTTATTTCACCTGTACTTTTATCGTATGCCGATTCTCTGATCTTTTTAACCTTTATTATCGTATCGGGTTTAACTCTAACTTTTTGAGCAACCTTATAAGCAGTTGTATCTTCTTTTTTCCATTTTTTTGCTACACTATTTTCTTTTTTAATTAGTGTAGCAAAACCTTCTCGACCACCTAAAGATTTAAGTTCACCTTTTCCAAACTGCTCTTTTTTTGTTTCAACCATCTTTTTAACTCTTTCTTCTTCTACTTGTTTTTCAATCTCAGGATATAACAACATCCCAATCTCAGCTTTTTGTTTATCATTTAAATGTCTTCTCATAATATTCTCACTAATAACATACTGTAATGGAGTTGATCCAGTTGCAGTACTTGGTTTCCATTCTCTTATTATTAACTCTTGTTCCAATATCTTACAAGCTCTATACCGATTTCTCCCATCAAGTATCTTACCTTCATAAATAGTAACAGGTTCTATTTGTCCATGTTGTTTAATATCCTCTACTAAATCATCAAATTCATCCCCCTCTAATAATGGAAGATATGAAGATAACTCATGGAATAAATACGTTTTTGTTTTACTCATTTTCCTATTACCTCTTTTTTTGTAGATTTTATTTTTTTTATTGAAACATCATCTTTACCCATAAAATCAAGAATTAAAGCAGAAATAGGGATTTTTGAAATCTGTTTTATGATAAAACGAAGTACTTCCGAATTAGATTTTATTCCTGAGGATTTCTTGATTTTCGAAAAGGGTTGATATAACGGATCTTTTTGGGTAAGGGTAAGTCTTAGTTCAATATTTTCATTAATAGTCATATTTTTTACCTCTTTTGTGTTAATTAATTTTTTTTGTCCAATTTTGTTACTCTATAGATATTTTTATAGATATATAAGTTTTTGTGATAAATTAGGATAAACTTGGAGTAATTTACAAAAGGTTAAATTTTCTTCAAAATATATATGTCTATGGATAGAACCAACGAAACCGAAGAAGAAATAGGGATTAGACTAAATCTTTCAAAAGAATTAGATCAGCCATTATATGACTATTTTCAACAAATAAAGGAAGATTTAGGACTAAAAACTAATACAGAAGTCGCAAGGATATGTATAAAGAAAGCGTATGAATATTGGTTTAATAAAGACAAGATAGAACACATTTAAATTATTCTATAAAGAATTCTATATAGCATAATGTGTCTATCCGCAGTAAAAATACGATTGGGAAGTATAAACTGTCAAATTTATTATAGAGTGAAACCATATTAAAACAAGCAATTTTTCTACTTTTACTTCCAATTACCTCTCTCCCTCTCTCAAAAGTACCATTACACAGTAAAGAATTTCCAATTTAATAAATCCTTAAATATCATTATAGAAATTACTAGATTGAGACATACCGACAAAAATATATAAAAATTAATGGGAAGAAATTCCTATTACTAATATGTATTATCGCAACAGATATATTATTTTAACAAAAATGTTTAAAAAGTTAGTCCCTACATACATAACGAGAGTTTTTTTATCTAATAACATACGAAAGTGATTTATAAAAATTGTCAGAAATAGATATTAAAGGAGAATTTATTACAAAATTCCAAGATAAACAGTTCCTATATTTTGCAGAACGATCAAAATTAGGGTTTCTTTTGATCCAAAGAGGACATCTACTTTATTACAATAAAGAATTCAGTAAAATCTTTGGATATTCCCAAGACGATATTTCTAAATGGAAAAAGAGAGAATTTTATAAAATAGTGCATCCTGAAGATTTGAAAAAAATATTACAAAATTTTCAAATCGAAAATGATAAAACTGCTATTGTTCAATTCAGAGGGATCACAAAAAAAGGGAAAATCATTCCAATTGAGAATTATGTATGTAGAATTACCTATAACAATAAAAATGCTTATTTGAGTAGCTATGTCAATTTAGACAGACAAATAAATAATAAAAATTCAAGTAAAGAAAAAGTAAAAATCGAAATTGAAATACCTGATGAAGTTTATAAATTTTTTTCTATTCGAGCAATGATTAAAAATAAAAATCTCGAGGAAGAAATCTCCGAATTTTTAATAATAGAAACCAAAGTATTAAAAAATTCAACTTTTAGAGAAGCAATTTTTTAACTAAAGCGTTAATCTTCTTTTCTATTTGTAAATATAAGTTGATATGTTTTTTTAATGCAATATCTAGCTACTTCTGTATTTACTTTTAACCCTAACTGCTTTTTGATTTCTATAAAAAAATCATAAATTGGTTGATCTTTGTCAGGATTAAGAATTAATCGTATCATTTCTTCTTTTTTAGTCATAATAATAAATTAAATTTTGTAAGAAAAGAGAAAAAAGAGAATCAAAAGTAATTTCCCCGACATAAAATTTAAATCTTTACTTCAATGTCGAAAATAATCAATTTTAATTAATTTTTGTAGAAAAAGCGAAAAAAAGAGAACCAAAAGTCATTAAACCGATAAATATCCTATTTTTATTTCCAGTCTGACAATAAAAAAGAAGATAATTATTTTAAAGGTGATCCACATTTAGAACAGAAATCACCTGTTTTATCCAAGATTTCTTCTCCACATGAAGAGCAAAAAATTTTTCCAGAGATTTCTTTTACTTCTCTTTCTTGTACTTCAATTGGTTCTTCTTTAACAATCTCTGCTTCCATAATCTTGACTCTGTTTAAGAATATTGTCTCAGCAAAGATAATAAATATCATCATTATCGCAAAAATCATTCCTATCCCTATATTTGTATGAATAATTACCTCTGGAGGTAGGCTTAATCTATCATTAATTCCAATCGTTGATGTAATTGACATAAAAGATAATCCTACTATTCCTAATAAAACAAGTAATCCACTAATATATCCAAGATTTTTATTAATGATTTGTTTTTTGTAATCTCTCTTTATATTTCCAAAATTGAGAAAAAATCCAATGAAGTATAAAATCACAAAGAACCAATAAAGAGGGTAAGGAGCAAAATCATCTCCACCATGCCAATAACATACGAAATAAGGAAAAGAATATGAACCCCATACATCTTTCCAATTAAAAGTTACTATCGGGCAAATAAATAACGCAATCCATAGAATAATAATAATTCCTTTAACAAGCTTTCTAAATAGGTTATATCTATCTTTTGTTATTAACATAATTCATCTATTTCATCATATTTTTTTTTATAGAGTTTTCTATAGAGTTTATTATAAATAAGAAGAATATTCCAACAAAATTTAAATCTTTACTTTTACTTCCAATCACCCCTCTCCCTCTCTCAGAAATATCATTACACGGTAATAATTTTCTGAATTAGTAAACTGTTAAATATCCGACAAAAATTATCAATACTTGAGGTATTCTATAAAGAATTCTATATAAGATTCAAAGGTGTAAGATAATAAAAATCGAAATTGAACTTCCTGATGAATATATAACTTTTTTTGAATATTTAGAACTAAATTTTGGAATAAAAAGAAAGAAATATATTGAAAATACTTTAAAAACAGAAATAAAAAGCAGGAATGAAGATTTAAACTTATTTTGATTTTTCTTTCAGTTCTTTTTTTAATTCAAATGCTTTTTCTTGTAAAATATGTAATACAAGTTGAGAAACTTTATTAAACCCTAGACCTGGATTTTTTTCGATGTATTTTTGAAAAAGATCTTTCAAATCTCTTGGGATTTTCATAGTATTTCATGGGAACAGTTGATAATGCCATATTGACAGAGATTCAAGAGAGATTACAACAAATGCTAAATGAATATCTCAATCACTAATGGGATAAACGATAAACAAGCAGCATAAACAAGTCTCATAACTTTAGGGAAATCATAGGCCCAAGTACCAAGATCACCAGTAAATTTTATCTCGGCTTTAATAAATTCAACTTGAGAAATTTTATCTTGCAACCCCTCCTTTTTTTCAGAAGCATATATTTTGAATATCTCTAGCTTAATTTTATCGTATAAATCTTCGTAAAATATTATTATCTTGTTCTTTGTTTTTTTAAGAATATTATGGATTGAAAATTGCGGAAGAATGAATATTGAGACACAAAAAAAAGTCCCAAACATCAAAAGAGATACTATAATCCCCCCCATGTGCATAAAAGCTAAATCCATGCAAACAATGAAGATTATTACCTTTAGTGTAAATTTAAACAGGAATTCACCGAATATTCGTGTATATCTATGAAACTGTAAATAGGTCACCATATCATCAGTATTAATCTTAGTTAGTTTCTCAAAGTCAAGTTTAAGAAATGGTGTAATACTTAACTGTTTTACATGAGTTCCCAATTGAGCAATAGTAATTATTACAATTAATACTTGATAAGCCACAATAAAAATAAAAAAATAAAATACTACCCACCAGATTATGTTTGTTATAAAACCAATAACAGCAAGCCAATCTTGTTTAATAAAACTAGTGTAAATATGCGGTATAAAATCTAATATATGAAAAATTTCAATAATTCCCATAAAGATAAGACCAAGATATTTACAACGAGTACTATTAATTCTCCGGTCTAGTTCATAACGATATTTGTCGAAATAATAATCGTGGCAGAAAAGGTTACGAAAATCATCTGGTTTCTCGAAAGTGATTTTTCTGACCCCATCACGGGTTCCTCTAACTAAAAATATAGTAGCAATAATAGAAAGAAATGCACCAATAGTTTGAATTACAAAAGTTAGACTAAAAACATCCAACCACAATTCAATATCACTTAATACCCAACAACCCCACATAAGAATATAAAATATCCAAAAAAATAAGATAGTTTTTTTAAAATTATAGAAAAGACCTGTCTTTACCATCAAATTTGATGTGGCAGCCTTTTTCCACTGCCATATATCAAAGCAATGTTCGAGTGTTTTAATGGCAAGCTCTATATAAGGATGAAAATCTTTTGAAGGATTACCTAAATCCTCCAATACTTTTTCACGATCAATATATTTTGTCACAATTAAGCTCTTAAGTTTTTTTAACTGTTGGCCTTTCCATTTTTGACAAAGATAAGTTGCAGTAGCTTTAACTACATTGTGTTCACTGCTTAAGAAACTGATATCTTGAATTAATCCATCATCTTTAATTATTAAATAAAATCTGACCCACTCTCCTGTCTCATCACTCCATTCTTGTTTAATATCCGCATTCCCTATTTCATGCATATAACTATTATCTTCCAAATATGAAAAAATTTTTTCTGGAGTCTCCAAGAAATTAACCTATTTTTAATATTTTAAAATTTTTTTTCAGTGTGGATTTTTTTCACTAATATATTTGAGTTATTGATATTTAAACTTTTTTAGGTTTTACTTTTTTAGGCGTCATTTAAAAAGGCTGTATTCGAAATAGTTGCTGATCGCTTCATTCTTAAGATATCCCAATATGGGGGGACGTTAAACATAGATCAATTGAATTTTTATCCAATTTTTCCGAAATCAGATTAGCATTTTTTTGATGAATTTTGATTAGTTTCTCTTGTTTCTGAGTATCAAAATTTAATAGATTAGTTTGTTTAATTCTATCTTTGAATAGTTCAACATAATCTTTATTAATCTCGAAACCAATTGCTTTTCTTTTATGCTTTTTTGCTGCAATTAAAGTGCTTCCTGATCCAAAAAAAGGATCAAATACAATATCGTCTTCTTTTGTAAAAATTTTAATCAATCTTTCACAAAGTTCTAAAGGAAACATTGCAGGATGATTTAATTTTCTCTCTTCAGGAGTTTTAAAAATATCCCAAACACTAATAGAATACCTTAACCATTCCTTTCCGTTTAAATTATTTAATTTTTTGCTGTTGTGATTATTTTTTAGATTATCTTTTTTCAATGATGTCATTTTCATTGATTTATATTTAGAATAAAAATATTAAAGTTTCTATTAAACTATAATTAATTCTATCTGATATTAAATTAGATGGATATTAAGAAAAAAGAAAACTCTATTGAAATTATGATTTGTTTTTAATCTTTTTCTTCAATCTTATCAATTTTCAATTGTATAGAATCCCTCTCTTTATCAATAAAACTTCTATATGTTAAATATAAAAAATCAAGATTAAATTTTGAATTTAACTTACAAAGAAAATCGTATATAGATGAAATCCTGCTTTTTCTTCATCCCCCCCTTCTTCATTTACAGGTGTCCTATCTGGTGGGATATATGATTGAGTTATAAATCGAACTTTTTTCTCTTGGTTTAATAAAATCCAGTTGTTTAATCCAGTCTCGATTTCATTGTAATTCCTAAAAGTTAAAGTTTTACATCCTAACATTTTACTCACCTTCTATAAAATAGATCTCTCGAATAAAATCCTCTATTTTTTTAACATCTTCTTTTGGATCTATTTTTAGAATTTCGCATTTTAACAAATTTATCACTCTTCTATTAATTAAATTTAGTTACTATATATTTTTGAATATCATATTTAAAGCAAATAAAAATGCATAGTTAAATAAAAAAAAAGAAAAAGATTATAGGTTTTAAGTTTCAAAATAAAAAAAAACTAAGAGATAACCTCGTTTTTTTGCGTAAGCGACATTCTCCATCCTGGGTTGGTTTTTTATAGGATCCTTCTCAGAAATGGGAATAATTACTGGTGGAATGTAAGTGTGTTGAATGAATTTAATTTTTTTTTCCTTGTTTGATAAAAGCCAATTATTAATTTCTAATTTAATATCATCCTCCAACCTAAGCGTTAAGATTTCACAACCTACCATTTTATTCACCTTTAATAAAATAAACCTCTTTGATAAAATTCTCTATTGAGGTAATATCTTCTCTTCTGTTGAAGTGAAACTTCCAATCTCCATTATTAATCATAACGAACCCAAAATATTTTAATCCTTTTGCAATCAATATATTTCTTTTTACTTCCAATACTTCCTTTTTCTTAGTTAAGTAAAAAAGAAAAAGTAAAAAGAGGATTATTTATTGTCTTCTTGCTGTTTTTGGGATAAGTCTTTTGAAAAGGTCTTTAAGAGAATAGCAATCGCTTTACTTTCCTTAATATTATCATTAATGAACGATTCAGTTCCCTCAATTTCTATTTCAAAATCTTTAACTTTTAAACGATTTTTTTCTTGAGATATTTTTTAACACCTTATTATTGAATCTTTTCAAATATGAAATAAAATAAATAGTATATTTCTGAATTTGATCTTATCTCATATATCCTTATTTTAACGACAAAAAATTTAAATCTTTACTTTGATGTCTAAAATGATCAATTTTAACTAATTTTTGTAGAAAAAGCGAAAAAAAGAGAATCAAAATTAATTAAACCGACAAAATTTAAATTTTTATTATCTAAACCTATAGTTTTATTTCAATTTACTTTTTTTTTAAGCATTAACAGGACCATCTATAGCAACTACTTCATTAGCATCTTCAATTGTTAAAATATTAATTCCATGATTCTCAAATACTTCATCTCTTTTTTCTAATAATTTCTCTTCTTGTGTAATGACTATTTTATCGTTGGTATTATAAGCTGTTTGAAAAAATTTATGATCATCATCATGGGAAATATTTACATTAATATTGGCCAATTCTACCCACTCAAATTTATGATGCTGCATCATTTGTCCGTACCATTTATTATAATATGTCCTATATTTACATCTTTCCGTCTTTCGTTCAAAATTTTTGTATTCTTCATTAATTTTTGTATTGCGACAAACTCTATTATAGCAATGGTTTAGTATATTATCTAATAATTCACGACATATACCAAATTTGTCTTTATAAGGGGATTCTTTAATAAGAGTATAGAACACATTTGTATCTATTACTATTTTCCGACAAGTCATAGTTTACATTCTTTTAAGATATTATTACCTATTTTCTTTTTTTTCTGCTAAAATCCTTAAATGTTCAGATGCTTCTTTATAATCTTCGTCGAAGAACCCTTCTGGGATCTTTTCTATGTATCCTTCCTCATCAATTTCTAATCGTTGTAATTGAGATCCTTCCTTTCCTATAGTAACATAATAGAATATTACATCTTTATTAGAAATTTTATTTTCAGCTATACGACGTTGAATTCTTCGGATTAAATGTTCACTATGAGTTTCTACTATTATAATTTTATTTTCATTTGCAATCTCGATAAATAAATCACCTAAGGTTGATTGTGCTTTTGGATGAAGGTGAATTTCAGGTTGTTCAATAATCAATACAGAATTTCTTTCAATAAAAAAGCCCTCAATTATTATTGGTAATACCTGAGAGGTTCCAAACCCCATATCACTTATGTTTACTTTTACTCCCGAAAAATATTCCTGACAAAAAATAGATATAAATTCATTAATTTCTTTATATCGCTTAATATCAGTTTCTTTTGCCATTTCAAACTTTACAAGCCAATCTTGAATTCTTTTATTTAAACCCCTTAAACGATAAGCCCAAGGATCTAATTTTTCTTTAGATTTTTTTAATAAATATGGTACAAATTCCCCTTTAACCCCGACATCTTCTGCTGATTCTCCTATAATTGGATAGTATCTTTTAGGATATTCTCTTAATGGTCCAATATAACGCATTCTTTCACAATAAGAAGAAAATCCATCTTTTAATACATCTAACTTATATGCGACAGCTCTTAATTCATCATATACCTTGATAATTTCATTGGTTAATTCATTGCAACTACCAATTATTTCGTTTATTTCATTTGAGATAAACCTTCTAAACAAAGGGGAATTTAGTCTTTCAAGTATATTACTAAAATCATAAATTTGTTCTAAATCGCTTGAGTAAATCGGGAAAAATTCAATAAATTTTTTATTATATTTAATTTTTAAATCCAATTTACGTGATAATGCTCTTAAAAAAATCTCTTTGAAATAGTCAAATATATCCTTTAAATCAGAGACTTTTTTTAAATCAATCTCTGCGATTTCTAATCGTACACGAAGTAGTCTTAATAAATGACTTTTTTTTATAGATAGTTTTGGAAATACTTCAAGTTTTTTGATTAAATTATCGAGATCTGTATTAAGTTTAGTTAAATAGTATCCTATTGGTCGGTTATTTATAACTATTTTCTTATCTTTTTGAAAATCTAAGATTTGATTATTTTGTTTTAAATTATTTATTTTTACATTTGATAAATAAATGATATTTAATTTATCATCAAAAGTATATTGAGTCTGTAAATCGTAATGATTCTCCTCAGATATAAAATCAAAAAATCTACTATCTGTTTCATAAGGGGTTATAATTTGATAATTTATTCCTATGTCCCTATTATTGTGTCTATAAGTGATATCTTTATAGGATCCTAAGGTAATAATATTACCATTTAAAATTAATGGTGATTCCAGAGAAGATGTGAAAGTCTGCTTCAACAAAAGTAAAAGTTTTAATATATTACTTTTCCCACTATTGTTTGGTCCTAAAATCACATTGATTTTTTTAAAATCGAAATTGAACTCTTTAAATGATTTAAAATTTGATGCTTGAATATTTAGAATTTTCATGAAATAACACCACTTTTTTAATTATAATATAACTCAATCTTTTAAGTCATTATTTGTCTTTAATCAATAATTTATTTTGACCGACAAAATTTAAACTTTGGTTTTACCTCCAATCTAGCAGTAAAAAAATAAAAACATTATTTTAAAGGAGCGCCACATTTAGAACAGAAATCACCTGTTTTATCCAAGATTTCTTCTCCACATGAAGAGCAATAAAGTTTTCCAGAGATTTCCTTTACTTCTCTTTCTTGTACTTCAATCGGTTCTTCTTTAACAATCTCTGCCTCCATAATCTTGACTCTGTTTAAAAAGAATGTTTCACCAAAAACAAGAATTGCTATTATTATTGGAAAGTACATTCCTATTCCTGTTTTCACTTCATATGAAACATCTGTTCTAATAAATTGGATTAATATACTCATTCCTATTCCACTCATTAAAATGATTGTTCCACTAATATTTCCAATGTTTCTGTTAATTATCTGATTTTTATAATTTGTTTTTATATTTCCGAAACTAAGGAAAAATCCCCCTAAAAATAGAGCAAAGAATAACCAATATAAAGGATAGGGAGAAGAATCCACAAATCCATGCCCCCAACATATATATGTATAATCATCTGCTACAGGTAATGAATTTGTATAAACAAGTATAAGGAAGGGAGTAAAAAAAGTAAAAATCCAAAACAAAATAATAACAATTTTTATGATTTTTCTAATCAATATATATCTTTTCTTGTTTAATTCCAACATTTAAAACCTCTTTTTTTATAGAAGATTCTATAGGATTTATTACAAATAAGAAGAATATTCCGACAAAATTTAAATCTTACTTTTACTTCCAATCACCCCCTTCCCTCTCTCAGAAATATCATTACACGGTAAGAATTTTCTGAATTACTAAAATGTTAAATATTCGACAAAAATATATACAATTTGGAACAAAAGATTTAAGAATTATTAAATTTAGGTGTCATAAAAATAAAAATCGAAATTGAACTTCCTGATGATAAATATAAAGAATTAATATTTTTATGTAAAAAAACCAACCAGAAAATAGAAGAGAAAGTAAAAGAAATTCTCATAAATGCTATTGATAGTTCTGAAGTAGGAAATTTCTAGTATCTTTTATTAGTTTCTAACATTTTTAATATTTCCTTATATTCTTCACTTTTTAATAATTCTTGTAGTTCAATATTTTTTTCTCTCTCAGAATCTAGTTCATCTAACATTCTATTTATTTCTTTATGAATTACAGGTCTTATATAAGCTGAAATGTTAGATAAAGGTTTTTACGCTCAGGAGATTGTCCAAAAGGGTATAGTTTCTAAAGGTTTTTTATCCAAAATTATTACTTACTTTAAATCTCGAAACCTAATAGAGCAGATCCAGTCATATCCTAAGAAATATAAATGTACCAATTTAGGAACAATGTTTTTAGAACAAGGTGATCTGAATCAGAAGAGAATACAAGAATTCACATCTGATAAGGAACTTTTGCCAAAAGGGATAGAAAGTGTAAGGGTTCATAAATTAAGGTTTAAAAATAAAATAGTTCAAAAACCTTCATGGTTAAATAGAATTCAGAATGAAGGGTTTATTTATGGATTACATATAAAAAGAATTGAGTTAAATAATTGGACCAAATTTTTAATCTTTTTTAATTATCAGGATTTTAATGGTTTAGAAAAAATTGAAGTGTGCAATAACGTAATTATTTATAATTTTAACCGGAATATAGATGAGCAATATGTTTCTTCTAATAACGAGTTAGAAAAGTATTTTGAAGATATAATTTCCGATTGTAAACAAGCTAGATTATTTTTACAAAAGAAAGGGTTTATTATTGATGAAAGAGATCCTGAGTTTTGTCAAAAACCTCATTTTGCTATAAAATCAAATGGAGATCCTAATGCTCTTGGGAGCTTAGGAAAACAACTAATTCTTACTATTAAAACACCAACAGAAGTAAGAGAAGTTGATGATTCTCCTAAAACTGGAGATGGAGAGGAAGAAACTGATAATATCGAAAAAGTAAAATCTTATTTTGATATGCCAAACAAACTTGAAAATATTGAAACAGAAATTTCCGAGCTTAAAGATGCTATGTTTGAGATGGCCAAGGGAATTAAAGAAATGGCAAAATCAATAACAAATTTAGTAAAACCACAGGAACAAACAATCGAAGTTAAAACAGATCCAGGAGGAAGTATGTATAGATGACTTTACAAGAAAAATCAACTTTAGAAAAAAAAATAAAAGAGTGGAAAAAAGATCTTACTCCTGAAGATCTTAAATCAGTTATTAACCAAATTGAAGATCCTGTTACTAAATTAATAGCAAATAAATTATTATTAGAAAAAGAAAATTAATATAATAAGGAAGTGAATGAATTTTTAAAAAAATGGAAAGATAAAAGATTTTATAAAAAATTTAAGTTCTAACAAATATTAACATAATACAAAAATTTTTGTACTTTAAATCAATATTATAATTAATAAAGAGATGGGAAAGAAGGAAAAACCTAAACTATTAGAAAATCTTAGTTTTTTTAATGTAACATTTAGATTCATCGAATCAGATAAATCAACAAATATAAAAGACATTTTATCAAAATTAACTTTACTGGATTTTAAAGACATAACTGTTGATTACAACTTAGATAAAATTTCTATAATAGAGGAAATAATACCAGAATTAGGAATTACTCCAAATTTAACTTTAAGTTCTAAGGATTTCGAGATTTTTTTAAGTAAGAAAAAAATTACTCTCTCATATCCCAAAGATTTTTCGCGATCTGGAAGGATGTTTTACCGAGGGAATGACAAAAGTATGAGAATAATGCCTTCTTATCCAAGGAAAAGTGAAACAAAAAGAGAACCAATAAATTTAAGTGATTTAGATCAAGTTGATTTATTAATTAAGATGTTTCTCATCCCTAAGATTTTAGAAGAGAAAATCCCTAAATTAAATGAAGTTTCTGTAATATTTGGAGTTGAACTAAAGGGAGAACCAAAAATAGAGAGTATGAGTAAGATTATTGAAGAAAGTTTATTAAATACAAAAAAAATGGTTTTTGAAGATGTTAATTTTGAAATTGATGAAGAAGAGAATAAATATTTCTTTTCATTACACCAGAGTTCAAATAATATATTATGTTCGTTTATATATCCAGATTCAAAATTATCCATAATGGAAAATAAATTACAGGATATTTTAATAACAAATCTAAATAAATTTAACGAATTAATGGAGGAGTTGAAAATTATATGAGTAAAAGGTTAAAAAGATCGGATGCTAAACAAAAACTTATGAATTACCTAATAAACACAGGTCAAATTCCCCCCGAAGAAGAATTTATTATTAAACCAGAAATTAATCCCTTTGATAAAATAAAACAAGAATTAGCACTACATTCCGATGATGCTAAAGAAGTATTAGAAACAATAACTAAATTATATTTTGATAGTGAAACCGTAAAAAAATTTCGAGAACAAATTAAAGAAGATTTTAATGAAGATCAATTAAAAGAGTTATTAGAGAGCTCTAATAAAACATTCAATGTCTTTGAAGGATTAATTGAAGAACTTAAAAGATTTAATAATAATTTTGAATTAATAAGAGAATTTAATGAGAATTTCCAAAAATTAACGGAACAAAAAGATAAAAAAGAGTCTATCATTGATAAAGAGATTTTTAAAATCGATATACCAAAAGATTTTTGGGACGATATTCTTACAGAGGAAGAAATTGTCGATGATGACTATTAATGGCGAAGAAAAATGATCAAAAGGATTTAGACGTCAAATCTTCTATCGAGAAGTTAACTAAATCTTTTTATACAGAAAAAGATGGTATCACATTTTTAACAAATATAACAGGAGATAGCCAAATCGATAACCTTAAAGTTAATACCAATCTCAATTTATTTAAAGAGTCTGAAGAATATGAGATGGAACAGGGAGATATCCTTGTTGATTATCCAAAGAGTTTTTTAAATCTCGAACTTAAAGAACCTATAGGTTTAATTATTAGTAATTACACGTGTGATATTCCAAAAAGAGAAACAACAAGGTTATATGTATTACCTGTTTTTCCACTCAAGATTTTAAGTTATAAATTACTTCAAACTTTTGTAGAAACCTTGGCTACCAAAAAAACAAGAAGTAAAGTAAATTTTGAAAATCCAACTGATTTAAAACAAAATTTTGATAAATTAGGAACAAAAGAAAAACAAAAATTTATTGAGTATATACGGAGTATATTTCAATTTAAAAATAGAAACTACTTTCTATTATGTCCTCATAAGGAATTGAGAGATAATTGGAGTTATGCTGATATACAAACACTTGTTTCAATTAAAAAAGACTTAGAAAATTTAATTGAAATTATAAAATATACCAAAATTTCTATTAGTTCTCCTTGGAAAGAGAGATTTGGCTCTGTTATAAGTAGTAGATTTGGAAAAATAGCAGTTGATCACTTTTCAAATCAAGATATAGGATATATATTTACAAATCTATAAATTGACTATTTGATTTTAATTTTTTTTCTTTTTTTAAATAATCTTACCTTTTATAATCCTTAAAATTTGTTCTACTCATCAGAAATAAAGACTTCAAGAAAAAAAATCTTACCTATTTAGTATAATCTTAAGAAATTGGTTCTTTACAATTCTAACCATAATAAAAGCGGACCTAAAAAACATAAAAAATTAGGGTGTATTTTAGATTAATCCAATAAAGATATCAACTCATTAAAAATTCAATTAAAAAATTTACTTTTTGGGTGTTTATTATAAAAAAAATAAAGAAGATTTAGATAAGCTTTTTGAAAAACAAGTTGAAATTATAGCTAAAACATTTCATATTCATGTTAGTGGAGATTTAAGTAAATTAAATGTTGATGAATTGTTAAAAATTGCTGAAGAGATTAAATGGAGCGAGTAAATTACGCTTTTTTATCAAGGATATTAAAGACTTTTTCTTCGAATAATTTATCTATATATTGCTTAATTTCTGAAGCGCTTATTATTTCTTCTAATTCTCTTGCTTTTTCTTGGTGTTTAATTACCGTTTTAATATCTAGAACACTTCCACACCTGGAGCAATATTTATCTAGGTCACTATTAGCAAAATCACATCTTGGGCATCGAATTATCTCAATATGCTTAACTTCTTCTTGTTCTTCAGGAGGTTTTATACCATGTAGTTCAAGCATTTTATTTTCTAAGTCTTGATTTGATAAATGAACATATCTTGAAGCTTGTTTAGAATCCATAGTCCAACCTGCTAATTGTTTTAATTGAAATTCTGTAAGATGTTTGGCCATTTCAGTTAATCCAGTATGTCTTAGTAGATGTGGATATACTTTTTTTTTCATATTTTTAGTATATCTTTTAAAAATTCCATTAAAAGCATTCTCAGAATAACCTTTAAATTCTCCTCCATAGAGGGTTATAAAAAATGGAGCTTCAAGATCGTCTATTAAAGGATGATCCTCTAAATATCGAGTAAGATAAGGAATACTTTCGACAATTGGGATATTTCTTTGTGAGGTTTTTGAATTTCTTATATATACCATAGCATAGGATTCATAAAATACAACATCCTTAATTTTCAATTTTCTAATTTCTGATTTTCTACCTTTAGTTTCTAAAATCATCATGAATATGGCTTTATCAATTGGTCTCTTCATTTTACCTAAGATGAATCTAATTTCTTCTTTTGTTAAAAGATCATTTTTTTGCAATGTTTTTTTGATATCTTTTTTCTTTTTCAGTAATTCAGCAATCTCGCTTTTCCTGAATCCGATCCATAAAAAGAATTTCGATAATTTTATTCTATATAAATTCTGAGTTGAGATTTGGAGTTTTTTGAATTCTTTAGAATTCAAGTAGTTCTTCATATCATTTGGATCAAAGATATCTTTAAAATTAATAAATTTACCAAAGCTATTTATTGATGTTCGATAACACCTTATGGTTTGTTCAGAAAAAGTAGTAAACCCTTCTAGATATTTATCCCTTAATAAAATATATCTACCAATCTGCATTTTTATTATCAATTTATATGAATTTAAACTTTTAAAGTTAGAAGAAATATATAGATTTGTATTAATTCACTGATAAAACTTATTATAAAAAAGTCTACTCATTATAGATAAAATTTAATTTTACCTTTTCATAAATATTATATTAACTTTAGATTTTTTTAATAAAGGCTGGTTTTATGGAGAAAGGAAAAAAGAAAATTATAGAATCTGTCCCAAACTATAGTGAGGGGGTTGATGGAGAGAAAATTGAAGAAATTGTAAAGGAAATTAAGAACACCCCTAATACACGTATTGTTGATGTTCAGTACGATACAGATTATAATAGAGCAGTTGTTACCTTTGTGGGAACGCCTGATGCGGTTTTAAAAGCCAATGTGGTTGCTGCTAAGAAAGCAATTGATTTAATTGATATGAATAAACATAAAGGGCAACATCCTCGGATTGGAGCAATTGATGTTGTTCCTTTTGTTCCCGCACAGAATGTCAGTATAGAAGAATGCATTGATTTATCTATCAAGTTTGCTGAAACTATGGCACAAGAAGGAATTCCCGTATACCTTTATGAAGAATCAGCAAGAAAAATGGAAAGAAAAAACATTGATAACATTCGTGTAGGAGAATATGAAGGACTAAAGGAGAGTATTAAAACCGATCCTGAAAGAAAACCTGATTTTGGTCCACCTGAGCTTCATCCTACTGCAGGTGCTATGATAACAGGTGCTAGACCTCCATTAATAAGCTTTAACATTAATCTAGGAACAAAAGATATCAAAGTGGCTAAAAAAGTTGCAAAAGCTATTCATCTTCGCTCTGGTGGTTTAGTTAACATTAAAGCAATGGGAACAGAACTAGCTAAAAAAAACTACGTTCAAGTTGGGATTAGTAATATTAATTATAGGAAAACACCTCTTTATAGACAAATGGAGCTTGTAAGAATTGAAGCTGCTCGTTATGGCGTGTCAATTATTGGAACAGAGTTAGTAGGGGTTTTACCTTTAGATGCTGTGTTAACCTCTTTAGAGTATTATTTACAACTTGACACCCCTCAAAAGCTCGAAGAAAAGCATTTATTAGAGCATTATTTTGATTTTTAAAATTTTCGAGGTTATATTCTAAATATCAACCACAACCTTCCCGTTTTTTACAACCATTGACACTAAGTTTACACCAAATTGGTAAGGAAGAAAATTATGATTAGGAACATCAAATATAATTAAATCCGCCTTTTTACCAATTTCTAAGCTTCCAATCTCATCTTGCCTTTGGAGTGCGCAAGCACTGTTTATAGTAGAAGCAGCTAATGCTTCTGCAGGTGAGAGTCGCATATTATAACAAGCTAATGCAATAATCATTTGCATTGATTCCGTCCAACAATTAGGATTTAAATCCGTTGCTAAAGCAATAGGTATACCTAGATCAATCATTTTTCTAGCTGGTGCATATTCATTAGACATTAAACAGAAAGGGGTCCCAGGTAAGAGTGTAGCAATAACATCAGCTTCTGCCATTGCTTTTAAACCTTCATCGTTTGATTTTAATAAATGTCCTGCTTGAATAGCATTTATATCTGCCGCTAACTTCGCACCGTATGTATCTACAATCTCATCGATATGAATTTGAGGAGTTAATCCATATCTCTTAGCAGTTTCTAATATTTTTCTTGTTTGTTTTATAGAAAATATACCTTTTTCACAAAATACATCACAAAATTCAGCAAGATTTTCTTTAACAATTCTCGGAATCATTTCAGAAATTATGAGATCAACATACTCATTTGCTCTATTTTCGTATTCCGTTGGTATCGCATGGGCACCTAAAAAAGTTGAAACTATATCTATAGGGTGTACTTCATTTAAAACCTTAATAGCTTTCAAAATTTTTATTTCACTTTCAGTAGTTAGCCCGTAACCTGATTTTGTTTCAAGAGTAGTTGTACCATACGAGATCATTCGATATAAAATTTTTTTACCGTTTTCTATTAATTTCTCTATTGGAGCATTCCTTGTTTCTCGAACAGTTTTTAATATACCCCCTCCTTCCTTGAGAATTTCGAGATATGATTTTCCCTTTAGTTTCATAGATAATTCATTTTCTCTAGTCCCATCAAAGATAATGTGTGTATGGGGATCGACAAATCCAGGTGTAACTAGTTTATTCGAAGCATCTATCTTTCTTGTTATTTCTCCAAAGGAAAATTTTGACATTAATTCGTCAGTACTTCCTACAAAAATAATTCTGTCATCTTTAATTGCTATCGCGCCATCATAAAAAATAGCCAGTTCTGACATACTTTCGCCTTTTCTTGGAGCTCCAAAAGCAGTATTCATCGTAATTAATTCATTTGCATGAATAATCACAAGATCGGGTTCACTTTCTAAAAACATTTCTTTTTTCACATAAGTCGATGCTACAAACAAATCAGTACAACTCTAATTATTTTTGGGCAATTTTTAATAATTCATTACTCTTTATAATTTCTCTTGCAGAGTTAATATATTTAGATAAAATTCTATCTTCAGAAATATGAGGTATCTTGTCTCGTATGTACTTGTGGCATTCTTCTATAATTTTACTGGATTTCAAGGGTCTTCTAAAATCAAATGCTTGTGCTGCGCATAGGAGTTCAACAGCAAGAATATTTTCGAGGTTGTTAATAATTCTAAGAGCTTTTCTTGCACTAATTGAACCCATACTTACATGGTCTTCTTGTCCTCCTCCTGTAGGAATACTATCTGCACTGGCAGGAAAGCAAAGAGATTTGTTTTCGCTAGCTAGAGCCGCTGAAGTATATTGTATCATCATGAAACCAGAGTTTAATCCTGCATCCTTGATTAAGCAGGAAGGTAATCCCCATTTCCCTTCGAGTAACAAAAAAACTCGACGATCAGATATATTTCCAATTTCAGATGCAGCCAGACTCACATAATCTAAAGGTAAAGCAAGCGGTTGTCCATGAAAATTTCCTCCACTATATGTTTCATTTTCACTAAAAATGATTGGGTTATCGGTAACAGAATTTAACTCACACTCTAATTTCTCATTTAAATGGTATAGTGCATCTCTTGATGCACCGTGAACTTGGGGAATACATCTTATGGAATAAGGATCTTGAACTCGCCCGCAATCTTTATGGGATTCTACTAATTGAGAATTTTGTAAAAATCTTCTCATCCTTTTTGCTACCAATAAACTTCCTCTATGCGGTCTTAATTCTATTAATTTCTCAGCAAAAGGTTGCGGAGATGCTAGGTAACTCTCAAGAGTTAAAGCACCAATAAGATCAGCGTGATCAAGAGCCCTTGAAAAATCTTCAACAATTTTTATAGCATGAGCAGCAATAAATTGAGTTCCGTTGATTAAAGCTAACCCCTCTTTTGCTTGTAATTTTAGAGGTTCTAAGTTATGTTCTTTTAAAACTTTTTCAGATTCAATGTAAGATCTGCCATCCCTTGTTAAGTAACCTAATCCAATCAATGGTAGAAATAAATGTGCTAATGGTGCCAAATCTCCTGAAGCCCCAACTGAACCTTGCTCAGGTACTAATGGAATATAATTATTTTCAATATGCCAACAAATTCTTTCCACAACTTGTAATGAGCTTCCAGAATAACCTTTAGAAAGAGCTTGTACTTTTAGAATTAACATTAATTTTGAAAGTTCTTTGTCTATTGGAGAACCTACACCTACACTATGGCTTTTAAGAAGATTTTCCTGTAACATTCCTGTTTCTTCCATTGAAATTTTAGTAGTACACAGTGATCCAAATCCTGTATTAATGCTATACACTAATCGATCTCCTTTAGCTATTGATTGAACTGCTTTAAAACTCTTTTCTATTTTTGCCTTTGTTTCTTTTGTTAAAACACCTCTTATTTGATCGTGAGCTATTTTCAATGCTATATTTACTGTTAACTTATCTATTCCATATCGAAAATTGTTTTCCATAAAGTCTCCCCTTTAATTCTTTATCATGCTCGTAAATAAGTTAATGGACCTTTAATTTTTATTTAAGTTTTTCAAAGAAATTTTCTACTATATTATCTAAAATCTTATCTTCTGCAATGAATGGAAGGGTAATATGACCTTTTTCTTTGTTCTTAATATTCCAATTATATGCTGTTTCATAAGCATGAGGATTTCTAGCCCAACTTCTTCTTGCAATTCCACCCATGACATCCCATTCAACAGAATTCCTTATTACATTATCAACTTTTTCAGAGCCATCTAACACCAACCCAAATCCGCCATTAAAGCATTTCCCTATGCCCACTCCACCACCATTGGAAAGAACTACATAAGTCATACCTCTGATTGCATTTCCCGTGAAGCAGTGTATAGCCATTTCTGCCATCACATTACTTCCATCTCTTATGTTAGATGTTTCTCTGAAAGGTGAATCTGTTCCAGAAACATCATGGTGATCCCTTCCGAGCATTATAGGTCCAACTTTTCCTCTTCTTACTAAACTATTAAATTTTAATGCTATTTCAATTCTCTCTTCAGCATCAGCATATAATATTCTAGCTTTTGTACCTACTACTAGATTATTTTTTTTTGCGTCTCTTATCCAAATATAATTGTCTCTATCTTGAGCTCTTCTTTCTGGGTTAATAGAAATCATTGCAGTTTGATCAGTTTTATCTAAATCCTCTTCTTTTCCAGAAAGGCAAACCCATCTAAAAGGTCCATAGCCATAATCAAAACATATAGGCCCCATTATATCCTCTACATAAGATGGAAAAATAAATCCTTCAGAGGGATTAGTTTGATTCTTTGCTATTTCTTTGACTCCTGCATCGTATACTGCCTTCAGAAAAGAATTACCATAATCCCAAAAATAAGTACCCTTTTTAGTCATTATATTAATAAGTTTAAATTGCTCCTTCAAAGATTCATCAACCAATTGTTTAAATCGATCAATATCATTTTTAATCAAATCTCTACCTTCTTTAAAACTAATTTGAAACGGAGTATATCCACCTTCGTAAACGGCATGGCAGGAAGTTTGATCAGATGCCAGTTCTACCATGATGTTATTTTCTACTATATATTTCCAAAGATTAACAACATTTCCATGATATGCTATTGAGAGTGGTCCACCAGATTTTCTCGCATTTTCAACCCATTGAAAGATCTCGTCCAAATCATCAGAAATTTTAGAAATCCATCCTTGATCATATCTTGTTTTTATCCTTGATTTATCTACTTCAGCAATAACACCGATTCCACCAGCAATTTCCACTGCTTTCGCTTGTGCTCCACTCATTCCACCAAGTCCAGATGAAATGTATAAAATACCTTTTAAATCTTCATTTTGAGGTATATTTAGGTATAACCTTCCTGCATTTAGTAACGTAATATAAGTACCATGCACAATTCCTTGAGGACCGATATACATCCATCCACCGGCTGTCATTTGGCCATAATTAGCTACACCCATAGCTGCTGCTATTGCGAAATCGTCTGCGTTGTCAAACATACCCACCATTAAACCATTAGTTGAAATTACTCTAGGAGCATGTAATGATGTAGGAAAAAGTCCAACTGGATGCCCAGAGGCTATAATTAGTGTTTGATTTTCAGTCATTTGTTCCAGATAAATTTTAACTAATTTAAATTGCATCCAATTTTGAAAAACTTGCCCAGTTTCACCATAAGTTGTCAATTCATATGGATAAAGAGCCACGTCAAAATCGAGATTGTTATCAATCATAACTTGTAAGGCTTTACATTCAAGTATATTTCCAACATATTCGTTGATAGGTTTAGCTTTTATATTTCCTTCAGGTCTGAATCTATAACCATAGATTCTGCCCCTTGTTATTAATTCTTCTAAGAATTCTGATGCCACTTTTTCATGTAAAGATGTAGGAATATATCTTAATGCATTCTTTAACGCTAATTTTGTTTGTGAAGGATTAAGTAGATAACCTCTTGATGGTGCTCGTCTTATTCCCTCAATGAATTTTGGATATGATGGTAGCTCGGAAGATAATTTAATACTCATCGCTTTTGAAATATCCATACTTTTATCTAACGGCATTTAATATTTAAATTATATTATTTTTTAGATACCTATCTTAAAAAGAATAATGTTTCTCCTTATTTTGAATTTGTTCATTTTGAAATACATTTTCACGAAGAGAATAAGGAAGAAGGAAAGGTTATTATTTCAAAATTTTAATTCCTCTAACTTCTAATTTATGTAAAAAATCAAGATAACCCTTAAGATTATTTTTTTCAATATTTAAATATTTTAAGGATGGGAGTAATTCTAGTGATTCTGGTAATTCAGCTAAATAATTTGCTCTTAAGAATAAATATTTTAGAGATTTTAATCTTCCAATTGATTCTGGAAGTATTATTAGTTTGTTATTTCCTAAATATAAGTATTTTAATGATTGTAAAGACCCTATAGATTCTGGAACGCTACTCAATTCATTATAATAGAGATATAAATGCTTAAGAGATGTTAGAGATCCTAAAGTCTCTGGAATAAAACTTAAACGATTTTTACCTAAATCTAAAACTTCCAATGTAGTGAGAAAACCTATTGATTTTGGAACATCTACTAATCGATTAAAACCTAAAATTAAACTTTTTAGCAGTGATAAAGCTCCTATTGAAGGAGGGATATATGTCAATTTGTTTGTAGATATATCTATATCTAAAAGTGAATCAAGTGAACCAATCGATTCAGGAAGCTTTGTTAATTCATTTTTACTCAAATCTAATACTTCTAATGATGAAAGATTTCCAATGGACTCTGGGAGATCAGCCAATTTGTTATCATACAGAATTAATTCTTTTAAAAGTTTTAATTTACCAATACTATCTGGTAAACTATTTATAGCATTAATATCCAATTTTAATGATTCAAGTGAATTCAATTCTCCAATTGAGTCTGGAATTTTATTTATTTGATTTCGGTCACACCTAAGTATATTTAGAGAAGAAAGACCACCAATCGAATCAGGTAAATTCTGTAGTTTATTATCAGTTAATTCAAGCCTTAACAGCTTTTTAAGAGATCCTATTGAAGAAGGTAGTTCGAGTAGTTCATTCGATGATATAGTTAAATTCTCCAGAGAAGAAAGTGAACCAATAGTATTAGGCAGTGAATTTATTTGATTCGATGCTAATCCCAGATATTTCAAACAATTTAATTTTCTGATTGAACTTGGCAAGCTTTTTAAAAAGTTTCCTTTTAAAAATAATGAAGTTAAAGTAACTAGTTCTCCAATGGACTCTGGAAGACTTATTAATTTATTATTTCTAAGATTTAGTCTTTTAAGGGATGGTAATGAACCAATTGATTCAGGAAGATTATTCAATTTATTATTTCCTAAATAAAATGTTTCCAGTGAATTAAGCTTCCCTATAGAATCCGGTAATTCCACTATTTCATTATTACTTAAATCTAAGGTTTTTAATTTATCTAAACTTCCCAAAGTAGATGGAAGATCAATTAATTCATTTTCGCTTAAATCTAGGATCTCTAAGGATCTAAGATCACCTATTGAGTTTGGTAAATTTTTCAAATGATTTGATTCCAAATGCAGCTCTTTAAGAGCTGAAAGGGATCTTATTAATTCTGGTAATTTATTCAAACGATTTTCGCTGATATCAAGTATTTGTAGAACAGGTAAAGAGCATAATTCATCAGGAATCGAACTTAAGATGTTACCTCTTAAATAGATTTCTTTTATAAAAGACAAAGACTCAATTGTTTTTGGAATGTAAGATAACCCACAAGAAAAGAGACTCAAACCCGTAACATGCCCATCTAACATGCAAAAACCAAGCTTATAACGCTCTAACTCTGAGATCTCCGGCATAGTACCTTCAATCTGCGCTTCCAATATTTCTAGTGCTTCTCTTTCCATCTCAGGAATGTTCATATTTATTTATAATCTATTAATTTTCTAATAATTCTATATTTAAGATTGCTATAAAAAGATAATATCATCTCGCTATATTTATTTTTATCAGTAAAAATTTTTAGTTGTATTGAAGAAAAAATGCAAAATTATTAAAACAGACATTAAAAAAAAGTAAAGAAAAATTAAAATTTAAAAGTCGATGTCTTTTCCCTCATACGCATAAGTATAAAGCTTAGTAAATTCTTCTTTATTTGGGGTTCTTGGGGCCATAACACTGCTCGGATCCTGATAACATAAACCAATCAATTTATTTAAATTATTGTTAAAATCTTCTTGAGTTATTCCCAAATCTTTTATATTTTTGATAAAATCCACTTTATCTTGGAGTTCATTAATTTTTTCAACTACTATATAAGATGCTTTCTTAGGGGGATAATCCCATTTTGCCCAACCCAATTTTTTTGCTAAAGTTGAATAGACTTCAATAGATTCATTAATCTCTCCTGGATCATTTAAACAGTATTGTGTAATATATTTAAGAAAAAGCCCTACTGTTTGACCGTGGGGAATGGGAAATACAGCAGCTAAGCTATGACCCATAGCATGTCCTATATGAAGCTGAGAATTGCTAAAAGCTAAACCTGCCATAGTAGATGCTTGATGCAGAAAATCTCTAGCTTCCATATTATTTCCGTCTTTATAGGCAATTGGTAAATACTTAAAAATAAGTTCGATAGCTTTTATTCCTAAAGCATTACAAAATTCATTTCTCCAACTAGATATATATGCTTCTATAGCATGTGCTAATGCATCAAATGCTGTGTTAACAGTAAGGGCTGGAGGCATCCCCTTAGGAAAGATAGGGTCTACTATCGCATATGTTGGAACTAATGACATATGGGGTAATGACATCTTTCTCCAAGCACCATCTTGAAATCTAGAAATAATTGCTGCCCATGTAGCTTCCGAACCTGTTCCTGAAGTAGTTGGAATAGCAATCATTTTTGCCTTATTTGCAAAATCATATAATTTTTCATCAAAGGGATTAATGTTATCAAGGTTATAATCTGGATATTCATACATAACCCAAATTGCTTTTGCAGTATCTATGACAGAACCCCCACCTAATGCAATAATTAAATCAGGTGCATAATCAATACATTTTTCTTTACCCTTAATTACATCTTCTTCATGAGGATCTGGTATAACATCAGTAAATACAGTATATTTCTTTCCAAAATTATCAAGTTTGTCTGTTAGAATCTTTAAATAACCTAATTCTTCAACAACCTTATCAGTCACAATAAAGCATTTTTCACCTTTGATTTTTTCTATAAAATTTAGTGCGTCCTCTCCATATGTAATATTAGGGCAATAGAAATGCCACATTTTTATTTTTCACCTTCAAAATTTGCGTTTTAAATTTAAAAATTAGAAGTTCTTGCTTAATTTGTTAATAGTATTTTTATTTTTATTAAATTTAATAAATTAATAAAAACATAAATCAAAAATTATATCAAGAATTTTAGTACTTTAATTAATTCAAAAATAAAATTAAGAGATTAGGAAATTGGTAGGAATGAAAGAAGAAGAAAAAGAAAATCTTTTTATTACATTTCAACAAACTATTGAAAGCATAATAATTGATAAACAGAAGAATCCCAAAAATGAGAAACTACTAAATAATTTTAATGCAAAAATAAATTTAGGTCTTCAAATTGATGAAGATTACTATTTTTGGGTAAATTTATTGGCAAAAGAAGGAAATTACTCCTTAAATAGAGGAAGATTAGAGGAATATGATTTAGAATTAATGATGACTCCTGAAGATATGTTATTCTTTTCAAATGGAGAGAATTCTATACTCAATATGATGATGAAAAAAAATAGTTTTGGATATAGAAAATTAAGATTTTCAAAAAGCTCAAATGGAAAGAGGAATCTTGGAGTATTATTAAAACTTCCTAAGATTCTTGTTTTAGATTAGAGAATCAGTAATTCGATTATTTTGAAAGAAATATTTACTTTTTAAAGCAATGATTTCTCTTGAACGTTTATCAATTTGAATAAGATCTATAAGTATTTCTTTTGTTGATTCATTTACATTTAATTCAATAAAAGAAGGAACACCACTAGCTACAAATGACCATGCTCCCGTAACACTTCCTGGATTTATCAATAGAATTCCTTTATCTGTAAGAAAAATCTCTTCTTTATGTGTATGACCCGAAACTATTATATTGTATTTTTTTTCAATAGCAAGATTTTCTAATTGAGAATGGTCTCCTCGCGGTCTAATTTGTGTTCCGTGTGTTAAGCCTAAAGTCATCTTATCTTTATCTTCAAAAATAACCTCTAATTTTTGATATATTGGGGCATTTCGATTATCATAGTAGTAATCCATATTTCCCATAACTATATATAATTTTTTTTTAGTCTTTAGGTTCAAGGAGTCTAATAATTTTGGGAATTTAATAACATCCCCAGTAAAGAAGGTAAAGTCAAAAAGGCCCTCTTTGGTTAAATTATCTAACTTAATATAAATTTTTTCAGGAAGATCTTTAGCCCGATTAGGTATATGAGAATCTCCTATACATAATATTCGAACCATGATATATCTGATTTACTTCTTGCTTTTATTTTTTGATTCTTGAACTAATATCGAAAAATTTCTTATCATCTCTTCCAATGTTGGAAAGGTGGGTATATTAAATTTATTAAATAATGTTGTCATACGCTGAACTCCGTGAATATCACCAACCATCCACATAAATATTATTTTATCTGTTTTATACTGTGTCATTGCTTCAACATCATACCTATTACTAAATCGTTTTGATATGAACATCATATTGAAGACTCCCTCAATATTAGGATCATCTAATACTGCCTTCCAAATCTTTGTCATTACATCTTTTTGACTGACCTTGTTCATCATCGCTTTTTCAAATGTTGGCCATAAATCTAGAAGTGCGAATCGATTTGGAGGCATCCATTCAGGATAGAGATCTTTCAGAACCTGATATGTCTTTTCTCCCATGATTGGAAAGGTTAATCCATATTTCATTGTTAGATCAGCAGAAATAGTGCCAGCTCCACCAGATCCTGCCATCATAGATACTTTACCATATATAGGTAATTTTTTTCCAGATTTATATATCATTGAAAATGTTCTCGCGAATTGAAATAAATCGTGCAAACTTTCTGCTTGAATTACACCTGATTGTCTAATTATAGCATTGATTAGTTTTTTGCTTTCTGCTAGCGAACCTGTATGACTTAAAGAAGCTTTTTGCCCTAAAGATGTAGTTCCCCCTTTTAATAATATAATCGTTTTATTAGGAATTTTTTTCGTTTTCTTACATAATTCAATAAATTTCCGAGGATCTTTAAATGATTCAAGATATAAAACTATAACATTTACTGTAGGATCATCAAGAAAGTACTCCAAAAATTCTATTTCACTTAAATCCATTTTATTACCTATTGAACATGAATATCTAATTCCTACTTCAGGATAATTTCGCATTAGATTCATTAGATATCCTCCATTTAACATCCCTGATTGAGTTATAATTGCGATGTTTCCTCGTCGATATTTATCAAAAACACCGAAACCTGAAAAAAAGCCTCCTCTTTCTTCACTATCACTATCCCCATCAATCTTTGTGAGTCCCATACAATTCGGACCTACAATCCGTATCTTAGAAAAATTATCCGTTATTTTCAATATTTCATCTCTCAATTTAAGTCCTTTTTCCCCCACTTCTTCAAATCCTGACGTTTCAATTAGTGCGGCTTTAACACGTTTCTTGATACAATCTCTTAATATTTCCGGAATAATATGGTTACCTACATAAAAAATTGCTAAATCGACTTCTTCTTCAATTTCTGATATCGATTTCTTAAATTTTAAACCGAATATTTCACCGTCTGAATTTGGATTTACAGGAAAAATTTTTCCTTTATAATTGTTGACAATTAAATTATTTATAATACGATGCCCACCTTTCATGGGGTTCTTTGATGCTCCAATTACTGCTACTGATTTTGGATTCAAAAATATGTCAACTACATGATTACCTGACAATTCTATACTCCTTTATTTATTTTTAGTTAGCTTTATATTTTTTAGATTCTGCTTGAACAAATTCATATAATTTATGGGCATTTACATCTTTTTCAAAATGTTCTATTACAGGTGCTAGAAATTGATTTAAATATTTTATAACTGCTGGTTTCAAATCAGGTGGATTCAACTTCCCTTTCTGGTAATCTATTTCTAGCTCCTCATAGGAGGAATATTCAATATTACCACCATATTTTTCAGGTCTCTTTACTTTAAAGACATCGATAAGTTCAAATATAATATATTTACAATATTCTAAAACAGGATTTTCAATGATTTGTTTTTGAGGACAATATGCCTTATTTATTTTACGTTTCACATCATGTGGAGAATCTAACATAAAAATTGCAGAATCTGGGTCTGATTTTGACATTTTGATCTCTATCGTCCTATCTACTCCTTCTAAGTTTGTTGAAGGCGGTTTATATAAACCCATTAACATATGATGATGAATTGCTACTGGTTTTGGTCTATTTATCTTTTTAGCAACTTCTCTTGCCAACATATTTACTTTTCGTTGATCCATTCCTAGTTGGCATATATCTGTAGGAAGATAAAATATATCTGCTGCTTGCATTAAAGGGTATAAAATTTGGGAAGCAGCAAGTTGCTCTGACTCACTTCTCCCCATTATTTGAGTACATCGTTTAACTCTATTTAAAGAACTATTAATAGCTATCTTCAATACTAGTTGCCAGTATGGTGGTTCTTTAACTAAATCTGAAGCATAAATAAATTCAACATTGCTTAAATCCATGTTGCAAACTTTCCATGTTTCGATTAAAAAGTCTCCTATTTTTTTAATAACTTCTAAATCTCCACCAAATTTTAGATTCGCAGCAGCATGCCAATCAGCAACTAAAAATTTGAATTTAATTCCTGCTTTTGTGATTTTATTAACATTAATAGCTCTTAAAAGTCCTTGAGCAATATGTAATATCCCAGAAGGTTCAAATCCATCATAAGCATAAATTTCTTCATTATGATCAGCCTTCCATTGAATTAAATCTCTTAATTCATCTAAATCAATAATTTCTTCTCCAACTTCCTTTAATAAAGAAATTTTTTCATCTAAAGTTAGAGGCATATAGTCTTTACCTAACAATTTTATAAATTAGTAAATAAATAATTCGATAAAACTTTTTCGAATTTTACAGTATACAACGTTTTAGTATAAGATTATTCTTATTTAACTTTATATTAAAAAGAAATAGAATAAACAAGAAACTATTCTTTCTTATTTTCAATAACTGCTTGAGCAGCGGCAATCCGAGCAACTGGAATTCTAAATGGGGAGCAAGAAACATAATCCAATCCTATATCATGAGAGAATTTTATTGAGCTTGGCTCTCCTCCATGTTCACCACATATTCCGGTTTTTAAATCTGGCCGAGCCTTCTTCCCAAGTTTAATTGCCATCTTCATTAATTGTCCCACTCCTTCTTGATCTAAAATCTCAAATGGATTATCTTCTAATATCTCCTTATTCAAATATACGGGTAAGAACTTTCCTTCTGCATCATCGCGAGAAAAACCATAAGTCATCTGTGTTAAGTCATTAGTACCAAATGAGAAAAATTCTGCCTCAATAGCAATTTCGTCAGCCGTTAAAGCCGCTCTTGGGATTTCAATCATAGTCCCAAATTTATAATCAAGTTCTACATCATATTCATTAATAGTTTCTAATGCGACCTGCATTAATTGTGCTTTCACGTATTGCAATTCAGAGAGCATTCCTACAAGAGGGATCATAACCTCAGGCATTACATTGATTCCTTGTAGTTTGAGTTCGCAGGCGGCTTGAAATATTGCCTTAACTTGCATTTCATTGATCTCAGGCCATACAATTCCCAATCTACAACCTCTTAAGCCCATCATGGGATTCTCCTCAGAGAGTGATCTAATTAGGCTAATAACTTTATTCTTTTTCTTAATTTCTTCGTCTAAGGGGCTTGTGTTTAATAAAGATTTTGATAAGGCATTAGTCATTTTGAGTTCTTGTCTTTCCAATTGAACTAGTGATAATTCAGGTAGAAACTCATGTAAAGGTGGATCTAATAATCTGATTGTTACTGGTCTTCCTTCCATTATTTTGAAAATTTCATAAAAATCCTGTTTTTGCCAAGGTAAAATTTTATTTAGAGCATCTTGCCGTACTTCTTTGGTCCTTGCTAATATCATATTTTGAACTGTGGGCAAGCGATCTTGTGCCATAAACATATGTTCTGTCCTGCAAAGCCCAATTCCCTCGGCACCGAATTCTAAAGCCTTTAGAGCATCAAGAGGTGTATCTGCATTAGCTCTAACACCGAGAGTTTTAATTTCATCTGCTATTTGTAATAATTCTAAAAATTCATCCTTAATTTCAGGTTCAATTAATGGAACTATCCCTTCTATGACTTTTCCAGTAGTTCCATCAATAGTTATGTAGTCTCCTTCATGAATAACCATTTCTCCAACCCTGAATTCTTTGTTTTCTTCATCGATTTCTATATCTGAAGCCCCTACAATTGCAGGTTTACCCATACCTCTGGCAACGACAGCAGCATGAGACGTTTTTCCACCAAATTGTGTTAAAACACCACTAGATGCATATAATCCATGGACATCTTCAGGTTTTGTCTGTGGTCGACAAAGTATGATTTCATTTTCTCCTTGGTTTGCTAATTCCTCTGCAGTATCAGGATCAAAAATAGCTATTCCAGAAACAGCACCAGGGGAAGCATTAATACTATGAGCCAAAACATGGACAATAGCACTCTCATCTATACTTTTAAATAATAATTTTGAAACTTTATTAGGATCCAGACTCATGATTGCTTCTTCTTTTGTAATTAATCCTTCTTTAACCATATCAACAGCAATTTTCACAGCTGCTGAAGGAGTACGCTTACCATTTCGGGTCTGTAAAATATTTAATTTTCCATCCTCAATTGTAAATTCAATATCTTGCATGTCTCTATAATGCTTTTCCAATCTATCCATTGTGTCCAATAATTGAGTATATATTGTTGGGAATTCTTCTTCCATAACTTCTAATTTTTTTGGAGTTCGAATACCAGCAACAACATCCTCTCCTTGAGCATTAGTTAAATATTCACCGAACTTTTTATTCTCCCCAGTTGATGGATCTCTCGTAAACACGACACCTGTAGCAGAATTTTCTCCTTTATTGCCAAACACCATTACTTGAATGTTTACAGCAGTACCAAAATTAGGAATATTATTGATTCTTCTATATGTAATAGCTCGTCTATTATTCCAAGATTTAAATACGGCATCTATTGCAAGAAATAATTGTTTAAGTGGATCTTGAGGAAATGCTGAGCCAATTTCTTTTTCATATAATGCCTTATAATCAGCTATTATTTTTTGTAGATCAGTAACTTTTAAATCTGTATCTTGAGCATCTCTTCCTATTAATCTTTTATATTTCGTCAAAATTCTCTCGAATTTTTCAGCTCCAATAGCCATTACAACGTCACCAAACATTTGGATAAATCTACGATATGAATCATATGCAAAGCGGGGATTTTCAGTTTGTTCAGCTAAACCTAAAACACTTTGATTATTTAAACCAAGATTCAAAACAGTATCCATCATCCCTGGCATGGACATTGGAGCACCACTTCGGACACTCACTAACAAAGGATTTTTCATGTCACCAAATTTTTTTCCTGAACTTTCTTCCAGAGCTTTTAAATTCTTCATTACGCTAGGTTCTAATTCTTTCATGACTTTTTCAGGTTCACGAAAATAAATTAGGCAAGCTTCAGTGGTAATAGTAAAACCAGGTGGAATATTTAGACCTAGTTTTGTCATTTCGGCCAGATTTGCACCTTTTCCTCCAAGCAAATTCTTTAAATCTTTATTTCCTTCGGTGAAGTCATAAATAAATTTATTTTTTTCACTAGTTGTCATTTTTTTATACCAATCTCTTTAATCATCAAGATTTAACAAATTAAAAACAGAATTTCATATTTTTATTTTTTATGATAATAACTTACAATATATAGTAATTACAATAATGAAAAAAATCTTACTAAAATTGAAATTTTAAATTAAAGCTAGTCAATTAAATTTTATTAAATTCATTTAAAAGCTCCCAAATTCCATTTATAATGAAATCGGGTTTATATTCACCATTTTTTATCATATCTAAAGTTGATTCCCCTGAAAGACACAAACAAGTCGACACTCCAGCATTTTTACCCATTTTAATATCTGTATAAAGCCTGTCACCAAATATTACAGCATCTTTAGTTGAGATCTCTAATTCATTTAATTTAAACAAAAGCATTTCTTTATCTGGTTTCCCAAAAACTCTTGGCATCCTTTCTACTGCTTTATGTAATAAAGCCGCTATGCCACCAGCATCTGGAATATATCCCTTCTCAGTAGGGCATCTATTGTCAAGATGAGTAGCAATATAAGGAAAATCCTTTTTTAAAAGAAATTGGGTTACTTTTGCTAGCCGTTCATAGGTTAATTCTTTATCAAATGCAAGAACAATAATTTCAGGATCGTCTTCAGTTAATTTAAACCCTTCTCGTTCAAATTCTTTTTTGAGTGATTGAGTACCCATTAAAAATAGTTTTCTAAATCTATTTTTCTTTAGGTAATCTAATGTTGGATGTTGTGATAAAATAAGATGGTTACGAGTAATATTTAGATTAAAAGCATTTAATTTTTTAAGATAATCACTTGTTGATAAACTTGAATTGTTTGAGAGGAAAAAGAAGTACTTATCATTTTTCTTTAATGATGTAATTAATTCCGGAACACCTTTAAATAATTTTTTTCCTAAATATATGGTTCCATCTAAGTCAAAAAAGAAAACTTGTTTTTTCGTTAATTCAAAGATGTTGCTTTTGTAGTTATCCATTTCAAATTAAAAAGAGTATTTAAGATATGATAAAAAAGGAAAAAAGATTAAATAAATTTTCTTTATTTCAGTAAAATTCAGTCTCAATCATTGTGGTGGAAACAACAAGTTCCTGTGCTGCTCTTGTAGCTCTTAAAACTTTAGCCATATCGCCTTTTAGTTTAAATTTACCTGCGAGCAAACCACGTATTGGATCTAATTCTTTTTTTAAGACTTGCACCCATGAGTCATATGATCCTGAGTATTCAAATTCCGCGTCTACTTCTTCTCCTTCATCTAATATTCTTGCTCCTGTACATTCACCATGATAAAGTCCTACAAACATCCTAATCTCATGATCTAAATTCCCTGAAGGGTCTATGACAAAGAGAAAATCACCCTCCCAGCCATTAGGAGGAAAACCATTTTCGTCGGCAGCATCTCTATAGTTTTCGTTTTCATTAATAGCTTTGCAATAGGCATTTGCCCATTCCGGAGTTCCAAATTTCATAATTATCACTCAAAATAAGTAAATTTCGCTTAATTTTTAAATAGGTTATTTATTTGTATATTTTATTTAATAAAGAGTGTTATAAATATTCTAGTTTTTATTAAAAAAAAATATAAAAAATATTTTCAAATTAGTAAATTTCATATATTTCAATAGTTACTACTTGATTTCTCCTCTTTCTTTCATTTTAGCAATTTCTTCGTTTCTGAGTTTCCGTTTAAAGAGTTTCATTGCCAATGTCAAAGGTAAATCATTCCTAAACTCCACATACTTAGGAACAGCATAAGGTTTAACTTTATCCTTTAAGTAGTTGATTATATCCTGTTCAGTAACTTTTCCCTCAGATTCTCTATTTAGCGTTATAAACGCCTTAACTCTTTCACTACCAGGTCGTTCTGGATCAGGAACTCCTATTACACCTGCTACGCTTACTGCGGGATGTTCATGTAAAATATCATCAATCAATCTTGAATAAACTTTATTTCCTGATACATTAATCATATCTTTGATACGATCTTCAATGTAGAAATAACCATCTTCATCCATTCTTCCTATATCACCCATAGGAAGCCATCCATCATCAGTTAAACCACTACCTGGTGTTGGCCAATATCCTTTCATTATCTGTGGTCCACGGATCCATATCTCACCGGATTCACCAAAAGGCGTTTCCTCTCTTGTTTCTGGATCAACAATTTTTACTTCTGTGTCTGGTAAAGGTACACCAACACCATTTTTCTTCGAAGCCATAAATCCTGTAATCTTAGATAGTGGTGAAATATTAACAGTTGAAGCGGCACATGTTTCTGTCGCTCCATACCCTTCAGCCATCGGAACGCCTGTTTTTTGTTCAAATTGGTCAGCAAGATCAGGGGGCATTGGTGCAGCTCCAGATAAGTAGAAAATGGGCGCCTTAGGAAGATCTAAATCTATAAACCTCATATAATGAGCAGGAACACCAATCACCATAAAGGGGCGAATCTTTTTTATAACTTCAGCAATCCTTACCATATCTCTTGGATCCATTAATAACATTTTTAATCCCATCGAAATACAAGAATGTATTGTAAAATGTCCATACGCATGAAAAATAGGAACGCAAATTACTATAGCTGCTTTCCCAATTACCCCGAGTTTTATAGGATCCAACATCCAATGCATTAATTGAAGTACATTAGTTGTAATGTTATAATGAGTTATCATTGTCCCCTTTGGAAGTCCTGTTGTGCCACCAGTAAAAGGTAGAAGAGCTATATCTTCCACAGGATCTATTTCAATTGCTTTTTCGAGTGGATCATATTTCTCTAATAAATCATCTAAAGAATAATAACCTTCTTCTGATATATCCTTCATTTCAGGGAGCTTGTAATCAGGAAATAATTTTGTTGGAGTATAAATAACAGTTTCAATTTCGACTTCATTTTTTACTTCATAGATGCGTTCAAGGCGCCTGTACGAACATACTACCGTTTTAGCATTACTTTCTTTTAACTCATGTACTAAATCATCAGTTTTATGTAAAATACTTAAAGGCACATGTATTGCAGCCATTTTCATTGCAGCATAATCTACTAAAATGAACTCAAGACATGATGGAAGGACTGATGCTACGGTGTCTCCCTTTTTCAAACCCAAATCAATAAAAGCATTTGCTAACTTATCAACCTTTAATTTTAAATCTTTATAGGTAATCTCATCATCTAAATAAACGCATGCAATATTATCCGGGAAATTTGTTGCGCTATCTTCAAGAAACTTGTAAACATTCATTTTAGGGTACGGTTCCATAGTATGTTTGAGTTTAAAAGGTCCTACAGAATAAGATTTTAGCCATGGTTTATCTGCATAAGTTAGTTTCTTTTCTTCACCCATCATTTTCACCTTTTTTTAATAGAAAGCTGGAAGTTTTACTTAGTATATCTCATTAATCGCCCATTCCAACCCTAGTTCTTTTAATTTCTCCTTAGTTGGTTTCCCCGTCTCTTTATCCCATCCACGATATTCATAATATGCATCCAATAAAGGATCTAAGTTTACAGTTTCTCCCTTAGCTGGGCCATCAGGCATAGGTTCCTCTAACAACCGTGGTGGAAGCGTATCATCAGCTCTAGTGACTCCTTCTCTTATATTATAAATTCTAGCTAAATTATATAGCCTTTCACCCATTTTAGCAAAATCTTCTTTAGAAAAATCATAACCTAAAAGTTTTTCTATGAGTGCTGCCCAATCCTCTGAAGTTAAAACCATACCCATAAATTTACAACCTCCAATAGCATCAAATAAACCAAACGCATCTTCGAAATCTTTAACAATCTTAGTATCTTCCGGATTTTCTGAAAGAACATCCCCAACCATGGCATCTTCTACAATCATAAAAGGCATTGATAAGAATGCTGGTCCTTCAATATAACCTGTTATATGACACCCACCTCGATTTGCCGTAGCATAAGCTAATCCAGTAATTTTCGCGGCCCGACTATCATAAGCAGGAAGTTCTAACCCTTTAACATGCATAGCGAATTTGTGAGAATCCTTCCCTAATTTTTCTGCCATCTTTCTTGTTCCTTCAGCAAGTAAATCCCCAATTCCTTCTCTTTTACTTATTTTAGCAATAAGATCTATAACGAGATCTGCGTTACCGAAATTAAATTCAAGACCACCGGTGTCTTCATTAGTTAATATCCCTTTCTCATAACACTCCATAGCAAATCCAATTGTATTGCCTGCAGATATAACGTCGAGACCATATTCATTACAAAGAAAATGTGCCAAAGTGATTGCTTCTAAATTATCAACTCCGCACATTGTTCCAAGTGCTCCAAGTGATTCATATTCAGGACCTTCACCTGCGCTTTTATATTTTCCCTCTTTAATTTCTGCAATACGTCCACAAGCTACTGGACAAGCAAAACATGGTTTACGCCCCGTGAGAATTGTTTCATTTATTGCTGTACCATTAATTTTATCTGCGGCAGGAAAAACTCCGGTTTGCCAATTCTTCGTCGGCAAACCACCCTTAATGTTCACCAAATCTACCATTGTAGCAGTTCCAAATACTTCAAGGGTCATTTTTAACATACTCTGATTTACCCAATCATACCTTTGTTTAGCTTCTGCCTTATATTCCTCTGGTTTTGCTACTTCAATCTTAGCAGTACCTTTAGATGCTATTGCTTTAACTTTCTTGGATCCCATAACCGTACCCATCCCGCATCTTCCAGCAGCTCTTCCATAATTCGGTTTATCACAATCATTCATAATAGCTGCATATTTGACTAAATTTTCTCCTCCAATACCAATACAAGACACATTGAATTTTTCACCTAATTCTTCTCTTATTATCCTTGTTGTTTCTGAAGTATTTTTACCCCAGAGGTGCGATGCATCTCTGAGTTCTGCTTTCCCATCTTCAGTGACAAGATATACTGGTTTGGGGGAAATATTCTCAAAAATTACCCCATCGAAGCCAGATCTTTTTAAATCTCGACCCCAAAAACCAGCAGAATTCGCCTGTCCCCAGACACCTGTAAGTGGTGATTTTGCAACTACGCTATACCTTCCTGTACTAGGTGATGGAGTTCCAGTTAATGGTCCAGTCATAAAGATCAGTTTATTTTCCGGTCCTAATGGATCGATTCCTTTTGATGTTTCATCAATTAAATATTTTGTAGCTAAGCCTGATCCTCCTAAATACATTTTTAATGTTTCTTCATCAGGAAATTCTTCAGTAATTTGTCCACTAGATAAATCAATTCTTAAAATTTTACCCATATATCCGTAAATTTTCTTTACACCTCAAATCATGTAATATATATTTTTTTTGACTTTAATTCCATTTTATTAATTAGTTCAATTAAGTAATCTTATTTGCTTAATTATAAAACAATTTCTATTTTCTCATTTAGGAGATTATAAAAATTCTATTAAGATTATAACGGATCAGTTTTTAAAGAGTGAAATAAATAAAAAGTATTAAAAACTAAACAGAATAAAAAGTAAAATAATTAAATACCTATTCCAATTGAGTTTCCAATTCCTGCAATAATTACTTTGGAGCCTTTTTCTGTCCTTTTCCTCAGAGCCATCTTTATTTTTTCAATAAATTTTGGCACACTTTGGGTTATGGGTCTCTTCATTGTGGTAATAGCATCTTCTAGTGATTGTTTACAAATAAGAGCATCGATTGGAATTGATTTACTTGTAGAAGATTCTTCTATAAAATGTTTTTCAATACCAATTCCTCCTATAGCAGCACCAACACCTACAGCAATTGATCCTGTTTTATCTCCTGTTAATTTTAATCCCGCATCAATCATAATTATTCGAGAAATTTCGTCACCATGCTCATCAATCAGCATCTTAATAGCTTTCCCTAGTTTTCCTACGGTTCCACCAGGTCCTTTTGCCCTCACTACAAAAATCTTACGATCTTCAAAATCCACTTCTTGTACAATAGTATCTCTAACAATTTCTTTTGATTCCACCTCTCCATCTGAAACATCCCTTACGAAGCTAGCAGTGACTAATGGGCCTAGAGCGTCTCCAATGGGACTCCCTTCTGAAAAAGCTTTTGCCGCATAATAATAGGCTTTTGCCATACTTAATATTAATCCTAATTGCATTGAGATTTGTAATAGTAAAATCATTGATTTTGATTTCTTACCAAGTATGAGATAATGTCTTATAAGTCTATATATAAAATCAATAGCCATTGTAACTTCCAACAAATTCTCTAAATTATATCTTTGAACAATATCAGCTTTCGGTGCCAATAACTCAACTTCTTCTTTAAATCGGTAATCCCTAACATCAACAACATGATCGAATTTTGAAATAATACCATATGGATCTAGTGAAACAGGAGGAATTGTAACAAAAGTAATGAAATCTTCAAGTTGAAGCATTAAATCTTTTTGAGTTTTCTTTTTATCAGCAAATTCTTTAAAATTACTAACCAAAATTTCCTTACATTCATCATTCCATTTTTTTAATTTTTCTAATCCCCCTTGTATTTCTTTAGCAGCTTTCCAACCTTGAATTTTCTGTCCATAAAAAATACTTACAAAAATAAGAACAAACCATAAAAGTTGGATAACTAAACTTATCGGATCAGCTCCATCAGCACCAAATTGAAAAATACTAAACATTTTTGTTAGATACCTTAACTTAAAATTGAATACTTTTATCTATTAAGGTTTTATAATAACAAAATTTATTTATTCTTTTCGATTATTAAGCATAGAAAACGAGATATTAGAACATTTTCCATGATAGAAGAAGAAGACGACGAGGATATATTAAAAAAAGGAATTACTTTCAAAAGCGTCCTAAAAAATTTACTTTCTATATTTTTAATTATTTTAGGAGCACTTTTTATTTATACCGGGATTCTTCCTGATGAAGTTTCAGGATGGACAATGGGATTTATGCTAATCTGTTTAGGTGCAACGTTGATACAAATGCAAAAAAGACCATCAGAACCTATAAGACAAACGTTGACGATTTTAATCTGCAATCTATGTGGACTTACAAAAGTTAGAAATTATGAGAAAGGAGATTTTGTTTTTAGCAAAATAGATAAATGTGTTAAATGCGATGATATGATGGAGGTTAAGCAAATTTATTCTGTAAGATTGAAAAAACCTACTGAATCTAGTAAAACCGCAGAAAAGCCGAAACAAATTCTGAAATCTAAGGAAAAATTATGAAAATTTGTCTTAGCGATAAGGTGATTGTCTAATTCTAAAGAAAGTTGGATTGGGGGGAACATTCGATCATCTTCATGAAGGACATAAATTCTTATTAAAAACTGCTTTATCTCTTTCTGATTATATAGAGATTGGATTAACCACTCAGAATCTTTTAGAGAATAAGCAATTTGCTTCAAAATTAGAAGATTATGAAACCAGAAAAGAGAATCTGAAAACTTATATTAAGTCTATTGCAGATTTAAAGCGGATTAATATTGTTGATATAAAAAATTGGGATGATATGAATAAATATGCTCAAGATCCGGAATATGAGGGATTAATTGTAAGCCAAGAAACATATGAAAATGCTTCAAAGTTAAATAATAACAGAGAAGAAATGGGATTAAAACCACTCATTCTTATTGTGATTCCTATAATTAAAGATAAAAACAAAAAGAAAATTAGTTCTACATCTATAAGAGATAATATGCAATAAAAAAAATTTTTAACAATTATTTCTATATTTATTTTAAAAAGTAATTATAGCTTGAGAAGAGAAATTTATGTGTTCATTAACCTATCTTGTCTATATAGACGTAAGTCTCAATCAAGCTCTATTTTTTGTTAATTTCTTTAATTTGCCAAGGGATTAAAAATTCAATATAGAGACTGATCCCTTGGCTGCGGATGAGTTTTAATTTACTAAATCTTAAAGCTAAATTATTAAAAAATAAAAAAAGTTAGATGTTTGTTCTAATTCAAGAACGAGCAAAATTAAACGATTTCATTCACGAAAGATTTATAAACATTTGAGATTTTAAAAATAATAACGAAAGAATAAAGTGTAACAACTGAAGGTTATGATAATCAAGCTTAAAAAACGAACGATTGAAATTCTAAAATTGCTTAAGAAAAAGCGATCTAATGTAATAGCTACTAAAGTCGCTGAAGAAATGGGAATTGATTATATAGTTCTTATGTCAGCAGTGAATGATTTCATTGAACATAATTTAGGAGGATTTAAAGAAGAAGATATATATCAGATTTCTTTAAATGATGAAGGGAGGGCATATTTGAAAAATGAATTACCCGAACGCAAATTAATAAATATAATGATAAAAGATGAAATTAAAGAAATTACTTTAGATGACTTGCTGAAACGATCAAATTTAGATAGAAACATTTTTTATGTTGGAATTTCAAATCTAAAAAAAAATAGGTGGATTAGTCAAAGCAAAGCTTCAGGGGAAAACAAGATATTTATAGTTGCTGAAGAGTTTCCACCAACAGAACTGGAAAAAGTTTTAAAAAAATTTGAAGAAAATCTTGCAATTGATTTTTCTAAATTTTCTAAAGATGACCAAAAGCTAATAGATGTTCTAAATAAAAGAAAATTAATAGAAAAGAATCGTAAAACTCAACGTATTCTATACTTAACTGAAAAAGGTAAAAAGATCTCTATTTCGGAGATTAATGAGCTAACACAAGTAAGTAAAATAACTTCTGAGATGCTAAGTTCAGGGACCTGGAAAAATTTTGATTTAAAACCTTTTGATGTTTCCAAACCTGGTCCATTATTAAAAGCGGGAAAGATTCACCCTTTAATTAATCTAATAAATGAAATAAGAGAAATTTTCTTATCAATGGGTTTTACTGAAATAAGAGGCCCTATTATTGAAAGTGCTTTTTATAATTTTGATGCATTATTTCAACCTCAAGATCATCCCGCTCGTGAAATGCAAGATACATTCTACCTTAATAATCCAAAAACAGCAAAATTACCAGAAAAAGAAAGAGTTTTAGCTGTAAAAGAAATACATGAAAATGGAGGTGATTCAGGCTCTTCTGGATGGAGATATGCATGGGACATCAATACTGCCAAGAAAACAGTTTTAAGAACTCATACTACCGCCACTACAATGCGTAGGTTGGCTCAGTTTTATAGAAACAATGAAAAAGTTCCAGTAAAAGTATTTTGTGTTGATAGAGTATTTCGAAATGAAAAAGTTGATAAGTCTCATCTAGCTGAATTTACCCAAATAGAAGGAATTGTGATTGATGATAATGTTACTCTATGTGATTTAATTGGATTACTATCAGAATTTTATAGAAAAATGGGCTTCAAAAAGATCATAACAAGACCAGGATTTTTTCCTTATACAGAGCCTAGTATGGAAGTTTCTGTATATTATGATAAATTGGATGAATGGCTAGAAATGGGCGGATCAGGGATATTTAGACCAGAGGTTACTTATCCATGGGGGATTAAGGAACCTACACGTGTTTTAGCATGGGGTCAAGGTCTTGAGAGAATCGCTATGCTTTATTACGGTCGGAAAGATATTAGAGATTTTTATATTAACCCAATTAATTGGTTAAGACAACAATCATATCTTAAATAAGGTGATTAATGTGCCTACAATTGAATTAAAAGTTGAAAGATTAGAAAGATTAGTCGGAAAAAAATTAGATCTGAAAGAATTAGAATATGATCTACAAGGGATTAGTCTAGATTTGGAAGATATCAATGAGAAAGAACAAAAAGTAAAAGTTGAATATAGTCCTAATAGACCAGATTTTTCTAGTCCTGAAGGTATTGCTAGAGCTCTTAAAGGATATTATGAAATTGAGGAAGGTCTCCCATCTTTTGATGTTATTTCAGGAGACATAGTCTTGAATGTAGATCCCAGCGTAAAAAAAGTTCGACCATATATAGTCTGTGGAATTATTCGTGATATTGATTTAGATGAAGATGAAGTTGCTACATTAATGAATATTCAAGAACATTTACATTGGGCGGTTGGAAGGGATAGAAGAAAAGTAGCAATTGGAGTACATGATTTAGATAAAGTTGTTTCTCCTTACAGATATACTGCTGTAAAACCAGATTCTGTTAGCTTTGTTCCATTACATGGGGATGGATATCCAATGAATTTAGAAGAGATATTATTATTACATGAAAAGGGTATTGAATATGCTCATATTTTAGAAGGTAAAGAAGTATATCCAATTATTTTTGACAGTAATAACGAAGTATTGTCCTTTCCACCTGTTATAAATGGAGTTCTTACTACGGTAACAGATGAAACAAAAAACTTATTTTTAGATTTAACTGGTACGGATTTTAATGCAATAAACTTAGCTTTAAATATCCTATCTACTACATTAGCCGATATGGGTGCAAAATTAGAGACTGTTAAAGTAAACTATGAAGGAGAAAGTGAAATAGTCACACCTAATTTAGAACCAAAAAAATGGGAAGTTAATGTTGATTATATTAATAGTGTTATTGGTTTGAATTTATCAACTTCAGAAATGATAAAATGTTTTAAAAAAGTTAGAATGGATGCAGAAAAATCTAAAAAGAAAGGACACTTAGATGTTGTAGTACCTGCTTATAGGGGGGATCTTATGCATCCAATTGACTTCACTGAGGAATGTGCTATTGGTTATGGCTACTTTAATTTACCTCTTACAATTCACGAGGGGGGTATAGGGCAATATCATCCAATACAAGACTACTCAAATAGGATAAGAAAGATTATGATAGGGGCAGGATATTTAGAGGTTATAAATTTCATTCTTGCAAGTTCAGATAAGCAATTTAACTATATGAAACAAGAATCTGAGATTGGGGAAATTGTTGAAATTGCTAATCCTGTCTCTAAAGAGTATAATACAACTAGAACAAGGATACTTCCTAAATTAATGGATACTTTGCTTTTAAATCGATCTGAAGAAAAACCTATAAGAATATTTGAAGTTGGTGATGTTATCTTACTATCAAAAAAAGAAGAAACAGGAACTAAAAGAGAAGTACATTTATCTGCTGTTTCTTATCATGAAGATGCAGATTATACTGAAATAAAATCTTCTTTAGACTTTATAATGACTTCACTTGGATACTTTGATGATTATGAAATAAAACCTGGGAAAAATCCAAGTTATATCGATGGTCGATATGGGGAAATTTATTTAAAAGATTTGATTATTGGTGAAATTGGTGAGCTACATCCAGAAATTTTGTTGAATTTTAAACTAGAGTTTCCTGTTTCGGCATTTGAACTAAATATTGAACACTTTTTTAATTATTAATAATTTTAAATCAATTATATTAAATATTCTGATATGAACAATCAAAACAATTTGAAAAAAGAATTAAGAAAGTTAAGGGAAGAAATCGATAAAATCGATGATACTATTGTAGAACTCCTAAACAAACGTGGGAACATTGTAGCTGCGATAGGAGATCTAAAAGATCGATTAGATATGAAGGTGTTTCAACCACAAAGAGAAAAGGAAATTATTGATAGGTTGAAAAGTAAGTCATCTATTTTCAAAGATTCGAGCATAGAAGCTATTTGGAAAGAAATCATGAGCGCAAGTAAGTTAATTCAAGGTTCGATAACAAAAGTTGGATACTTAGGCCCAAAAGGAACCTTTACCCATCAAGCAGCTTTAGAATCTTTCCCTAAAGCAGGATCAGAATTAAGAACAGCCAGTAGTTCACTAGAAATATTCGAAAATGTAGAAAAAGGTCTAATCGATTTTGGAGTCATTCCCATTGAAAATAGCCTTCAAGGCACGGTTAGGGAAACACTTGATTTATTAATTGAGAAAAATCTCATCATATACGGAGAAATTGAGTTAAGAATTATTCAAAATCTAATATCTGTGAAAAACTCTGATTTATCAAAAATCCAAACAATAATTTCTCATCCTCAAGCTTTTGCTCAAACTAGGATCTGGATTAAAACTAATCTGCCCAATGTTAAATTGATTAGTGTAAATTCAACGGCTGAAGCAGTTCGAAGAGTTCAAGAATTAAATGATGAATCGTATTCTGCAATAGGAACTGAATTTTCAAGCCAAATCTATAATTTGAAAGTTCTAAGCACTAATATTGAAGATAACCCATTAAATTTTACTAGGTTTCTAATAATTTCTAAAAGAGAAAATGATCATAAAGAGGGAAAAATCAAAACCTCAGTGGTCTTTGTCACAAAGCATACTCCAGGAGCTTTATATCGTGTATTGAAGATTTTTGCTGATGCAAATATTAATTTATTAAAAATTGAATCTCGTCCAAGGAGAAGAGGACGTTGGGAGTACATTTTTCTGATGGATTTTGAGGGTAATAAAGATGAAGAGAAAGTTGTACAGGTTTTTGAAAAAATTAATGAGGATGTAATCTGGTGTAAAATATTAGGGTCTTATCCAATGGTATAATAATATAATTTGGCATATTTTCTATTTTTAGTAACTTTTTTACTTAGCGAAATATATTATAATATACTCTTTTCATTAATTAAAGAATTTTAAATTTTTACTGATTATTAGACGGATAAAATTAGGTTTTTTATAGATGGTTGGGAATATAAGGTTTGATGGACGGAAATTTAATGAAATTAGAAAAACAACGATAAAAAGAAATTTTCTTAAGTATCCAGAAGGTTCTGTACTATTAACTCAAGGAAGTACTAAAGTTATTGTAACCGCATCAGTTATGGATTCAGTACCAAGATTTCTAGTTGATACTGGAACCGGTTGGATTACTGCTGAATATTCAATGTTACCAAGAGCAACACATGTAAGAAATCAGAGAGACACTAATAGAGGAAGATCTATGGAAATTCAACGATTAATTGGGCGTAGTATGCGTGCTGCTTTCAATTATGAGAAACTCGGTGAAAGAACAATAAGAATTGATTGTGATGTGATACAAGCGGATGGTGGGACTAGATGTGCTTCAATAACAGGAGCGTTTATAGCAGTATTTGATGCATTAAATTATCTCTATAATCAACAATTAATTTATGATTTTCCAGATTATAAGGTAATAGCCGCAATTTCATTAGGGATAAAGGATGATCAAGTCTTACTTGATTTAAACTATGTTGAAGATTCTAAGGTTGATGTGGATTTTAATTTAGTAATGAATGAGAATTCTGAAATTATTGAAATTCAAGGAACTGCTGAAGGAGCTACTTTCACTAAAAAGAAACTAGATGAAATAATGGAATTGGGGGAAAAGGGTATTTTAGATTTAATCCAAATTCAAAAAAAAGAATTGAATATCTAAATACAAAATCATTTCAATTTTTTTAAAATTTTTGAAAGAGAAATTTAATTTAATGTGCTTCAATTCCTAATTGTTCTGGATGTATTTGGAAGTATTCAACACCATCTTTTATAATATCAATAATTGAACGTACAGGTTTCCATCCAGTTTCGTTGAAGATTTTATCATTTCTTCCGATAAGTAAAGGGACTTCACTTGGTCGCAACCGGTTTGGATCAACAAATACTTTAGCAGAAATGTTAAAAGTTTTTTTCGCTAATTCAACATAGTCGCCTATCATAATTCCCTTTCCAGAACAAACATTGTATGGTTCGCTATATTTCTTTTTTTCACTAACCAATATATATGCATTAACAGTATCTTTAACATGGGTGAAATCTCTAATAGCGTTAGGATTTCCAATTACAATATTATCCCTTTTCCCTTCTATAATTTCTACAATTTGTCGATGAATGACACTTGTTACAAACTGTATTCCTCTTCTTGGTCCTTCATGATTAAATCCTCTTGTAATTATACTAGGAACACCATAGGAATTATGATATAACCACGCTATCTGTTCAGTGGCGACTTTTGTTATCCCATAAATACTTCTTGGTCGAAAGGGATTCGTTTTCAAATTTTCTGATACAGGAACTTCATTTGGATCAACTAGTCCATATTGCTCACTGCTACAGGCGACCTGAATACTTTCTAAATCGTCATCAAACCTTCTTGCTGCTTCAAATATTATGATAGTTCCTATAATATTGTTATGACTTACTCTAGCTGGTTCTCTAAAGGAAGTAGGCACAAATGATTCTGCAGCAAGATGAAATACAGCATTAGGTCTAATTTCTTCAAAGATTCTAAGGATCCTTTCTGCGCTTGTTATATCTGCTTCATGTAATAATACCTTACCCCTTAAATGCTCTATATTTTCGTGCATAGGAACAGCATGTCGTCGAATAGTTCCATGAACTTCACATCCTAAATCTAATAGTTGTTCAGCTAAATGACTGCCAGCAAAACCACTTATTCCTGTTATTAATGCTCTTTTATCTTTCCAATAGTTTTTGTTGGGTGAAGTACTAGTTCGATTCTTGAATTCTTTCAAATATTCATCTAATTTTTCAGGATTTATTATAAATCCTTGATCTTCAAGTTCTTTAACTCGAACATTTTCTTCTATTACTTTTTCAATGGGAACAAGATCTTTCATATTATCATTATTATAATTTATTTTTTTTTTAAGTTATTTATTTAGAGGAATTTTAATATAGATTTAATTTTTTCATGAAAGTTTTAAGAAAAAATATAGAAAATACTCTTTATGTTAAAATATAATTCTCAAATAGGTTACAAACTTTTGTTTTGTTTATAAATAATTTTTTGATAATATACAAGGAGATAACCACAATTCTAAATATCTATGTGTTTATAAATTACAGTCATTTTTCAAGTTAAGAACTCAATTACTTTGAATTATTTTTTATTAAATTCCTAAAATTTTTTATCTTGGATAAAATTCTATAATAAGATAAACGAAAATTATTATTATTTTAGAGTATTGACTTGATTTGACAAATGTATTGATCTTTAATCCTCTTGGATTAGAAAATGGAAGAGGAGGAGAAATTTCCGCGATAGAATTGGCTTCTGGTTTGCAGGAATTTTATAATATAATGTTGATGGATACTAATATTTTTATTGGTAAAAAATTATTATCAAAAGAGACAATTAATAAAAAATTAAAAGGATTAAAAAAAATTGGAAGAGTAAAATTTGTTACATTGACTATTTTTAATAAAAATTTTAATTTTCCTTATCCCTGGGACCTTTTTAAATTATACAAATTAATTAAAAGAAATGAAATCATTTATTTATCTTACTCTGATATTAAGCAGAGTTTAATTTTCATGTTCTTTAGCTTATTACATCGAAAAGGAAAATTTATTATTGGTTATAGAAAACCTTTGCATAGTGATAAGTTATTTTCTTTATATAATTTGAAATATCGAATTTCTCTTCTTTTTTTATCTTTTTTTAAAAGAAATATATACCATCATGCTCTATCTGAAAATGCTAAGAAGTATCTAGAGAATTTCTATAATCCAAAGAAGATTATTCATATAATACATGGAATTAAACTAAATAAATTTACCAGTGCAGAAAGCAAAAAAGAACCAGAAAACAAATTGAAATTTGTCTACATTGGTTTTCTTGATGATGTTCATAAAGGTGTTGCTGTTTTATTAAAGGCAATTGAAATTTTCTTGGAAGAATGTGAAAAAGCTCAAGTGATCTTCGAATTTTGTGGAATGGGTCCGTTAAAATCCGCAGTAAAGGAATTAGAACAGCGATTTCCGGAAGATTTACAATTTAATGGTTATATTGATAATGAAAAAATTGCGCGTTATTACAATCAAAATGACGTGTTTTTATTTTCTTCACGAGTAGAACCATTTCCAAGAGCTATCATGGAAGCACTCGCATCAAAATTAATCATCATAAGTAGTAAAACTATTGGATCAGTTGAGTTATTAAAAGGAAGAAATTTTGCCTTTTTTATCGATGACCTGAACCCACGAGCAATAAAAGAAAAAATTAGTGAAGTGTATGATATATGGCTAGAAAATCCTCAAAAAATTAAAGAGCTTCAAGAAGCAGCGAGAAAATTTGTTGTTCAAAATTACTCTATGGCTCAAGAAATAAATATGTTTAAAGAATTAATTGAGAAAATAAGTAAGTAAAATTTTTATAAAATCAAGATTAATTTATCTTTTTGAGATAACCCCTTGGATTCCATGTCATGTAAAACTTTTCTTTCGTAAGATCAATTTTGAAATTTTGATTCTCTTTTAAAAATTCATTGACTGCTTCCATTGGACCTGGTCCAAATAGAGGATCTATTGGATGCCCATTTAAATGTGTATCTTCTACAATGAGATAACTTCCTTTTGTTACTAAAAGATTATAGGCTTTTAATTCTTTCAATACATGTTCTTTTCTGTGATCTGAATCAAGGATAACTAATACCTTGTCATTTTCGCTTATATTTTCTTTTACTTTTGAGATAATTTCCTCAGAAACAGACGAACCAAGTAAATATTTAATTCTTTTATGTTGTGGTTTATTTTTGTGATCTTTAATATCAATTGTTATTATTTTACCATTATTTAATAAGTCGCATAAAGAGGCAAAATATAATGCACTACCGCCATATTTCGTCCCGCATTCTATAATAACATCTGGTTTTAATCTAAAAATAATTTCTTGAAATATCCATAAATCAAATGGATTTTTTAAGATTTTTACTCCTAACCATTTCATATCTTTCCATGTGCCTTCCACAGCATAGGCATTATAAAAGAGTTTGTGAAAATTATTGGTAATGTCGTCTTTAAATCCTTTATTTCTACTTAACTTCTTATAAATCATGTTAATATAAATGTTCTGATAAAAAATATTAAGCAGTTTCCTTAAAGACGCAGGTAATTTCATGTTTTATATCACTTATAAGATTTTTTTTTAAATTTTTATAAATTATAGTAAAACATGAATTTTATTGTAAAAAATTTCTGATTTTCAATTCAAATAAATTTTTTAACCAAAAAGATTTTTCCTTTTTTTATAGGCCTTTCTGTAAAATATTATTTCAATAAAAACGATGATATTCATCAATAAATCAATAATTATATAGAGAACGAGTTTGATATAAAAAAAAGTGGAAATTTTAATATTCTCATTTGAGTTTGTCATTTTAAAGAAAACAGTTTTTCTTACTCTTTTTAAATAAGAACTCAAAAGCATTACTAAACCAATTAAAAATAAATTGATATTAAAAACCAATAAAAAAGGAGATATAAATATGTAAATTGATATAAGAACTAAGCCAAAAAATTTTACCCTTTTTAAAAATCGGTTTTTATAAGGTGTGTATAAAGAATTTTCAAGCCACCTTAAATTTTGTTTAAAATAATCTTTAATTTTATAAGGGTAATTAAAGGATTCAACTTTTTTATCAATTAAATGAATTTGAAAACCTTTTGAAAGAATATCTGAACCCATAGAAATTCCATCATCAGATAATCTTCCTTCTGAGAATTTACCTATTGTTTTAATAACTTCATGTTTTATTCCTGTATTTTGAGTCGTATAATTTACTTTATTGGAGAAACTGCCTAAAAAATCAATATTTCGATTTATTTCTAAATACTTGACTAAATCCATATTTTGAATAGAACTATGTGGTTTAACACGAGCAACAACGACCTCGTTATTCTCATAAATTAAAGAATAAAGAATATTAAGAATTATTTGATCGGTAAGAATAACATCAGCGTCTATTAAGTAAATAATCCCTTCGGAAACATGTCTTAAGCAATCATTGATTGCTTTTATCTTTCCTTGACCAGTTTTTTGATAAATAACAGAAAACTTCGTATTTTTTTTAAATGATTCCGCAATATTTATTGTTTCATCAGATCCTCCTGCATTTACAATAACCTTCAAATTAGGATATGACAATTTACTAATTTGTAATAAGCAACCATTGAATATTTCTCCTTCTTTCCAAGCAGGAACAATTATATTCACGGTAGGAAGATTATCAAAATCTTGTAATGAAAGAGGCTTAAAAGCTTTAATTTTTTCTAATGCGGAAATATAATTTTTATCTCTTACAAAAAAGAGAATTAAATGAGAAAATAATATAAAGAATAAGAGAATTAAAACAAAATTAGCAGAGGATATAAATTTGCATATAGTTTGAAGAAATTCTGTTAAAAGATTAATCATAAACATACCTCAGATAAATAGATTTATAATTGTCTAATTATATCATTATGTATTATAAAATATCTTTGTTTTCTTTATATTTCTCATTATAATAAACTCTCATAAAGTGAGATGTATTTTTTTATAATTTTTTGCCAGCTATAATTGTTTTCAACATATTTTCTAGCACTTTGGCCCAATCGATTTGTTTCCTCTGGATTAATGATAAATTTCATAATTTTATCTGCTAAATCCTCTGAATTTTCAGTCTCAAATAATTCACCTGATATATCTGGTTTTACTAATTCCTTTAGTGCAGGAAGATCACTAACCAATAATACTTTTCCCATTGCCATAACTTCAAGGGGCTTTAAAGGTGTTACAAGTTGATTTACTCGAATATTTAATCTTGGAATAATACAAATATCTAAAATTGAATAATAATCATCAATCTCAGAATTAGGAACTGGTCCTAGGAATTTAACATAATTATTAATTTTTAATTTTTTAGCAATAATTTTTAATTCATTAATGTAAATTGGATCACCTGGACCTATTATTAATAGAAAGACATCTTTGATTTCTCTTTTAATAATTTCCATAGCTTTTAGAAGTATTTCAATTCCCTCTATTCTTCGAATAGATCCTATGTATCCTAGTATTTTTTCGTTCTTAATGCTTAATTTTTCTTTTAAAGTTATTTTGGGAGGTTTTGGGTGTAATTCTTTTGTATCAACTCCATTAGGTACGATTTTTATTTTATTTTTATCTACACCTTGAGAAATTAATTCTTTTTTCATAGCATGTCCTAGTGTTATAACTGCATCGGCTTTTTTGATTATTTTCAGCCTAAACTTTTTTTTATTATTGTATTGTAAGGAACCTTGTTTTAATATACCTAAACCTACATGTGTATCCTCTATAAAACCCCGAACTTCAAAGATAAAAGGAATTTTAAGTTTTTTTGCTATTTTACTTATATAATAGCCATAGAAATTAGATGAATGAACATGTAGTATATCGGGTTTATAAAAAGTAATTAATTTCTTTAGAGAAAATAGTGTGTTTTTGAAAATTGTACGATAATACCAATTTAAAATCTGTGCTTTTCTCACAATTTTTATTATTTTTGGATTGATAAATAATTGATAACCTTTAGTTGGTAGAAATCGGAAATATAAAATATTTTCAATATTATCTGGAGTTTTCTTTTGAATATAAGCCGGTTCTGTTATTGCATAAATATAACAATATTCCTTTTGATGTTTAAGAATATTATGGCTTCGAATAGAATATCCAGATATATCTGGAAGAGAAACATTGAGCAAATGAAATATTTTTGGTTTAAACTTATTTTCTATTTCAAAATCTTTATTATATCCCATATATCAAAATATTATTTAAAATTTAAAAAAATATAGTTAAACTAATAATTTATTTTTAATATCTTTAATCTAAAATTGATTTAAATTGTTTAAATGAGTTATTAGAATATCAAATATGTCAAAAATCACGAGAGATCATAGAATTTTAGTTAAAAATTCGCTTTACTCTTTTTTAAATTCTTATGGATCTTTTTTTTTTTCATTAGTAACTTCATTTCTATTAGCAAGATTAATATCTAAAGAATTGTGGGGTTTTCTTATCATAACTCTTTCATATATTGCAATTTTTAATATTATTTCAAGCTTTTTCCCTCCGGGACTAGACGCAACTCTAAATTATCATATCCCAAGATATTTAGCTTTAAAAGAATATAGTGATTTAAAATATTTCATAAAAAAAGCTATTTACTTAAAATTATTATTTATAGGTCCATTATTCCTCATCAGTTTATTTTTATTTTTTTTTTTTAGTCAAATATTTACAACTACTCTAAAAGATTATACAAATCTTTTAATAATTTTGTCTCCCCTTATAGTAATTTTGAGTTTAAATAAAGTTTTAGCTTCAATTTATAGAGGATTAAATATGTTTAATGTTCTTTTTTTATTATTACTGATTAGATATTGTTTTAACATAAGCGCTTTAATATTTTGTTTCTATTTTTTTAACCCTCTTAAAATTGAAATTGTGGCGTACATTAATCTTTTATCATTTTTATTTCCATTCATTTTAAGTTGTTTAATTGTAATTATAAAATATACTACAATTCAACATACAGAAAAAAGAAATGAAGATTTTAAAGATTTTATTAGTAAAACTCTAAATTATGGTGGACCTATCAGATTGGGAAGGTTTTTCACTGAAATTTGGTCAGAGATCCAAACTCAATCAATAGCAACATTTACTTCAGTGGAAATAGTAACAGGCTTTAATATTTCGAAAAATTATATTGGTGTTTCTTCCAATGCTGCTCGAACTTTTTCTGATCCATTGATTATAACTTTTTCAGGATTAAACGCTAAAAATAATTATGATCAAATCAATAAATTGTATAATTTAGTACTAATATATTCGATATTTTTATTAACATTAATAACAGGAGTATTATTCTTATGTACTGAATTCTTCTTGGTTTTTATTTATGGACAATCTTATTTAATCTATGCAAAAATCTTTAATTTAATGCTTTTCACTCTAATATTCTTAAGCATAGGAATGCCTTTTGAAGCATTGATTTTATCTATTGGAAAAACGAAAATAATGTTAAGTTATAGGATAATTGCTTTTATAATAAGAATACCAATCTTTTTGGTATTTCTAATAAATTTTGGATTATTATGGGGGATTTTTGGCATTATTATAAGTAATTTAATAATTTCAATTATTGCTTTAGTATTAAGTATTAAAGTTGGAAAAATTAAATTAAATGTTATCAAATTAATATTTTTGTTTTTAACATTTTTTATAGCTTTAGGGGCAGTATGGCTTTTAGAAATTTTAATTTTAGATAAAATAAATTATCTAATTCTTCAAAAACTTAACTTATCATTTTTCCAAAAATTAAATTTGTTATCAATTTGCACATTTATATTTATATTTTTATTTTTGTTAGTAATTTTAAAAGTATTCACTACTAAAGACATTGAATATATTAAAGCTTTTTTTGATAAAAATACAAAGACTCATATTTTTATTAGAAAATGTATGAACTTATTGAAGAAAATAGTGAGAGATTAAAATGACTTCTTAAATTATTAAAAACTGAAAATTTATGCTCTTAGATCTAAGATTTTATCTATATAATAAAATTCATGCCCTTCATTACATCTTGCTATATTATTTTTAATAGTGATTCTTTTAAAACATAATGGGCATATCAAAATATCTTCAATTTTAAAATTCTTAATAATCCGATGTTCTCTTTTTTCAAAAATAGCTAAAATCCAAATGCATTTTTTCTTTTTGTAAAAGAAAAAGAGATTTCTTAATATAATTAGTATGAAGTTTAAAAACTTCCCTATTATATTTTTTCTCTTACATGGGTCTTTTTTTCCACAGTGAGGACATATTATTTCTTTTTTGATAAAATAATTACCTGTTAATCTTTCTAATTTATTAAAATTGTAAGGAAAAATGTTTCTATACCCAAATTTTTCAATTAAAATAATATAGGCATCTGGAAATAGTTTTTCAAACATAACCTCATTAAAAGCTCTATAATGTAAGCTTACATTAAAAAAACGATTGCAATTTTTACATTTTGCGGTTCTTTGATTTAAATTTTCCTTATAGGGAACAGATATTAATATATATCGAGAAGAAACTCTCAATATTTCATGAAGAGTTTTGTTATAGGTTGTATTATCTAAGTGTTCTAGAACTTCAGCACATATTACTACGTCAAAACTATTATTAGAAAAAGGGAGATTACTAACGTTTGCTGCAAACGTTAAAGTCTTAACATGAATTAAAGGTTTTATTGAAAAATCTATTCCAATTTTAAAATCTGCATTTATCTTATTGAGGAGTCTTCCATCACCACATCCAATTTCTAAAATACTACCTTTACTTGGAATTCTCTTTAAAATTCTATTAATTCTTTCTGATTCTAAGCCATAAAAATAATTTTTACTATTATAGATGTAAGAATAAAATTCTCTTTCTTTTTTCATATAATATAAATTAAATCATAATGTTATTTTTTTTTTAAGATTTTCATAAGGATAACAATTTTAAATTTTTAAGAGATATTCTATATAAGTAATAGTTTGAAATTTCTTTTTTTGTTTTTAGATTTCGAAATAACACATATACCAATTTTTATTAAATTTATAGAAAATTTTATTCGATTATCACTATTCACTGCTTTCCATGCCCGTTTCATACCTTTTGACCAATTTAAATCATTAAATACAAGTATTGCATGATCTGAAAGTGATGGCACTATTATTTTGAAATAGTTTAAAGTAGTAACTTCTTCGTGATGACTATCTATAAAAATTAAATCAATAGGTTTAATAACTAATTCTAAAATATCTTGGAATCTACCAATTTCGCTATAAATTCTTGATAATCCTAGATCTTTAAAATTTTGCCTGGTGATTTCTGCTATTGATTTTGATCCTTCGATTGTTATTAATTTTTATCTATTATTCAATTCTAATGCAGCTGTCTGGTATGAAAAATAGCTAAGAATAAAAATGAAGAGATTAAAAAATTGTATAATTTAATACTAATATATTCTTTTGCATTATTAACAGGAATATTATTCTTTTGTGTTGAATTTTTTTTATTTTTTATATACGGAGAATCTTATTTAATTTATTCAAATATTCTTAAATTAATGTTATTTACCAATACTTTTTTAGGTATAGGAAAGAGAGGAATTTTCATTGAAGCTTTTTGAATTTTTAATAAGACCTTTTATTAGGATATATTACAAAAAAAGAAGTAAAAGAGAATATGAAAACCAAAATTTCAAAAGGATGTCAGAGAGATCTATAGAATATCGTTTTGTATTTAAAACATTAACAGAAGAATGGCCAAGAACAGTGCTTGATATTTGAACATGATTAACAACACTTCCTAGTTTAATTAGAACTTGTGGTTTTTTAGTTACAGCAATTGATAACATTCAAGATTATTGGAGTAAACAAATATTTAATATACATTTATATAATTAATGATGATATAACAAAATCTAAACTAAGCAAAACTTTTGATTTTATCATATGTATTAGCGTTTTGGAACATATAAAGAACCATGAAGCTGCAATTCTGAATATGTTTAATCTTCTAAATAAAGAGGGTCATTTAGTCTTAACCTTTCCCTATAATGAAAAAAATTCATTGATAATGCATATAAACTTCCTGGTTCAATATATAAAGATTCACCATTTACTTTAAAAATGATTTAAAACTTTCTTTTTTATTGTTTGAATTTGAAATAATACAAATGCCGATTTTAAATAAATCTATCGTATATTTAAAACGTGCATCATTAATCAAAGTTTTCCAAGCTCTTTTCATGCCTTTTGACCATCTTATATCATCAAATACTAGTATAGCATTATCAGAAAGAGAGGGAAATATTGTTTCAAAGTAATTTAAAGTGGCGTATTCATCATGGTGTCCATCAATAAAAACAAAATCTATAGGATTAACTTCATTAATAACTAATTCTAAAATATCTTGGAATCTACCAATTTCGCTATAAATTCTTGATAATCCTAACTTTTTAAAATTTTCTCTAGCAATTTCTGCTACCGACTTAGCTCCTTCAATAGTTATTAATCTTCCTTTATTATTCATTTCTAGTGCCGCTAATTGAAATGAAGCGGAGATACCCAAAGCTGTTCCAAGTTCTAAACAAAAAGATGGTTTGAATTCTCTGATTAATTTAAATAATAGAAATCCTTTGTTATATGAAATACTAGATTTTGTTGCTTCACCTACGGTTTTTTTTAATATTTTCCCCTTGTACATATCTTCATCAGTCAAATTTAAATTAGGAGCATGTGCCCCATAATCTTCAATTGTTATTACTTTTTTTGAATTCAATAGCTCTTTTCTAATTAATTCTATTTTTTCCACCCAGTCTTTTTCTGCATCAAGGATAATATAATTTAAAACATTTCTTAGTGCATTTGCTACTGATTTTAATGCATAATCATCAGCGCTTTCTAATTTATGCATTAATCTTTCTTTCGTAAATAAATAACTCCAAATTTTGTTTACGATTTTCCAAATATATTTCATTGTTAAGTTGCTTTAGATGATAAAAATATTTTTTATTCTTAAAAAGAAAATTTAAACTCTATTATTAATTTTTTTAGTTATTACGACTTGGAATTAAATTTAAAATTAATTTAGTTTAGATAGGTCAGTTAAATGAAAATTATGATAAGTGGTGCAAGCGGAGGTATTGGCAGGTATCTAACAAAGGAATTTGACAATGAAGAAAATGAGCTTTATCTTACATATAATACTTCGAAAAATTCTATTTATGAAACAATGAAAGCAAAATCAAAGGTTTTTAAATGTGATTTTACTAATGAGGAAGAAACCAAACAAATCTTTTCAGAAATTCATTCATTAGATGTTTTAATTAATGTTATGGGAACTATTGAGAATAATTTAATATGTAATATGAGTGAGGAAGAATGGGATAGGGTAATAACATCAAATTTAAAGACTGTTTTCTTGTCTTGTAAATATGGAATTGAAAAAATAGTTGATAATGGGCATATTATAAATGTTTCGAGTATTTTAGGAAGCACAGGAATGATTGGTGCTTCTAATTACGTAGCAGCAAAAGGTGGTGTTGAGGCATTCACTAAATCTTTTGCTTTAGAGTGTCTTCATAAAAGAAAAGTATTTGTAAATGCTGTTGCTTTAGGTTATTTTAAGATAGGAATGGGATTACAATTGAGTGAAAAAATCGAAAAATTGGTTAAAGAGAAAATTCCTTTGAAAAATTTTGGAGATCCTGATGAAATTTTTAAGGTTATTAATTATATAATATCATCAAAATATTTAGTTGGTCAAGTAATACATGTTAATGGAGGCTTAAGAGTCTAATAATGAAAATATTTAGTATAAAAAAGTATTTTTATTTATACGGTGGAAAATTGTTCAAAAAATTCAAAGAAAAGGGTTCTCAGATTAAAAAGAGTTTAAAATCGAAAAAGAAAAAAAAAACATTGAAAAAGACATCGAAACACTTTACTAAAGTCGATTTAATTAAGGGTTTCAAAGAGATTGGGTTGGAAAGGGGAGATGTTGTAATGGTACATAGCTCACTTAGCAGTATTAGATTTGTTAAAGGAGGTCCTAAAACTGTAGTTGAAGCATTACTTGAAGTAATAGGGGAAGAGGGGACTTTAGTAATGCCAACAAACCCCATGAGAGGAGGAGTATTAAAACATTGTAAAAGTGGTGATTTTGTTTTTGATCATAAGAAAAGTAAAGCCTATACAGGAGCAATTCCAAACGCTTTATTAAAATTCAAAGGAATTCATAGAAGTATTCATCCAAGCCATTCTGTTGCTGCTTTTGGAAAATTTTCTAAATTTGTTACTGAAACCCATCATATAGGTAATAGAACTTGTGGAAAAAACTCGCCATGGGCAAAAATAATAGAGTTGAATGGAAAAGTTTTTGGCCTTGGAATTACAATTGCTTGGACTACCCAATATCATTATCTAGAGGACATAATGGAAGATGCTTTTCCAGTCAAAGTAAAAGTCGATGAGACCTATAAATTAAAATGTAAATTAGAAAATGGTGATATAATCGAAGTTGAGGTTCAACCAAATGATCCAAAAATCTCAAAAACTAGAATAGAGAAAAATCCTTTTATTCGTAAGTATATGGAGGAGATTTTTGATTATTTAAAGATATTACATCATGGAGAAATAGGAAATGCAGAGTCTTGGTGGTTTAATCTTAGGGATTTCATTATATATTTAAGAAAGTTGGCAGAAATAGGGATTACTATTTACTCCACGGAAGATTATTTAAAAAGTAATAACTTATATCCGTTGGAATTGATAGAAGAATATTTAAAGTAGAGTTAATCATTATCATTTAACTCTCCCTTTATTTTCTCTTCGAGAAGTAATGAATCACAAAAGAATTTTACAGCCCAATTAAGAATGGTAAATCTCATATAATTTCCCCAAATAGGATCTGATCCCTTAATACCACCATCAACGTCCTTGTAATGTTTATTAATAATCTGAGTTGATTTTAAGTAATTATTTAATTTGAGAGTATTTATTAAGAATTTTTGGTTATGATAAATATCATAAAATTTAAACCAAATAATATTGATTTGAGCAATTCCTGTTAAACATGCAAAGTATTCTGTGCTTTCCCAATTAGAATTAAACCTTGCGGGTAATTTATTATGCTTTTCAAAATAATTTAATAGTTTATTTGCCACACTAAATGCAGTTTTAATGTAATTTTTGTTTTCTAAAATTAATCCTGATTCTAAGAAACCTCTAATTGTGTAAGCTATATAATGGAGCAATGGTTTAGATTTAATGTTTGGATCATTATTTTCAAACCAATAGTTATTTTTTTGTTGAATAAGAGCCCAATCTAAATTTTTAATAGCAGTATTTTTATATTTAGCAATTTTAGTGATTCTATACAATTCTAACAAAGCCCATGAAACTCTAACATTATAGGTATGAGGTTTGTTTTTGTAACAATAATTTATCCAATTTCCATCATTTTCTTGATTTTGTACCAAAAAGTTACCAGCTTTTACTAAACTATCTAAATACTTTTCATCATCAAATTCTTTATAAGCAGCTATTAATCCAAACATTATTTGACCAGTGTTAAAAATAGAGGGTTTAATAATTTCACCAATCAAACCTCCTTGAAATCCACCATTTTCTAACTGAATCGATACTAACCATTCTGCAATTTTTTTACAAATATGCTTTATATAATTTTTATGTGTCATATTATAATATTCAATCAAGGTAGGTATAATATAGCCCGAAGTTTCGGGATAGGAAGGTTTCCAACCTGATTTTAATGAATAGTCAGAAGAAATACCATCATCTTTTGTTTTATTAAATGCTAAAATTAACCATTTAATCCCTTTTTGTAAATGATATTGATTTGAGTAAGGTTTAGCATCAATTTTTAACAAATCCTTTAAGATAATGTTAATATTAAGTGGATTTGAAATAATTATTTTTATTAGATCTTTTAATATTTTTATCTTCAATTTAACGGAAACTGCTTTAAGTTTTTTAATAAATTATAGATTTTTATATGAGATATTAATTTTATCAATAATTTAAATTCAAATAGAAGTTTCTTTCAAAATCCTTTATATTTAATTAAGTTTTAATTTATTTCTTAGTTTTTCTTACTTAAAACCAATTTAAAAGTTTAAATTTAGAATGCCAAATTTAATTTATTTAATTGCTGGAGCAAGGCCCAATTTTATGAAAATTGCTCCATTAATTCAAGAATTTCAAAAAGAAAATATAGAGTTTAAGTTAATACACACTGGACAACATTATGATTATAATATGTCTAAAATATTTTTTGAGAATTTTGGGATACCAGAACCAGATATTCATTTAAATATTGGTTCAGCATCCCATGCAATTCAAACAGCAAAGATTATGATTGAATTTGAAAAAGTTTTATCTGATAGAACACCAGAGTTAGTTATAGTCGTTGGTGATGTTAATTCTACAATTGCATGCGCATTGGTAGCTAAAAAACTCTTCATAGAAGTTGCCCATGTTGAAGCCGGACTAAGAAGTTTCGACTTTAGAATGCCTGAAGAAATTAATCGAATTTTAACAGACCAATTATCTGATTATTTATTTACAAGTGAAAAAAGTGCGGAAATTAATTTGAAAAAAGAAGGTATCTCTCCAGAAAAGATTTTTTTTGTTGGAAATATCATGATAGATAATTTATTAATGAATTTAGAGAGAGCAAGGAATATTAAAGTTCTTAAAAAATATAATTTAGAAAAAAAAAAATATGCATTAATTACATGTCATAGACCTTCCAATGTAGATAATAAAGAAGATTTAGAAAAAATTATAGAAATTTTGAATTATATTCAAGAAAAAATCAAATTATTCTTTCCTGTTCATCCTAGAACGAAGAAGAATTTGGAAAAATTTAATTTAATTTCTAAAATAAAAAAACAAAATATTCTTATTAATGAACCAGTTGGATTCTTGGAGTTTTTAAGTTTAATGGAAAATTCTAAATTTATATTAACAGATTCAGGAGGAATACAAGAAGAGGCGTCATTTCTTAACATTCCTGTGTTAACTCTACGTGAAAATACAGAAAGACCCATAACGGTTGAAAAAGGAACAAATACTATTGTTAATAAAGATTTTAAAAAAATTAAAATGTATGTTAATCGAATTTTATCTAATAATTATAAAAAAGGGCAAATAATTGAAAAATGGGATGGAAACACAGCAAAAAGAATTATAAACATTATTAGAGAAAAGATTTTGTTAGATTAAATAAGCTTTATATGCTTTGATGATCTTCCTCCTCCTCAAGTAGATTTAAAACCAATTGATACAAGAGTTTTATTTAAAGAGAAGAAATGGGATAAAGTAGTAGTGTTTCAAACAAGAAATCTCCTCATTTGGGTCATGAATATGTACAGAAGGCTGGTTTAACTTATTGTGATGGCCTTTTCATTAATCCTGTAATTGGTAAAAAGAAGTTTGGAGATATCTTAGATGAAGTTAAAATAGAATCTTATCGAGTTTTAATTGATGAATACTATCCAAAAGATCGGGTTATTTTAAGCACTTTTGAAACTGAAATGAGATACATAATATTATGGCCCTTATGATGCTCTCAAAATTTTTGATCAGTTTCCAGATTTAGGGATTGAACCTATTGGGTTTCGATCTTTCTCAAAATGTAGGAAATGCAATTCAATTGTCAATGATAAAATTTGTCTCCATCTGCCAGAAATTTAATCGTATATTATAAATACATTTTTTATCAGATTTCTTTTTTTATAAACTAACGAGAAATTTATTAAAACATCGGAATCTTTTAATTCAATAATAGATATTACACTTTGAAAAAATTTTTAAACTGTATCTTTTTTAGTTATATAAATTTTATTATAATTTGATAGAGAATAATAACAATTATTTCCAAATTAAAATTTATGAAGTTTCAGATTTTTGAAAATATTCTAAATAAACTTAGACCTATGATAGAGTTTATTTATAATATGGAAGATAAATATCCTTCTATAGGAAGGTATCTAGTATTTGGATATCATCTTCTTTATAGTCTTAAATTTATAATAGGAAAAAAATTTCTATTATTAAAAAACCGATCGAAATATGGCAAACTATATTTTAATAAAACTTATTGGGTAGATCCTAAGAAAATACAATATGTAACCGGCCTTCGGGATAGACATTGGTATCATTACTCTCGAATATTAGATGGAGATTGGGATCAATCAAAAAAATCATATGAAAATACATCTCTTTATCAAACATCTAAACAGAGATTTAAAGAGGGGAGAAAGTGGGAAGATACTAATCTTTATCAATATTTACTACGTAATATATCTAACGGAATAATAAGATGGGGACTTACTAATAAAGAAGAATTGGATGAATTGTTTAGGAGATTTGATTCATTATATTATGAAATTAAAAGGAATGGTATTAAACCAAAAAGGGAGCTTTCTTCTTCCAAGAGTTGGTTAGCAAAATTCGATATTAAAACAATTTTTGATGATATAACTGTAGATATTGGCAGAGATGGACAGTTTTTAATTGTACACGGAAAGCATAGACTTTCAATAGCCAAATTACTTGATATTCCTAAAGTGCCAATTACTATTATTAAAAGACATAAAAAATGGATGGATTTTAGAAAAAATTTAATTTTTTTTTTCAGAAACTATCAACGCGGAAAGCCATATCAAGTTCTTTCACATCCAGATCTTCGAAATATTCCTTTTAAACAAGGAGAAATCCCTTTTGATATCATTAGAGAAAATATTTCTATTTCCAAAGGAACACTTCTTGATATTGGTGCAAATTTGGGATATTTTTGCCATAAATTTGAGGACGAGGGATTTAATTGTTATGCAGTGGAAGAAAATCGGATGTTTATGTATTTATTAAAAAAATTGAAAAAAGTGGAAAATAAGAAGTTTAAGATAATTCCAGAATCTATAATTGAATATAATAAAAATCAAGAGCTTATTTTCGATGTTGTACTAGCTTTTAATATATTTCATAAATTTTTAGAGACAAAAGACTCTTATTTAAATCTAATTGAATTTTTAAAAAGACTTAAGGTTAAAGAATTAATTTTAGGTTGCCATAGTCGTAAAGAATTTAAAAATAAAAAATTCTATCGAAATTACAAACCAGATGAGTTTGTAAATTTTATACTTGAGAATTCTTGTTTAAATAAAGCTAAGTTTATTGGGAAAACAAAAACTGGTAGATCCCTTTATAAACTTACAACTGGAGCTACGTCTTCCTAAAGTACAAATTATAATTTTTCAGATAACTTTAAACATAATTAATAATAATTATTCTATAACAATGATGAGGAATTTAATTTCTAAGACGAAAAACCTTATTGTGGACCTGAATGATAATCTTCCTTTTATAGGTATGCCACTAGCTATTGGATGGAACATTTTTCATAGATTTAAATTTATAATAGAAAAAAAAATTCTAGAATTAATAGGACAATTAAAATATGACATTAACAAACTAGATTTTGACAAAATATCTTATGTAAATCCTCAAAAAATACAGTATTATTTAAGAGATGGTTTTAAAAAGGGGGATACTTACTCCCGAATAAAGAGAGGGAAATGGGATCAGCAAAAAAAATCATTTGAAGATTTACCTGTTTATCAAGCTTTTAAACAGAGATTTAGTGAAGGGAAGAAATGGGATGAAATAAAATATTTTCAAAATGTTCAAAATGATATATCTAATGGAATGATTAGATGGGGGTGCAAAAATAAAGACGAATGGGCCAAAAAGCTTAGTGGAGTAGAAGATTTATATTCCAAAATCAAAAAGAATAGTAGTAAATTGAAAAATGAGCTTTCTTCTTCTAAAGAACTATATGAAAAATTAGAAATATCAACGATTTTGGATGATATTATTATAAATATAGGTAGAGATGGACAGCTTTTATTAGTTGATGGAGAGTTTGGACTTTCATTAGCTAAAGCAATAGATCTTCCTGAGATTCCTACTAAGATTAAGGTAAGACATAAAAAATGGATGAGCTTTAAAGAGAAATTAAGTTATTTCTCTCGCCATAATATGTTTTATCAAAAAGTTACACATATTGATCTTCAAGATTTTCCCTTTAAATATGGAGATGAGCGTTTTTTTTTAATTAAAGAAAATCTTTCTATTTCTAAAGGAACACTTCTCGATATCGGAACGAACTTAGGATATTTTTGCCATAAAATGGAGGATGAAGGGTTTGATTGTTATGGTGTAGAAGAAAATTTGTATTATGTATATTTCTTAAAAAAATTAAGAAAAGCAGAAAATAAGAAGTTTAAGATAATTCCCAAATCAATATTTAAATATTACCAAAGTAGAGAGCCGGTATTCGATGTAGTATTAGCTTTATTTATATTTCATCATTTTTTAAAGAGAAAGAATACATATTTAAATCTAATCAAATTCTTAAATAGACTTAAAGTTAAAGAAATGTTTTTTGGGGCTCATAATCCAAGAGAACTTCAAAACATAAGGGGTTATATTAATTACACCCCAGATCAATTTGTAAATTTTATACTTGAGAATTCTTGTTTAAATAAAGCTGAGTTAATTTGGGAAATGAAAAGTGGGAGATGTATTTATAAACTTAGTTCTTAAAGTTGATCTTCCTAAAATAAAATTTATAAATGTTATAATATCTAAGTTTATTTCTCTTTACAAATTTCTAACTTATTATTAAGTTTTTATTATATTTCTTACAATACCATTTAAAATAATCTCTTAATCCTTCTTCTTGGGTATATTTTGGCTGGAATTTTAAAAGTTCTTTAGCTTTAGAAATATCTGCAAAACTATGCATAATATCCCCTAATCTAGGATCTGAATAAACTATTTTTAACTCTTCTTTATTTGTAAGTTTTAACATTAATTTTCCTAACTCTGTTAGGGTGATTGGAGATCCCGCGCCTAAATTTATGATTTCTCCCGAAATTTCATGTTCTGCTGCCAAGAGATTTGCCCGAACAACATCTTTAACATAAGTAAAATCTCTTGACTGTTCCCCATCCCCAAATATTATTAATTCTTTATTATCAATAATTCTTCCTAACCAAATTGCTATTACTCCACTATAGGGAGAGTCTTTTTGTCTTGGACCAAAAACGTTAAAATAGCGTAAAGAAACAGTTTTCATTCCATATACTTGATGGAAAACTTGCATATATGCTTCACATGTCATTTTTGATACGCCGTAAGGAGAGATTGGTATTCTTGGCATATCTTCTTCTTTAGGAAGAGAAGGAGTTTCTCCATATACAGAAGAGCTTGAAGCATAAATTATCTTTTCCACATCTTTTTTTCTAGCCGCATTTAAAATATTTAGGGTCCCATTTACATTGACGTCATTACAAGATTCTGGCATCAATATTGATTGGGGGACACTTGTAAATGCAGCCTCATGGTAAATTATATCAATATCTTTAAATACTTCCAGCAAAAAGTTAAAATCTCTTATGTCTCCTTTTATAAACTTGAAAGATTTATTTTCTAAAATTTCCTCTAAATTTTCGATTAATCCATTAAATAAATTATCAATCCCAATTACATTCGCTCCTAATTTAAGTAACTCATATGTTAAATTACTACCAATAAATCCCGCCGCTCCAGTAACTAAAATATTCTTTCCTTTAAAGTTCATAATATTTTATTCAATGATTTAAAATTAATTAGATTTATTCTATATAATATTAAAAAATTGCATGTACAGAAACTGCTACTTTTCTCATAATTGAATTATCAAATTCCTTATTTTTAATAAAATCTTATAAACTATGTTAAAATCAAAATTTATCAGTATTGATTATAGTTATGACAAAAAGAATAATCCAATCAGAATTAACTTATGTGAATAAAAATGAAAACAATCCTTATTACAGGAGCGAATGGATTTATCGGGGCACATTTAATTGATTTTTGTATAGCAAAAAAATTTGAAATCTATGCTATAGAGAGACCAGATCAAATCTATAGGAACCTATCTCATTACACTAAGGGTAAATTAACATTTACTAATGATGAGAAACTCGAATTCTTAGGAGAATCAATAATTATACCTACAGATAATAAAAAATTAACTATTCTTGAATGTGATGTAAATAATGCTATGTTATTGGAAAAAATAATTAAAGAAGTTAATCCAATATTTATATTTCACTTCGCAGCACAACCATATATTTCACCATCTTGGGAAGATCCTGTAGGTACAATTGAGACTAATGTTGTCGGAACAATAAATATATTTGAACCGATAAAAAAAAACGAACTACAAACGAGAGTTATATTAGCTTGTACAAGCGCAGAATATGGTACAAGCACTCAACTTAATAGACCATTAAAAGAAAGTGATCCCCTCTTGGCATTGCATCCTTATGGTATTAGCAAAATTGCTGCAGAACTCCTAGCTCGTCAATATTACATAAATTTTGGAATAGAAATTATTAATCTTAGGTTCTTTAATCAGACAGGAATTCGAAGAGTCAACGATGCTCCTTCAGATTTTGTGAGGAAAGTTGCTCAAATCGAATTAGAATTGACTGATCCTGTAATTCAAGTAGGAAATTTAGATCCATATCGAGATTTCACCGATATTAAAGATTCAATATATGCAATATGGCTAGCTGCCACAGAAGGAAAGCCAAGTGAAACATATAATATATGCTCTAGTAAAAAAATTCAAATTCGTAAACTCTTAAACATTATTTTAAGTTTCTCTAAAAAAAAAATTGAAGTTGTAGAGAATGTTCCTCAAAAATTAAGAAAGGTAGATGAGGATACAATTATAGGTGATGGCTCAAAAATTAAAACCGAATTGGGATGGGAACCAACGATTCCAATTGAAGCAACACTTAAAGAGATGTATAATTATTGGTTAGATTTTTACAGTAGAGAAGCTCTAGTTAAAACAAAATAAAAAAATGAGAATTGGCTAAAAAAAAAGAAATAAAAAATTAAATAAAAAAAAGATTTTAGTTGTTTCTTTTATGATTTTTTAACATTTTTATGATCTTCTTGATAATATAAGCAGTACTACACCAAGAGCAGCTAAAGCTCCACCGCCGATACCTAAACTGAGAACTAATGTTTCACCTAATGCATAAGGGGTCATAGGTAAATTCTTATCATCCTCTCCGAGTTTGTTTGCGATTACATCGCGAAATACTGGCAACCATTCTAAAATAGCACCCATTTGGATATCACCTAATCCATTTTGTGTCTTTAGATCATCATAGATTGTATTTCCAGCTTTTGCACTATACCATTTATTAATTCCACTACCAGTAACTAAGGAGTATTCGCTAGCTTCATTCCACAGTGCCATAGTTTGTGCCACGGTTATACCAATAGGGTACATTAACCCGAGTTCAAAGTAGGGTGGGCCATAAATAGGAGGAGATCGTCTGCTGAGTAATCCGTCGGGAATAGCAACTTCTCCATTAATAGTACCATTCGCCCATTGCTCATAAACCGCAAGGAGAACAATCGTTGCTAATGGAGCACCTTTTTCAATTTCAATTATCTGAGTAATTCGACCCGTCGTTGGATCAAGACCTATTAAAGCACCTAACCAGCCTAGAACTGCTGCTAATTCACCAGGATCAAGGCCAAATTCCGACATTATGAAAGCTTGACTTGCGTTATCATTATTTAATGCAGGATACCAAATTGAATTAAAAGAATCGCTAAAGAAAAATGTCTTATCGCTACCTAAATTCCAAAGCGCCATCGTTTGGGCAAGAGTCAAATTACTTTCAACTGGTAACCCTATTTCGAAATAAGGAGCACCCGCCAATGTTGGGCTTAACTCATTTAGAAATCCGTCAGAAAGCTCGACGTTACCTTGGATTGTACCATTTGCCCACTGCTGTTCGAAAAATCCTTGTGCTATATCACGGACATCTGCTCCCTGCCATTCAAGCGCTACGGGGGTCACATTAGTCATAAAGAAGTTTAACCAATTTAGAACCTGGTTATATTGAGTATCATCAAGACTGAAGTAAGTCTTCAAATTTGTAGCCTCAGAAGCATTCATCCATTTTAGAAATCCAGCATCATTTGTAAAAGAATTACTATCACCACTCCACCAAAGCCAAGAAGCAGTAGCTAAGGGAATATTAGTGGGTACTCTTACAGTTTCAGGAGATTCTGATGAAAAAGTAACTCCTGCTTCAAGACCTTTTTGTCCATGTTCACCAAAATCAGGACCAACACTTGACTCACCCCACCAGTTATACCCGAAAAATTCATGAAGATCAATCCCCTCTTGGATATAGGTAGCATTTGCCCATTGTTGATAAAATCCAATACTAGGATCTTTTGCTTCTGTATAACTGAGTCCAGGATAGGCTGCGTCCCATCCGCCCGCAAAGGGAACATAATAATATACCAGCGCTTGTGTATAATTAGCAATAGCTTCTGCGTGAAGTCCATCGATGTAGTACTCACCCATTATGTAATCTAGTACATAATCATCTCCAGGATTAGCTGAGAAATTGAGACCATACGTTACTGTTTGGTATTTTCCAAACCCTGATCCCATGTCTACAGTAGGCAGGAAAGCTGGGATACCTGGAAGATAAACATCATCCGAACCCACTCTTAAAAGTCTTTCTCGAGGATGAAAAGTGAAATTCAAATCATATCCTGTATAAGCTGCTATACCAGGAAACCATGAACCACCTATATTAGCCCAAAAAGCACTAGAATTAAAAAATGTCCCCTCATCAGGTGCTGCTGCGATTGTTTGATTAAATACTCTTGCCGATGCTGCAGCATCAATCACATAAGCCCAGTCGTAAGGTAACAACCAATATCCAAACATAGCCTGCCAGATACTTCTTAGTACACCGGTAGTACTCCTTAAGACTACAAAATTTTCTAATTCCTCTATAGCGTTATCGTAGATTCCCTTAAGAACATCTGGTGTCGATAGAACTGGTATTTGTGGCAGTAAACCCTCAACGCCGTCATCTCGGATTGTTCGAAGCGCTCTAGGAACTCCATCATAAACTTCATCTCTTAGATAATCATTTGTTAAAAAACCAGTTGGTATTAAACCAGCACCAAGTGCTAGCATAACAATTCCAATTATTAATTTAGATTTACTTGACATAATATATACTTTGACACTTCTTTATTTAAATGTTTTTATAAGTGATTATTCGAGTATTTTACGTTCGTATTTTTATTTCAAGTGCTTAACTGAATTTTTAACTATTTAAATTTTCAATTCAAATTAATGCAAGTAAGGATTTCACAGTTGCGGTTACTATTATTTACTTCTTTTTGATAGGTATGGCTAATATTTATTATTCTATGAGCCTTTTATAATTTAGTAAAAAAAGGATTTATCCTTGATTTTTTGATTAAATTTTAAGAAAATTGAACGTTATGGTTTTAATACCCTCTTTTGTTAATTTCGTTTTACAATATGGGCAATTAGTCTCTGTATTTTTTTCTAGCTTTGAGAGGATGTTCTCCTTCAATGAAGCGGAACAAGTCTTATTTGTGCAAAGATTCAATTGTCCAAAAACTTTATCTTTCTCTTTCGTAAGATCATCCTGTTTTAACTCAAGAATTTGAGCAGTTACTCTTTCAGAAAGTATTTCTACATTTCTTTCAATGTAATCCTTTAAATATTCTGAATTCGTTCCAATTGATAAAGCAATTTTTTCCCCCACTTTGAAATTGTTTCTCTTTCGAGAATATTGTATGTTTCTTATTAATTCATTTATCACGCGTTCGGCTAATAATTCATCATCAAGGCTGGTATCCAAATAAATATTGCAATATTTTGATTCTACTTTAATTAAATTATCATCTGATTTTACAGAATCCTTAATCGCTAACTCTTTTACATTTCCGACCTTTTTAATTATCTCTGGGAAAGATATTTTTGGCATTCCTTCTTTTGGTTCAATAATTATTCTTTTATTTGGCCATCTCATTCTTATTTTATTTTCTTCCTTTAAGGCACGGATAAATTCAATTAAATCTTTGGTGAAAAGCATCTGATCTTCTAATTCAATGTTAATTTTTTTCTCGTCAACTTTAGGCCAATTATGTAAATGAATGCTATCAGTTTCTTCTAAACCTATTGAACTCATATATGGTTTGAATATTTTTTGATAAATTTCCTCAGTTAACATTGGATTAATTGGTGCTAATAGCAATATGACTTTAAATAATATATCAAATAACACAGTCATTATTGTGAATTTATCTGGGCTATCAGAATAAATATCCAATTTTTCTCGATTCAACATTATATACCATCTGCTAATATCATTGATAATAAATTCTTTAAGTTCGCCGGTTATCCAGGGGAGCTTAAAGTTATCAGATAATTCAGTTACTCTTTTAATTGTAGAATTTAACCTTGAAATCAACCATTTATCTAATAAACCTAATTTTCCTTCATCAAATATTATTTTTGATCTATCAAATTGCGCTAAATTTAATTTTTCACTTGCATAAACATAGATATTCCATATAGTGTTGATTATTTTATATGTGTCAGCATATTCCTTTGTATTAAAATTGAAATCCCGGCCCGGTTGTGTTACTCCAATTGAATAGTAGCGAAAAGTTTCAATTCCTTTAATATTGGAATAGGACTTTTTCTTCTGTAAATCATCAAGAGTACCTTCTATGAGATCCTCGGGGAAAATTTGAGTACCTTTTGATTTACTCATCTTCACCTTATCTCTTAATGTCCAACCATGCATATAACAGGCATTATAATTTTTACGTTTTGACGACACCATAGCACTACATAATAAGCTGTTGAACCACCCTCTGATTTGGTCTTTTCCTTCTAGGATAAAGTCTGCTGAAACCCATGAGTCAAAATTCTCAGATTCTCCACTATAATATTCTTGAGCAGCCCACACCACAGAACCAGAATCTAACCACACATCTAAAATATCAGGAATTCTTTTTTTAATTCCAGAATTGCATTTTTTACATTTCCAAGTAACCTCATCTATCCAAGGTCTATGCAGATCCTCAGGGCATCTCCCGGCTGTTTCCATCAATTCTAATCGAGAACCTATAACAGTAATATCTTTACAATCTTCGTTATCACATATCCAAACACTTAATGGTACACCCCAAAAACGCTGTCGAGAAATACACCAATCTTTCAAACTGCTTAACCAACTTTTGAACCATCTATTTCCCGCCCAATCTGGAACCCAATAAATTTCACTATTTTTTTCTAATAGTTCAGGAACAAGGCTTTCTGTTTTAAAAAACCATTGATTAGTGGCTTGGTATACTAATTTAGAATCACATCTCCAACAGTGAGCATATTCATGCTCTACCTCGCTAGTAAATATAAGAGTTCCTTTTTTTCGTAAAGTTTCCAGAATTTCCTCGTTAGCATCGAAAACAAACTTACCCTCATATTTTCCTGCTTCTTTAGTGTAAATGCCTCTTATATTTACTGGTGTAAAAACAGGAATATTATTTGCTACTCCTACTTCAAAGTCTTCAGGTCCATGACCAGGCGCAGAATGAACCAAACCAACACCTTCTGAAGCAGAAACATACTCCTCAGATAGAATTATTGTATGAACAGTTTCACTCTGTTTTGCTAATTCTTTCTGATAAGGAACTTCATCTAATAATGGGTGAATATATTTCCAACCCTTTAAGTCTTCACCAAGATAATCTTCTACGATTGCATATTTATATCCTAATTCTCCTGAAATTAAATGTACTATCGAGGCTTTAGATAGAATCCAATATTCATCTAAATCTTCAATTTTCACTCTGGCATATTCAGCATAGGGATTTGCCATTATAGCCTCATTAGCAACTAAAGTCCATGGCGTTGTAGTCCAAATGATAAAATATGTATCTTTCATATCAGCAGATTTTATTTTAAGGAATAGGCTTACATCTGTAATAATTTTATATTCATGTTCATGCTTTGCAAGTGCTGTAGCGCATCTCGGGCAGACGTTTAAAGGTCTATAAAATTGATAAAGTAATCCATTTTCCCATGCCTTTTTTAACGTCCACCAGATCCCCTCGATATAGCTATTTTTATACGTAATGTATGGATTATCCCAGTTCCAAAAATAACATCCTAAACGTTTAAACTGTTCATTCATAATTTTTATATTTTTCTTAGCATAATCCTTACAATTCTCTATGAATTTGGCAATACCATATTCTTGAATTTCTTGTTTATTCTTAAACCCAAGTTTTTTTTCCATCTGAACTTCTATAGGTAACCCATGAGTATCGTATCCCGGTGTATCTGTGACTTTAAAACCTTGCATCCGTTTATACTTAATTAAATAGTCTTTTAGAATTTTATTCCAAGCCGTTCCTAAATGAATCGAACCCGTAGTATAGGGAGGTCCATCAATAAAACGCCATATATCTTTGCCTTCTTCTTTTTTTCGTATTTTTGAATATATATCTTGTGCTTCCCAAAATTCTAGAATTTTTTCTTCCAATTCTTTAAGATTCAGTTTCTTTTCCAATACTTCCACGAGAATCATCTAAATTAAAATGTGAATGTTAATAAAAAGAAGTTTAAACTAAAAAATTTATTGTATACTTTATATACATATTAGCAAGAAGTACCAGATTTAAACGCAAATGTAATATAATAAGAGAAAAACTTTTAATTCAATTGGAAATAATTTCTGGAGCCTATCTAAGACAGAATTAGTGTAGTACTGAAAACGCCAAATACCCAATATAATATGGCTAATAAAAAACCAAAGAAATTCGAGGCTCGAATATTCACCTAAAAACTTATATAGGGAAATTCTCAATTTAACAATACTACAAAATCATTCAATTGGAGTGTCAATCTTTAATTTTGGCATTGTTTTATGCTAGAACACTCGTGAACAAAATCTATTTCTAAAGATTACAATTTTTTAAAATTGAACTTTGTTTGAATTAGTTTTAGAATTATAGAAAATTCTTTTAGAAATACCTTTTCTTAATAGTATAAAGACATATTCGAATTTTTTAAGAATTTAAGGATTAGCTTTTAAAATTATTATCTTTAATTGAGATTTTTTTAATTCCATTTATTCTTAAAATAGCATTAATCATTTGAACTTATAAATTAATACACTCTTTATATTTAAAATTATTAAAAAGTGGAATATTTAGAGCAATACAACCTAAAAAATTAGGCCTAAACACAGTTTTGATCTATAAAGTAAAGGGTTCTTCATGATCTACAATACTATTGAATTTTTAGATGATTTAAAGAAAGAAGCTCAGAAATTAATGCCTGGAATAATAGTCACTAATAAAATAATGAGTGAACTCCTTTCTGGTCAGAGAGGGAGACATTATGAAAGTAAGAAGACTTTAGTGGTAGGTTATGCTAAGAATGAAAAAATTTATTTAATTGCTGAGGATGTGTTAGAAGGATATAAGGCAAGTTTAAGAAGTTATTTTAAACACAAATACCAGCAATCAAATTTTGATTGGATTTTCAAACGATATTGCCAAGCTAACACTCTAAAGAAGTTTGCAAAATCTACTCTTAACTATAATCCTAATCTCAACTTAGATTATTTTGATATAATTGATTCAAAAGAAAAGGCATATTGGCTTGGCTGGGTTTACGCAGAAGGGCATATTACAAAAAGGGGAGGTATACAAATAGAAATAGGATTTAAAGATGAAATCTTAGTATTAAGATTTGCGAAGGCAATTGGATTCGAGCTGTCAAATATAATTTATAAAAACAGAATTAGAGATGACAGTTCTGAAACTACAACTGTTTTAATCCGCTTTCAGGATTCCTGTTTTATAGGGCATCTTTTGGATAAAGGATTAATCAAGGGCAAAAAGGCAGAATTTATAACTTTGCCAGATTTAGGCGATATTCATAATGAGCGAGTTCGTGAGCTTTATATGGCATTCCTTCTCGGATATTTTGATGGTGATGGAGAAGAAGGATCATCGAGAATATATTCAAACAGTTATAAATTTTTGTATCAAATAAAAAAGAAATTTAGACTTAATTCAAAAATAAGTGAACAGAAATATATAACTAAAAATGGAGATGAAAAGACTAAGTATATGATGTTTTTAACAGCTGACTTATTTAATGAAATGTTGTATAAATATGATTTTAGCTTAAGAAGGAAAAGAATTAAATTAATAGATTCTAAATTAAGGGTTGAGCAACTAGAAAGAGCAAGAGCAATGCGCCGAGAAAAATTTATGTTTTCAAGAGAACAGCTTCAAATTCTTCTGTTTAAAATGCCAAAGATTCAGATCGCAAAATTGCATCGAAAAAAATTCGGTATCGAGATAGGCAGAACTACTATAGGCCGATATGCTAGAAAGTGGGGCTTAAAGATGCCACCAGCCTATTATTGGACGGGAAAAAAGTTTTTAGGTAATCTTGATGATTACCTTTAATTTTTTTTTATATAATTATTTATATATAGAATTTTATGTAAAAAATTAAAATTTTTTTTCTTTAACATTTTAATTACATCATGCTAGGAGGAGGAGTTTTAAGACAAAAGCCACATTTGCCAAAAGATTTAACAGTTTGCTGCCAACAGTGAAGATGATAATGCTTTTCACAATGTGGGCATTCGGCATGACAGTTGTTGTCACCAGCAATTTTTTTAGAACAACTCGGACATTCGATTTTATGGCATATAACACACGATACAACTGATACTTCGAAAATTTTCTTAGAAATTAAATTAAATAAATCAACAAGATAACTAAAGGGTGTCCATTCTTTAAAAAAGTCATCAAATGAGGCATGTAAATCATTTTTTATCTTCTCATGAGCTTCGAGTTCGAATTCGTTTACCACTTTCACTTCCGGCATTTTCATCGGATAATCAATCGGTAAATTAATTTGAAATTCAAAAGTAAGATCTTCAGTTTTCATTTTTCCTTTCATTTCTACATGTAAAATCGCTGTCGAGGGTTCATATTTTATGTTTTTATAATGATCTTTCAATAGATCAATCTCAAAATTTATTCTAGAATTCTTGTCTACTAACCAAGAGATCTCTCTTACTATTTCAACTGGTTCAGATTCGTTCTCTTTCCAATTCTTATAAGCGTCTAATTCTGTAGTCGAAATCTGGATAATTTGCTGCAATTCGGATGATAAATCTATAACAGGAGGATTTGGATAAGACTCTAAATCTATAACCATGGTATATTCCTTAAAACCATAAGTCATTAAGTGGACTTTCAGAGCTGTCAAACTTCCAGGAATTTTTTCGCTTTGATATTCTCCTGCAATCCTTTTTGATTGCATTTCAATTTCTTTTATGAAAAATAGTTTTTTCTCTAATTCATGCAGGACATCTACAATATGTGGTGGTTTTTTGGAACTCCATTCTCTTAAAGTGTTTAAAGTTCTATAAGGATCCCGTAAGATTTTTTTTACCTCATCTGGAAAAGTTATTACAGGTCTTTCAGGGTAATGTGTAAAATCTATTGAAATAATGAAAGTCTTTGTAAGTGTAATTGTAATATAAACATTTATTTCAGCAGCATTTGAACCTTTTTGATCATATGCATACTCTTGTTGAATCAATCCTAATTCTGTAGATAATTCTAAGTTTAACTGTTTTGTTTCATCAAAGAAAGGTTCATCAAGAGATTTGACATCATAATTTTCTGATAAATCTGCAGATGCTTGCTCAGTATAAAATAAATTGTTATTAGTATCTGAAGGTACTATGTAATCTTCTGATTGATAATCTGGAGGGTAAGCATTTAGATCTGGTGTAGTATATTCTTCAGTTTCTAAAGAATCATCAAATTTTTCACTAGTCTTTAAGGAACTCAATTCTTCTTCTGTTATTGTTTTAGGAATTTGAATTGCTTCTTGAATTTTTAACTTCAATTCCTTGATAATGTCAACAACTTTAGATTCTGGTGTCCAATGTTTATGTTTTTCTAATTGAATTTCTCCTAATACCTCCTTAATTTCATCATGATATAACAATTGAGGGGGATTATTTGGAAAAGTTTCATCAAATTTTATTTCTAATTCAAATTTCTTTTCTGGGATTTCATAAACATAACCATACAAATGGGCTATGTTTCCCGAAACCATCCAAAAAGAAAATTCTTTTGCTATTATTTGGGCTTCCTTTAGAATTCTTTGTTTATCCAAGTTATTTCTCACAAATTATGTGTTATTTTCCATATAAGAAACATAGACCTTCTTCTTAAAAATATTTACAAAACTTCCTAAAACAGTAATTTAAATTACTGTTAGGTTTGGTAACTTTTTAGAATAGATTAAGATTTGATTTAATAACCCAATAATATGGTATATCTTCACCATTTTCTCCTTTAGCTGTAAAAATTCTATTCAAAATTAATTTCTTTCAGAAGAACTAAATTGGAACCTAAAAATCCATTTATGCTTATTATTAATGATTATAGTATACGATTATCTATTTTTATATTGTTTCTCATAAAATTTTAAATACTCTTTAGTTATTACATTTTCTAACCATATTCTATTAGAAATATACCATTCAACAGTCATTTTTAATCCCTTTTCAAAATCTACTTCAGGATTCCAATGTAACTCTTTTGTTATTTTATCATGATTCATTGCATATCTTAAATCATGACCTGGTCTATCTTTTACAAATTTTATTAATGATTGGGGTTTATCTAAAATTTTTAATAACTTTTCAACTAATTCAATATTAGCAATCTCTGAATCTCCTCCTATATTGTAAATCTCTCCAATTCTTCCTTCTACTAATACTTTTAGAATAGCTATACAATGATCTTTTACATGAAGCCAATCTCTCACATTAATTCCTTTACCATAAACGGGTAAATTTTTGTTATTTAAAGCATTGTTAATCATTAGTGGTATC
>JAUVXW010000015.1 GCA_030603385.1 Promethearchaeota archaeon | reverse complement strand
CTCAGGATGTGTTTCTGTTATATCTAAAAATTCGGCAACTTGTAATAATCGCTACATTAGCTCCTATGATATTCTTAAGTATCATGATGATAATTATCTTTCTTCAAGCAAATGGAAAGATCAAGAAGTACAATGACCCTCAAGAAAGAAACGCGTTTTCACTAAAGATTTTAACCATAATCGCAGTAGTAGAAGCGATTTTAATAATTGTTACTCCTAATACAACTATTTCAGGGATAAATTTGGCTATTTTTATTATTTTATCATTGTTAGTTACCACTTGGATGTTCTACTTTTCATATCGCAACAAAAGATTATCTCAAATACAACCACTAATCGTTGCAATAGGATTTACAGGATACCTAATATCTAATATATTAAGAGTTTTATTTCAGAATACTATCGGAGAAAATGCATTATTTGTCGCTATAACTGAAATTTTAGACATAATAATATGTTTGGTTATTTTTGTTGGATATGTCAAGAAAACTAAATATTAATTCAACCAGTTTTATTTTTTCTTTCATATTGTGAGAGAGATAGTAGAGTTCAAACAGTGTTAAAAAATGAATCGATTAATAAAAAAATATTTACCGTAAAAGATATCCATGTAAATGACAATTATCTCAATAATTTTGATTTCTATGATGATGATGAATTTGATATAGTCTAAAGCTCTCGCTTAGTTTTCACTTCCTTATATTACTTTCCATATGATTCGAACTTCGCATGAAGTTCATAGCATAAAACTAAATATAGCATACAATCTAAATTAAAATAACAAGAAAAAAACAAAAAAAGGTTGAAAAAATGAAGAAAAAAGAAAAAAAGATAAGTAAGGTAGTTGTTGGATACAATCCAATTATTCAAAATTTTATTAGATAATTTTTTTTTTAATTTTTTATTTTTCTATTTTTACACAAGTCTTCTTACTGAAGCATAAAAATTTTAGAATTTGAAATTTAAACTATTTCTATTTAATTTTTTATGTTGATTTTGTTAATATTGGTCTTCAAATGCCGAAGAAATAAGGATTTCTTATTTCTTTTCATCTTAATGCAACGATTAAAATAATAAAGTAAAAATAAAAAAGAAATTTACCTTTTTTTTTAATTTTCTTATCAATAAAGATCTTTTATGACGAAATCAAGGTTTAAATCGATTAACGTTTCTTTTAAAGGATAGCCGTTCTTAGGATTCCAGCCAATTTTTTCGCAGAAACCCTGGTAATCACTTTTATAATCTATTGTTTTACCTTGATGAGGTCCGCTTTCAAATGGAGGATCACCGATTGCCCTTCCAGGTAGCTCATTCTCTGCAAGTATCACTCCTTCTCGAATTGTAAAAGCCTGGCGTAGTGTTTGTATTCTTAATCCAATTTTAATTAACTCCTCAATTGATATATCCCATCCTGTTGCAGCCTTGATTAATTCTATCAACGGATATTTCAAGAACATTGATGAAAACATGCATAATCCGAGACTGTTTGAAAATTGAGAGAGGGAATTAACTAACATGTGAGCTTCAAATCGCTCATCACCCATCTTTCTAAAATTCTTTGGAAGGATAAATCCTTCTATTAGATCATTTCTTGCAAGAGGCCCCATAGCTACCATATCGATACTCGAGGTAGTATGTCTTCCAGGGGTGGGGTCAAAAGCAAAAGATAAACCAAGAGAACTCATGAACTTGGAATCATGCATCCCAAGCTCTTGACCCAAAGATGTGATAGCGTATTTTTCGCTTCCTTTCCCAATTTTTTCAGAAGCTCTCTTACACCCATCTGCCAAAATATCTCCAATTCCTTCTCGATTTATTATCATATTTACTAATTTAATTATTTCTTGTGAATTTCCCCAGGTTAATTCGAGACCATCTGTATCATCCTTATTTATTAAACCATTCTCAAAACATTCTATTGCAAAAGCTACTGTTCCCCCAGCTGAAATAGTATCTAAACCGGCTCGATTACATATCTCATTCAAAGTAAAAATTGACATGAGATCATCATTCAGTAATAAAGGTCCAAACGCGGCGCAAGTTTCATATTCTGGACGATGAGTCTCCTCAATATTCAATTCAGGGATTTTCATTATAGCACCACATCGAACGGGGCAAGAAAAACATCCAAAATCTTTTTCCTTAAATTTATCAATCTCCCCAGCTGAAATTTTATTTAACCTTTCAGTTGGAAAGTCATCTTTTAAATTCCCAGCCCAATTTTTGATCGGTGTATCTCCAGAACTTCCTGAAAAGACATTTCCTGCTGTTGTACCATACGTTTTAAATATGCTAACCATACCTCCTGATGTTGCTGCTATTTTATTGTTATAATCTTTTGTATGGCTAAGTAATAAATCTTTATTTGAAAGTTGAATCTTCTTATTTCCTTTAAGCACAATAGCTTTCAATTTTTTAGAACCCATAACCGCTCCGAATCCTGATCTTGCTGCAATTCTTCCTTTATCGTTAACAATACCCGATATTAATGAGAGCTTTTCACTTGATTGACCTATACATGCTACTTGAACTTTACCATGTTTTTCTTTTAATTTATCTTCAGTTTCAACAGCATCCAGACCCCAAACCTCCGAAGCGTCTAAAATTTTAACCTCATCATCAATAATCGTTATATATTTTGGAGTTGCAGCAATCCCTTGTATTAATATCCCATCGTACCCACATTTTTTAATTTCTGGTCCGAAAAAACCACCACTGTTGGCATCACCCCACGTCCCAGTTAAAGGTGATTTACCTGCAATCATATATCGTCCACTAAGAGGAGCTACTGTACCAGTTAATAAACCTGGAAAAAACCCTAGAATTGCTTCAGATCCTAAGGGATCTGCTTTTGCGGGCAAATTATCATAAATTAATTTGGCTGCTAATCCATAACCTCCAAGATATTGGCGATAAATCTCTTCTGGTAGAACATCTTCTTTAAAAGACCCATTTGAAAGATCAATCCATAATATTTTACCAAAATATTCATTTAGCATAAATCTCATACTTTTTTAATTTATTGGTATATCTATTTAAAATTATAAATCTAACTTTATTTATTAAATCCTTTTGTTAAATTAAATTTTTTTTTTTTCCATTTTTTGCCTTTTATATAATTATGTTAGCCTTAAGTTAAATGAACCTGAAGGAATATATCTTGTTTGGCTTGATTTTAGAAAATTAGGGGTGGCTTCTGATCAAATGGAAAAATTTTTACATGAAAAAGCGAAAGTGGCATTGGATGATGGCTCAATGTTCGGTAAAGGTGGTGAGGGTGTCCAACGGATAAATATCGCATGTCCCCGATCAATTCAAGAGGAGGCTCTTAAAAGAATTCATAGGGCTGTAAAAGAATCAAAATTTCTATAAATTATTTGATTGCTTATAACTTTTGTTTTATTATAATTTTTCATCGCATCATGACTCACAATCTGTTTTTTAATTAAGCTTTATTTGAACCAGTTAATTATTTGATTAACTAACAAAGTTTTATTTGTAAAACTAATAACATGTTATAATTTGGCTTTTTAGATGAAAAAGTTAGCAGAGAAGCTTGGAAAAGTAGATATTCAGCTACCAAAATGGACACGAAATCTATTATTTGAACATTTAATGGAAGTGTGTGAAGATCTGAAGAATCAGGCTAAACATGAAAATAATTTACCTGTTAGTAAGTGTGATTAAAGGAATTATTCTTAAAAGATTACTTTTATTCTAATAATTTGACATTCTTTAATGGTACCCATCCTTTTTTACCTTCTTTATTAGAAGCCCAAAACCAACCACTTTCTTCTTTTTCAATTATTAATTTTTCTCCGACAGCAACAGTTAATTCGGTTGCATCATAATCCTGAAGTAATTTGGCATTTTTACCCTGAATTTCAAGATAATTATATGGAGTCCATCCTTGCTTTCCTTCTTTACTTATACACCAAATCCAGCCTGTCCATTCACTCTCTTTTTCTTCAATTTGTACGATGTCACCTTTATGAAGTTTCAAAGGATCAGAGAATGGGGATTCATAATCAGCAATAACTCTACAAGGTTTATTTCTCTTCATTGTGATTACTTACAATTTTAACAACTTCATAAATTTGTTGTATCTCATAATCAGGTTGTATATTAATTGGTTTTGGTTTATTTGAGTCGTTAACCCATACAGAAAACATATTATAATCATTTGCTCCCTTAATATCCGTTTCTAATATATCACCAACATGAATCGCATTTTGAGCTTTACATTTTAATTTTTTCAAGGGTATTTTAAACATCTTTGGGTGTGGTTTAAAAAAACCAGATTCATCTGAAAAGACTGATACATCGAAAAAATCAAGTATACCATGGCCATCTAAAACTTCACTTAAAATTCGGCCTGGTGTAACGCCAGTATTTGAAATTAAGCCTATTTGGTAGCTTGAAACAAGTTCTTCCAGTGTTTTTTTCACACCCTCTTTTAATTGTGGAGGATCTTGTAAGATCATAGATTCAAATTCTTGCCTAAGGTGATCTAAATCTACTTTAGAAATCTCTGTTTTTATCTCTTTAAGCACATTCAAAATTCTATCTACCGTATAAATATGGCGAAATTCAATTTCTTCAAACGTTACTTCAGAAAAATGAAACTTTTTATCATAGGCATTTTTTAATTCATCGAACGGAATGAAAATCTCTCTTTCCTGTAAAAATTGAAAAAAAAATTGCACCCTTTGTTCTGAATGAGATTTATTAGTAATTAACGTATTCCAAAGATCGAAAGTAATTGCCTGTATCATAACTTATTAAATATTCCTTGTAATTAATCTATTCCTATATGATGTATTAATTTTTTTTTTCCATATAAGTTAAAACAGACTAACTTCAGCAAGGGTTTAAAGTTCACTCTAAGTTCATCAATTAAATCTATTTATGTGAGGATTAGTAGAATTATTAAATAGAGTAAATGCTAAATTATAAAAGAAGTAATAGAAATTGCAGAAGCTATAGAATAACTTTTTTCTATTTTAAAATTTATTTTTTGAGGTTGTGAAATTATTTTCACTACAATCACGTTTAAATATCCTTTTTAATTCTATTAATTAATAAGTTGTGAAAAAAAAATTCACAACTTAAATAATATCAATTTAAAGTGGTATAGTAATGCAAAAAGCAGATTCAGAACTAGAAATGTTGAGAATGAAAAGAGCCAAAACTTTATTAAAAAATCAAGCAATGCCAGTAACTATTATAGAAATAAAATCTGTTGAAGAATTTAATAAAATATTGAAAGATTATCCAAATAATATAATTATTATTGATTTTTGGGCAGTTTGGTGTGGTCCATGCATGTTCTTCGCGCCAGTTTTCAAAAAACTTCATGAAGAATTTAAAAATGAATTTATATTTATAAAAGTCAATGTGGATGAGAATAATGCAATTGCGATGAAATATAGTATTACTGGAATTCCAACTACATTATATATTAAGAATGGAGATGTTATTAATAAAGCTATTGGCGCTTTGAATTATGAACAAATGAAACAAGTATTAGAAAAATTAAAATAAGCATTCAATTAAATAACCAATTTTTTTTAAATATATTTTTTTAACTAATTTGAGTTGATACTTAATGGAAGTAATTGAAAGACAACTAAAAGAATTTGAAAGAATAGATGATTTATTAGATAAAAAAGAAATCTTTTCTAGTGAAAGATTATTTAAATGTATTTTAGGCTTAAACAAAACAGAATCTAAGGTATTTGGGCATATACTAAAAAATAATAATGTGAGTACCTCTGAAATAGCATCTAAACTAAATATGGAAAGAAGCTCAATTCAAAGAGCTGTTCAAAATCTATCGAAATTACAACTCATTAACCGCAAGTCCATTTCAATGAAGGAGTTTAGAGACGTGAAGGCTAAATCTAATTTTAAAAAACAAGGATATCTATATGTTTACAATGCAAAAAACATGGAATCAATAAAAGTTCAATTCAAGAAATTATTAGATAAATGGTATAATTCAATGGTAGTATATGTTGAAAATCTAGAAAATCTATGTGAATGTTGCGGATTCAAATTTGAACCATGTTAAATTTTCTTGAGATTAGGAAATATTATCAAGATATCATGTGAAAAACATCACAAGCTATATATAAAATCGTGAAAGTGTTCTTTCAATGTAAAAAAGATATTTTTATATCTCTATATTATTTAGTTGTTTTCTCTTATTTTATTAGTATTTTAAAGGTTATACTCTCTAATTTTAAAAATTAAACTAATTCGTTTCATTCTAAAAAAATAAGACTTAATAAAAAACCATTAAGTTGACAATATTTAACTTAACAAAATATCATTAAGTTTATATATGGATGCTTCTATTATCTTAATAATAAATTATTAAGTTAAAAATGTGATAAAAAATGACAAAAAAAATATCAGAAAAAGACCAGATTTTAGAATTATTAACCAAAACTGAATTAACCTCTTCTAAAATTCATGAATTAACAGAAATAGATAAACAACACGTCTATATCTACTTAAATTCTTTATTGAAAGATAAAAAAATTGAAAGACTAAACGATAGAAAACCTTATATATATTTTGCAGTTAAAACAAAAGAATATTTAGCATTTCTAAACAATTTTTTTAAAGATAATATTAATTATCTAATGAAAGATCCTAAGATTGTTAAGTTCGTTGAGAAAAATGAAAAATTATTCAATAAAATTGAAATGGTGATAATTAATGCCTAGCCTAGCAGAATTAATGAAACAAAAATTAAAACTCCAGGAAGAATCAAAGAAAACACCTGAGAAAGAAATTATTCCTGACAGTCAGGATGATAAAATTACTCCTGGAGAAAAAGTATCTGTTTCAAAACCGAAAATGAAACCTAAAAAAGCTAAAATCTGTCCAACATGTTTTAAAAGAAATAAATTTTTCGGAGAAAAAACCATGAATAGACACGAGTTAATTCAATGGTTTCGAGATTTTGTAAGTGAAAATGAAGAGAACTTACCTTTAGATTGGCTTAGAGGTCAAAAATTAACTTTTGAATCGGTTAATGAAATGAGAAAATAATCTGCATATGCAGACTTTTTTTTATTATATTTTTATACTACTTTTCAAAAATCGTGCGAAATTTCGCTTAAAAATAGGATTTCTTTAATTTTTTAAAGTCCTGCCACTGGAGATATAAAATTTTTTTTATAATTGTTCCCATTTGTGTAAATTGAGTAAAGATTAAAACTTTCTCTCCATTGGAGATGACTTCATCAGTCATTTCTAATAATCTTTCCAATTTATTTGAAAGGGGAAATAAAACCATTTAGTCTTTGATAGATTTAATGGTTAAAAGGAAAGCTAACCCGATAAGATTTTTATTTATTCTCAAAATTTGGTAAAATTTCAGAAATTTTTTCATAAATAAATTGATTTTCAGAAATATTACGGGCAGTTGTAGTAACTATAAAAATTTGTGTACCATAAGCATCCTTAATATATAATCTAATCTGATTATCATTTTCTAATTCCATTAGATCTCTATTAATCTTTCTGGTTTTGCTTATTTGTTGAACACCACTTACATATTCACATTTTAGAATTTTTTCTATTTCATTCATCACTTGTTTAGGTGTTGAATGTTTCCATTTACCTTTCTTCTTCAAATTTGGGTCAATATTTACAACCGGGGGATTTGAAGGAGAAATTATTGTAAAATCTTGATTATTAAGCCAATTTAATAAATCAGTATAGTAAGAATTAAAAAAATCTGGAGTTCCTTTTACCTTTTTCGAACCCAATCCTTCTAAAGTAAGAAATTCTAAATTTCTTTCATCTGTATAAGAGCAATTTGAACATTTATTAAGAAAAGAATTCCAATTTTCAATTATTAAACTTGGAACATTATTATTTTCAAATTTAATAATTAAGTTGATACCTTTCTCATTTGATATAATATCACAATTTGAATTTCTATGGATTTTTAGAAAATTTAACAAGAATTTTTTAAACCAAGTACTACAAGATATTGAGGATCTAAAACGATATGGATTACATTTTATAGATAACAGGATCAAATCAAATGTAATATTGAAATCAATTATCCTTTTATTAAGATTATTTTCTATTTCTTCGATTCTATTACAAAACTCATATATTATAGGAAAAATAACATCTGAATAATGCTTAGTCGTAATATTATTACTTATTGCTAGGAATATCGGATCTATAAAGCAGTTTACCATTAATTTTCACGATGTTTCCTTTTTTCTTTTATTAATTGCAGCGCTTAATATTTTATTGTAATCCATTTCATCAAAAAAGCCAATTGGCCAATTTTCAATTTCACCGTAATTATTTAAAGCAACTCTATTAATCTTAGATCCCTCAAATCCTTTCTCTTTATTAATTTTAGGAGGATCAATAAATACAATAGAAATCATATCTTTTAAGATATTATTTTGATCTTGAGCGATTCTCAAGCAAATCCTGTTTATTAAATATTCACTATGAGTTTCTATGATAAAATTTTTGCCTGAAAGCATCATGCATAATATAAAATCTGCTAAATTTGACTGCATTTTTGGATGAAGATGAATTTCAGGTTGTTCTAAAATTAATATATGTTCTTTATTCATTCTCAGACTTTCAATATAAACTGGCAAAATTTGACTTATACCAAATCCTACATCTTGAAGAGACACCTCAGAATCTTTTTTTAATAAATCAACCATTATTTTAAATAAAATTTTTTCGACTAATTTTGGATTTATATCAGGCAAACCAATAATTTCAAACCACTTTAATAAACCTTTTTGGAGAGTTAAGTCTTCACATTCGAACTCACTAAATAATATTTGATTATTTCTTATTTCATAAATTTTAAAAGCTGGGATTTCAGAATCCGCCTGCAATGTTAATATTTGAGGAGCGTTTTGTCCCTTATTTCCTATATTTAATTCTCTAATGTCAAAGAATTGATAATATCTATGAGGCTCATCTCTCAACGGTCCAATATAATGAATATTATTAAAAAAATTAAAAATGAAGATAAGATCTTTAAAATTTAAAATCGCATAATTTGCTTGTATTTCTTCCTTTTCTGAAACATCCTTTAATTGATGAAATATAAACTTTGAATATTTATCTATAGTTTTTTTAATGGACTTTAATTTTTTATTTTCTCCTCCATACTCCTTGAAGATATTACCTATTTGTATAATAAGATCTTTAACAGGAAGAATTAATCTTTCTGGAATAAATCCATTAAATTTTACATGGAGATTTTCAATAGTATAATTATTAATGTATATCTGATCTAAACCCTTTTCTCCTTCAATAGAAATTATGAATTCAAAAGGAGATTGTAAAAGAAAATCTTTAAAACTCATCCTTGCTATCAAACAAGAATAATTTTGGATTCTATTATTACTATCAAAATTAGCAAATACTTTTAATTCATAATCTTTTCCTCTTATGGTAAATTCTTTGATAAATGCTTCTAAAATTGATGCTTCAGAGATGTTCACAAATGTTATTAAAAATTTAATATCACTATATTCAAAGCTGAAATTTATTTCTTTTTCTTTTGTATATTTATTTAAAACATTGAAATAATCACTAAGGTGACATTTTTCTCCTTCAAATAATATAGATGTTTTATATTTAGCAACTTCATACTTAAAGGAATCAGGTAATAGAGAAAAAGGTAATTCAGATACTTCTTTAACGTGACTTATACTTTGGGATAATAATAATAGACTTTGAATCAATGAGCTCTTTCCACTATTATTTACACCACATAGTATAGTTAGAGGTTTTATATTGATATATTCTGTGTCTTTAAATGATTTGAAATTTTTTAAGCTAAAATTTAAATCAAGAAAATCTTCCACCATAAGATATAACTCCTAATTTTTAATAGAATAATTTCTAATTATAATGATTTAATAAATAATTGTATTATACAATTCTATAAAAATAAAATCATCTATTCCTTATTGTCTTAAGTTTTTTTATATGATTAATTCTATTTAAAGTTATTAATTTTTGATGTGTGGAAAAAGATGTGATTAAAAGAATGATAGAAGAACTTTTAAGGAATGGTTACTCGAGTTCAGCAATGGAAGCAGGACTCCCAGAAATTATAAAAAGAGCGGATGAAGATATAACTCTTGCTTTTTTACTTGGATTTTTTGATGGTGATGGTACTTGGTACCAATGGCCATAAAAGTTTTTAGCAACAAATTAATTTTTAAATTTCATTTATCAATTTTTTCGATAAATCAAATATCTTTAATATTTGTTATATATTTTTGAAAAAACATTCTAAAAATAGCTTTAAATTAAGTTATATGAATAAAATCTTACCTGAAGAGTAAATTTTAACTCCAGGAGAAAAAAATCATCAAATCCTGTAAACACTTCAAGGATTATGATATTTCTCACATATTTAACCGAAATATAATTATTGATTAATAAGATTAACGTTTACAATCATTGAAGTTAAAAAAAGAAAAAAAATTATTTATTTAGTTTTTTCAATTACTTTATCTATTTTACTATCAAGATTATTAATATGCAAGTAAATATCATGAATTTTACCATCAATAAATTCAAAAGCTTCCTTAATAATACTTATACCATCTCCCGTAAGATAGTTATTTAATTCCTCTACTACTTTCAATAATCCACTATCATAAACTACCATAATAACAAAATTAATTCTATGAACTTTATAAATATATCAAAAATTAATAAAAAAAATAAAAAAAAATTAATTTAACTTCTGTTTCAAATAGACTTCAATTTCTTTTTCAGACCATTAGAGTTTTATATAATAATTAGGAATTTAAATTATATTATTATACTCGTTCTTTTTAAGGCTAAAATTTCAAGTTTTAAAATTCTCATTTTCTTTGCAAAAGCATCAGGATTTTCCGAAAGTAATTGATGTATTTTTAGGATTTTATCTCTCGTTAAATTCACTCTATTAATTAAATAATTAAAATTACTCAAAATTGTATTTGGATCTCTCACAAGGAGTTCAACTCCTTGGAAAGATGATCACCTAAAAGGAATTATACCCATTATTTTTAATAAAAGAATATCTAAGATTTTTGGAGGATCATGATATAAGAAACTTAAAAAAATATATTAGTGATAATAAAGTAATGGAAGAATTTAAAAAATTTGTTGAATACAGAGAGAATTTATTAGGATGGTGAAAAATTACAGAAATTAATATTTTTGAAATATTAGATGAATATTTTAGGAAACTTGATGAAGCTCCTTTATTTCCAGAAACTATTTTTACGAGTAATGAAGAAAAGGAAAATTATGAAACTAAATTGATGTATGCCTTTCGGAAGTATCAAGCGGTTCAGTACCATTTTTGGAATGTATTAAGATATTTAAAAGAGGAAGAGGATAATGTTGTATTTATGAGAGAAGACAGGGTGGTAATAAGAAAAACTATCAATGTAACTGTTACTATTGAATTACCCGCCAATCATTATGTATATGAATTATCAGCTTTTCTTGAAGCTATGAAAAGTGCCATCGATTTTTTAGCAACAGTAGTGTCACTTCATTTAAAAGGTAAACAATTTGATAAAATTAGCTCATTAATGAAATTAGTTGAAAAAGGAAGAATAATACCAATCTATGACCAAATTAAGTCCCATTTTAATTGGCTTTCGGAAATAAGAGAATATAGACACCACCTCGTTCACAGATTGATGATAAATATATCACAAGAGTATAAGACTTTAAAAATGTCTGATTCGCTCAAGACTTATAAACGACCGATTGTAGTACCTGAAAAATCACCAAAATATCTTCCAGATACACGTATGAGTAGAATGTATGATAGAGGATCAAGTATGAAGTTCGGTCAATTAGAAATCAAGACAAAATTCGGTAATAAATCCGTAAGAACTCATTTTGAATATTTACCAATCATGGGGTATATTCCTATTAAAGAATTCATGGAAAAACAACTAGGGAAATTTAGACACTTTTTTAAAGACACAATAAATATTCTAACTGCTTTAGATTTCAAACAACTATAATCTGATTATTTACATTACTCATTTAAAGAACAAGCGTAAGGATTAAATCTATTATCAAAATATCAAATTGTTGCAAGCCCGAATATTATGAATAGTTTTGTAGGGACATTTTTTATAGAAAATAGTTATTTAAATTTTAAAGAAAAACAACTTGAAGAGTAAAAAAAATTATTATAATATTCCTGGTTTTTGTCAGAAAGGGCACTTTTGAGAAAAAAAAATTTATTAAAGATTTAGATAAGGTTTCATCAAAATAAGGTCATATTATATCTATAAAATTTTTGTAAATATTAAATATAAAATAATTATCAGGAAAGAAAATAATCAAATTTGTTGATTCATAAAAGATGTAAATTTACGCCAATCAAAAAAATTTAAAAAAATATCAACGTTGACTAAATTTGGATCCGAAAAAAGTCTAAAATTCCATAAAAAAAAATCATATTTAATTAATTAATAGATTTTTAATAATAGGAAAAATAATTAAAAATAGAGAGAATTCATGATTATAAAGGATCTCAGAATTACAGAGTTTCGAGGAATAAAAAGTTGTAAATCTCTTATAGAACTCTCTAATTTCAACGTTTTAATTGGTAGAAATAATTCTGGAAAATCAACAATATTGGAAGCCTTATCTTTACTACCCTCTCCACAGATTTCGGAATACATAACTGGAATGGATAAAATATCGTTTATAAGAAATCTTCACTACCAAGAGCAATCATCAAAGGGTAAGCCTAAATCTTACAAAACACTGATTTATCAATATACAGGTACTTCATCGATTGAATATAATAGGATTAAGAATAAGGCTTTCAAAGTCTCTATAAATGAAAGAGCCTTCAATTATAATTTTGGCCCAGATGATTTATTCTTTTCTAGGATTTCTAAAATAATAGAAAAAAAACCGTCAACACATCCTAAATATATAGAAAAATTCTTAAAAATAGTCACAAAAGGCTCTAGTACCTCGGTTTTATTCATACCACATGATACACAGTATATCAAAGAAATAGAAAATAAAATAGATTTATTAAAGGATTTAATAATTAAAAAGGGAATCCATGTCCAAGTTGCTAAGAGCCTTAATAAATGTGTCGATGATGAATATAGTGAGATATTATTCGGAAAACCAATGCGTATTAGAAAGGTCTTTCCCAATAATTTTACTTATGTAAGAATAAATGATCTTGGATCAGGTGCAGAGAAATTAATAAAACTCATGTTATTAATTGAATCAATAAATCCAGAGTTAATATTAATTGATGATTTTGAAGCAGGACTTCATCCAACTATGATTGACATATTTCTTAAATGGTTAATAAATACAGGCAGTCAAGTCGTAATATCGACTCATAGTATAGATATATTATATAAACTGACAGAAATAAACCCATTAGATTGTAATGTTTTATTTTTAAAAAAATCACATGAAGATAATTTAGAATATGATAAATTGACTCTTGATGAAATTGAAGATCTCTTAAATGCAAATGCCGATCCCCGAAAATTTAATTTTTAAAAATTCCTCGTGATAGCTTTGAAAATGGTAGATGATGAGAAAGGTCTTGAATTAAAACATGTAATTCTTAATGGGGATGGAACTTATCCAGAAAAAATGATATTAGAAATAATTTGTGAAAAATACAATGATAATGAAAAAATCATATTATATCCACGTACAGGTATTAAAAAACAATCAGGTGTAAGTGCACTTAATTCTATAAAAACCCTTGTTGATCGGCGATATTGCAACTTTATTTTCATTGTAGATGGGGAACATATAGAGGAAGATCCAAAGAGCGAAATAAATAGAAAATTAAGTTCAATTGGTATAGATTGTGGAGATGAAATTATTCCACTCCAAGATGCATTTTTAATAAAATGTAGATCTGGTCCTCATGAGTTCTATTTGTATTGTATTATCTGGGGTTCAGACGCTTGTATTGAAGAAGAAGTAAAGAGATTTATTGAACTTAAAGTAAATGTTAAAATTAACGTTCCAAGAGGAACTAAAGATGCTAGTTGGAGAAATGCATTAAAGCAGGAAATAAGAAGTATTATTAATAAAAGGGAGCTTAAAAGACAACTTAGCGAAGCAAACACAAGGATATTGGAAACTTCTTTTCCTAATATATGTGCCGTGCTAAAATATGTTGAGAGAAACTTTCATTTTTCTCAAATTAACTAATTTTTAGTAAAATTTAAGTTTTAAATGTGTAACACGCTTAGAAGAGTAAAGTCTTACATTTTTATCCCATTCATGAAAACAAGAGAGAAAAGCAATCTCATATTAGTTAATAAACCATTTACAGTTTTAGAGAATATTTGAACTCAAGTTTTTAATTCTATTTCTTATTCTCCTCTGGATGGTTATTATTTTAATGCATAATTAATTAGGAATAAATTCATTAAAAACATATTTCTAAAAATCTTAGTCAACCTAACTAAGATTTTCAAGTTTTATTAATTCTTAGTCCAATTAGCTAAGATTATAAAAAAAATAAAATTAAAAAATCTTTAAATCTAAATTCCTACTTTCAATTTCTTGCTTAACAATGTGTTCTATATACGCTTTTCTTTTAAGTCCAAAATTACCTTCCAGATAATCAAAAAAAGTTTCAAATTCATCAGGTATATCAATTTCAATTTTCAAATTATTCACCGGTTCCAAAAATTTTTTTTAAAAGTTTTTTTCTTGGAAGCCAGTAGGATAAATCCTGATACGGATCCATTTCAAAACTTTCTATTGTTTTTTCTAATAAATTACTACTAAATTCATGTAGATCTTCTCCTATAAACTCCGAAAGTTTCTTTAATTTCTGATAAAGCTTAGAAGGTAAACAGATTAACGGAGGAACCTCATTAATATCTTCTTTAGATTGATATGGTAAAAGATCCTTAATTTCCCATACTTTATAGTTGTAGTGGTTATCTTTTAACCAATCGAGAATCTCTTGATTATATTCGGTTCTGATTTCTTTCACAAGATCATACTTTACAACTTTTTGGTTATTTTCAGGCATTTATAGAATCTCCTCCAGGAAAATTAATTTCTTCAATTCTTCTAAATCAATTTTTTCAATGTTATAATGTTCGTATAAATCATTAATAAAAGCCATTTTACTATATCCCTGAACAAAATCAATGTCCCTTTTAATGCTAAATCCCGGCACAGTTTTAATTCCTACAAACACAAAACCTAAACCCCTTTCTTATTTTCGGATGATTCCCGAAGATAGATTGAAGATTGGAGAAAATTATGTAGCGTTTAAGATTGATGTAAGTGATATTTATAAACTCGCGATTCGACCTGAAGATATTAATTTTGATAGAACTGCTAAGATAGGTTACATGTTAAAGATTCCAGATTCTGATGAGTATTGTTTCATTGTAAAGTTATCTGATGACATTCCAAAAAGTCAGAAAGAGTGTTTTGATATTTCGAGAGATCATCCTGATTCAGAGATAGGAGTTATTCAATCATATAATTCTGAATCTCCAGATAAGCCGATGCTTAATTTTGGGGAAATAGAGCTTCAACTAAATCCTTTCAAAACTATCGATAATGCTTCTCATGGTAAAGCTAAACATCAGCTTTTTGGGTATATTGGCACTAAAGAAGAAATGTTAATTATAGTAGAGAAATATCTAGGAATAGATAATCCATTCTTATTCTAATCAAATACATTAAAGGAAAAATTGAGAAAGAAAATTATACTAAATATTTAATTTACTTCGCCAAAAATTAATCTTATTAATCAATTCTTGCCTTTCAGGCGGATTAAGTAAATTTGGATTAGATTTTAAAGGTGTTATCCCCATCCTTATTTGCCTAAGAACGGCACTAAAACCTTTTCTTTCAAGAATATCATCTTGTATATTTTGTAATTCTGATGCGATGTCATAACCTGTCATATTTGGTAAATTGTTTATTAATTTATCAATCTGGCTTGAAAGATATGCATCTGTAGATCCTATAGCTGCTGTAGACATACTTGGTCCTGGTTCAATTATAGGTGGTTCTATTGGAGCTTCAATTTTCACAATAGGTTCAAGTTTAATAGGTTCTTGTTGAATTACTGATGGTCGTTCTGGAACTGTGGGTGTTATTTTTTCTGGTTCTCTTGATATAGGTGCAGGTATTGATGGTGTAGGTCTTTCTTTAGGTAAAATAGGTTCAGGAGCCCTTCTTAATTCGTGTAAGACTTCTACTTGATCCAACTTTTTACTTTGTATCCATACATCTTCTAACATAGCCGCAAATAATTTTACGTGTTCTTCAAGTACAGAACCCATTCCAGCGATTTGTAATTCACCTCCTTCTGTTTGTGACAGCACACTAACTATAACTTCTTCAAAATCTTTGTTTATAGACCATAAATTTTCTCTACCATAATGTCTTAACGCAACATTTGGATATTCTGCAATTTGTTTAAATCTCATTTGATCTTCTGGATTACTTAGATCAAAATTTGTTGAAATCCTTATATTTATATGTTTTTTTAGTCTTGTAAGTGCAACTAGATCAATATCTTCTAATTTTGGAGCAACTATATGAACCCGCATCTTCACACGAGTAAGTGATTCATTAATTTGTGCCTTGATACCTTCAACACTTCTAACAAACCAAACATCCTTAAAACTTAACAATGAAGCTTTCTTAGACCGTTGCCAAAATTCATTCATTGTTAATTCGGCGCTATCTAATTGATTGATAATATTATTTATGATGTCATTTTGAAGTGTCTCGAAAATCTCTGTTCTAAATAAATCTTTCAATTCGTTTATTCCTGAAATAACGTCATCATAAACTCCTGAAACTCTGTTCTCTAAATCTTCTAAAGTAGTTTTCAGTCCATGTTCTATATCTGAAAATACCGTACCTAGATCACTGCTTATCTCACCAGCAGTATCAGTAATGCTTCCTAATTGTTCTATCACTTGATCTAACATATTTTGTGTAGTTTGTACAAATTTATCCCGAAAAACCACAGTTATATCCTTGAACTGCTCCGAGATTACTCGAGAAACAATTTTTTCGGCCATACTTTTCAATGCGCCAATCCTAAATTGTTTTTCAAATCTATTTGAAATCTCTGTTTTCATTGAATCCAAACGGGTCTCCATGACACCAAACTCTTTTGTAATTTCCGCGGGAACTATTTCTTTTAAATTAAGAATAAAGCTTCTAACATCCCGGAATCTATTTACTTGTTCAAGTTCCTTCTCAAATCTATCAAATTGAGTTTTAATTTGTTCTGGTAATTTTGTCTTCATTATTTGAAGGTAACTACGGTAATCATCTAGTTTTTTAAGTTTGGTTGAATGAGTTTCTAATGAATCAAATCGTTCTTGTATATTTTTTGGAGTTACTTGCTGAAATGTCTTTATTGCTTCTTTAAATTGATGAATTTGACCTAAAAGTGCGGCATATGGGGGTAAAGCTTCATAAATAGGAGCTTTACCAGGTATTTGTTTGAGAAGCCCCTTTTGGAATAAGTTTGAAGCAATTTCTGCTGCTCTTTCCTCAGCTATATCTGCGATAAGAGCAATTTCACCTATCATTACAGGTCCTCTTCCTGTTATCTTGAAATAAGTATCAACCTCGTCATGGGCTAGTCCGATAAGTTCTAATACCTGCATTGTTGCTGAATCTTCTTCATTAGACACGTTGAAGTACTCACCTTATTATTTTTTATATACTTTTTCAAGAAATTCTAAGTGTTTTATGGCGACATCCTTATTTAATTTTCCTTCCATTCTATCTTTACGAATTTTTTCTATTAAATATTCTGGATAAAACGTATTTGCAATTACATCTGTTAATAAAAATACCCATCTAGTGTCTTTCTCATCTCTAATCACTTTAAGGATATGATCATCTTCCATAGCTTTTAATATACTTCCAATTTGATCAATACTCTCTCCGGGACCTTTAGGAATCTTGTTTAATGGATATGCTCTTTCCCTAAACAAAGTAATGTAATCGTAGTTATCTGGGTCCATCATAGTTCGAGCGATTTTTAAATTATCTTCAAAGTTAGGTTTGTATTTTGTAAAAAATCGAGAAACTTCTTCAAGGTATTTAGTTGCGAGTTCTGGGGTTGGAATATTTTTCTTAGCATCCTCAACTAATTTTGCCACAGGAGTTCTAAAAATGGCGAAATCAGTTAGGAGAAATAATGTTATATCAGTATCACCTTCTACCCAATCCTGCATTACTAATCCAGTTTTAATAAAAGGATCTAATATATATTCAAGGTTTGGAATTATTTTTTGTAATTTCTCTTCTATGATCCCTTGTAGTTCCCTTCTAGATAAAGCCTTTTCCTGTAAAGCTTCTAATATTGTCCTTGCTTTTTCACTTGTATATATTTGTGCTAATCTTTGCTCTTTTGATAAATTTTTTAATCGATCTAAAAGAATTAATGTATTCTTTAGATAGAGTTTTATTTTTTTTAGAATCTCATAACTTTCTGATACATTAGTACTCATCTGCTTTAAATAATTCAATACATCTCGATTAACTTCTTGTAATACAGCCTCACCAAACATTTCTGGATCTTCTCCTAATTCTAACATTAAATTTATCATTACAGGCATATCAGATTCCATTCCAGTAAAATAACTTGATACATTAGAGCGTGCTTTTTCTAATCGCACTAAAACATTTCCAGCTTCACCTGCTCCTGTTATATGAGCATAAAAAATTCGCATCATGTCATCCAGATCAATTTCGAGATTTTCTGGATAACTAAGTTTAACAACTAAACCTTGATCTTCTGTCCATTCAGTTATAACATAACCATGTGGCATTTACATTTCACTACTCTTTGGTTTTTTAATATCTTTAATTTGTATTTCTTTTTCTTGTTCTACTCTAAAACTTAAAATTTGTAATTTATCTTGAATTTCATTGTTGACGATATCTTTACGAATATTAAGCATAAAAGATTTTACTTTCTTACCTTTTTTGACTTTTTTCCTTAATTTTCTAATTTTTCTTACTGTAGGTGGATACTTAAAATGAGTTTGGTATAAAGTGAATCCAACAATTAATCCTACAATTCCTGCAGCTAAACCAATTACTATTGGTATTATATCCATCCCTGGTTCGATTGTGATATATGTGATATTAAAACTCACATCATCTATAGAGATTGTGATATTCTTATCTAGTCTAAAAGTATCTGCTATAAAAAGTTGAATTGAAACTGAAATATTTACATCTTTTAATATTAAATATTTAATATTATATCCTCCTAATTTCACTTCTTGAAATGAAGTTGTAAGGGAACTTAGTAGCAAACTCTCTTTATGTGGATTATCATTTATCAAAATTCTAATTTCGGAAAAAGGTGAAAGATTAGAGGGCCAGAATTCATCAAGTTTACAATTAAAATTAAATGAAGCATCTGTAACTTGAATATTCCTGCCACTTATTTGGTTTCCAATTTGATTCCAAGAAATCGATGTAAATTTTTCGATTTTTCTTTCATATGAAAAAGTTAAATTACATTCTCTAATGATTATAGCCTCCCAATCATCATGATCTCCACTATTATCATTATCTTCACTAAAAATATCAATCCCTAATGTAATTATAAAATCTCTATGCTCTGGGTCTTTCTCAAAAGCGGCGGTTAAAGCTCTAATTAAATCTTGATCATCTACAATATGCAGAAGACTATCATTTATGGTTAATATTGATGGATTTCCATTACCAAATTGCCCTAAATATTTTGTTTTATTATATCCTACTATATGAGGATTAGAAAAGTCTTTATCTGAGATTAAAACATAAAAGGTAACGAAATCTCCTATGGCAAATAAGTCTTCATCTTGACTACCTGTATAATCATCTCTAGGGGTGTCAATATTAGATCCAACAGTAGCATTGAACTCAACATCTAAAGAAGCCGAAGTTATAATGTAATCTGACATATCTACTGCCATAGTGACATTTTTTCTAAAGTGAACAGCGGGATAATTTCTTGTTTGGTTAATTCCTCCTAATTCGGTTTCATCCCAAAAATGATAAACATAACATCCAGATGCATTTATCACAGCTCTTTGAGGAAATTGAAGATTTTCATTTTTATATTTATACCATCCTACAGATGTAGAGGAATTTGGGGTTCCAGAAATATTTGAAAAAACTCTAGTATCTCCTATAACTCTAAAATTTGCTTGGTTACTACCTATAAAAGCATCAACAGTAGTATTATCTCCAGTATATCCTTTAGTATCAAACCAAGCTTCTTGAGTTGAAAAGTCATTGTTTCGTAACCATTGTTCAGTGGGATTACTTGTTGATAATTGAATTGTCTCCTTGCTGTTTTCATTTAATTTAAAGTTAAATTGGTTAATAAAGAAAGAGCTAAAAGTTAGAACTAAGAGTATAACTACGATAATAGAATATTGAGCTTTTTTAATTACTGTTTTCTTCATTCTTTTTAGCACAAACTCTTTTCTTTTAAATATAAATTTTGAATTTATATAATAGATTTCTTCTCCAAGTCAGTTTCATTTTTAATATTTTCTATAATTTGAAGTGTGGGAGGTATTAATGACTCAATTCCAATAATCTTCAATTCTGCTTGATAAGTATTATCCAATAAAGTTGTTCTTTCACGAGTACCTATTAATTTCGAAAATTTTTTATTTTTCTTTATTTTATTTCTTAATTTTCTAACTTTTCTAACCATTGGAGGGTATTTAAAGTGTTTTTCATATAATGTAAAAATAATTGTAAGACCCGCGATGGACCCAATTAAAATGTAAATAAGAAAAGAAAAGTCACCTGAAATTTCTCTAAGTTCTATATATAAATAAACATCATCTATGGAAATCGTATAATGTTCATCTAATTGAAACTTATCTTTTATACTAAGTTCGATAGCGATGGAAATATTTATATTTTTTTCTAGTAAACTTAAAACATCAAATCCACCAGACTTAGCTTCTGTAAACGAGGTGTTAATAGTGCTTAACTTTATTGGTTCTTCACTGTATAATTTTTCATTAATAAAAAATCTAAGTTCAGAGAGTGGCGCTGAGGAAGTCCAAGTTTTATCAATTTTATAATTAAAATTAAAATTTCCTCCAATTATATAATAATTATCTCCTATGACTCGTTCATTAATTTGATTCCACGATAAAGTAGTATATTGGTTTATAACTTTCTCATAATTAAATGTTAAGTTAAATGAATTGATTATTAGAGCATTGAAAGTATCCCTATCTGATCCTTGGTTATCCTCACAGTATACATCTATACCAATAGTAATTGAAAAATTTGAATGAGAAGGATCTTTTTCAAAAGCTGAGTCTAATGCTGTAATTAAATCTTGTTGGTCCACAGTTTCTAGTTCAGTGTTATTTATAGTTGTGTGGGCTAGATCTAATCCTAATGAAATTGTTCTATTGTATGCTACTCTAATTGGATTTTCATAACCAGTATCTGCTATCAAGATATAATACCTTGCGAAATCTCCAACAGTATATTGTGCAACCTCATTTAAAACTTCTAGATTATCACTAACACTGGCATTAAACATAACCTCAAGTGAAGCGGACGTTATTGTGTAATCTGCCATATCGTAACCTACATTAATATTTTTTCTCCAATGTACACTGTGATATTGGTGAGTTTGATTTATAGCTTCATTGTAATCATGAGAAACATAACATCCTGCTGCTGTAATATTTGCATAATCTGGAAATAAGAAATTTTCATTCCTATTTTTTTCCCAAGTACCATCGTTTAGCGGATCCGAAAGTTCTGTTATGTGTTCCTCTCCAAGTACTACTAGATTTACTTGACCCGAGCTTGTTGATGCGCCTACATCCGTATTATCTCCTTCTGTACCAAATTCCCAGAACCAAGCGGGTTCAACTGGAGAATCGAGAGTTGGATTCTCCAACCATAATTCTGGTTCTGATGGTGGAGGAGAAATGAATAGATAGGAAGTGTATACTATTGAAGCGATAGCAATAGCCCCAATTATACCTCCAATTAATAATTTTTTATTTACCAAAAATAGTTACCTCAATATCTACAATTTGGGTTCCAATTTTAAAATTAGAATCTTATTTAGATATCACTTTTATTATGTAAAGATCTTGGTAGCTGAATCCAGTTTTTCACTATTTTTTATAGGATAATAGTAGAAATATGGGATATAAAAATCTTCTTCTCAAAAAAAAAGTTTTAGAAAAAATGTGTTATTTTATTGATAGTCGCTTATAGAAAAAAATTAGCTTTCATTTTTTTTGAATTGAAATTTGTCATTTTTTTCAAGTTCAATTGATTCTATAATATCAACTTGATTTTGGATCGCACCATTGATGATTTCATCACGCTTATTTACTAAGATAGGTTTTAATTTTTGATTTTTTCTAACTTTTTTCTTTAACTTCCTTATTTTTCTTACTAAAGGAGGATATTTTAAGGATTTCTGATAGAGTGCAAAAATTCCGGTCAAACCTATTATAGCACCTATTAGAACGTAAACTAACCAACTCAAATCAGGACCTGGTTCAGTTTCAGTAGGTTTAACAATTAAAGTTATTTCCTTTGTAATAAAATCATAATTATCACTTTTAAAAGCATTTATAGTTATAGTATAAGTGCCTTCTGGGACATTTTCCAAAAATCCCTCATAAATACCAGTATTATTAAGATCCAAGAGTTCCCCTTGGCCATAAGCCCATCTGTAAGTAACCACAGCATCTTTTATAGTATCTCCAAAGTATATATCCATTAAAATTACCTCCAATGTGACATCATCCCCCGGTTCTGCTTTTATTTGAGAGGATATGTTAATCAAAGTGCTTATCCTATTAATTGTTATTATCGGGCTTTTAGTTTGAATCTCATAATTCGTAGCCTTTGCAATAATCGAAAATATATTCACCCCGATCTTTAAATCCGTTGTATCTAATTCTATGGAATGTTGTTGTAAAGAATCATCTTTAGTTAAATTTATTAAAATTCCCTCCCCTATTAGTTGTACTACAGCATTTGAAATATATAGTCCAGTTTGTTCTGTATACTTTACTGTTATATTTAATATCTCACCTATTGTAAGATTATATACAGGATCAAGAGTTTTTTCTTCACTATTTAATAATAATTGTAAATTTGTCTCTTTTTCTGCCACTTCAATGAAAAAGTTAATTGATTGAGGTTTGTAATTAACCAGTTGGGCAAATATAGTCAAAGCTGTGATTCCCTGATCCAAAACTTCTTCTCCTATAATTAAAGTATACTGATCCTTTGTATCATTTAGAAAGTCAATTCCTAATAACTCAACTGTTGCATTAGGAAGATGATTCGTTGTTAAGTTGTCTTTATATTGAACTGTAATATTTATAGTTTCTCCTAATTCAACTTGAATTGTATCACTGTAGTTTGTTGGGATATCATTTACAAATAAACTTAAAGAAGATTCTAATTCTGTTATTTGTACTCTAATAAGAACAGATTGAGCTTCATACTTATACGGATTTATAGAAATGATGAATGATTGAAGAGTAAGTGAATCATAAGTTGATGTATTACACTCAAGCTCATACTGTCCATCGATCGGTTGGATCAAATGATATTCACCGTTCCAAGTTATATTAACATCATCAAAAGCGTTTATTCCACTTCCAGTATTCTTTTCAGTATAGTTAAATTTCACTGTAAAATTATCATTCCATGCAACAGTAAAAAATTCATTTTCTACGGTGAGAAGAGTTTCTTTTACGACGTCAACAGTAACATTTATTACTTTATTCAAAAAATATGTAGAGTTTGCAAAAATTGTTAAAGTATTGTTCCCAGCATTAGCTTTACTCGCATTGAATTCGAATAAATAAAATCCTGGACTTATTTCTGTGAGATTATGGTCTTCACCTGCAAAGTTTGTATATACTAATGCGTTTTCTATTGCCGTAACATCTATTTTATCTTTATAAGACACTTTTATATTTATAATCCGATCATCTATTACGTTTTCGATGAAGTAAATACCTTGATCAGGTTCAAGTATCGAATCATGAATAACATTAAATCTTTTATAAATAATTCCAGTCTCGTTTAATCCAAACGAAGAATAAGAGTTATTCCAAGTAATAATTGCTTCATATTCTCCTGCTTCATAATTTGGTACATTATTAGGTATTATAATAGGATCAAAATATACAAATCCATTATCATTGACCTGTTTTATTTGATTTTCTGCTGCCCAAATCATCCCGTTTGGAAATTTTATGTAAAGTTTTGCTTTAGTATTTCCGATATATCCGGAAATATCAAGCCCAGCACTTTCGATTTTTCCAGTTATATTGATAGAATCTCCACTAAGGAAGGTATTATTAAGAATCCATTGACCTGTAACGTCATTATAGATATTTAGCTCAGTACAATAATTAGGTGATTTACCTTTCACCCACCAAAAACCATCTGGTGTTTCTGAAAAATTAGATACTTTTATTATCCCTAGAGTTGAATTATCACAATATTTTAATATATTGGTATTTGGTTTTTCTGCATTGGAAATCCAAGTTATATTAACGTCTTCAGGGAATCTGATTGTCATATTAGATTCACTATATCCTGTCGGAACAGAAACACGCGCATAGCATTCCCATTCTACGGAACTGTCATTTTTTACCTCGAAACTTGTTCCCAAAAAGTTAGGTTGATAATGAGACTCTCTATTCATTTTTTTTGCGAATAGATTTAAGTCTGTTTTAAATTCTACCTCATATCCACCCATTTCTGAAGGTCTAACTTCAGTACTGTTAAATTTAACGTCAAGAGGAGTTGTAGTCCAAGAACTAATTTGTTCTACTATTCCATTGCCCCATTCATTACTATCAGATACTGGTTGTTCGTTCATTTGTAACCCAATTTGAGTTGCATTTACCTGTGATTTTACTGTTAAGGATACATTATCAATAAGAACTTGTTGATATGTTCCATAAGGTCCATAAGATAAAGTTCCCCCATTTCTTATTAATTGGATCCTAAGGGACATATTTTTCACACCATTTGGAAATACTACAGGGTTGTCTAACCAATTAGTTAATTGTAATTTTAAAGGAACCCAATCACCCTTTCCAGTTTGATTTAACCATAATAGATTTTTATCGTCAATTACTACTCCATTTAGGATAACTTGAATACTCCAATGAGTTCCATAATCGCGAGTTTCGTCATATTGGCTTTTAGGATACATTGCAAGAGAGACTTCTCCCTCAATTACATCACCCCTAGGGAGAGTAAAATTTGACTCCCACCAACATCTATCATATTGATCATAACCCGTTCCTTCACCATCCATTCTCAATTCTAAGCAATCATTGCCAGTACCAGAAGGATCATTCGTACTGTTGAAATAATTTCCAGAAAATGTATTTTCATAAGGAGGATCACCTGCCCCTCCTGAAGTTTCTCTATAATCAAACATCCAATCTGTAAGATAAAGGCTATCATTATCGGGACAATTAGGATTATCATCATCAGGTCCAGCATTAAAAGATCCATTAACCCAATTTCTTTTATCATATAATTCTTTAATCGTTCCGTTTAATTGGTAACCTTCCCAATCAGTACCTAAATCCATATAAACTGAATAAGATGTTCCGTTTCCAAATTTTACTGATTCGTCATAATCCGTTCGTTTAGCCCAATGAGATACATTCCAAGCAGCTCCTATCCCACTAAATATATTATCAGTGGTTAGATCCTGAGTTTTTAAATTTTGGATAACAATATCTTCATCTTTAATATACTTTTGCTCATTTTCATTGAAATTCCGATTTAGGTTAAGATTGTTTAAAAAAGGAATCATTAAGAAACTGATAAATAAGACCGATATAACTAAAATCTTTTTTCTACTAATTCCATTCACCATCAAAAACCTACACTTTTTTACTCTCAATTTCACTCACCTATGAAATTCTTATATTCTTTATTTCTTTAAATCTAATTTGAAATAATAATTAATTAACTTTTATTATATATGTTATTAGAAGAAAATTTAGGATAATAATATCAATATGGTATATTAAAATCTTCTTCATTTATCAATAGAAATAAGTAATTCATTATTTAAATTTCTGAAATATGAAAGTGATATCTCAATAATTTTTTTTATAAAGCACTTTTTATAAAACCTCCATCAACTTGAATTACCGTCCCTGTAATATAACTAGCTTTATCTGAGGCTAAGAACACGACTAAATTAGCTAATTCCTCCGGTTTACCTAATCGTCCTAATGGTATGGGATCTATCCATGTTTTCTCCACATCTTCATAAGTCTTTCCTGTATCTTTCACTGTTTTATTTATTAATTCTTTCATCCTGTCAGTAAGGGTTGGCCCAGGACAAACAACATTCACTAATACATTATCTTTAGCATATACATTAGCAAGAGTCTTAGCAAACCCTATTACACCTAATCGAGTCGTGTTTGACAAAACTAAATTATCTAATGGTTGTTTTACCGAAACTGATGTAATTGCGATTATTTTTCCATGTTTTTGCTGTTTCATGGTAGGAAGGACTAAATCAGTTATTTTAATGAAAGAAAGAAGGTTTAAATCAATTGAATTTGACCAGTCTTCCTTTGTAATTGCGTCTATAGGACCTGATGGAGGACCACCAGCATTATGAATCAGAATATCTATCCTACCAAATTCCTTTAAAGTTTTTTCTACAAGATTCTTTATCTGGTTTTCATGCATCAAATCGGCTACAATGGGTACAACCCTTGCCTTATTGTTGATTGAATTAATATCTTCTATATCTTCTTTAGCTTTTTCTAAATTTTCTGCAGAGCGACTGCAAATGATAACATTTGCTCCTTCTTCATAAAGTCCTTTAGCACAGGCTAATCCTAAACCTTTACTTGATGCTAAAACCAATGCAACCTTATCTTTTAAACCCATATCCATTTCAATTACCTAAACCATATCTAATCTATTAAGAGTGTGAATTAAAATCTATAAACTTGGAACATTTATGATAAAAAAGATTACACCTAGCACTATTTTCAGAATTATCACAATACTTTGAGTATGGACACTTATAACCTTGTTGGGGTATTCTTATCATTACTCTATGTAATCTCTTTTCTATATCATCCCGCATCATATTTTTTTCATAAAAAATGTTAGAAATTTAATATGTTGATTTTAAAGAATTCCTCTTAAAAATAATTTTTCCTTAATTTCCCATGAAAGATTTCAAAAAGATAATTTTATAAATTCAAATGATTATAATAATTTTAAATATTGAAGAATATATTATTACATTAAATATCAAATTACCAAAATCAATTAAAAAGGTGTATTGCAATTAGTATTGACACCAAAAGCTTCGATAATATTCTAAGTAAGATTATAAAAAGTGAAAGTGGTATCAAAAAAGTTATTTTAGTTGATAGAACAGGACTTACTATCGCAAGTGTTTCAAAATTTTCTTATTTCCCTGCCGATGTTGACGGGATTGGTGCTATTGCAAGCGCAGTATTTTGTGCCTCAGAAGAACAAGGTAAAAACCTGGAACTTGGCAATTTGGAAATAGTTACGAGTGAATTTTTAGGCGGAAAGATCTTTGCATCGTCGTGTGGACCTAAAGGTGTATTAACTTTAATCTCCGACCCAGACATAAACATTGGATTAATTAGGCTAATATTGAAACGCTCGGGAGATGAATTGAAAGACATACTTAATGAATTTCTAGCAGAAAGCCCAGAAATGATGGATAGTGGTCTGGATTTATCGGACCTTGACGAGCTTACACCCGATTAAGAAAAAAACTCCGCATTCCCATTCTTTTTAAAAGTTTCTAAAATTATCTCAAAATTATTTAATTAAATTCTTCTGAACTCTTCTTAAAGTATCAGGCATTAGAATTGAGATTTTTCTTCAGAAAAATAAAAAAAAGAAGAGATAATTAGGATTTTCGCTTTCTAATGAAAAAGAGAGACACTAATGCTAATATAGCAACACCTTCTATAATGCTAGTTATAAGCAAAATTGTAGTGGGATCAATTCCTAGACCCCCTCCTACACTCGTGCAAATATTTCCTTCAAAAATATTACCCGTGCTTCCTGTTTCGTTAAAACATGCAGCATTACCAGTTAATATATTATTAGTTATTATGTTATTATTACTGCTGTCTAGAAATGTTCCGTTTTTGTTATTTTTCGCAATATTGGATACAATAGAATTGGCATCGCTGGAGAGTAAATTAATTCCGTTTAATTCATTATTATTAGCAGTATTACTAGTCAATGTGTTGCTATCGCTTGTTTGAATATATATCCCATGTTCTTGATTATTTGTTGCTAAGTTATCAATTAACAAATTAAAATTACTAGTTGAAAGTAAATGAATTCCGCTTAAATTATTAAATTGGCCAATGTTAAATCTTAGAATATTGTTAGTACTACTAGAATATACTCTTATCCCATCCAAACCATTATGATGAGCATTATTATCTTCAATTATGCAGTTATCTGTACTAAATAATCGAATCCCATTTTCTTGATTTTCATAAACTAAATTTTCAGTGCAAGTTATGTTATCACCATTATTAAGATGTATTCCATTTCCGGAATTATTATAAGCTGTATTTTTATTTACGATTGAATCTTGACATACATCCACCCAAATTCCATCATCTCCATTATGATTCATTGTATTTTCTTTAATAGTGTTATTATCACTATCCAATACATAAATACCGTCGTCAAGGTTGTTATTCGCAGTGTTCTTTGAAATAGTATTACCATCACTTCCCAATTCTATATAAATTCCAGCTACACCATGATCATTAGCTGTATTTGATATTACATCACTTTGATCTGCATCCTCTAAATATATCCCAAAGAGATTATTATCTATTAAGTCATTATTAGAAATAGTGTTTTCACTACAAGTATCAATGTAAATACCATATCCATTTCTAGTAGCATCATTACCTGAAAGTGTGTTGTCATTGCTATTTGTTACTAATATAATCCCGATTGCACCATTATCATTTATCTCGTTATTGGAAATCGTGTTATGGGTACTATCATCAAGCAATATGCCTTGGTTTGAATTTCCTGATATATTATTGTTAGAAATAGTATTATAATGAGAATCAGATAAGAATATGCCATCGTGGGTATTGTCAACGATTTGGCTATCTCTAATTTCAGTATTATTAACTTGTTCCAATTCCATTCCGTAGTAATTATCATAAAAGAAATTATTATTTATCTGTCCGTTTGTTACATTAAATAAATAGAGTCCAGCATCGTTCCCTCCTGAAACCTTAAAAGAGCAATTTCTAATTATGAAATATTTTTCAGAATTTAAAATACTAAGACAATCTCCTGGAGGCGCTGAGGAGATAAATATATCATCCTCTATTATGTATGGATCGCCAACTGTACCAGAACCAACACAATACCCTTGAGTTATTGCCCATTCCCAATCTGTTCCCCCGATATCATTGATTACAATATCTGAATACGTAGCAGAGATCTTCAGTGATGTCGTCTCATAATCGGGTGTAGGCTCGAAAATTTCATTTGAAGCTAGAAAATTGGTGTCAATTGTAATGGTTATGATTGAACAGGTTAAAAACGTTATTAATAAAACTGTAAATTTTGGTTTATTTTTGCTTAACATTGATTCAAACCTTTTTAATAGATTGTATGTTACTCAACGTAACATTCTCATTTAAATATTATAGAATAATTTTCTCAACTTTCATATCTTAGAAAGATGAACCAATTTCTTTAAAAGTTGAATTCAAATTAAAGGAGTTTATTCTTTTTAACGATCTCTTTATAATGGTCTCTTTCTCTTCTGAGTACTTTTAATTCCTTCTTCATTTCAATAATTTCATCTTTTTTTTTGCCTTTACTGCTATTCTCAGAAGAGATTTGTTGCCTAATGGCTCTCATTTCTAATTTCAGATTAGTAATTGTATCTAAGTGAGACTCATTTTCCCGATTTGCTTTTAAAACTTGAAATTTTAAATTTTTGTTAGTCTCATTTAACTTTGAGATTTCTTGACTTAAGTTTTGATTTTCAGATTTAATCATTTTTATTTGATCAAGTAATTTTTCTGCACCCTCTTCAATTTCACTTTTTTCATTCAATATTGTAGTTAGATTGGTAATTTGTGCATCTCTTTGAGTTAGCTCATTTTTATGTTGAGTCGATAATTTGTTCAATTCCTTAATTTTCATAGTCAAACTTACATTGTATTCATTTAACTCCGCCATTTGGCCAGACCAATTGTCCATTTTTGTATATAGGCCATTTATTTCATCTTTTAGGGCATCTACATTCCTTAGGTGATCAGATCTATCAGATACCAATAAAGAAACTTTTTGTGCGAGATCATCTATCCTTTCTCTTTTAGAACTTAAATCTTGAGTTAGCTCCAGCATTTGTTGATAATATGGATCTAATTCTCCTTTTTTCAAAAGTTCAAAATATTTTACAAATTGATCATAGAAATCTGGTTCTTGCCTTTTGGGTAATAATTCATAAGCTATGCGCCTTACTTGACCCTTAAAAGTTTTAGGAAGAGTATCATCATCAGAGAGGAAGATTGTTATAGAATGCTCTGGTTTCCCGAGGAAGCTTCTATTGCTATGACCCGTAAAAAAACTTGCCACACTAACATTTCTCTTGATTTGCATTTCAAGATAATTAGGTCCAGTTTTTACGGTTTTATGTTGTTCAAATAGGCTCAGCAATCCTGACGTTGATATTTGCAGTTCATCACATATATTTTCTGGATATTGAATGTCAATAGTAGGCTCAGAACCTTCACTTAAATTAAGAATTACAATTCCTCTCAAGTTATATCCCTTTAGGGAGCGAATTAATTAAGTAAAATCTTTTTATAAGTTCTTATATATAAATTATATTTTAACTAATATAATAGTTCTGTTGGTAAACTAAGCTGTTTAAGTATAGATATGTGTAAAAGTTTCTACCGTTTTATTTATATCCATAGATAAATAATTCTGTTTAAACAAAGTAGCAAAGAAAGCTCTATCTATAGGGTCAAAATATTTATAACCAAATTTTTTCCATTCCATATTTGATTGTAATGGGGCAAAAATTGAAATTTGGTCTTTAATTAAATTCATCAGTAATATGTTTCTTTCTTGTTTATTTTTATTTGATATGATTGTTAACAATACATCATCGTTAAACACTGCCCAAGTATCTTTAAATTGCAAACAAAATTTTTTAATATCAATATGATTGTCGATGATTAATTTAGCTAAAGAATTTATCATAGTTTGAAAAGTACTTTCATTATTTAGTTTATAATTGGGATTAGAAACTGTTATACTCGGTGGACTCTTTAATTCTTTTTGATTTTGAGGAACACTATATTCCGGTAAAACTTTTAACTGATTTAATCCAAGGATATTTTTTACATCCTGTATGGTTCCACCAGTATCAAAAAATTGTTTATTAATAATATATTTCATCAATTTTTGAGCATGAACATCACCAAAATAGGGATAATCACTAGCATAAAGGAGATATTCTGACCAATCTCGATTATCTACACTCTTTTTGTTATTAGATTGAAACCATCTTCGAAAACTTTCAAAAAAGTTCCCCGCACCCGCACCGTGCAACATTGAAAGATCACCATAAGTGTTTGGCTGAACTATTGCATTATAAACGTCATAATCATCAATATTCCCTTGAGCAAAATGAGCAATAATCACTTTAAGATGGGGTAGTAAATCAGGGTATTTTGACTTTAATACATTTCTAGTTGATTCAATTAATTGAGCAATTTGTAATATTGAACCTCTTCCTCGTGTGTCAAAAATTACAGGCATAGAAAATGAAACTGCTTCTATAAGAACTTGAATAGCCTTTTCTGAACTAATTTTATCAATCCATCCTTCGGAGCGTGGATGAAGCTTTAACCCACGAAGTCCTAATACTTCTCTAGCGTACCTTACTTCATTAACCGCTTTTTCTCCTTCCATCGGATCACAGCGACCATAGCCGATAAGTTTCATAGAAAAAGGAAATCTAGTTGTAAAACGGGAAACATTGATATTACTTGCTCGATATAGCGCTTCTGGATGCTTATCACGAAACACATCTTGAAAAGGAAAGCATACTCCTTGATCTATCATTGAATAAAATTTTGATTTCTCTTTCAAATCAGAATGCTTTTTTCCAAGCTTTTCTAAAGCAATATATAATCTATCCGTAAAAGGGTAAGGCGTAAAAGACCATGAGATTTTAGTACTTTTTCCATCCATGAAAGTAGTGAAAGATTGTTCACCGGTTTTTTCCCAATCTGCCTTAATCCTCCCTTGGACATTCCCCCAAAAATCAAAGGTTCCGGCGCCTGGAGCCAAAGGATTCATCATTGTAGCACCATCTACATCTTGACCCAGATGAGAATGTGCGTCAATTACAAGTAAATGTTCTACTCGCTTTTTTCCATCTTGCTCTAAAGTACATGTTAACATTTTCTTATTTCAATTCTTTTAAATTTTTTTATATATTTTATTTCCTCATTCATTTTAGCATTTAACTAATTAACTTATATTTAATTTTAAAAAAAATCTTAAAAATTTTATTAAAAATCTATTACCATTCGATTTCTTCCCCAAAACTTTTTATCGGCCAGGCCCAATAATGTCTTTCCTTTTTAACGCCTTTTTTTTTCAATTCTTTAAATAAAGTATCTTTTTGTTTTCTTATCAATCCTACTGGGTCATATAAAATTCTCCCCTCATCCAAAGCATATAAGATTATATCGGTTTTGATTTTGACTAAATTTATAAATTCTCCTTCTGTCATCCAGAGTGAATCTACTCCTGAAGGTGCTAATTCCAATAATTTAAGTTTCATTTCACTTCTTTTTTTATGATGTATAGGGAGTTCATTGTCTCTAAAAATTATAATTAAATCAATATCGCTTTTCTTTTCTATTGAATAAGTTGCATCTCCTCTCGCTAATGAACCAAATAAAATTAGTCCTATTACTTTTTTATTTATTTGAAATAAAAGATTTAAGTATTTTTCTATTTTTTTTAAGAAATACTCGTTTTTTATAAATTTCAAATTTATATCCATTGCTTTAATTCTCCCAATAATAATTCTAATTGTTCAAGTTCTTTAAATTCTTTTTCTGTTATATTCAAGCTCTCCCTAAGAAGTTTTAAATAACAATTAACAATTTTTTGAAGATTGATGATGAAATTCGTAATATCTTTAAAAGATTGATATATTTCTTCAGCCATAATTAATTTATCATCCTTAATTGTCCCATATCTAGTTTGAACTCCTTCATTTTCAAAAAATTTTGAATATTTTGAAATTTTCTCAAGTAACTTTTTTGTTTCTACATCAATAATCAAAGAAGACTTGCTAGTAAGTACTTCTTCTAATATATCCGTTGGAGTATGAGTTTTTTCTACTTTCAAACCCATAAAACTTAATATTGCTTTATTTAATTTTTCTACGGCAAATTGACTTCTAAAAGCTACGAGAGAATAATATTCATTTTGAAGGCTATTTATAACTATTTTTATATCACTAATTGCTGAGATGATCCAACTTTTTCCTTGAGTAAAATTAGTATTCATATTTCAAGATTTATAATTTCGATTACTCTAATAGTTGAAAATAGTTCTTATCTTAAATTTTTATATGTTATAAATAAATCAAAAACTTTAACTCTTAGAAGAGTTAAAAACTATAAATAATGAAGATTAATCTCTCATTTCTTTTGGAAGAGTTAAAACACCCGTAAGTGGATTATTTAGAGGATCTTGGCAATATTGAATTGTAAAATATATTAAATCATTTAATATGCTGGGATCTTCTCCATTTTTTAATTTATAGTCATAAAGAGAAAGTTGATATTCTGCTTCTGTTATTGGTGGTTCTGCATAAGAAACATTTCCAAAAACAGATTGTAGAAGAGGTTTCATGAATGGAGAATATAAGAAGCCTAACTCTTTCAATTCATCTTTAAGATAGAAAAACATTCTCTGTACGGCTTGCATCATATAACGTATTGGTTGATCTTTTGGTCCTAAATATTGCTCTGCAAATTCGGGATCATATTCAGCTAGCTTTTCTCGACTAACATCCGGAGTTGGTCGAAAAAGAGAAATTAAACCACGTTCTATTGCCCTTTGGCGGTTAGTAGCAATTGTATTGGATCCTGCATCGGGCACCCATTTTCCATTTTGAAGTAATTTTCTAGCTTTATAACATAATGCCTGAATCAACATTCCAATTCCTATTCTCCGACAGATCGATATCTGTGCATCACTTATCCTAACTTCAATAGTTCCCCAATCTGTAAAAGGAAACACGTCTTGGAAGCGTCCGTCTTCTAGACTCGCTTTCTGGACCGTTTGGAGAAAATGATTCTGTGAATTTTGATCTGTGGAAGTCAAATAGGGGATATAATATTTCGGATTGTTTCCGCTTAACATTGTTGTATTAAATTTTAATCTTAAAGAGCGAACACAGTTAGGTGCAGTAATCCTCCCATTGATAATTTTTACTACATCGGTAGGTTTATTGTTTAAAATAGGTGAATTGCAGGTGAGAGCGATGATATGTGGTATAAAATTCCGTATCATACAATATGCTTGTATTTTCTCTAACTCAGATTCAAAAGAACCTATGTGTGAATGATCTGCCTCACTCAAACCTCGTTGATACTCACGAGTTGCAGGATTTATAGCAGAGGCTATGATATGTAAATCTTTTGGCAAAGTTACTTTTGCTAATAAAAATAAAGTACTTGCCCAATATGCTAGTTCTTCAACATAAACACAAGGGGGTGTTACGAGCTCCAATATATATGTAATTGCGGTTACATTCCCATCTCTAGCAAAAGTATCAATATCAACAGAGGTATCTCCCAAAGTATAGCGTATATCCATAGCATAACCCTTCTCAAGGTCATCTCGCCCCCATGGTCTGGCTAAAACTTTTTGTCTAATATAGTCAGGAACGGGTAGAAAATCTTCTCTTCCATCGTAAAGAATTTCATCCATAATTTTAATAGCATCTTTAACGATTTCTTTCATCCGAAAAACCATTTCATCTCCAGGTGGATAATTTCCATTGTCATCTGCTAAGATTAATTCCATTTCTATACCATGTGTGTAAGGTAGTGGAGTCCAATGCTCGATGTCAGCTAACATTTCAGCCCAAGGTCTTTCAGGTATATGTACCTCTTTATAATCCGTTCCCAGAAACAGTTTATCAGCACTTCTATCAATAGATTGGCCTAATACCACACCTATAGGAGCTCCTGCTTTTCCCTTTCCTTTTTGAGTTATTAATTGAGAAAAAGTACTACTTTCTTGTTTTGGTTTCTTCTTTTTTTTTTCTTTCTTTTTCTTATCTTTCGCCATTAAGGCTTTACCCCTGTTTTTCCACTATTATATTATCTAAATAATAAATTGTCATTATATAATTTTGGTTGATTACTAATTTTTTAGAATAATGATTGGATAAATGCTATAAACGCGTTGTAATCGTTTATGAATTCATATGATAAAATTAAGTTAAAAATCTCACATCTATTTGGTGGAATTATACTCTTTAGATTGTCATAAATCTTGCCACCTTTAAACATCGAATCATCAATAATTAAATTAACAGTATCTCCAAGTTTTTCTATTTTAGATTTTAAATTATTATTTAATTGGGATTCGGATGACAAAATAACAGTTGGTTTTCCTAAATAGGGAATAAAATCTAAATTAAATATAAGTAACTGGCTCGGTACATTCGCAAAATTATTAAAAAATTGGTTTAATGTCCTCTGAAGAACTGTTAACTCATTATCCTGGAAATAATTGACAGAAGGGAATATGTAATATGCAATTGATTTTTTCAGATTAAATTTTAAGTCATTATATACACGATCGATAAATGGAAAAATGCTAAAATTAAAACTAAAAAGAGATAGAAAGACTAATTTAAAATTGAAATCTCCTGAAAGAATATTATTACTTACATTTCCACCAATACTGCTAAAACTTTTAATTTCATTATTTATATTTGAAATATAAGTATTAAGTAGAAAATATTGAGAAAATATTAATTCGGAATCTATTTTTGTTCTTATCTCATCCACAAGTTCATAAATTATGTCAAATAGATCTTTTGCTATTCTTTCCTTAAGCGTTATATTACTTATTCCTTCAATAATAGTATTGGCAGCTCCAGGACTTTCAATTTCAGCTATTCCATTTATTGCATCCTTAAGAGGATCATAAATAAGCTTTTGGTCTTTTTTATCTTCACTATTGATTTCGGGTGATTTAAAGAGAACCTCAATGATCCTTTTAAGAACAGTAAGCAATTCAGATGATTTATTGTTATTATATAACTCTTGTGTGATGTTAAATAATAGTTTAATTTTTTCAGATAAGTTTGTAATATTTTCCGTCAAATTGAAGGCTTGAATTGGATTAACAGCTATTTGATCAAAAACTACTGATTTTAATAGATTTTGTTGCAGGTTTAAATCATTCAAGTTTTTAATGATCTGAAGTGCTTCGCTTAGATTTTCTATTGCATAAGCTCTTATTAAATTAACATAGAATTTGAGCTGTTCATTTGGATCTGATAATTCTAAAGCTAAACTTAAAGATACATGTAAATTTTTATTCGAAAGATATCCTTTAGCCAATTGTCTTATAGTTTTATCAATAACATCAATTGTAATCCTTTTAAATGCTTCTGTACTGGTTGATTCTAAGGATAATGTTGATTTATAATTATTTCTCATTGTCTCTAATTGTTCTTCGATTTTCTGCAATTCGGTTAATGTTGTAGTTAGGAAGAACTCTTTTGGATTCATCGTATCAATCTTTTCTGCACCCTTAAACCTATAGTTATCGAAAATCTTATGAAATTTACTTTTTGGTGCTATTTCTCTAACTTTCTGCACTTTAACTGTATATTCTACAATTTTTAGCCAATATGCATTTATGGTTAATTTTCCGAAACCACCTACGGTTGGGTTTAACCTTATATCGATATTTTTGGTTTCCTTTGGTGCAAATTCAATTTGATCTTTTAATTCTGGTGATTTCAAATTAATATCTAAGTTTTCTCCTTCAAAAACAAATTTAAAATTTTCTTTTTTATCTGAATTGTTAATTACTTGAAGTGAAACATCATTATCCATATCAGGAATTAAAAGATTCTGTGGAAATTTTGTGATATTTAATGAGATAATGGTGGCTGAATTTGACATATTATAAACAAAAAAATAAAGTCTCTTTTAATAATGAATGATTCTTCTGATATTTATTTTTAGGTTTAATCTCATATAAAAAGGATTAAGAGTAAAATAAGCTAGTGCTAATTTATTTTCCCATGCGCCTACTTCTTTTTGTATAATCAAGTAAGTCCTGAATTACCATCTCTTTATTATAATCCGGCCATAAGTCGTTTCTAAATTTGAACTCAGCGTAAGAAGAGTCCCAAAGTAAAAATCCAGAAATTCTAGCCCCATCGTTCATTCCTGTTCTTATAATATAATCTAATGCAGGAAAATCCCTGGTATATAAATAATCTTTTATCAATTTAGCATCGATTTTTTCTGGTTTTATTCCATCATTAATTATTTTCTTTACAGCATCTACAATTTCTTCATGACCATCATACATTATACAGAGGTTTATGAAATTTTGATCGTGATCCTTAGTAAAATTTATTAATTGCTGGATTTTCTCCTTAGCGGTAGGAGGAAGCAAGGACAATCTGCCTACAATATCAAATCTCACTTTATCATCCTTAACAATTGATTCATTTACTACTGCATCTACTGCTTTAATCATTATTTTATAAATGTATTCAAGCTCTTCAGCACTTCTCTTTCTTAAATTTTCAAGGGATAAGATATATAAGCTTAGATAATGGATTCCTGCTTCAAAAAAATCAAATAACCTTTTTTTAAGGTTTTCATATCCAACTAAATGGCCAAAATTAATCTCAAGATTTCTATTTTTAGCCCATCTGCGATTTCCATCGATTATTAAACCAACATGTTTGGGTAGCTTATCTTTAGCTGTTTCCTTTAGTTCTTCTAGAGTAGATACCATCTAAACAATTTGAAAAGGTTAATTGATATTAATAATATCATTAAGGGTATTAAATTTATCTAAATGGTTTTACCTATCATTATTTCTAATGCTAAGCCTTCTCTACATTTAAAACAAAATTCCTGTCAATATGGATATGAAATATTGCTGATCTGTATTTTAATAGGCTCTTTCGTTACGACTATAATACTTAAAGATTGTTTTAGGAAGAAAATATCAAATCATTTCCGATGATTTTTATCGTTTACATAAGTTTTAACACTTTTAAGAGTTTGAATTGTTGAAAATATGTTTCAATGGTCAACGTTTAAATAGAGAATTTAACTAAAACATTTAATTAAATAAATAAAAAAAGATTTAACTGATCAAATTTTAAAATATTTTATATTTCTCGAGATACAAATCATGCTTTCTGACGATCATCTGTTTACAAATATTGGCATCGACAGTTTTAGTTTTCACGCTCCGAGGCATTTCGTAAAGCTCGAGGAACTTGCCGTGGAAAGAGGTATAGATCCCGCAAAATATGCTAAAGGGCTTTTGTCTAAAGAGATGAGAGTTGTTGATGTGGATGAGGATGTAATGTCTTTAGGTCTTAAGGCAGGGTATAATGCTTTGCAAAGAGGAAACATACCTCCTAAGAGCATAGATGCATTGTTCGTCGGGACGGAGACAGAAGTGTATGCAGCTAAAAGCATTTCTAATATTTTTGCTGAAATGTTAGGGATATCGCCCAACAGTTTTACTATGGATACATACAACGCGTGTGCTGGTGGTACGCTAGCTATTATTAACGCTATCGCAATGATTGAAAAAGAAATAATAAATAAAGCACTTATCATTAGCGCGGACATTTCTTCATATCATATAGGCTCCCCCGGCGAACCTACACAAGGTTCAGGCGCAATCGGATTTGTTATCTCAAAAAACCCTAGGGTCGCAGTCTTTAGTCAGAAATTCGGCAAAATATCTGGGAACGTAAATGACTTTTTTAGGCCTGCAAATGAGAAAAATGCAAGAGCCTTTGGGAAATATTCTCAAGCCACTTACATTGACTTTCAATTAAAAGCTTACGACGATCTAATTAGCAACATCGGAGACATTCACGCTGATTTTTACTCATTTCACGCCCCATATACTAAATTGCCATTAAAAATTATGCAACAAATCATATTAAAACGGTGGATAAAGCATATTAGCGACTTACCTAAATTTGAGCGTAATCAATTTAGATCATCAATTCTAAAGAAAATTGATTCATTCTTACATGATGTTACTGTTTTGCCAGAATATCTATATTTAAAGCTTAATGAAAGAGGATTTTCATCAGCGAACTTAGAAAGACTTTCAAATTGGTTGAATACCAATGTAAAAGCGAGAGTTTTACCTCAATTACGAGTTCCTATGCATTTTGGAAACATGTATAATGCTAGTGTTTGGGCACAGATTATCTACCTTCTCGAAAATCATACTCACGTCAATGATACTATTTATTTTGGATCTTATGGATCAGGTGCTATATGTATTTCAGGCCTCTTAAAAGTACAAGATAGATTTAAAGAAATAGTTCAAAATGGTCCCAATATTAATGATTATATTCACTTAAAGAAAAAGCAAAGTGTTCTAGAATACGAATTAATAAAAAACGGTGACGTTAGACCAATAATTGTAGTTGGAAAGGTTGCTGAACATGAATTAAATAATAAAAGAGGCTTTACACTTCATTTTTGTGATGAGGGGTGCATAATTCCAAACATAAAGGGTTTAGATCACTGTCCTAAGGGACACTCAGGATATCATAAAAGGTTCTTCCCTTTATTTGCTGTATTAACAACTGAGCCCGTTGTTCATAATGAGCTTAATGACCTAACGTATCTTAGTAAAGGTTATGTAAGAGTGGCGAGTCAAGTTAATAAAGGCAATTCCTTGGAATATGAAATAAGGAGAGTTGAAAATGAATATGAGGAAAACATTAACGCAAAAGGATTATTAAATTGGAGTCCTTTTTACATACCTATTCCTGTTCACCACATTTATTAACTCAAAATCCAATGTGAGTTAACTTCTCTTTAGATACTTTTATAATATAAATCTTCATAAAGGAAGTGATTAAGAAAAGATTTAAAAAAATTTAAAAAAATTTATTAATTTTTAAATTAGTGAAACTTTAATGAAGGAATTTCGTTCAGACATTTCTGGATTTTACAAACTAACTATGGATGAGCGTCATGAGCTATTATCCAAACTTTTACATTTAAATCCAGAAGAATTAGAAATATTGAAGGAGTTAGGCTACTTCACTTCCACTCAAATTGATACATTAATTGAAAATGTAGTAGGGAGTTATCAGTTACCGTTTGGTCTTGCTTTTAACTTTAAAGTAAACGATAGAGATTATATAATCCCTATGGTTATAGAAGAACCATCAGTAGTAGCCGCAGCTTCAAATGCAGCAAAAATGGCTCGAAAGCATGGTGGATTTCACTCAGAAGAAGTAAAATCAGTAATGATATCACAAATTCAAATAACACAATTAAAAGACATAGAAGAAACAAAGCATTCTCTGGAAAAGCATAAAAAGACCTTATTAAAAATTGCTAATGAGCAGGATCCATTGTTAAATGAGTTAGGTGGAGGTGCTCAGGATATCGAGATAAGGGAAATTCATACCAATAAAGGACCGATGATTATTCTCCATTTATTGGTTAACGTTTTGGATGCCATGGGGGCAAATGTAGTAAATACTATGGCTGAATCTATCAGTCCTTTTGTAGAAGAAATATGTGGAGGAAAGATCTATCTCCGAATTGTTTCAAATTTAGCTACTCATCGAATTGCTAGAAGTAAAGCAACTTTTGATAAAGATTTATTAGGTGGTACCCAAGTTGTTGAAGGAATATTGAATGCGTATGAATTTGCTGTAGCTGATCCATATCGTGCGACCACCCATAATAAAGGAATAATGAACGGTATTGTTGCCTTAACATTAGCAACTGGAAACGACACTCGAGCTATAGAATCTGGTGCTCACGCATTTGCCTCTTTAAGTGGAAAATATTCTCCATTGACTAAATTCGAGTTAGATTCAAAGGGAAATCTGGTTGGAGAAATTGAGCTCCCTCTTGCTCTAGGAATTATAGGGGGAATGACAAAAATACATCCTATGGCACGAATAGCTTTGAAGATCCTAAATGTAAAAAGTGCTAGTGAACTGTCTCAGGTAGGTGCCGCTCTTGGTTTGGCTCAAAATGTTGCGGCTCTGAGGGCTTTAGCCTCGGAAGGCATTCAAAAAGGTCATATGGCACTTCATTCTCGTAACATAGCAAAGATCGCGGGTGTACCTGATGAATTAATAGAAAAAGTTGTTAAAAAAATGATAGAAGCGAAAAAAATAAGAGTTGATTACGCAAAAGAAATTTTACAAAAAATAAATGATGGTGAAAACCTTTAGTTTTATAAAAAGTGGTTCTGTAACTCCTCTAAGAAAAACCACTATTATTATTCATATTATCAAGATAAACATGTATAGAAGATGATTTTTATGGGATTTAGAGAATATATAAATAAAATTGACAAGGAAGGATTACTCAGAAAGGTAGATCTTGAAGTTTCAAAAAAATTAGAAATCTCAGGAATTTTAAAGGCAATTGAACCGATACCAGTATTGTTTAATAATGTAAAAGAATCTGAATTCCGTGTTGTCGGCAATGTATTCTGTACTAAGGATGTGATTTCCTCTTATTTTGGTGTCACCCCTGCTGATCTTATACCTATGCTTTCAAAAGCAATAGATGAACGTTCTGAACCAGAAATTGTAGCTAACGCACCATGTCAAGAAGTTGTTGAAACAGAAGTAGATTTAGACAAGATTCCTATTTTATTTCATTGCGATAAGGATGGTGGAAATTATATAAGTTCTGCTGTTGTAATTACAAGAGATCCAGATTATGGACAAAACTTAGATTTCCATCGAGCCATGCAATACTCAAAAGATAAATTTGCTGCACGAATTGTCAAAGGTCGCCATTTCTATAAATTTTTAGAAAAAAATGGAGAAGTGGAGGTGGCTTTTTGTATAGGAAATACCCCTAACATTCTAATTGCCGGAGCTACTTCTGTAGACATTGGTGTTGATGAGCTAGAAATTGCCAATGCACTTGAACCAATTAAAGTTGTAAAAGCTAACTCTGTTGATCTTTTAATCCCAGCTGAAGCAGAATTTGTACTGGAAGGAAAAGTTTATTTTGAAGAGAGACATGCCGAAGGTCCATTTGTTGATCTAACTGAGACATTGGATATAATTAGAGAGGAACCTATTTTTGAAGTGAAAAAAATCACTCATAGAAAGGAAGCAATATGGCAAGCCTTATTACCAGGGGCGTTAGAACATAAGATATTAATGGGAATGCCTCGAGAACCTACTATCTTCAATAAGGTAAATGCAACAGGAGTTAAATGTTTGGATGTAAATATCAGTCCAGGTGGATCTTCTTGGCTTCACGCAATAGTTCAAATAGATAAGAAAACAGAAGAAGATGGTAAAAAAGCAATAGAAGGAACTTTTGCGGGACATACGAGCTGTAAACATGTTTTTATTGTCGATAAAGATATTAATATTTATGACCCTTTAGCCGTAGAATGGAGTTTTGCCACCCGGTTTCAAGGTAATACCAGGATGGTTATCAAAGATAAAGAACCTGGGAGTAGTTTAGATCCCAGCGCAGAGCCCGGTACAAAAATGACCACAAAGATTGGTTTTGATTTAACTAAACCATTAGTTATCAAAGGAAAAAGTTTTGAAATCGTAGAATTCCCCAAGGTGGATGTGAATAAATACTTTTAAAATTGAGGGAGGTTGAAATGAAGTTAACACAAGAAGAACAGGATATGCTGGAAGGGAAATTCGGAAAAGCCGCTAAAAAATCTATGGAGATTTTAGCCACATTAGGTGAAATCTTTGATGCTGAATGCATGATAGATGTTGTTGGGGTTCAAATAGCGGGAGTTTCCTACGCTAATCTTGGTGAAGCGGGATTGGAATTTTTAAGCGAAATGGCTGAAGATGGTAAAGTAAGAGTGTTAACAACATTAAATCCCGCGGGAATGGATCGCGAAAATTGGCAGGCATTAGGGATAGATAAAGAATTTGCCAAAAATCAAAATCGTGCGATAGATGCTTTTGCCAAAATGGCAATTATAACAACCTGTTCTTGTACACCTTACTTAATTGGAAATACTCCTCATTTTGGTCAACACCTTGCTTGGGCTGAAAGTAGTGCAGTTTGTTATGCTAATTCGGTTATTGGTGCTCGAACTAATCGTGAGGGGGGTCCAAGTGCTTTAGCGTCAGCCATTATAGGGAAAACACCTAAATATGGGTATCATTTGGATAAAAATCGTCACGGGGAAGTTTTATTTGAAGTTAATGCCCCAGTTAAAGGTACAGACGAATTTGGAGTTTTAGGAAAAATAATTGGAGACAAGTTGGTTGAATTAGAAAAGAAAATACCTTATATAACTGGAATTTCCAGAGCAACTGTTGAAGAACTCAAATCTTTTTGCGCTTCTGTTGCTACTTATGGTGGAACTGCATTATTTCATATGGAAGGAATAACTCCAGAGTATAATAGATACCCTAAGCCAAGTGATATTATTGTTGATATTAACCAAGAAACGCTGAAAAAAACACGAGATGAGCTTATTGATGATGATATTGAGATAGATTTTGTAAGTATTGGTTGTCCTCATGCTTCAATCCACGAAATCGCAAAAATTGCGAATTTATTGAATGGAAAGAAAGTAAAAAAAGAATTTTGGATCACAACTGCTCGACCTACAAAAAGAATTGCTGATGAGGCAGGTTATTCTAAAATAATTGAAGATGCAGGAGCAAAATTTGCAGCAGATACTTGCTGTGTTGTAGCCCCTATTAAAGGACGTTTTAAGGGAATTATGGTAGATTCAGCAAAAGCGTGTTATTACGGGCGTGCAAAGAATAAGTTTAAAGTAAAAATTGGTTCAATTGAAGAATGCATCGAGGAGGCGACAGGATGAAGTTATCAGGAAGAAAAATATTTAAAGGAATTGCTGAAGCAGAAGCAATTGTTACTAAAGATGGAATTTCATTTTATGGGGGTGTTGATCCTGATACAGGTAAGGTGGTTGAGGTCGGACACGAACTTGAAGGTCAATCTATAACAGGGAAAGTTTTAGTTTTTCCCACTGGTAAAGGATCGACAGTAGGATCATATACATTGTATAGAATGAAGAAAAATAACACAGCTCCCGTTGCAATTGTTAATAAACAGATTGATACTATCATAGCAGTAGGATGTATTATCAGTGAAATCCCATGTGTTGATAAAATTGATATTAATAACATAAACACTGGACAGATTGTCATCGTCAATGGCTCAGAGGGAACTGTGGAGGTAAAATAAATGGGTTCAGGAAAGGGATACGGAAAGACGATCTTGTTCGGTGAACATTTTGTAGTTTATGGACTATCTGCAATAGCATCGGCGTTAGGGTCCTACACAACAGCGGATGTTAAAGTTATTGAGGGAAATGGATGGACGGTTGACGATCAGAGATCAGCAACTCCTGGTTATAAAAAGCAAAAATACGATGAGGCGATGCAATCTGTACAAAACGTTATTGATTATTTAAAAATAGATACAAAAAATCAGAAACTTGAAATAACCTTTAGCGGTAATTTAATTGCTGCAAGTGGCGTTGGGGCTTCTGCAGCTCAATGCACATCTTTAGCTCGTGCCCTTAATGATACTTTTAATCTTGATTTAGAGGATGAAAAAATAAATGAAGCGGCATATGAAGGAGAAAAATCTTACCACGGAACCCCTTCTGGAATTGATAACACAGCTTCCACTTATGGCGGGTTAATTTGGTTTAAAAAAAACTTGAGTGGAGGTAAAAATACTATGGAACTCTTACAAGCTCTAAAAAAGATGTTTTTAGTAATAGCAAATACAGGAATTACGGCATCAACGACTGAAGTTGTTGCTGATGTTCGACGTTTAAAGGAAAAGTACCCTGTTAAATTCGAAAAAATTTTTGCTGAATATAAAAATTTAGCAGAAGATGCTAAAAATGCATTAATTAATGGGGATATTATTACTATAGGAGATCTAATGAATCAAAACCACAAACTTCTCCAAGAAATTACGGTTTCAGGAGAAGTGAATGAAAAATTGGTTGAAATAGCATTACAGAATGGAGCTGTTGGTGCTAAAATGACAGGGACTGGTCGAGGGGGTTTGGTTATTGCTTTAGCGGAAAATGAAGAAAAACAAGTAAAAATTGCTAATGCTATCGAAAGTAAAGGATATAATGCCTGGAAAACTATGATCGGATGAGAGATAGTTGAAATTGAAAAGGAAGAATGAAATCTTACTATTAAAGTTAGGTGGAAGTTTATTAACTGATAAAAATAAACCTTTTTTTATCAGAGAGGAGGTTGCTAAAAGCACAATTCAACAAATTATTAATGCTAACGAAAAAGTAATATTGATTCATGGAGGTGGCTCATTTGGGCACCCTTTAGCAAAAAAATACAATATTTCGAAAGGATTAGATAAATCTATACCAAATCAAATTATTGGATTAACTGAAACCCATCAAGCTATGATTAAATTTAATTCTTATTTAGTAAACCTATTTTTAGAACGAAATTATCCCGTTTTATCAATCCAACCCTCCAGCATTTTTATAAAAGATGCAGAAAATATCATTGCCAAATCTATTGACATCATTGAAACCGCTTTAGATCTTAAAATCTTACCCATTTTATATGGAGATATTATTTTTGATAAACAAGGATCATTTTCTATAATTTCAGGAGATCAGATCATTTCTGAGTTATGTGAGAACTTACAAAAATATTGTGTCTCAAAAGTTATTTTTGCAATTGAAACCGATGGAATTTTTATTAATGATGGAGATTCTAAGGATAAAAATATAAAATTGGCCTCTAAAATATTTTCAAGTGAATTAGATGACTTGGACTTAGCGGACTTGGGGAAAAAAATAGATGTTACAGGTGGGATTGAAGGTAAAATCGATTTTATAAAACAGATATGTAAATTCAATGTTCCTGTGCAATTGATAAATGGATTGAAAGAAAATTATATATATAATTCTTTAAAAAATGAAAAATTAATTTGTACAAATATAATAATTAACTAAAAGCAATTTTTATGTGAAATGACTCAAATAGGGAAGAAAAATATGCCAAAGGAGAATGACTCAAAAGAGATAATGGATAGAAAATTAGAACATCTCAAAATACCATTAGAGCATGACGTACAACATTCTAAAAACTATTTTAGTGATATAAAATTGATTCACCATCCAATTCCAGATGTCGATATTGAAGAAGTTGATCTTTCAGTGAAGTTTTATGATAAAAAAATTTCAGCACCCATTTGTATCTCAGCGATTACTGGTGGTCATCCTGTCTCAAAAGAAATAAATGAAATTTTGGCTAAAGCTGCAGAAGAAGAAAATATTATAATGAGTGTAGGAAGTCAGCGTGCAGGACTTGAAGATCCTACATTATTAGATTCATTTAAAATTACCCGTGATGTTGCCCCTACTATTCCTATAATCGGAAATATTGGTATCGGGCAGGTTAGTAGCCTTAATTTTGAGTTAGAGGATTTTAACAAATGTATAGAGATGATAAATGCTGATGTTATGGCAATTCATTTAAATGTTTTACATGAATTAGTTCAAGATAAAGGAGATCTTTCATATAAACTTTTCCGTAAAAATTTTCAAAAATTACGGGAAATAAACAATATTCCGATAATTGCAAAAGAAGTTGGAACCGGATTTAACCAGGAATTAGCTTTAATTCTTGATAAACTTGGTTTTGATGGTTTTGATATTGGAGGTGCTGGTGGGACCAGTTTCGCAGCAATTGAATCAAAACGTAAAAATCTTAATAATCAAAGATATACTCGAGATCCAGCTGAAGTATTTAAGGAATGGGGGATCCCCACACCTATTAGCATAATTTATGTTAGAAATGTGTCTCAAAAACTAATAATTGCCACGGGAGGTTTAAGAACAGGAATTGATATCGCAAAATCTATTGTATTAGGTGCTGATTTAGGAGGTTTTGCTTATAACTTTCTCCAATCTGCATGGAAAGATAGAAAAGATAATTCTATTTCTCACACTATTAAAGAAATAAGAACCTTAAAAAATGAATTACGTTCATGTCTCTGGTTAATGAATATAGACGAAATAGCCAAATTAAAAGGTGAAAGAGATAAGTATGTTATTCTTGGTGAATTGTATAGATGGTTAAACCAATAATTTAATTTTTTCAATATCTTACATCATAAATTCTGTTGACTAGATGACAACCCCTATTATCCTCATTAGAAAATATACATCTATGCTTTATATCATTCTTTTTAATTGAATATTTCATACATCCCCAGCACTGAACTTTAGCTAAACTAAATTTTTTTTCACGATTGCATTCCCTTACCTCTTCACATATCTGTAATGCAATATTTTCTGAAATGGGTTTCTTAATTTCCTTCATTTCACTTTTCTATTTTAATATTTGATTACTCTTATTAAGATAAAATTGTTTTCATTTGTATTAAAAAGTTCAGTAGACCAATTTTTATTCTTGAGCTTAATTAAAATTGAAACTTGGAAAAACTTAGAGAAGTTCGTCTACGGATTGTTGGGGATTATCTTCTAAAGAATCCACAATAATCTCTTCAAATTGAGTAAACGCTCCAATCTGGCCTTTATAATTCTCTAATTTTTCAGAATAGAGTTTCAAGAATCTTTTTGATATTTTTTCTAATTCACGATTAATTTTTTTCTGATTAAATCGTTTTGACGAATTAGCGATAAATATAAGGTCATATTTCTTAATTATTGTAAATCTTTTATTATTTAATTCAAAATTGGATAATCCGCCATCAGCTAATTGTTCGGCAAAAGTGTTTAACGCACTCATCATAGCCCCAAATGCTTGAGGGGATACAGTTTCATTGAATTCTCTATGAAAAATCACTATTCCAGATTTATACAGAATCCAAATATCTTGGAGCATTTTCAATTAAAATTCCCCTTACCTTATTCATTTAAATCTTAATAACTGAATAATCAACTTTTTCTTTCTTATATTGTCCCCCATCTTTTTATATTACTTTCAATCCCAATATGGTCTAATATCCTTCCTATGGTGTATTCAATGAGTTCTTCAACGCTTTTAGGTTTTATGTAGTATGAAGGGATTGGGGGGCAAATAATTACTCCTAATCTTGCTAATTTAAGCATATTCTCAAGATGTATCGCACTGAATGGAGTTTCTCTTACAACTAGTATTAATTTCCTTTTTTCTTTGATCATTACATCTGCTGCCCTTGAAATTAAATTATTTGCATATCCATTTGCTATTGCTGATAAAGTTTTCATTGAACAAGGAATTATAACCATACTCTCTATCTTGTAGGAACCGCTTGCTGGCGGAGATAATAGATTATCTACATCATAGTTTTTATCTGCTATTTTACGAATATCAGAAATTTTATAATCCGTTTCAATATCTATTATTTTTTCGGCAATTTTAGAGATGATAAGTTCAATTTCAATCTTTTTTTCTCTCAGAGTTTTTAGAAATTTAACTGCTAAATCGACTCCCGTGGCTCCGGTAATCGCTACCAACATCTAACTCTATCTCAATAGTTTTAATAAAAGAAAATTTATAGTATTGAACTTAATAATTCTTCTATGATTTTTAGTTCTTATCTTTTTCCATATTAAATTAATAAAAAAATTAAAATATCACATGGAGATAGTTTCTCTTTAGAATTTTCTCTCCACTACAAAATTTAATAAACTTTCAAAAAATTCTACTTCAGATTGATTGATAGATGGTTTCAATTTATCCAAAGATGATTTTGCTTTTTGAAAGTATATGTTTGCTAATTCTTTGCATGAATTAACTACATCTGCTTTAATAAACAAATCCTTAACTTCCTGAACATCATTTTTAGTCATACTAGGATTTTCAAGTAATTCAATAAGCTGTATTTTACTTGAGTTTTCTAAATTGTCTAAGGCAGTTAATTTTAAAGCAGTTAATTTATTTTCTCGGATATCGCCATCTGTTGGTTTTCCAGTTACTTTTTCATCCCCAAATGTACCTAAAATATCATCAATTATCTGAAAAACAATACCAAGGTTTACACCATAGATGGAAAGATCATTAATACACTCATCAGCTGCTTTTGCATAATTTGCTCCTATTAAAATCGATTTCTCAATCAGAGCTCCGGTTTTTAGTGAAATCATTTCGATATAATCAGCAAGGGTGAGATCTGTTTGGTTTACCATATCAGTTTCAATTAAAACCCCATCAGCAATTTCTATAAAGGCTTGCTTATAATATTTTATCGCATTTAAGTTCAATTCCCTATTAAAATCGTTAAAAAAGTAAGCTTCTAAACCTAAAAAAAAAGCTGAATCTCCTCCAATAATTCCTATAGAATTACCGAAATCGCTTGCTATCATTCTTTTTAATTCATATTTTTCATGGTAATTTCGAAATCTCAAGTGGAATGCGGGTTTTCCCCGTCTAAAATCATCCTTATCAATAATATCATCATGTATTAACGACGCATTATGGAGAAATTCAGTACCCACGCTTGGAAATACAATTCTTTCATCCCTTCTTTCATTAAATGCATTATATGTAGCGATACATAGTAGTGGACGGATCCTTTTTCCCCCGGCTAGGAAATAATCTTTTAGTTCTGAATAATAATCTTCTAAAAATCTATTTTTTATATTTTTTAATTTTAAGTCAAAAATAGATTTAATTGCATCGTTGATCTTGTCTTTATATTCTTTTAAATATTCATTAAGTTTCATTAGGTATTACCGTTGGTATTGATTAATAATGATATTCCTTCTAAATTATAAAACAAAGATTTTACTAGAATATAAGTAATTTCAAATTATCAATATTCTTAATTACTAGAAAAGTTCAAACTCTATGAGTTTTGAAAATTCTTTTACGATAAGTTATAACATAATAAATATGGATTAAAAAGAGATTTGGTAACCTTAAAAAATTTAAGATCCGATAAGAAAAAATTAGGTTTATTCATCAGTATCTCAATAGTATGTATTGGTGTAATTCCATTACTCATTTTAACCTTTATTCCCGAATTGAAGAATTTATACACGATTAAACCGTTGGCACTCGAGTCGGAGGATGGAGTATATATTAGTGCTTATAAATACACACCAAAAGGAGAAAAAAGTCCTGGTGGAATAGTAGTGGGACATGGCTTTTTTGGTAGTAAGCTCAATATGCAGCCCTTAAGCATAGAACTCGTTAAACGAGGATTTACGGTCATAAACATTGATTTTCGTGGGCATGGGGCTTCTGGAGGATATTTTCAACGTAGTAAGTTAATTCTAGATATGAAGGCAGCAATAGATTACTTGGAATATAATTTATCATACATTACAGAAATTGGGCTTGTCGGTCATTCATTAGGCGCTTATGTAGCACTAGATTTATCACAGACGTACCCCGATAGAATTAATGCAACTATAGCTATTGGAGCAGTATCCCCAAACATTATGAATATATCTAATTTTCTTTTAGCATCAGGGAGATACGATCCTGGGTTGACTGAGGAAAAGATCCTTGAAGTCTTAAGGTCATATACTGGAAGAGAAGATGTAAAAGTTGGAGAATTGTATTATGGAGATTTTAATGACGGAAATAACACTAAAGGCTTTATTAGCCCATTTGCAGGACATTTAACTGAAGTAGTAGATTATGCTATCATCTATCAAACAATTCAATGGTTTGAACAAGCTTTTCATGGGGAAAAGGGGAGTAATATTTTCATAACTGCCACAGCTTTACAAATTTTTTCTTATGTCTCACTTGTAGGGGTTATTGCACTTAATTCAATATTGGTTGTTTATGTTAGTAATTATCTTTTTAAGCATAGAGTAAATTTACCTGAGAAAGATATTTTAGAAGGATTAGGAAAAGCTTCGATAAAAAAATTAATATTATACTATACTATTCCTATAGAACTAATTCAAATTACCTTTTTTTTATCTCTTTCACACATTTCCACAGAAGATTTCGCCTTTTCTACAACAAGCATAACTTTGTTACTCATTATTGGAGCTGCAATTGGATCATTTATAATATATAATTTTCTTTTATTGAACTGGGAGGAACAGTTCTATTTCAAAGATCTTTTTATAAAGATTAAAAGAATGTGCTCAATAAAACCTGGTCGTTCAATATTATTTGGAATTATTATTGCTTTGATATCAATATTGTCAATAGCAGCAATTTGGCATTGGTCCGTGCAAAATACTTTACCAACTATAAGAGGTGCAGGTAAAATGATATTATTAACTCTATTATCTTTCCCCTTTTTTCTGATTAGAGAATTCTATTTTAGGAATGTTCAAGGTCGATTGGAAACTTCAAATAAATATGATGAATATTTTACAATGGTAGGTATTGGAATTTTCATGGATAATTTTCTTATTGTTTCAATTATACTTGTTGGGAAACTTAATTTGGCATATTTACCCCCTTATGCCCTTTATTTATTAGCATGGGTTATTTTCTCGATAATACAAAATTGTACAGTTACCTGGGTTTATATGAATTCGGGGCGCAATATATTAGGATCTACGATCTTCATAAGCATTTTCTACTCTTGGATGTTAGTTGTCTTTTTTCCTTCTTATGGATTTCTATAAATGACTCTTTTTCTGCTTCTACATATCTTTAATCACTTTATAAATTCAAGACTAACTTTAAATGTAGCAATTACGTGTGGTTCTAATGCTATTTCAAGTAAGTTGTTATTAAAATAATTAATTTTTACCTTAATTTCATGTTTAGGTGCCTCTTCTAAAAAATTCACAATTTTAACATCTTTTATCGAAATTTTATCGAAAAATGTTAATGTTGCCGTTTGAGAAGTTGAGGATATATTATATACTCTAATAATTAGATAATCTCCTTCCTCTGATTTTTTTAATGCACTTAAAACTACACTTTTATTATCAATTGCAAGAAAACTTAAAACAGGAGGTAAAAATGAATCTAATTCTTTCGTTTTAATATTATTAAAGTAAGAAATGATTCCAGATGGTCTTAAAATTACTTTATTTGCAACTCTTAAGGGACCATGAACCATAACTGGAAAGAGAGGTTCAAGTGGATTATTAAATTCTTTACTTCTTAGATGTATTTCTGAATCTAACCAGTTTGGTTTTGATTCAGTAGTAATCGATAATTCAAAGCTATGTTTACCAAGGCATTGTGCCCCTGGGGTGTTAAAACCTGGACCTGCATGAGACTTACGTGTCATAAAATCATCACGAGACAACCATTCAATACATCGCAGGAGAGTAATAGCAAAAGTTATTGTGTTATTTTCTTTAATAATAGCTTCATATTCAGGTAATCCTTTATTTATTACAGCAAAGGTTCTTGAATTATCGCTAACAGACACAAAGTCCTTTTGATGATTTGTAGGTAAAGGCTTTTGAACCCAATCATCTGCTTTAGGTAATTTGACCATTCTTGGAACAACATAAAAATGACCATCAGCATAAACTCTGTCAGCCTTTATTTTAGTAGGAAATAAGACACGGATTCTATGGTCTTTGCTTTTATTTTCAAGTTCAATCTTAAAGTGAATTCGTTTAATCTCTTTATATAATGAGATATATATAGTTATTTTATTATCAACAAGCCACTCTTCCCTATTATAACGATCTTCTGTAAGTGAGTGAGGAAGCTTTAAATTTAATCTAAGTTTATAAGTTTTTTGAGTTGATCCATCTATATACGCAGATCTATCAAACACAGCAACATCTTCTGTTGTATAGGTTAAATTGGTCTGGTTTTCTAAGGGACCAGAAAAATCGTACTCATCTCCCCAGTCTCCTACATCCTCGAATTCACAAATTTTTTCATAAGTAACTCCTGAAACCTTATCAATAACAGTGATAAAACCATCTGGTTTTATATCAATTCTATAAAATTTGTTTTCTAAAAAATCTCTTGTTATCTTAAAGATTTCACCCTCAATAGGGGAAGTATAACCTGAATCAACTGGAAGAACATAATAGACTTTATATCCACATGCAGGAACTTCCGCTAAAAATGAAAATCTATGACTAACACCTAACTTTCGTGTAAATCTAGGTTCCTCTTCAACATCATGATTTTGAGCTTCAATTTCATTTCCTTCAAAGTCAATTAATTTGAGATTATACGGAAATTTTTCACCATTAGTTTTTCGCGAAATTGTATTAAAATCAACAATATCTTTACGTTGCCAAGGAAGTGGATTATATACTATTAAGGTATTGTGACCATTATGTTTGGTATCAATGTTAATAAGTTCGGATAAATAAAGAAATGAATTCTTGAAAACTTCGTTTCCTATTTGTTCTGCCCAATCAAACCTAGTTTTCATCTCATCGTGAACTTGATCCACACTACATCCGCAAATTGAGTCATGTGGAGCACATTTCTGAAGCCACTTTAATCCCGCTAATATATAATCCTTTGGGTAAATAAATTCATTATGTTTATCTAAAATCCATGAAATTGTTGATAATGGTTCTGAATATTTTTCATATAGGTATTCTATTGAGGTATTTCTTTGTTTTATCCACATTCGTGTGGAAAAAACTCCTGATAATAAATGTGCGTATCTTCCACCTCTTAATTCTCCTTGAAATTCTTTTAGTTTTGGATTTGACTCTAAAACCTTATTGACGTAATGTTCAAAATCAGCTTGTTTTAATTTTTTGTCAGGGTGTAGGATGTTCCATTGTTTTACTATTTCGGGAATTTCTGGGCGAGCTTCATGATGATCTGAACCATTATTAAGGAGTACATTAGGAGTTGCGATATATTTCTCAAAATTTTCTATCCTTAACTTGATTTTTCTGAGAGCTGGTTTATATTGTCCTTTAATTAATTTTCCATTTAGCGATTCCAATGAACCATATCCATATATTAAATGAATTCCTATAAGCGACGCTGCATTTCCTGGTGCATTCCAAATAAATTCCATATTCAAATTATTGTCCTTAAATTCATTTCCAAAACCCCTCCAAAATAATATAGATGGGATTTCAAAACCCTGAATAATTTGAGGTAATTGTGCTACATGTCCAAAGGGATCAGGGATATATCCTGCTTTCATAACTCTTCCAAATTTTCTCGCAATTTGATGTCCTATAATAAGATTCCTAATTAATGATTCACCGCTAACTAAAAATTCATCAGGTAAAACATACATAGGACCAATAGAAAGTCTTCCTTCTTTTACGTATTTTTTAATCTCTTCTTCTCTCTCCGGTCTTACTTCTAGATAATCTTCGAGAACAATAGTTTGCCCATCGAATGTGAAACTTTTATAATTTGGGTCGGTTCGTAGTATCTTTAATAATTTATCCATCATAATTATAAGCCTAGCCCGAAACTCCTGAAATGGGAGGTACCATTCTCTATCCCAATGAGTTTCTGGGACAATGATTATATTATTTGCTTTCACAATGATTATCTCTTAATTGAAATTCCTAATTGATTTTGTAAAAGAATTCTTTAATAAAAACTAATTGGGTATTCCAAACAAATGAGAATTCTAAAAATGGTTAACCCTTATTTATAGGTTAATATAGATTTTCCAATCACACTAGAAGAAGGTTTCATTCCTAACAAATCTAATAATGTGGGTACAATATCCGTAGTTTTACAATATTCCAATTCCAAATTCGGAATTTCTAAAGACCCTCCTATAATTAATGGCACAAGCATTGAATTTCTGCTAGCAATATCATGCGAATAAGGAGTAATACCTTTTGTATTTCCATGCTCAAAATTGAAGTTATATTCCCCTTCTGTAGAGACCATTATATCACATGAACGGGGATTTTTAAAATGACGGGGTAGTTGATCAATTATATTTATGAAATCCGTTTGGAAAGTTGTCGCTACCCACTCATCAATAGAATGAGACTTATTATCAAGAAGAGCACAAGATTTTTCACTATTTACATATCCAAACAAATCTTCATCATCAAACACATATTTGGTCTTTTGATTTTTTCCTGTTCCATAATACTCAATTCTACCTTTTAGAACTTTGTTATTTTTTTCATCTCGTCGTTCCAAATAAATTATCCCTTTTTCAGCAGAATTAGCATCATCTTTATAATACATCAATTTTATTCCTGGTATATCCCACAGGATTTCAAATAAATCTAATTTAGATTTTCCTTCTCCACTTGTTTTATAGTTCTTCATTTGATTGAGTGCGGGATGGTGATACCATGTATCTCCCTTAAAGTTGAAAAATCCCACACCACCAAGATTCGCATCAAAATCACCTGAACCTTTTGTAGGATTATAGGGTTTTAAACCTTTTTGATGAAAGAAGGGTTCCAGATCAAAAAGATTTGGGGCTTTGTAGTTGCCATGATCTGCAGTAATAGCTATTGCAGTACCGTCATAAAATCCTGTATCTTTAAGTGTTTTGATTAATGATCCTATGAACCTATCACAATCTAAAACTAGATTAATATAATCAGGATGGTCAAATCCTCTTTCATGCATAAAATGATCGGTATGGGGGATATAGCCCACACTAACTTTTGGAACCTCCTTATTAGGAAAAATTTCTTTAGGATTTTTGTAGATATCCTCTATTCTTTTTAGTATTAATTCTGGTTTAAATTCTTTTGAAGTAGTAAAAATTGACCCTCTATAAAGAAAACTCGTCGCACTTAAAAAATTACCCTCACCAGCTTGTTCAAATATCGTTTTAGCGTGTTTGCCAATATCCTTATTTATCTTAAATATATCTCGTCGCTCACTGTAATTACGTATAAAAGGTGGTTTTCTTTTTTCAGAAGGAGGATCTGTACGATCAAGCCAATGATAGTTTGGTACACCACTGCCTTCTTTGGGAAAGAATTCAGAGTTAGAACCAGTTATAATATCAGCGTAACAAGGTAAAGTGACGCTAGGAAATGATGTAACGGTATTTTGGCATGAAATACCATTATTGGCAAGCTGAGAAATGTTTGGGAGCCTTCCTTCCTTCATCCATTTGAATAAATGTTCAGCCCGAACATCATCGAGGATAATCAAAATAACTTGGTTAACTTTAGCGCTTCGAGTCATAATTATCTATTATTTGATAAATACTTATATAAATTTTGATTAGTATATTGATGTAAAGAATTTGAATTTTATATTTAGTGATGAAAACAACACACAGAATATTTTTTAAAGATTCTTTCGATATGAGTGAGTTAGAGTCAAATTCTATAGATTTAATGATAACTTCACCCCCCTATCCCATGATTGAGATGTGGGATTCACATTTCTCAAATTCAAATGAAGAGGTTAAACAAGCACTTGAAGAGGGGAACGGTAAAATAGCATTCAATTTGATGCATGAAGAATTAGAAAAAGTGTGGAAAGAAGTAGAAAGGGTTTTAAAGTTGGGTGGAATAGCGTGCATAAATATTGGGGACGCTACAAGAAAAATCAGAGATAATTTTCAATTATTTCCTAATCATGTTAGAATTACTAGTTTCTTCCAAAATAATGATTTTACTGAATTACCATGCATATTATGGAGAAAACCGACAAATATTCCTAATAAGTTCTTAGGTTCTGGGATGTTGCCTCCAAATGCATATGTCACTCTTGAACATGAATATATTTTAATTTTTAGAAAAGGAAATAGTAAAAGAAAAATTCCTTCGAAATCAGAAAATAGATATAACAGTGCTTTTTTTTGGGAAGAGAGGAATAAATGGTTTTCTGATATTTGGAAAGACATTAGAGGAATTTCTCAAAATTTAAATAAAAATAATATCAATCAAAAAAGTTTTAGAGAACGCTCAGCAGCTTTTCCACTAGAAATACCTTATCGTTTAATTAACATGTTTTCAATATATGGAGATAAAGTATTAGATCCGTTCTGGGGTACAGGCACCACTTCATTAGCTGCGATGATATCAACCAGAAATTCAATTGGTTATGAATTATTACCTGATTTTTTGGAAATATTTAAAGAAAATATAAAAAAGATTAAGCAATTAAATTTTAATATTAATCATAGTAGATTAAACCATCATGTTAAATTTATTAATAAGTACAGGAAAGAAGTTAAAGATACTAAATATAAATCAATTCACTATGAATTCCCTGTTATTACAAAACAAGAGATAAATATATTATTATATTCAGTAATAAATTATAGTGAAAATCGAAATAATTTTATACTCAACCATGAAAAATTCCAGTTTAATAATAAAATAGATTATTAAAATAAGAATGTGTGATATAACTTAACTCAGAATCTAAGCTAAAATAGGATTTAATTATTTATAATCGTAATTTTTAATTAAAATATTTAAGTAAATAACTCAACTTTTAAATAAATAAAAAAGCTGATAATTTTATTGTTTATATAAAATGGGACCAGATTTTTTAAGGTAGAATCTTTTATGAATGAGGATGAAACTGATGTGTATCTGTTGAAAAGTCAGATACGTAAGTTAAATTTGGATTTAGATAAAAAAAATCAAGAAATAAATATGTATCTTGAAAAAATCCACGATAATGAGGATGAGCTTATGGAACTTCATGAACTCATTTCAAAAACACCCTCTCAAGAAAACTATCAAAATATAATTGATTCTAAATTAAACTTTGAATTAAAAGAGAAAGAGAGGGAAATAAGAGATTTAAAAAATCGTATGGGATTTTTGAGACAAGAAAAAACCATAGCTCAAAGGGAACTAGAAGAATTCAAAAAATCAAGCAAGTCATCGGCGATGTCTATAGAAAAAATAAGGAAGGAAGAAAAATATACCCAAGATCTGTTAAATCTGGAGACTTTAATTAAAGAATTGCGAAAAAAACTATATATTCAGGAAATTTTAATAGGAAATATAAAAAATGAAATTGGAGAAAAAGAGAAGCATATAAATAATTTAAATCTAATCGTGGGAGAATTAAATAAAGGACTAAAAATTCAAAATTCAATATTGGAAGGGAAATTTTTTAAAGAAAAAATAAAAAAAGAGTTAAATAAAGAATTACAAAAGGAGCTAAATGAATCTAAAAAACGAGTTGATGATTTGAGAGATCAATTGACTAAATACAGGGAACCTAAGAGAGAGAAAATAAAATTTGACATTGAGATACGTGAGCTTAAAAATAAAATTATCCTTTTAAAAGAAGATTTGGATAGAAAAGATAGAATAATTAGCAGACTTAAGTCTGAGAAATAACTATTAAATTTCTGAATCGAGACTTTAAAATGGCCTTTTTAATATCAAAAAATGAAATCAAAAAATGAATTTTTTCATCCATATTTTAAAATTTAGATTATGAGATATGAATTAAAAGTTGTTATTGGGTTTTGTTTAAACTTCTTAAGAATAAATCTCTATGTTAAAACAAAGATGCTAAAAATTTATAAGCAATATATAAAAACGTCTCATTAACACTCTCACCAGTTTTAGCAGAAGTAATTATATAGTTAAATCTATACTTATTTGCCACATCTCTTATGTCTTCTTCACTAACTAATATTTTATCTAATAAATCTGACTTGTTTCCAACTAAAATGACATTGATTTCTTTTTTGACATAATTTTTGATTTCATTATACCACTTATCGACATTTTTAAGACTATCTGCTCTGGTTCTGTCTAATACAATGAAAGCACAATTTGCCCCCATATAAAACTTTTTTCTATAGGGTGCCATTTTAGGCATTTGACCACCGATGTCCCATATAATGAATTGAACTTTTGTATTTTCGTCGAGTTTTACGATTTTCTTAGAAATATCTACTCCTACTGTGGAATGATAATCTTCTTTAAAGAGATTCTGCACAAATCTTGAAATTAAAGAGGTTTTTCCCACTGCAAAATCACCAGTTAAAATTAGTTTAAATGGATAATCCCCCGTTGGTAAGATACCACTTTTAGTTTTAGATAATAATCTAATAATTTCGGGAATCTCAAGTATAACATTATCATTTCCTTTTAACAATGATTCTACCTTTTCCGCTACGTATTCAGTATAAACACGTAATTCTGTGTCGTTGGTTGATAAATCGGAAACTGTTAATAAAATTGATCTCGTTCCCATTGAACCGTAGGTGAATTTCTTTTCTTTGATTGTAGTTATATTAAAAAAAGTAGTTTCGTTCCCAAATTCTCTTTTAATTCGTTCTATATAGCTATCCATCATAACTGCTATTGCTCCCAATAGAGATTCATCCCCGGCATCCTGTCTACTTTCCGAAGTTATAACAAAACCCTCTCTATCACTAATGATTACTGTTAAAATTCCTTCAAGACTTTTAATATAATTAATCAATAATGTTTTTAAACGACCTTCCAATGAACTAATGCTCTTTAGTTGGTGATCTTGTGTTGTTGTTAGAGGTTCTGCTAATTCTTGTTTAGGTCCAATAGCTTTTAACTTATCCTGAATTCCTTGATAACTCTTATAAAATTCCATATTTAGAGGATTATCTCCAAGATCTAGACAAATCCTTATAATTTTTTTATAAAGGATTTCCGCCTTTTCAAAGTCGGTCTGAAGTATTGCATTGTCCAATTCCTTTATTAGAATTTCTCTTTCATTAGACATACTTAACAATGGGGTGGTGATATCTTGGGTTTGCATGGTATTCATTATAATTTCGATTAGCTTATCTCGATTTACTGTATCTATTGCGATTAATCCATGTGTTTTTAATTCTAATATATCCTCAATTTCTTGTGGTTTTAAAGTATCTTCAAGATCTTGTTTATTTCCTAATACAATAACAAGGGCATTTGGTATTTCTTCTTCTATCTTTTTTACGAAAAACCTGCTGTTTTCTACATTATCCAGAGTAGAATTTGTAACAAGTAGGATAAGATCACTCCCTCTTATGAAATTGTTCCATAAGAAACCAACATCTTGTTCCCCAGTAAAATCCCTTAATATGAAATTTAAGCTTCCAATTTTTAATGTTGCAATATTTCCAGTGATTTGTAGAGCTGGTTTTATGGGGATTTCTTTTGATCTAATTAGATTTGTAATAGTAGTTTTACCAACTCCATCATAACCTACAAGAGATAGTATCGCTGGTAATTTATTTTGAATTGAATCAACCATTACGCTAAATTTGTTTAAACTGCTTGGGTCAATTTTTTGGTCTAAAATGTTTTTAAACGATTTCAAAAATTTTTCTTTACAGTTAGTTAATTCTTTTTTTATAAGGATAAAATCATCTTTTTTGTCATGAACAAATAAAAATAGAATTCTAAAATCTTTCTCTATAACAAAAGAAATTCTATAATTTTCATAATCTATATGATAAATTTGTTCAACCACTTTTGAAAACATACCACTTATTAGATTTTTAAAAACTTCAAAGTCTATAGTTATACCGTATGTCCTTTTGTAAATGAGATTGGAGTCTTTATAGATTAATACTTGTCTTAAAATTTTATGTCACCTAATTAAATAAAAGCAGTATCTTTGTTAACTCAATAAGTAAAGATTTTATTTATAAATTCTGTGATTTTTAAAAAAAAGAAATAAAATATATAATTGCATTATCCGATATGTGATACCTATAACATTATATACCTCATACTCTATACTTTATTACAAAGAATATCATTTTAACTTTTTTATTAAAAGGGATGCTGTAAAATGAATATTAATAAAAAAATTAAGAGAAAATCAAAAAATAAATTAAGATTTCTTGTAATTCTTATCATCACATTAATAATACCGACAATTATTAGCACACCTTTATTTATGAATAATACTACTCAGGATGATATTGAACAAGACATCATGGACGAATCATTTCTTTCTGTTTCAAGCAGTCTTCCGAATGCTGATGATTTTAGTTATTATAAGGTTATAACAATTGATCATAATAAAGTCAATGGAACTCATGCTAATTTTCCTGTGTTAATCTCGATTATTGACTCAGACTTAGATGATAAGGCTCAGTTTGATGGCGATGATATTGCTTTTGCTAACAGTACTGCTTGGTTAGATCACGAAATAGAACTATATGACCCATTTTATAGTGCTAATGAAGCTGAATTGATAGCCTGGGTTCGTATTCCTTTGCTGTCTACTTCTAGCGATACTACTATATTCCTGTTTTATGGAGATCCCGATTTTATTGGATCCCACGAAAACCCAACGGGTGTTTGGGATTCCAATTATAAAGGAGTATGGCATTTAAAGGAAGATCCTGGTCCTGGAAATCCAGGTGACATTAAAGATTCAACTATTAACGGTAATCACGGAACTGCTGTTGTAATGGGCTCCATTGATCAGGAACCAGGACAGATTGACGGTTGCTTAGATTTTGATGGAAACGCCGATCCTGATTATGTCAGTATCGGTAATGTTGGCCCAGAATTAATAAACACTATAGAATTTTGGATGAATCCTACTACTCTCGCAGGGTATGATTCTTATGATACAGGTTATCAGAGCCCAAGTGCTACTGGAGATGACTATTATGATTGGACTGACCCAACTGGTGCTTACACCAGCAATGATTTTAATAAAGCATCAGAACTGACTAATTATGAGGATCAAGATTGGTACAATTTTGGCTTTAGTATACCGGCTGGGGCTATTATTGATGGTATTCGAGTTTCCATTGAAGGAAGTACTTCGGTCCAGTTCTATTCAGTGGGATGTAGGGTTAGACTTTCTTGGGATGGGGGAATTACTTATACTTCCTATAAATCCCCGCAAAGCTGGACTAGTACTACTGATTATTATAGAACAGCTGGTGCTTCGTGGGATACATGGGGTAGGTCGTGGTCACCTTCTGATTTTGATAACTCCAATTTCAGAATTTGGCTAGAAAAAACAGGTTCTTTCTCCGCTGCCTTAAGAGTTGACCATATTCGGATTATTGTTTATTATAGTATTCCAACAGATACACCCGTAATTGATTTAGATGGCACCGCTCAAATATCAATTGATTCTGATAGTAGTGAAATAAAAACCCTTAGTTTTCCAGGCCCAACAATAATTTATGTTAATGGAGCAACTGGATCTTCAGTAACTGCAGGAACATGGTATCATGTAGTAATAACTGATCCAACAGGCGTCAGTGCTTCAGCGTTGGATATTGCTTGGAATTCATCATTATATTTTGATGGTGCTATCGACGAATTTCGACTCTCCAACATGGTTCGTTCAGCAGATTGGATTACCACTGAATACAATAACCAAGAAGATCCCAATAGTTTTTACTCTGTTGGTGCGGAAGATACTCCGTCTACCGATCTTCAAGTTAACGCTATCGATTTATATGGGAATCCAATACCCAATGTAAATATTTCTATGTATGAAAATGATAATTTAATTAGGAACGATATCGCAGAGGTTAATGGGAGTGTTCTATTTGAAGATTTAATATCTCTTGGCGATAAGTTTAATTTCACTGTAGCCATGACATCAAATATTCTCCCTTATCATACTATAATTATTAATAGAACATCTGAAGCAATTCTAATAGAAGGAACATTTCAAACTATTAATTTAATTTGCAACATAAGTAGAAATATCTTTAATGTGGTAGATATTGATGGAATTCCCCTTGATTCTGGATGGGTAATAGCCGGTAATAGTTCAGATCCAATTCAAAATTGTACGATTGATAATACAGGACATGCAACATTTCGATGGTTAAATATGATTCCTTATGAATATAATTATACGGTGTGGTATCATGATTCTAATTACAATCCGAAAGAAATTGCAGTAGCATCAGGAGACATACTTACACCAAATAGCGATCTCGATGTGACTGTGCTCCTAACAACAGTCAACTTTACAGTTTTAACTTATGAATCTCCTTTTACACCTATTGATGGAGCAAAATTAACATTAGATAATCTTAACTCAGGTGAAAATATAGTAAATTTAACCACGGATTTAAATGGAAATGTAACGCTTAGATGGGTAAATTCTTCTGTTATAAATTCAAATTATTCTTTAAGTATCAGTTTTTACGGACAAAACTGGGACTTTGAAATATCTGAACTTATGACTGGAAGGGTAGGGGAGACAAATTTTACAGTAGAAGCTAAAGCTGCTTATACTATAAAGATTCATTTTGCTCCAGCAGAGCTAGAAAAATTAGAAACAAAAATAGTATCATTAAATCCAACAAGTAATATTATTGTTAATTGGGGTTCGAAAATAAAATTAAGAGCTCTATTGAATATTACTGAAGTACCTTCTGGGCTTGAAGATTTAATAGGACCAGATTATGCAGACTCAATGTCATGTCAAATATTTGAAGGAACAACACTCGTTCAATCCAATATTATGCCTACAGAAGATGATTATATTGGAAGACATCAAGTGGAAATTGAGACAGATGGATTAGAAATTGAAACTTCTTATATACTTAAAATAACAGCTCAAAAATCTGGATATGTTTTGCCTCCAGATATAATCATGTCACTATTACTTTTAGAAAACGAGTTAATACTAAACCAATCGCAAAATGATGATTCCCCGCAATCAGTGTACTGGCAGGAGAGTACTAATGTGTCAGTAATCCCTTACGGTAAAGTATCTGAAGATTTTACTATAGAATATAAACTTTATGACAATATTAATCCTGCAACATTTAAGTTTTCAATTCCAGATATCTCAAGCGATTGGAATTTATCGCAGATTACTTTTAATCTTTATAATATTGTGTGGAATACTTTATCGGAGGATGATATAAATATTACTATTGCTATGAGTGATTATGGGATCCTTAAAGTTATTAATACGAGTAATCATAATGGTCACAATTATGCTCTAGGTTCATGGACAGGAATAGAACTTAACATAAATAAAAGAAGTCCCACCGGTGATAATAATTTTGAGTTCACCATTGGAGGAACATTTGATGGCACAATAGACATCATAGCTGATGCCTTATTTATTAGAGATAAAATCAATGTTCAATATAGAAGATTCAATATTACCGAGGCAATGTCTCTTTTAACTGAAGCTGAAGGATGGGCAATTAAAAATGTTACTTTTGAAATCTATAATTGTTATAATACTTCTAATTGGAGCCCAATTAATCCATTATCTGACGTTAATTTGAATATATCAACCAATGAAGGAATTAAATATCCACTAGATTCAGGAGGTTCTGGCTATGGAAAGTTAATCATAGATGATCGAATTATTTACCCTTTAGATAACCAGTTTTTATTCACCATAGAAAATAGTCCAAACATCATGTTTGATGTTATAATTAAAGTTGAATACATTCAAGAGTTTTACCAAAATCATTATCTAGAGACAATCAATTTATCAAAGACAGAACTTAACAATGGAGGAACTTTTCAAGTCAGTGTTGTTGAGAAAGATTGGATTGAAGATGCTGCAACATTATTGATTAGTGAAATTTCTGACGGTATCGATTATTATCTCCCATCAGAATTAGCCATGACTATTACAATTGGGGGAACCCCTTATAGCATTTCTGATGTTATTACCGGGGAAGGAATGTTTTCATTAGAGGGTCTAAATAAAGATACGATATATACAGCCGTTATCAACGCAAATCAACCAACTATTTTCAACCTTAATTTTAGAACAGACTATTCAAGAATGGAAATTTATGAGACTAAAGGAACAGTTACTTATTCTATAGAAAAACCTTCTATTTATGGAACAGTTCAGTATGATGAGGATTTGGGATGTTATTATCAACCTATAAATACATCTTTACTCGATGCTGATGATTATACCATAAGATTCACAGTTACTAAAGAACATTATGCGACAGCAACAAAAAATTTCGATTTGGTCGTATTAGAACGTTTAACATTACTTAATGGGTCATCTGGATTCTTTAGAAAAGTTGAAAACATTGATGTTCAAGATGCTATTAATTTTACCTTTTTATACACTGATGAATTGGAAGGAACTAGAATTACTGGTTTAACATCATATTTATATATATGGGAGAAGTATGACAGTGAAGGTAATGTAGTTGATAGTGGGCAAGGAACATTGATATCTACAATCGACAATTTGTATGTTTTAGACTTCAACACAGAAAATCTAACTATTGGAGAATACTTGCTACTTATTACAATAGGCAAAAATAACTACGAATTTAAAAATGCTATGATTTCTTTAACTGTCAATAAAAGAGATATTGACTATTCTTTAAGATATAATAATCGAATAATTTCTAATAAACGAATAAATGTAAAGAAAGGAACGACTGCTTTAATTGAAATACAGCTAACAGATCCAACAAAAGGGGATATATCATTGAATAATGCAACTATCGTGGTAGAATTCGAGGGTAAAGTATATCCAATCGCTGTTTTACCCAATGGTACTTATATATTCTACTTTCCAACAGATAATATTGATACATTCTTTAGTTCCAAAACTCTCACAGGAACAATCAATATTTCTAAAGATAATTACTACTCAAGAGAATTTACATTTACAATTGTAGTTGGGATGGAGGAGCTATTCTTTGGAATACCTACATTTTACTTCATAATAATCGTTTCAGCAATAGTAGGTATAGTAGGAAGCATCGTTGGATATCGAGTTTATAAAAATGCTAAAATCCCCAATTTCGTTAAGAAAGTTCGCACAATGAAAAAAGCAATTGAAGGAAACAAGCTCATCTCAGAATCACTTTTATATCGCGATAAAGAAGTTTTTATAGGGGAAAGAGTAAAAGCTATGTGGGATAAGATTGATATTTCAATAGAAAATACTTTTGGAATTGAACTTGAGAAGAAAATATTTAAAGTTCAAAGAAAAATAAGTGAAGCAGTAAAAAGAAGGGAAATTCGACCAATAGGGTTAGTGCTAATGAAATGGGACGAAAGGATTGGTACAAATATTTTAGCTAAATATCCTGAAGAAACTGAAATTTCTGACAAGACGCTTATGCAAATATACAGCACACATGAATATAGTGGTGAAAAAGGCGTAATAACTCTGACTGCGGGGTTGCTAAATATTTTATCATACTATACTGGACCCGAAACAGGCTATTACCTTGTTTTGCTTTTAAAATTAGAAGATGATCCTGATGTTTATGAGGGAGGAATACCAGATGTTTCAAGGATCCTTATAGAAAATATTGAGGATGATTCATATCTCTATATGTTCCCATCTCTTTTCCAACGCTTATCATTATATCCATCACTTAGTGATGAGGAAATACTAGCACTTAACTATCAAGATGAGATTAAACGGATGATTATCGATAATTTAAGAGATATTGGTGTAATAACAAAATCTGAATTAACGATATGGCTTAGAGATAAATATGTTGAAGGTTTTATCGATTTAGAAGCAACTTTATTAGAACTTCTGAAGAAAGATATAATAAAACAAGTTACAGTAAAGGGATTAGAATCAGAATTAATTGTACTTACCAATGATTTCTTTATGCTTAAAGTTCCTCCTGTTGAATTATTGAAAGATCCTATTAATCGTGGCTTGCCAACACAGTTCGCAAAAGAATACTTAGCAGAAGTAAAGAAATTCTTCCAAAGTTATCGCCCTACTAAAGAAGACAATTTAAATATTGTTAATTTAATAATAAATCCTGACGTCTATGAGACACTAAGATTATTAAGAACTGCAATTGTGACAAAGCAAGATCTCGAAAAGCTTAAAATAAAGGGAGTAGAAGATGTATATGCTGCTTTAAAATTGCTTTGGGACAATCAGATGATTAAGGTTTTCCGAGATGAGAAAAATAATGAGTATTATGCTCTCTTGTTTGACTTTTACATGGATCTATTATTCCCTAAATACCTTTTAAAAGTTATCAAATCAGCATATGAACAAAAATCTATATCCAATAAAGCCTTAATTGAATCCTTAAGGGTTCTTGAAGAAACATATTATGATTCAAAATCTCAGAAGAAATCCAAGAAAACTTAAGAAATCAAACAAAATTAATTTTTTTTTTTAAAATAATATTTAAATATCTTTTCGAAATTTGAAAATCCAGATTCATTAAGATCCAGACTCTAAAAATTTATAGGCAATATATAAGAAGGCGTCTTGTACATTTTCACCTGTCTTTGCGCTAGTAAGTATGTAATGAAAATCGTTCTTATCAGCAATCTCTTTTATTTCTTCTTCACTTATTACAATGTTTTCTGCTAAGTCAGATTTATTTCCAACTAAAATGATATTAATATCTTTTCCAACATATTTATTTATTTCATTATGCCAAATTTCAACGCTATTTAAATTAAGTGGACGAGTTCTATCTACTACTATGAAGGCCGAATGAGCACCTTCATAAAATCTCCTTCTATAGGGTGCCATCTGAGTTATTTGACCACCTATGTCCCATATCGCAAAATTGATAACTGTGTTTTCACCTAATTCCATATCTTTCTGTGAAATATCAACCCCGATTGTAGAATGATAACTCTCTTGAAAACGATTTTTAGTAAATCTTAATATTAAAGAGGTTTTTCCAACTTTATAATCTCCTAGTAAAATTAATTTCGTTGAAAAATTGCCTGATGGGATTTTTCCCTCTTTTGTTTTTGATAATATTTTAACTATCATAGGAACCTCAAGAGAGACATTCTCATTTCCTTCCAATAACAATTCAATTTTACTCGCAATATGTTCTGAGAAAACACGTAATTGAGTGTCAGAGCTAGTTAGATCCGAAATCGTTAATAATATTGACTGCAGACCCTTTGAACAATAGGCAAATTTCTTATCTCCAATCGTAGTAATATTAAAGAAAGTTGTTTCACCACTAAATTCACGTTTAATTCTGTCAATATAACTATCGACAGCAGCAGCAATAGCACCAATTACAACCTCATCTCCCGCCTCCTCTTTGCTTTCTGATGTTATTACTAAACCCTCTCTATCGCAAATTGTAACAGCTAATACGCCCTCAACACTTTGCATATAATCTTTTAGTAATTTCTTTAGACGATTTTCTAATGAATTTAAAATGAGGATTCACCTTAATAATTTAGTGAAATTTTTCAAACGATAATAATGTTATCTGTATTTTGTATTTTAATTTATTAATCTCTTCCTAAAAAAGCTTCTTCTAAAATTTTATTATTTTCTTTCTTTCAAATTTTTTAATTTTTTAATTATAACAAATCCATACCCGAGCAAGGTTTTCATCAAATAACTTTCCACACAGGGTTTTTTTATTTGAGTCATTATTATGGATTTCTTTCACTCACAATCTTCTGCCTGCTGGAGATTAATTTTAATAAATGCTTCCTCTTGAAGATTACGCTGTTCTGATTTGATTGATCGATTTACTTGATGTAAATGTTTCATTGCGTTATTTTTTCCTTCTTTAATATTTTCAATCAATTCTTCTTTACTAAATCCTCCAGAAATGACTATTGCTGTTTGAAAAGATTGGTCAGGTTCCAATGTCTTAAATTCAATTTGTAAAGCAGATAAAATTTCTCCAGGACCTTTATGTAATGTATTAGAAAGATTCAATTTTTTTTGATTGATTGTGAAATCCTTTATTAAGCATGACTGGTAATTAGTTGATTTAGAAAGGGGAGAGAATCCACCGTATAAACCTGTATTATCATATTGGTAAATAATGTCATTTTCTTCGTCATACCCTGATAGATCATTATCATAACCTTCAAGTCCATTTATATCAAAATCGAATATAAAATACATAGAAAAATCTTTCAGGGCAAAATCTGAGATATTTTTCATAGTAAAGAAAGTACTGATATACGGAACTTGAGGGGGATTAAAAATATCCTTGTACACCCTAACAAATTCTTTTTTTTTCAATGAAATCGATTGTATTTTGTTTTCTTTAACCAGTTTCTTGAGATATTCTGTGATATTAAAATCCAAGGTAATTCTACTTATTGCAGTCCCCTTTCGAGTATTTACCATGTTATATATTGGTGTCGGTTCTATATTTTTAAGAATGACTGGAATTGTACCAATCCCTTTACCTTCTAATTTAAAACTGAACCAAGGACCTGTTAATTCTTGTTCACTAAGATACACGAGATATTTTCCCTTGTAAGTAAGCTCTCTTATTGAAAATCCCATGACATATCCAGCAGCATCTCAAGTTGTGAGCACATCGTGCCAATCTACCTTAATTACTATCTTTTTTAACCTCCTTTTAATAATTTTGAATTTTAAATTTTATTTCGATTAATTTATCAATTATTTAAAAGAATGAGAAATCATAAAAAAGTTTGCATCTTTGAGATTAAAGAGTCTCAATTACTCTATAAGCGATGTATAAAAATGCATCGTTCACGTGTTCTCCTGTCTTAGCAGAAGTAAGAATATAGTGAAAACCAAATTGTTTAGCAACTTCTTTGATATCATCTTCACTTATTACTAACTGATCGATTAAATCCGATTTATTTCCAACAATAACTATGGGAATATTTTTTTCTGTTGATCTTTTAATATCAGTATACCATTTTTCAACACTCTTCAGATTATCTTGACGAGATCTGTCTATCACGATAAATACGGCATTAGCACCATTATAGAACTTTGTTCTGTAAGGAGCCATCTGGAAATTCTGACCTCCAATGTCCCAAATAATGAAGTTCATCTTTATTTTATCTGTTAAATCAACTGATTTCTTAGATAATTGAACCCCAATAGTTGAGATATAATCTCCTTGAAACGTATTCTTAACAAACCTTCTGATAAGTGATGTTTTCCCTACCTGATAATCTCCGGTCAAAATTAGTTTATGTGAATACTCTCCTGCCATTCTTGGAAGTTCTCCCTCTCTCGTTTTAGCTAATGCTTTTATAATCTCAGGGATCTCTGGAGTAACTTCTTCATTACCTTCTAGAATTAATTCTATTTTTCCAGCTATATGTGCTGAGTATACCTTTAATGCATTATCACTTGTGAATTGATCTGCAACCGTTGTCAAAATAGATTGTGGACCTTCTGAGCAAAAAGCAAACTTTTTATCTCCTGTTGCGGTCATATTAAAAAAACTCCCTTTTGTCCCAAACTCGCTTTTAATCCGGTCTATATAATTATCAAGCATAGCAGAAATTGCTCCTATAATTGAATCTGATTCTTCTTCATTTCCTTCCTTGAATTCTGAGGCAATAATAAGTCCATCTCGATCACATATAGCTACACCTAAAATACCTTCAACTTCATTAAAGTAATTTTTTAGAATCTGTGTTAATCGACCCATGCTTGGAAGTTTTTCCATAAATAATCACACTTACAATATAGTAGTTTAAGAATATAATATCCTTAGGTAATATAAATATAGGTATTAGGATAATACTACAGTCATATTTCCGTAGACATCAGCATACCATATTATTTTTTAATTGATTTTCAGACATTAATTATTTATGATAAGTGATTCCTCCATAAAAGATGATATAATAAAATGTGAAGAAAATATAGCCAAAATTTTAGTTCGAGCAGTAAAACTCTTTAAACGAACAGATCTTCCTGAGCTTGCTGATAAATGGGATAGAATTTTAAAAACCTATCGTTCTAAAAAGAGAAGATAATTGATACGTGTTTAAACTTTAAACTTAAGTTTTGGTTATTAATTTTTTTGTATGAATTGGTAAGTATAGTATACATGAGAAGATATTAGATCACAAAATTCCTTTAGTCGAAGGGATCTCATCAGATATAATTTTTTTTGCTTCCTTAATAGCTCGTGCGAGCGCTTTAAAAACAGCCTCGACTTTATGATGCTGATCCTCTCCATAAAGGACATGAATGTGAAGGTTCATTTTCGCATTTTCCGCAAATGAATTAAAGAAATGCTTAACATCTTCGACAGCAACGTCTTCTATATCACATTCTTTTAACCTCAAGTCTAAAATTAGGGTTTTTCGACTACTGAAATCTAGCACACATCTTGCAAGAGTCTCATCCATTGGAATTAAAGCAGAACCATATCTATTTATTCCTTTTTTATCACCTAAAGCCTTATTAAAGGCTTCACCTAGTACTATTCCTATGTCTTCGATAACGTGATGCGTTAGATCCCCATTGGCTTTTAGTTTAATGTCACTATTAGAGTGTGTTGCAAGTAATCTTAACATATGATCCATAAATTTAAAACCAGTATCAATCTCGTTTTTACCAGAGCCATCTAAATCTAAAGTAATCTCTATTTCAGTTTCGCTTGTTTTTCTTGTAATTCTGGCAGTTCGTACCATATAATTAACACCAATGAATAATATTAAAGCAAAGATTATAATTTTTAGGAAATTTTTTTTCCTAAAAAAATTTAATTTTATTGGTGTTAAAAATTTTAAAAATTTCCTTTATTGGTGCGGGATCTTTAGTTTTTGGTGAAACTGTGCTTACTGATATCCTAACATTTCCAGCACTCAGAAAAGATACACTCATTTGCCTTGAAGATATTGATCCTGAGCGTTTAGATATCATGTTCAGATATATTAGCAAAATTATAGAAGATAACAATCAAGATCTCAAAGATGTACAAATTGAAAAAACTACAAATCAAAAAAAAGCAATCGAGGATGCTAAGTATATAATTAATGCTATCCAAGTTGGATGGTTAGATGTGATGAAGTATGATTTTGATATCCCACTGAAATATGGTGTAACTCAAGTTGTAGGGGATACTTTGGGGCCGGGAGGTGTATTTCGATTTCTTAGAACTGTGCCTGCTCTTAAATCAATTATGGAAGATATTCAAGATGTAGGATATAATATTGGAAAAGACAGTGACAAACTTCTTTTTTTAAATTATACAAATCCTATGGCAATGAATACCTGGTATTGTAATACTTTGGTACCTGATTCCACAATCGGACTCTGTCATGGGGTTCATGCAACAGCTAATACATTAAGGCATGCTATTGGAGTGGAATGGGAGAATTTTAGCTTCTTCTGTGCAGGGATCAATCACATGGCTTGGTTTTTAGAAATTTGGGATAGAAAAGATCAATATTCTTCTTGGATAAATGCATACCCAAAATTTAAGAAAATGATTAAGGAAAATTCAAAATTGAGTGAACATCTTAAATTACGAGCAGATATGATGAATGCTTGTGGCTTCTTCATGACAGAATCAAGTGGACACTTAAGTGAGTATTTGCCTTATTATAGAAAAAGAAAGGATATATTAGATAAATATCGTGGGATAGGTGGTCTATATTCAGAATTAAGACATAGTTCCTACTATGAGTATTGTGTTAGCTGGGAAGGAACAATGGAAAAAAGATTTAAACGTAGGTTAAATAAACCTAAGTTAGATATAAAAAGAGAAGAAAACAAACCTTCAACTGAATATGCATCACATATTATAAATGCTATGGAGACGAATAACCCATTCAGATTTAATGGGAATGTTATTAATAAGCAAGGAAGTTTAATAACTAATCTACCAAAAGGATGCTGTGTAGAAGTACCAGTGTTTGCAGATTCTCATGGATTGCATCCTCAAGGGGGAATTGAATTGCCGACAATATGTCAAGCACTCTGTTTATCAAATATCATGGTACAAAAGGCAGCAGTAGAAGGCGCACTTGAATTAAATAAAGAGAAGATATTTCACGCTGTAATGTTAGATCCTAATACGGCTAGTGTTTGTTCTCCCCAAGAGATTCGAGAAATGGTTGATGAAATGTTCGAAAAGGAAGCAAAATGGATTCCACAATTCTAATTATATATTGTTTATAAACTCTAAGATAGGTTCCCGATATACATCAGGAATTTCGTAAAGTTCAAAAACTAGATTATCGATCTCTTTTTGGATGATGTTGGATTTCTCAACTTCGCTTCCATTTAAATCCAGCAAAATTTCGACTTTCTTAATTATTTTAGATGCTAATTCCTTTTTATTGTTATTCTCAGGAACCTCAATAGGAAAATCCTTTATTTTTTCAATAAGGATCCGAGGAAAAAGTTTTTTATAAGATCCAAATAATTTTATAAAATAATAAGATAAGAGTTTAGAATTAATAATTCCAAGTAAGTAGAGATTATTAAACTCTATTATTGGGGATTGACAAATCCTTAAATTATAGAAAGATTGAGACGTTAAAGATAAATTTCTATCATAAGTTGCGCAGATCAAGTTATTTTGGCTTAATTGTCTAATTATTATACGGTCTATATAGATTTCAAAATCTTTATAATTAATTCCCTTTTTGTCAATTATAATAAAGCTATAATCTTTTACCTGATAACGGTTAATTGAATCTATAAATAATTTAAACTTATCTTTGTCCTCATTTTGAACTGAATCAAATATAATCTTTTCAATTTGTTCTTCTTTTAGAGGATTTTTACATTCTGGACAATTCAGCACCTTTTTAGGGATTGGGAAATATTTTCTACAATTCTCACATAGAATAATCTCTCCTTTTTTGGTTAATTCTATCCCTCTACTCAATAAAATTTTGAAATCATCTTTTTTTATTAGATCTTTTAATTTGGGAAATTTATTGTTTAGATGGTTAATAATGTATATATCTTCATCACTAAGATGAATTAGAAATTTATAATCCCATTCTTTCAGGGAATTCTGAGAAATTTCTCTTTGTTCTTGATTTGAAAATTTAACTTTGATAGAGTTCCTTTCTCTTTCTTGAACATCAGACTCTTTTTCTAAAACAAGAATAATGTTCGACACAATAGGATCCTCAAATTGCGGGCCAATATTATATATCTCTCTAATTTTTGTGTTGTTATAGATATATTTTCTTAATATAGAGCGGTTTGATAATGCTAATAAAGAATCTGGAACAATATAGCCAAGTATACCTTTACTTCTTAGGAGTCGTATCCCAAGCTCAATAAAAATTTGGTAATAATCATATTGACCATTGTTTGTATTAAAATTACCTTTCTTAATGATTTGTTTTTGATCATTAGGAATATCTCTAATAAATAGATAAGGGGGATTACCAACAACGTAATCATACTGTTCAGTATCATTCTTTGCTAAGCTGTTAGAATTTATTATGTTAAACATTGGCAAATGATAGCTCTTATCCTTGTTTTTAATAATTTTCATTAACTCGAATAATTCAAAATGTATATTAATTTGACATAAAATACAAGCAAGCGGATTTACATCTATACCATAAATATTCTCTTTTATTCTCAAGACGATATTTCTAGCTTCCTTGGGTAATATTTCAGAAAAATCATGTCTATTGAAACTTTTAAAACAACTACTAATTAAAACTCTAATAGCAAGAATAATAAAACTCCCAGATCCACAACTTATATCTATTAGTTTTTTGGGCTGAATATTGTTGCTGTCTTTATAACCCATGGCATCTAAGATATACCTCACTATAGATTTTGGTGTATAGAATTCACCTAAAATCTTTCGTTCTTTATGAAGCAAAGTTTTTTCATAAAATTTTCCTAATGAATTGAAATTTGAATTCAATAAATTTAGTTCGTTCTTTGAAGCTTTTTTATCTTCTATCCCCTCGACTTTTTCAATGAATTTATTAAAATGTTCCTCTACAATCTGCTTTATTTGATTAACTTTATAATGTTCAAGGAGTTTTCGAATTAAATCCTCTCTTTTCAAGTACTTAATAAATTCATTCATTGGGAAATATACAGAATTTACTTTTTCTTAAAATAAAGTTTGTGTTTATTTCTTTTTTTTTATTTACTATTTAATAGATTAAATAATTACATTTTGTAAATTAAATATGAATAATAATGAACAGATAAAACAAATACAATATAAAAATAGTTATATAATATTGAACTACTATCTTTTATTTAATTAAAGAAATTCACTATTTCAGATGAAAAACTACTGTGATTTTTAGTATAATTCTATTAATAGTATCCATTTGTATTTCCTTAATAGGGATCATTTATGTTTATCTAAATAGGGAAAACTATGGTACAACCATAAACACTATTTTAAATATTTTTTTATACCTATTCTTGGGAATAATGTTTTTTTCTCTATACACTCTCTCGACAGAAACATATTTAAATGAAATTATAGCCCTGCTATTCTGGAAATTATCTATTATTATTTGGATTGCTTCCATTAGCATGTTAAGTATTATTCAATGTTTCATTATTAAGATTAAGAGAATTACGAGTATACCTTCAATAATCTATGCTTTTGTAGGTGGCCTTATTGTAAGTTTAACAATTCTTTCAAATTCGATTGATATTTTTCAAGCAAGTGGAGATTATTATTATTATGAATTTAACAATCTGATATTATTAATAATTCTTATAATTTATAACATGGGTGTATTTTCTTTTATGTGGTTTAATTTAATTAGCAATATTTCCAACTTCCGAGATAATAAATCGGGTCGAAATCTAGGTTTACTTACTTTTCATTTTTCTTTGATAATATTGTTATACACACTACATCTTATTACTCAATATATTGTTTTTAGATATATGTATTATATAATTTATCTGATGGGGGCAATTTTTGCTTCTTATACAATATTCAAAAAACCAACTTTATTTATTGAACTTACGAATAGAGTTTTTGATTTTATTATATTCCATAAGAGTGGTATTCTCTTATATTCATTTAATTTTGAAACAGGAAAGGAAACCGACGATTCTCTGTTAAAAGGGTCAATATTGATAGGTATAAATCATATTTTAGCAAATTTTATTGATAGAAAGGATCAGTTAAATCTTATTAAAATGAAGGATAGAGATTTAGTTTTTGAGTATGATAATACCCATGATTATGCAATTCTCTTAACGATGAATCATAAAAATACTTTCATAGATAAAGCAGTAAGAAATTTTATGCTGAAATTTTCTAATTTGAATGGAGAAAAATTGAAAAATATGAAAGGGTTAATAGATGTTTCAGAGTTCAGGAACGCTAAAGAATTAATCGCAGAATTTTTTGCCCCTTATATAATAGCACAATAAGGTTCATCGATATCTTTAAGAATTTGTTTTGGATTTTACTTTTAAAAGTACGTTAATATTTAACTAAAATGTATATTAAATAAGAAAAAATCTTAATTATGAACTTATGTTCTATTATATTCACTAGACTATTAATTTGAAATTTCAATTTTGAAGAAATCATAAAGTAAATCAAGGTATATAGATAAAATATATTTCTCTATGTTAGATTAAATCATGTACATTGTTCTTTTTGTTGCATTAGGAGTGGGGTATTTTTTCATTTTTTGCGTGTCTGTTTTTACCCTAATTCACATAATTCATTATCATGAAAACTATGGAATAAAATTGATGGCTTTTTTGAATTTCTTAACATTATTTAATGCAATTATAATTTATTCATCACTTTATATATCTTCAATTACAATATTTTTTTCCGAGACAATTAACATTGTTTTATGGAAACTCTCTATTTTTTCTGGATCTATCAGTTTATTACTAAATACACTGATTTTTTTCTTTTTAAAGCAATATAAGAGAGTTCCAGATTTTCTCTTTTTATTTCTTATAACTTTATTCGGAGTATTAATTGGAGCTTTAGTTCTTCCAGATTCCATTAAGATGAGCATTGACATCTCAGATTCTCCCCCTTTCTTTATAATAGATCCATCTCAGATAAATTATAATTATAATATCATTACTGGGTTATTAATTTCTATTTTTCAATGTTTAAATGTAATTTATTATTTTATTATCTCGTTTCTAATTCATAATAAAGCTAGGGATCGAAAATTAACAAAAGATTTGATAAGAAATACGATATTTTTCCCAATTCCTATTTTAATGTATATATTTTATATTTTCTTTAAATTTCCAATTTTTAGAGAATTACACATAATTTCCCTATGGATCATAATTTTCGGTTTCTGTGTAATGCTGCTAAAAAAACCTGAAATATTCTTAGGACTGACAAATAAGATATATTATCTTAATATATATCATAAATCAGGGATATTACTATATTCTTACAAATTTAGTAAATCTCCAAATGAATTGGATGCAGCAATTTGGGGAAATATTCTTATTGGGATTAACCATATTTTATCCGAATTTGTAGACAAAAGAAATCAAATTGATGTTCTTCAAACTAAAAACACAGATATTATTGTAAATTATGACGATTTTGGATTTGCCGTTGTTCTAATTACCAATAGAAAAAATGCCATATTACAAAAGCTAATGGAGAAATTTGCTCTTGAATTTAAGAATAAGTATAAAGATGAATTACTTGAAATTCAAGATCTAAACAAATTAATAAATGTCTCTGATTTTAAGGAAACAAGGGAACTAATAGAAAAAGGATTTCAGCTATACATATAACAATTTGAATTAAAATATACTCCTCTTAAAAAATTTCTTTTTAAATTATTTGTTTTAAAAATGGACTATAAAAGCCTTTTAATAAATTATAAATTTAAAATTCTTAAAAGATAAATTACATTTTATAGTAAAAATTTGGTGTACTGAAAATGGCATTAAAGTTTTGCCCTAAATGTGGAAAAAAATTAGAACCAGATGCGTCTTTTTGTGATGCTTGTGGAGCAGACTTAAGAGAAAAAAAAGAAACCTCCGAAACAACCACTCCCGTTATATCTGAGCCGACTCAAGAACCTAAACTGAAACCAGAAACTGTTATATATGCTTATTTTTTAAAAAGGATAATTGCATGGATATTCGATGGTATTATAATTTTAATGATTACCTCGACTTTTTCATGGATATTAATTCTTCCTTGGTATCCATTTAATATGTTTGATCCGTTTAGAGCATGGTGGTTTAACGTGCCAGTCGGATGGCTACTAGGATTTTTATACCATTGGGGCTTAGAGACATACAATAATGGTCAAACACTGGGGAAAATGGCGTTGAAAATCAGGACTGTCGATGAAAACACACTTGAGCAAGCGACTCCCAGCAACTATGCTGTAAATAACATCTTTAAAGGCTCTCCATTTCTAATACTGGATCTAATCATAGGAATCCTTAAAAATTCAGGAGATCCTAAAAAGAGAGTAAGAGTAATGCAAAATGTCTCGGAAACCGTTGTAATTATGACTAAATAGGTTTTTTCAAACCTTTTAAATTCCTTTTTTTTAATTTATCAGAAATTTATTAATTCCTATATATTTATAAGGCTGAAATAGTATGAGTACCATCAGAGAAAATATTGTCGAGTTGATTTTAAAATGGAACTTATAGAATATCAGGATTATGAATGGGCAAATGATTGGAATATTATTGTAAAAATTTTTGATACTATAGATAATTTAAAATCATTATTTAAACAATTAGATGTACCTTATTTACGAGAAGTTCAACAAAAAATCCTAGTTTTAAATCTTGAGAAATATGCTTGGACATTACAGAATTACATAATTGAAAAATATTCAAAAATTTAAAACGATTATAGATATTGATCATCAAGTAAGAATCCAATTACTTATTCTTAGATTTGAATTTACAATTTAGTTTAAGTCGCTTATTTTACTTCTTATCCGTTCAAATAAATTCACTCTAAGCATAAGATATACTAAAACCACAATTATATATAGTGAAACTAAACTTATAATCCAATTTTCTCCTCCCAAAAAACGACAAATATTTAGCAAATTGTAAGCAAAAATAAGCATTAAACATAGTTTTCCCAACCAAACCCAAAAGATTGTTTTTTTAACATCATATTTAATTAATCCTAAAGGAATAGTTATCATATCATCATTTAAGTGAGTAAGTCCAAAAATATAAATTAACAGCGGCGCCAATTTTGGATGATTAACAAGATATTGCTGATACTTCTTTAAATTCTCTATTCTATCTTCCGAAATTAATTCTGAAGCGCCTCTACCGACAATATATCCACCTAATTCTCCAATTAAGCACCCTAATGAAGCAATAAACCCAACAAGAAGAGGTACAAAAATATTTATCTGTAAAAAGGGTTGGGAAGAAAAGCATACCACAAAAGTATAAGGTGTCGGAACGGGAAGCAAGTTTCCAACTAAACAAACCCAAAAAGTCACAAGAAGTCCAGTAGCTAAATTTTGAAAGGATTCATATTTTGAAATATCTTCTATAGCTTTACGGTGGGAGGTGTTTAATAACAAATCAATTGAAAGGATAGTGATTATAACTATTAAAACTAAGAAAATATAATCTGCTTTCTTTAATTTCAATGTTTTCAATAATTTTTTATTTTGATAAACTAGATAAAAGATTTTGAATTTTATACTTATTTATTTCGCTCTATTTCAAGGAAATGACAAAACGACAATAATAATACTTATAATTATACTAAGGAAAAGTAAAAGTATTATTAATAAACCAAGACTTGCTTTCCTTTTTGGTTTCCTTTTGGTACTTCTTCTATATCTTGTACTAGTCATTATGTCGTATATTCATAGAGAGAAAATTTTAATTCTGTTTATCTTTTTCATCTTTTTTCAGCAAAAGTTCTGTTAAAACAACATTATTATAAGAAAAGAGCATCCTAGGAATGTATTTATCTGCCAGATATGGTCCATCTTCAACATCTTCTCTTAATGGAAAAAGCTGTTTTTCTTTTATTGTAGATCCTAAATAATCTCTATCATATTCTTTGTAACCAAATATCTTATTATTCACTATTACCATTTTTCTCTCATATCCTTCAGGTATTCCTTCTTTTTCTAAGAGTAATAAGATTTTTTCTCGTGATAATGATTCAAGTAATTCCAAATCTTCTCGGGTTCCCTCGTACGTAGGACCTTTCTGTACTTCAGCATAATCAACTTCCTCTTCTAACCCCGCAGCTATTTTAAACCCTAAAGTTTCATTACCCTCATCAACTGCTGATATTTTAAATCCAATCCCATACCGATCTCTTATACTTGGAGCTAATTTAGCAGCAATAAATTTCATTCTAGTAGTGGTATTACTTCCATGCCATATCCAAATTCTATATCGTTTCGGATCCACGAAAAGTAGAATAAATTCTGGATCTAAAAGTTCATGCATTTGTACATCTTCCTCAACTTCTAATTCTTGATATTCGTTTAATTCATCATTATATTGAAAAACAATTAATTTTTCTTTTTCCTTTTCTGGTGGGGGTTCTTTTGACATGATTATACTGATTGACAGTTTTTCTATATATTACAATTATTTTTAATAATATATTATTATTTTTGCTTTAAAAATGAATATCTGGGTAATTTTATAAATGAATGAAGAATTATAAAGTCTTTCAACGCCATTCGCTTGTAAAATCTTTCTACCCGCTTTTTTTTATCTTTCACCTCATTAACGCCAAGAACTAGTTTGAATATTTAAGAATTTTATCGGTCTTAAATTAATCACTATTGAATGCAATGATTTGAGTCAGATCGTCCCATTCTTCATCCAAAAGATATTTAAGTCAAATC
>JAUVXW010000047.1 GCA_030603385.1 Promethearchaeota archaeon | reverse complement strand
CCTTGATGCATTATTTGTGCCATGACTTTAGCACCGTGTTTATGCATTTTTTCGGCAAATGCTGTATATCCAGGAATGAATTTATCGTCTCCGATATATGGTGTACCTCCACTATTAGGATTAATTCCTAATCCACCAATTATAATTAATCCTACTCCACCCTTCGCTCGTTTTTCGTAAAAATTATTGAAAACATCATTAACTTCTCCTTTAGGTGTGTAACCCAAACCAAGAGCTGGCATAACAATTCGATTTTTTATTTCCAAATCCTGAATTTTTAAAGGTTCAAATAATTTTATAAGTTTCATTTTTTTCACATTCACTTTTATAATTATTAGATATTACTAGTTTTGAATTTTTAATGAGTTTTAAATCTTATAAAAAAAAAGAAGAATGTTAAGATTAAGCTCACAGCTAATTAATAAGTAAAATTTTTCTCTTTATGATAAAAATCGAAAGAGATAATATGGTGTAGTTATATAATAGAAACTCTAGCGAAAATAAGAGTCTGGACCTCTATCTTCTTGAGGTGGTTTCATAAAACGATCGGCTTGTTTCTTAAATGATTCAAAAACAATTTCCATTTCCTTAATTTTTTCATTTAGTGTACTGAAATCCATTTCTATGGAGAAATATTCTTTCAATAAGGAAACTAGGGCTTTTGATGAACGAGGATCTAAAGTCATCATAGGTAATGGTAATGTTTCTGCCAACAAACAAACTCCTGGGGCAAAATTATTTGCACCAGCATAAGCAGGTATTATTCCATTTGCTCCTGAAATATATCCACCCTCATATAATTTTGTATTTTCAAATTCAAGGAAAGTGGATACAAGATCTTGATCCGTACCACATATATATACTGAGGGAGAATCATGGACAATATCAGAGATCATTGCTCCAGTGCTTAGATACATTTTAATTTTTCCTCCTGTAATTTTATCCATTTCTTCACAAAATATTTTGGAAAACTCAAAAACACCTTCTGGGGTTTGGGGTTGATAAGTTGCTGTTAAAATAAAGAAGTCATTTCCATCTTCTTTTTCAGTTGGTTTATAATATAGTTGTGCTGTTGGTATTTCTAAGGATCCTTTTTCTACGACAGACTTTGCTGGAAAATCGAAATATTGGATAGTCAAAAACTCTTTAGCTTTAATAGAATCTTTTATTGAAGTAATAGCTAGTTTAGCAACTAAAGCAATCCCGGGCCATCCAATGAGAATCACAGGATTTTTTATATTCTCTGGTTCTATATCAAACTTTTTCTCGATATGTATATACATTTTTCATGAAAACCTCTATAATTATTTATTTATAAATGAAAAACCTTCTCCACAATTAGGACAAAATTTCTTAGGTACATTTATTTTATACCCACAAAAGGGACAATAAAATTCACCTTCTAACTGTAATGTTGTTGTGGAAACCTCCTCAATAGACTCATCTGTTCTTTGAGTTAATTCTAATGGTTGTGAATATGCCTTTTCATACTTCTCTCTAGCGGGTAAATACTGCTTTTGATAACTAAAACCTGAATCTTTTTTAGCTTTTAGAGAGGTGAATAACGAAGTTAATAAGCAGATAAATAATGTAGCAAGTAAAATATCAACTAAGCTTACAAGTATTTGATAAAGTATAAGCATTCCATAATTTCTAGTGCTAGGGGCTAACCATAAATTATAATTATAAGAGAAAGTATCTGAACTCGGATCTAAAAATAAATCTATAATCGAATTAAATATAAAGCTAAATATGAAAATAAAGATAAAATTGAAAACAAAAATACCAATTATTTTCCAGAAATTTCCCTTTGCGACACTCCGTGCTTCTGAGAGGGGATTTTCAATATCTTCCATATTATAAGTAAAGACCAAGAAAATATAAAAACCAAATATGATAATGGCAGGAATAAAAAACAGCAAAGAACCTAATGGTATGCATATCCCTATTATTAAAATAACTAAAAATATTTTCTTATTAAATGCTGATTTGAAAGATTGTATAAAGCGCGTTTCTATGTGTAGGTGCCTTTTTAATATATAGTTACTAACTGAACACATCGCTAATGTAATAATTATTGCCCCAATTAAATTTTCAAGAAACAGTAAGCCAATATTCAGGAATAGAAAGGATGTTAATAAATTCCATTCACTTTCAGTAAGAGTTACCTCATCGGTGAATTTTTCCAGTATATCTGATAAATTTAATCCTATGGAATCAATATACCATTTAAGATCTGTTAATATGAAGATATCTAAAATGATTAATAATACTTGAAAGAAGGCAAGGGGTAAAATTATAGTCCCATAATTTTGAAAAAATAGTTTGAGTCCATCCAAAATAATATCAGAAAAACGTTTGTTCGCATGATCAACTAATCTTTGTGATTTTTCCATACTCTCTATAAAAAAATATTTTATTTATAATTTTTTAGATAAAGATATAATAATCAATTTATTCATTACTCTAGAATGTGTTTTCTCAGATAAGAATTACTATAAGCTTAAAAGTTTATGTTTATTAAAAAGACACCCTCTCGTCAAATCCCCGGAATAATTTCATATATGGAATTTTTCCAGTCAAGAAAGTTAGCTTATTCTACTTTTCTTGGAACTCCAATTGTGTTTGGACTATTGTCGTTGATATTAAATTATATTCTAATAAATGATTTAGATTTTTTACATTTCTTTAGGTTTGTAGGTTTATTTTTGCTGCTCTCAGGTTTAGGTGCTAGTTTTTCTATGTTATTTTATTCAAAAAAAGCACCTATATTGCGAGCCCCTCCAAATGGATGGTCAATCCAAATGAACGTATATTTTAGTGCTATGATTGAAGTTACTTTTATTTTTGGCCAAATAGTCGCCATTTTACTCCAAAACATCTGGTATCAAGAAGTATTTTTTATAATGGGATCGATTATATCTTATATTGTTGCTTTTGTCATTTATTTTTCATTTACTACTGTAGGTCGTCCTGGATACATGATTTTATCACTCTTACAACCCTTAACTGCTATTACCCTCTATAGCCTCTATATTGGACAGTTTGATAGTGATTTCTTTGTAAGAGCTATAATCTTTTTTGTTGCATGCGCTATGTTGTTTGCATTCCCATATCGAAGAGGTTTGTTTCAAGTGAGCAATATATATAGGGAAGCAACCGGTATGAGTGGTTATCCTTTTATTAGAGCTTTTATTCTTTCTATGATGACAGAGGGGAATGATGAGCTTATAGAAAGTTACTTTGAGAGGGTTGGGATAAAATCTAATGTCAGAATTCAGTATTTAGTTATCCGAAGTACATCTTCAAAAGAAATTAAAGGCTTATTCGTTGTTCCACATATTCATTTTGGTCCATTTAAGACATGTGGTTCTTCTGACTTACCTGAACATATATATAAAGCATTTGAGCACATCCCAGGAACCACTGTATATCACACGACTAATGATCATACTCAAAATTTAACATCTCAAGGGTATGTTGAAATCATTATGAAGAGAATAAAACAAGATATTGATGCTATTAATAATAACCCAAATATAAATTGGGTTAAGGAAGTCAAAGACTTTACGAGAAAGATCTCAAATTCTGCTAAACTCATTGGAATTGAAGTTGGTAATACCCCCATTATATTTATTACAAGACATCCGCTTCCTTCTGACGATATTGAATCAAGTGTAGGAGATCGGATAAGAAAATATGTTATTTCAAAGGGATTTAAAGATATCATTATTGTTGATTCTCATAATGCCATTATTGGCAATGAGATATTAATCAAAAGGGATTCGATTGAAGCTCAAGATTTATTTAATGTAACCCAAAACTATATTGAAAGTAAAAAAGTTCAAAATTCTCAAAAGGTTCCGATGCTATATGGGGTTGCAAAAGGTGCATTTAAAAATTACTCAGAAAAAGATGGAATAGGTTTTGGTGGCATAGTTGTCCATTTATTTCAAAATTCCAATACTGATCAGACAACAGCTTTAATTCATTTTGATGGGAATAATGCGTTCATAGATATTCGGTCTTATGTCCTAAATATGTTACAAAACAGGGGAATAGAAAGAGGAGAAATTACTACTTCTGATTCTCATACTGTAGCAAGACAATTTTCAGCCAGAGGTTATTCCCCTATTGGAGACAAAATAAAAATCGATGAAATTTTAGAAAAATTAGAAATTTTAATCCAAGAAGCAGAAGATAATATAGAACCCGTTGAGTTTTATTATAATGACTCTATAGAACGTAAGGTTAAGATTTGGGGTAATCCGCGATACTTTAATGCTATTATTGATACCCTTAAAGAAGGTATTAGAGTTTCACAGAGCTTATTAACATTTAGTTTAATAATACCTACATTTTTTTCGCTTATATTATTATTTTTTCTTTATAATATCTAAAAGTTTTATCTTGAATATAATTCAACATTTATATAATTCATTCTCTTATTGTTTATTTATACAAAAAAAAGGAAAATTTGATTAGACTATGTCATTAGAACCGTTTGATATTATAAGTGGGATTTTTAGCTTCATTTTTGTCGCCATTTCTTTATTTGTTGGTTTACTAATACTATCTAAGTATTTCAAATATAAAGAGAAAATTTATTTTTTAGTAGGAGCTACCTGGATTTTCATATCTGAGCCGTGGTGGCCTTCTAGTTTATCCTTTTTAGTATCACTAAGCAATGGAGTGGGATTAACATCAAGTGTTTATTTTCTCATAGGAAATATATTTGTTCCTCTAGCGATTGCCCTTTGGTTATTAGCGTTTACAGAATTTTTATTTACTGAAAAACGTAAATTAATATTATTAATATTTACTTTAGTTGGTATAGTATTTGAAATCATTTTCTTTAGTTTGCTTTTCCTAAATCCTAGTTTAATTGGCACATTAAATCCTCCTGTTGACGTTCGCTACAAAGCTTTCATAATGATATTTCTACTAGTTTTTGTTTTAATAGTTGTCTTTACTGGTTTATTATTTGCTCGGTTATCCTTGAAATCTGATGATCCTGAAGTTAAACTTAAAGGAAGATTGTTAATCGTAGCTTATGCTACTTTTTTAGTAGGTGCTTTATTGGACTCTTCAATACCATTGGATGAAATATCAGTAGTATTTACAAGGTTATTATTGATTGTGAGCGCATTATTTTGGTATGGGGGATTCATTCTTCCAAAATGGATGAGACAACTCTTTTTAAAACAAAAATAGTGTTTTTACACCTTTATGGAACAATAATATTTGAAACTAGTTGGTAATACGTCGATATTATCCAGATTCATATTTTTCTTTAAATCATTGTTTCTTAATAACTCATTTTTAGTATTATTACTACTATGTTAAGTTCAGAAATAGAAAAATTGGTGAAAATAACTCTCATAGGTTCCCCAGCCGTGGGTAAAACTACCATAGTGAAACTTCTGTCAGAAAATATATTAGATAGATTTTATATTCCAACACATGGATTAGATTTAAAGTCTATAAAGTTTAATGATTATTATTTAAGATTATGGGACTTAGGAGGCCAGAGCAGTTATTTGAGGGCTTATTCAAAAGATTATTTGCTCGGATCTGATATTATTTTTGTAGTAACAGACTCAACACCTAGAAATGTGCTAAACTCGAGAGAATTGATTAATTATGCGTATCACTTTATAGGTAAAGAATGCCCTATTATAGCAATAGCAAATAAGCAGGATTTGCAGGATGGTCGAATGGATGCTAAAAGAGTTGAGGATCTTCTACATGTGAAAACATATGGATTAGCTGCTATAGATCCAGCAGAAAGAATAAAACTAATGAATATAATAAAAAATGAATTAGAAAAAATCGCAATTAGGAGGGGATTAAAGAAATGAATTTTAAAGAACAGGAATTATTTGGGGCTGCTTTAATTGGATTTGATATGATTGATGGCCCTTTTCTTAAATGGAAAAAGGAATATAACAAAACGAAAGATTTGGTAAAATTAGATGATTTTGCAATGAATTTTTATCTAGCGTTTCGAGGTGGAAACGCATCAGGGAAAAAACCTAGAGCTATCTTATATGATAACTTCTATATAGTAGCTTTTCCAAGAGATCTCGAGTTGTGCTGTTTATTTATGAAACCTCAAAATCTGGATGATAATATTAAACAATTGAATAAGGTTGCATCTAGAATTATTACAGAGATGGAAATAATAGAAAAACCTGAAGCTGAAGTACCTAAAGATTCTGATGAAAACACTGTTGAGGAAATAAAAAGATTGATTCCAAATTTATTAACAGATACCAAAATGTCAACTCCAGAATTAAGACGATACTTTAAATTAAGCAACTCTCAAATTTGGAAGGTTATGTCTGATTTAGAGAATTCTAAAAAAATCAAACGTGCGGAAAAAAAAGGGAGAGCTCAACTTTGGACAGCGATATAAATTCTCCACTTTTATTTTATCTTGTCCTGTGATCCCATTTTCCAATATTTTTTGTATAGTATCGAGAGAACATAATATAGCAAATATCAGGCAATTCCTTCTCTAGATTGTGCACAGTAATATATCGAAGAATATGATTTAAAACAAATATACCAATAAATTCTGCATGATAGCTCCCTAAGTTTTTTGCTAATTTTTCACCATGGAATTTTATATCTAAACCATTCTCTTCATCCCACATAATTTCTGTGAAGATTTCTGGAAATATTTCTTTTTTAATTCGCCAACTATTAACAGTTTTCCATACTTTAGCTCCTAGAAAACTTTCAAGTTTTTCCTGATCTTTTTCTTGTAAAAATTTGAATGGTTTCCCTCTTTGTAATAATACTTTTTGCATCAAATCTGTTTTTGAGTTATAATTTTTTTCAAATGGTTCTTCTCCCTTTAGCTTTCTCTTAATAAAATCCATAACAATATCGATAAATGTTGCACTGTCCTCACCAGGTACCCAAGTAACATACCTTCCTGAGAAATAAAACCTAAATCCTGCTTCAATACCATCTCCAAATTCATCACCAAAATAAGAATATGCCATATGAATGTTAACTTCAGGAAACATTTCAATAGTAATAGTCCAATCCTCATTGAAACCAATGTTTTCAATTATTCCCCCTAAATCATTATTAATGATAGCCTCAAGGGCTTTTAAATCAACATTTATGAAGATAGAGAATTTAGCATTACTAATATCTTCTAATTCTTTCTCATGAGGCCCCCTTACGCCTGTAGCATCAATCTGTCCAATAGTAGTGAACTTTCTATTTTCTTGTGGCATGTAAAATTGTTCACAACACAAACTATTAATAAGTAATGTTATATTTCTTTTTTTTTGAATTTTCCTATGAAAAATCCTTGAGTGTGATGGATTGAAGGAAATAATCTACCAGTTCCAGGCAAAATTGAACCTTCAATATTGTAACTTGGAGAGAACCACTTTGGTAAGTTTTGAGGTTCTAAATAATCTTGAAAATTCATGATTATATATTCTCCTTCTTCTGGATAGAGACTACACGTAGAATATACAAGGATTCCATTTGGTTTTAATAGTTTTAAAGCACTTTCGAATAATTTTTTTTGTAAAACAGTATTTTGATGTAAAAACTTTTCATTTTGTCGCCATTTTAGCTCGGGATTTATTGAAAAAGTGCCATTCCCGGTACAAGGAGCATCTAACAATATACGGTCAAAGATATTTTCAAATCGTAATGGAAAAATTATGCTATCAGTGTTTAAAATATGCGTATTTAACACGCTCAAATGATTGAGTAAACCTTTCATAATAATTATACGCTTATTGAGAAATTCTCCTGCTATTATACGCCCTTTATTTTCCATATTCTGGGCAATTAAACTCGTTTTCATTCCTGGAGCAGCACACATATCACAGATTAATTCTCCTGGCTGAGGAGATAGTACTTCGATTACAGCAGCAGAAGCTTTATCTTGGAAAATAAGATAGCCTTCTTGATAAATATGGTTTTTTAATACATTATTTTTCATAGAGGTTGGAATGGTAAGTAAATCTACAACATGAGGGTCTTTATAAAAAGGAATTTTTTCCTTTTCAAATTCAGATTTAATAACTGTGTTTAAATTTTGAGCTAGGTTCTTCTCTAATAGTCTATTAATTCGAAGAAAGGTTCTATCACTCCCAACTAAACCATCCATGGCTTGAATATTATCTTTGATAAAATCTAGGGACAATACGGGTAAAAGATGATTTATCATAAAACTAGGAACAGCTTCACATATACTTAGCTTCTCTTTCTCATCTTTTCTTTTTAAAGCCTTTTCCCATGAAAATTTCCTTAGGTTTTTTAAAAAGTTTTTATCAATTCCCTTCATTTCTCTATAGATAGTGTTATCAGAGGCTCTTTCCCAAAATATTCTGTATGTTACATATAAAAAATGTGCTAATTGAGATGTGGTGGGTGTGATATAATTAGGCAAAGCTCTCTTAATTATGAAATTAATTTTATTCCAAAATCTCACAATTTCATTATAATAATGAATAATTCTGGGATTTTTTCTCATTGATTTTAATGTAGAATTAGACTCTCCCTTTATAAATTTAATAATTAGCTTTAATATTTCGGTTAGATCATTACTTACGATATTAATAAACCTCTTTCTTAGAAAGCTATAATTCTAATTAGTAATCTCTTTCAATATTAATAAAAAATAGTAAAAAAAAGTTTTTTTTAATATTTACTGTAATTCTACCGGTATTATTAGTCCTTTTCTTTTTAACGAGATAATACTGATATAAATGTTATAACAGCAGCTAAACCTGCTATTACATTAAATTCTCCATTCTAGAAAGTTTAATTTTTATTTAATTATTCTCTTTATCAAATCTTCTAAATCTTCTTCTGTAATGAATTTCTTCTCCATTATAATAGAGCGAACGCTAGTTATAATCTCATCTAAGTAATTTTCATAATTGTTTAGCCTCATTTGTTCACATTTCAATTTAATAGCATCCCCATGCAGAGTGGTGGGACCAAATATGACTTTTTCTTCTTGACCTACCACCTCTGGTCGATATGGTGTAAAGCACATCCAGTGTTTATCTTTTTTTAATGCGCTCATTACATGAAGCTCACTTTCATGTATAAAAGTATTCTTACCAACGATAGGTTTATTATATGGTAAAGGAACTCCAGAGACTTTTTCGATATATTTACTTAAATCGTATAATTTAGAAAGATCAATTCCTGTATCTATTCCATATAGCATTTCTAATGAAACAACAACTTCCTCAAATGAGGTATTACCAGCTCTGTCTCCGAGCTTATTTACAACAAGGTCCATAAATGATGCCCCTTGTTCAACAGCAGCAACTGTTGAAGCTGTGCCTAACCCAAAATCATCATGAACATGAATACCGATTGGTATGTCATTCGTAATGGGTTTTAACTTCCTTATTAGATAAGAAATCGCAGAAATGTTACAAGCACCAACAGTATCATATAGCATTATCATTTTTACACCATGTTTGATACCTTGTTCGATTGCTTTTGTCAAAGTTGATAAGTTTGATCTAGTGGCATCGACGCAATCTAAAATTGCATTTGCTCCAAGCTTTTTAATTCTGCTTAAGACAGATGGAATTATTGACACCATTACTTCTGGTGTTATTTTATCATCACCAGTAAATAATTGAAGTTGCCATTCTGTCAAAACAATTCCAAATCCGATATAATCTATTTTTGCTTCCATTGATTTTTCAATTTCTGATGTCCATCTCGAAGGATTTGTGCTTAAATGGGAATATGTCTTTAATTTAATACCCAATTCTTTAATTTGATTTGCCAAGTCCCATTGATCCTGAACTTGTCCAATATAGCCACAATCTATGTGTTCAATGCCGATATCCTCTAATTTCTCTACAATATTAATCTTTTGATCTAATGTATAATATACTCCGGGAGTCTCTTCGCCTTCCCTAATTGTAGAATCTCTGACATAAACTTTTTCGGGAAGATTGAAGGATTTAAGTACATCATCATTATAATTGAGAGGTGATACCCACCAATTTTTATTAAACCATTTAGTTTCTTCTTTCATGATAATATCTCACTATAAAAGTTTTATTGGTCTATATTATTTCATTAATTAAAATTAAATCAAAAAATTTTATTATTTTTTCAATACTCCCCATGATGTAATAATTTTATCTTATGAATTATTAAAGAAGCTTATCAATTAGAAAAATAAGAAAAAGGCTTATAATAAAACAGGAGGATTAACGTGTGGTTAATATTTTTGGTCTGGCTTGTTGTAATTTTTATTTCAACAGTTTTCATTAGTCAATATATAAAAATTCATAAGAGAGAAGATGTTGCAATTGCATTCTTTGTGTTATTTTTAACCATGTCTCAAATCCTAGCCGTTAAAATTGGAGATTTTAGTATTGGAAATTTTACGATAACAGCCCCAGTGGCAGTAATCATATTTCCGTTTACATTTCAAATTACAGATATGGTAAATGAAAACTTTGGGCAAAAAGCAACACATAGAATGATATTCATAGCATTTATCACACAAATATTTATGACAATTTTTATTTGGTTCAGTATTGAAATATCGGGTGCATCTTTTTGGGGATATGATTGGGGTAGTAATCCAGCTGAAGCTCAGAAGTTTTGGGCAAACTTTTTAGGGTCAACACTACGTATAACTGCTGCTTCCTGGATTGCTTTCTTAATTACGGAAAATCTCGATGCTGTTCTATTTGCCAAATTCAAGAAATTAACAAAAGGTAAAAACTTATGGTTAAGAAATATATTCAGCGATATCCCTACGCTTGCATTAGATAGTTTTATTTTCGTAAGTATCGCATTTGGTGGTTTATTACCGCTCTGGTCAATTATATGGGGTCAGATTTTGACGAAATGGTTTTTCGGGGTTATGGATACGCCTTTTATGTATTTATCACGGGGAATAACTAGTGGCAAAATTAATTTTTTAGATGATTTATTCAGTAAAAAAAAAAGAATGAATCGATAACAAATTAGAAATAAAAAAAAAATCTATTTTAGTTATACTTTACTTTATTATTTCTTTTTCATTACCACGTAAATCAAACAAGATAAAAATAAATCAGATTTTTATTAGTTCATACTCAATTGATCCAATTTTATTCTTAACAGCTGCTTCAAATTGAAGAGATGTATCCACTATTGGCATCAATGCTTTAAATTTTTCAACTCCCCTCCCTAATGGTTTAGACCATTCACCATTATTATTAAGAAATGGAAGTCCTGGGGCATCTGTTTCCATGTCTACACAAGCTTTATCAACAGATACTGGATCAATGGAACTAAATATACCAAGATCGGGTATCACCGGTACACTAGCATTAGAAACACAATCACACTTAGCGGGAATATCAAAAGCAAAATTGATATACCTAATTTTCTCAGGACCGAAACTTAACGCAGCCTTAGCATTATCTACAAAACGTTCAACAAATTTTTTTATGTTATTCCAAGTAGGTCTTATTATTGCCTTCTCTATGGGGCATTTTTGTAGACATCGAAAACATCCATAACAAATAGACTCATTAATTACAGCAGATTTACCATTCATATTGATTGCTCCCACTGAACAAGCCTTTATACATTCTTGGTTGCATTTTGAAGAATTACAAATATCAGAATTAACACTAAACATACTTCCAAAATGAGCTAAATGCTTATTATGTTTTGTAACGCATCCTAATCCAAGTTGCTTTAATGCTCCCCCAAAACCTGCAAATGGATGACCTTTAAAATGAGAAATCACAACCAGTTTATCATAATCAAAAAGACCTGTTGCAACAGACACTTCTTTCAAGTCAATTCCGTCTATTTTTACAATCTTTCTATCAATCCCCTCTTCTCCATCAATAAAACGTAAAGGTGCACCTATTACCGACTCACTATATCCATGAAGTTGAGCAATTTCCATATGTGCTGCTGCTGATTTTCTATGCCCTACACATATTGTATAATCGTTATTAATTTCTATTTTTTCAACATTACTCCCCCTTCCTTGGGTCTCTATGAGGGTAGGAATACCTCTCTTGAATTTAATAGCTTTTACAACTTCACGCACATAATCAGGACGAAGATAATGCGTGTTGTGTGCCTCTCCAACGTGAACTTTAAGTCCTACTTTATCACCCTTTTTAATGTTATCTAGTATTTTATCTGCTATAAAGCGAGTTTTAACCAGATTATTAGTTACCATGTTTTGAGCGGTGTTCGGAAGAGCTGCAATTTCGGTAGGGGGTGCCCAATATACTATAGTTTTTCTTGCCATTTTCAATCTCCGTTAATTTTCAGATTTATTATTAGAAAGTAATATTAATTTCATTAAAAATGACATTATTTTCTAATTTAAGTCTAAATTAAACAATTTAATAAGAATAAAGCTATAATGAGAGAGTAGAATACTCATCCTTATCAAATCCCCATGACTTTAAAATAAGCTCCGCTTCTTGTACAATATTTTCAATCATATTTCTTAGAGGAATAATTTCATTTTGAAATCCTATTGACGGTGAGGGAACACGCGTTCCTCCAAACCTCCGATGATAAAGGCTTTGGTGATAATCTTCTGTAAAGATGTCGGTATTAATTCTTTCTTCTTTTCTTTCTCTTGATATTGGACTTTCCTCCGTAGTTAAGATTGCAGTTCCTAGGCATACGGCATCAGCTCCCATAGCTAAAGCACCAAGAAAACCACGCGCATCTCCTATTCCTCCCGCGGCAATTAAGGGTACCTTTAGCAACCTTTTTCCCATTGTTAAATTAACCAAGGTAGTATGCTGAAATGGATTTTTGTTGCCTGCTGATTCCATACCCATTAAAGTTATCGCATCTGCTCCTGCCTTTTCCACTGAAATTGCATGTTTCATTAAGGGACACTTAGGAAACCAATAACAGCCAGCCTCATGGATTCTTTTACCGAGGAATATAGCTTGATACGCTGAAGTAGTAAATATATTCACTCCAGCGTTTATCGCAACTTCTAAATATTTTAAATATGTTTCCTTATCCCCTTCCTCATTGACAGTTATATTTACTCCAAAAGGTTTATCAGTAAGATCTCGCATTTTCTTTAGTGCATTTTTAAAATCTTTAAGTTCATAAGTTAGTGCTGTAGTGATTCCTAAACCTCCCGCATTTGAATATGCTGCCGCGAATTCAATTATCCCATGCCTCGCAAATGCAGCCATTATAAGAGGATATTTTGTTCCTGTTAACTTTGTTATGCGTGTCTTCCAAATCAATCTATTCAACAAACTTTATCATTTTGAATATGTAAAACTATAAGAAAAACAAAAAAAAGTTTGTGTTTTTAAAGGTTTAACACTTTTTTAGCATTATCATAATAAATTAGATTTCTAAATCCGTCTGAAATTGGTAAATTTTTCACAGCGGGTATAATTTGGTTCCAATGAACTAAAGGGTGATCGGAACCGAATAAAACTTTATGCTCTATGTTATAATTAGTGTATGCATCCCATGGGAAGTAGTTGTATAAATGAGGATGCGAAGAGATATCGACATATACATTTGGGTGTCTTAAAACAACGGAATATGTATCCCAAAACCATGGTGTTCCCATATGTCCAATTATTACTGTTAAATCTTGATGTCTCATCGCTAATTCATCTATTAACATGGGATGTCCGAATCTTGCTATTGAACCTGAGGTTGAAACTTGATGACCCCCATGTGTCCATAAAGGAATATTAAGGTCAATCATTTTTTTCCAAATAGGATCATAAGTCGTATCTGAAATATCGAATTTTTGTACAGGAGGAACAACTTTCACTCCTTTTAAATTCAGTGAATTAATTGCATACTCAAGTTGATCAAGTGCCTTAGGAGCAGGGATATCAATTCCAGCAAATCCAATTAACCTTTTTGGATGAAGTGCTACAAGATCAGCAACATTATCATTTGATACTAAAATAATATCATAAGCCGTCTTTACATTAAAACTCACAATTACTGATTTTTCAATTTTAAAATTATCCATCAATGCAATATAATCATCAATAGAAACATTTTGGCTTACTTGTTTCAACATTTTAAACATATATTTCCTTTTAAAAGGATCTAAAGACCACATTGCATCAGCTATTTTATTTAAATCATCCCAAGAAACTTCTCTGCAAAATGGATGAACATGCATATCAATAATCATGAAATCGCTTCTATATTATAAATTTTGAGTATTTTTATTTTGGAGATAAAATAACTAACTATTGAAATTGGAGAATTTATAAAAAACTATTCAAAATTCTTTGAATTTTAATACTACTCACGAAATTTTTTTTAAACAATTCTAAATAGACTTTTTTAAAGGGAAATTTTTATAAAACCGCCTAAAAGAGCTTTTCTAAGAAATAGTTATATAGGAGAATCTCATTACTTTATTTAATATTCTATAATCTAGTATTATAAAATTTTAAAATTCAAGGGCTTAAAACTAATGAAAAATGTAAAAAGAATAATCTTGCTCAGTACAATTAGCATTATTTTTTTCTGTTCATTTATGGTACCTAGAGCAACTGCTCAGGAATGGATATATGAGGGGGCAAATACAGAAAGAATACCAAACCATTCTGTTTATCCATCTGAATGGTATGCATACGAAATATCAGGGTTTCCTACTGACATAGTTGCCGCGGTCAAAGTCACACATGGTAATATAACAGATTACATGATGATGGGAAATGGTACTTGTGTTTGGGTTAACGGTTATGCGTGGAATACGACTTCAGGAGAGAAGACCCCAAGTACTCCTACTAATATATTAGTTAGTTATTGGAATGAAACAGTTGGATATGCTTCAGTATTTACACCTCCATTAATAATTCCCGTTGAAAATGACGGGAAAGTCTCACCATCGATTTTAAGTTGGCTATCTGTATTTTTAGGGATAGAATTAATGGATCAAAACATGGAAAACTTATATATTTATAATGGTATATACTCAATTGCATTTTGGAATGAGACTTATAACAATGCTTATATTCATTTTAATTGGACCGATGTGGGAATTTTAACGGGATTGGAGTCTAATTTCCCAGATCTGGAAAATTTTTCTCTCTATTCACAACCAGCACAGCTTCCCCCCGTTTTTAGTTTTTCTACTGAACATGATACCTTGATAGTAAATTCAACTGATACAGACCTTAAAGTCGCAATTACAGATGCAGATAATGATAACGATGGAGTGACTGATACGGATTATCTATATAGGATGTTCTACGGATCCACCTGGACATCCTGGGCGGCGATACCGACCCTAATAGATTTTGATCTTGGTTCGGTTCCGGCGGGAAACTACACGGTTACTGTAGAAGTTAAAAACATGTACGGAGTTACTCAGGAACAAATAGAAATCCAATATGCTCCTCCGGAAGAAGGGGATGATGGATCTCCCGAGATCCCCGGTTATTCAATTATCTTGATTTCTATCGCATTATTCACAGGTGCCTCATTCCTGATTCACAAGAGTTGTAAGAAAATGAAATCATATGCTTAAATTATTTAAATCCTCTTTTTTTTTTATAAATAAAAAATTATAAGAAGTTGTCAATAGTCTTCTGTGTTTTAATAAAATTAATTAATTTGCTACTCTTTTTCCAATATTTAAATTCAACCATGAAGTTCTCTGCCATTTTACTTACAGCATCGTTGAAATTATCAAACTTAATTGGATCAGTTGTAAACATAGCATTATTTACTGTTTCTCGAATTACCCAGACCCCAAGGGGCACAACATATCCTCCAGAAACTTCTCGAAAAATCAGGACTCGCGCCTGTCTCTTAATTTTATAAAGATACTCACAAACTGATTTACGGGCAGCATAATAAGCACCAGTAATATTGCTTGCGTAATTCTTCCTACCTCGATAAAATTCAAAATCTGTCATTATCTGAGGCTTTAGATTACGATTATTCCCATACAGAGAAATGTTCCATAACGTATTTGGGGCCCAACATTCATCCATTTCGAAAATAAACTTACCTGGGAATAAGAGGATTTTAAAATGGTTATCAAGGTAAGTTGCTTCGAAAATTTGATAATCATTGATTTCAGGAAACTTTTTAATTTCTATTATTAACGCTTTTGAAATTATATCATCTACTGCTGTGATTGCCCACCTTGTCGGCACAATTCGACGCCTTTTTTCTTCACCAAGTAGTCCTGCCGAAAACACTCTTTTAATTGTAGATTCAGGTACATGCCCTTTAAAGTAAAGATGTTCTGAGACTGCCTCAGTTGCCTTTAAATCTGTATCAGCAACACAATAATCAACTTGAGGATGCACTTTTGTGTTTTCTGTTATTGTAATTTTCTCAGTCATACCAGAAGGTCCCATAGGTAACGCATGGTTATCCATCATCATACGTAAGTTCATCTTCTCTAACTTTGTTTCTGTATCGACTGGTCTTGCTGCCATCGATAATTCTTGTGATGTTTCTAGGAGCCTTTGGTTTTTTATTGAAGGTGTACTTTTTCGGCTCTTCCGACCAATGAAAACATTTGTTTTAAAGTTACTTCTAACTAAACTGCTTCTATAACGTATTATATCAACCATTTTTTTCCCAAACCACAACTCTGGAGCATCAAGAATATGATAATCTGATATATTAAGTCCAGTTTCAAATTCTTGGTACGGTACTAGTGGACCTAAATAGACATTTGGATAGCTGAAGTGTCCTACAAAAAATCCAGGAGGACTTGCACCAAAAATCTCTACATTCCTCTGAGTTTTATCGATTTCAAAAGGAACCATTGATTTTAACACAGACTTCTTTAGCAAAATCGGGCAAGTTTTTTTCCCACATAAAAGTCTTGCTCCTTTACAGCGAAGGCAAATATTTTTTTCTGTTTGAGGTCGGACCAATCTTCTTTCTCTTGAAAATTAATTTAACTCAATAATAAAAAGTACTTCCTATTATAAAAAGAGAAGATGAGTATAAATTTTTATTATTTATATTAAAAAGAGCTAAGTGCTTCATGAATAATGAAATTTATATAATTCCTTTTACATAAGCTTTACATGTAAAGGATAAAATTTTTTTATTTTTTCCTATTTAATCATATTAGTTAAAATATTATAGTAACAAAAAAGATTAAGTGATTGAAATTTCTCAAAATCAAAATTTGATTATAGAATTAGTTGCTATTAAGGTTTTAAACTTAATTAGAAGATTTGGATCCCTCGTTGCTGTAAACGATTGAAAAAAAATATGAGGTAATTAATAGTGAAAAAAATGAAATCTGATATTCTATTATCTAATATAACATTTTCAGTAAAAAAACCAGTTCTAAAAAAAATCATTAAATCAAAAATGTTTAATATTGTTCGTGTGTGCTTAGAAAAAGGGCTAGAAATACAACCACACCCTGAACCTTATGCTGTATTTTTTTTTATATTAGAGGGTTCTGGAATTTTTACCAGTAAAGACGGAGAATTTGAATTAAAAAAGAATGATTCTTTATTCATCGAAGCTAATGAAATAAGAGGTATAAAAAGTCTTGAAAATTTGATTATTTTAGGTGTTCAAGATGGACACTAAAATTACTCTCCAAATAGAAATCTTGTAAATTTGATGTGAGCCAAAAAATATCTTAATCTTCTCTCTGAAACGAGGAGACGAATTTATAAAAAATTTTCAGAGAATTATCTTATATATAGCAGTTAAAGCATAGTATAGGAGAAAAACTAATTCCGAAGATGTTCGCTTTAAAACTTATATCCTATCAATTCTTAGGCAGCTTAGTTTATTAATAAAAAATAAAAAGTTAAGATGAAAATTAAATGAAAATTGTAGATGTTAAAGACGTTCAAATTGCAGATACACCTCATAAAGTAGATGTAAAAAAATTACTTAATTTTGAACATGCAACATTTGTTCACATTGAACTTAAACCAGGAGAAGCTCTTAAAAGGCACATAACTCCAGTAGATGTGAATTTTTACATTCTTGAAGGCAATGGAATAGTAGAGATTGGAAAAGAAAGAGAAAATGTTAAAAAAGATCAATTGATTTTTAGTCCAGCTAAAATCTCCCACAGGTTATTAAATGAATCTGAAAAAATTTTTCGATTCTTAGTAATAAAAACCCCCACTCCTACTTCAGAAACAAAACTCCTTTAAAAAACGGTATACTAATACAACACTAGATTTCTTGTTTGCTGAAGCAAGCGCTAATATTTTAGAGAAACGCAATTTTTAAAGGAAGAAAAATATTGTTAATTAAAATAATAAATTATTTGGGTGATGTTTATGAGCTTTAAAATAAAAAATAATGTTTATTGGGTCGGTAAAGTAGATTGGGAACTCCAAAAATTCCATGGAGACGAATATTCCACGAATCGTGGTTCTACTTACAATTCCTACTTAATTAAGGAAGAAAAAGTTGTACTAATTGA
>JAUVXW010000023.1 GCA_030603385.1 Promethearchaeota archaeon | reverse complement strand
CTCCTTTCTATAGCAGGTTGCATTGGGATTGCTTTTCCATGTTCTAAAACCGTTGAAGCTTGACCTGTATAATAAGCTGGCGCTTCTCCTCTTTCTACACTCAAATTTTTTAATATTATGAAAATCTCAGTCAGCTCAACTTTTTGTGGGCAAACTTCATCACACGTATCACATACCGTACAACCCCAGATGCTAAAAGCATTTTCAGATCCAAATATTTTCTCCTTAAGTCCTAATAATGCATCTAAAATTAAACGCCTTGGGTTATATTTACCTTCAGTAACCTGTGCTACTGGACACGCACCGCTACATGTAGCACATTGATAACAATATGCTAATGTATTGCCAATATCATTACCAAGAATCTGGTTTCTGAATTCAAAATCTATAGTTGCCATTTGAATCGATCAATTTATCCTAATATTATGTACTATAACTCATTGTCGATTTTAAAATTAATTCTTTTATTCTACAATTTTTAAATTAGAAATTAACATACATTTCGAAATCTTATTTGTCAGTTTTTATGTGATTACATTTTTAAATTGTAAATGAAATTAATAAAAGTGATTAAATATTTATTCCCCTAAGTATAATACAAAAATCATAAAATTGAAATTAACATGACAAGTATCGAAGAACTAAAAGAATTTGGCCTTGAAATCCCGGATACCATGAAAGAGGGCAAAGTCATCTTAGATGTCTACACTGAAATTTGAGTGAATTCCTCACACAAACAGCAATGGTGTGGCCCTTGTAAATTTTTAAGCCCAATTTTAGAAAAACTAAAGGAAGAAGGATTAATAAAATTACTGAAAGAGGATTTAGACAAAAATAGAGCTCTAGGCGAACGCTACAATGTTACCGCTATTCCCACGCTTATTTTTTTCAATAATGGTGAACTCTTGAACCATCCAATCGAAGTTCAAGGCCAACTTTTGGTGCGTAATGGACTTATGGTTGGGGCCGCAGGAGAGCCTATATTACGACAAATTATCTCTAAAATGTAGTTGTTTTGAATATCCCCTCATTTTAATGCCATATTTTTATTTCTTTTTCTTAAAAATCATACTAATAATCTGTTAATCAGATTAAAAATTTTTTATTTAATGAAATTTTTTCAATATTTAAATTAATTTAAGATTGTAAAATAGAACTATGAATTTTTCGAGGAAAGAATTGGTAAAAACAGATGCAACCATGAATCAAATGCGGAATAGCATTCATATCCTAGCAAGCTTCATGGAGAAAAATGGAGTTTCTGATTTAAAAGAAAGATTAAGGAGGATGGGACAAAATATAGCCAAAACCTATATTCGATACTGGAAACCAACAGATTCGGTCAACATTTCTAATTTAAAAGATGTTATTACGACTATCTATCAAAAAATTCTGAACAGTTCTCCTTCAATTGAATTAAATGATGCTGAGAATTTGGTAAAAGTTCGAGATCATAATTGTGCTCTGTGTAAATATCATTACGATGATATAGAAATAGCTGGATGTGAGATTATATTGGGAATGGTTTCTGAAATCATTTCTCTTATTAACAAAGAATCTAATGGCATATCTTCTGTGATTTTTGAACCACATGAAGTAACAGAGTCTCGAGCCTATGGAAATAAAACATGTATTCAAGTATACAAATATAGAATAGGGGGGAGAATCTAAAAATGGGAGCTTTTCAATGGTTAATGAAAAAAATTACAAAAGTTTTTGGTCGGTCTACTAATGCATTATTCTACACATTACTTTATAGGGAAGTCCTTAAGGAAATCAATGAAGTAACTAAAAAGGAAGAAGATAGTCTTATTGTTCTTAGAGAAATTGGGAGGAGAGCTGCATATGAATCGTGTGAGCGCCATTCAAATATTTTTAAATTTATGCCCGGATCTCCTAAAAAAGTTTTAGATTATTTCGAGATTCTCTGGGTTGTAGTATTTGGAAGGGAGTTAGATGATTATACTTATGAAGAAATTCCTAAAGAAGGTTCAAAATATAATGATTACATTGTAAAAATCAGTAAGTGCCCACTTTGTGCCGATTATGGTCAAGATAATGAAGACACATTTGATTTTAATAAATTGAAAGATAAAAAAACTGAAGGATTGGCATGTGGACTTTGTGGAATGCTAGAAAGTGTTGCTAATTTCATACTAAAAATAAAAAGAAATGATTATCGGATTCAAATAGTCGAGCAAGCTTGTATAGCGAAAGGAGGAGATTGCCTGCAATTTATCTGTAAAATTCATGACTACAAAGGATGGGAAAAACTTATGGATTCAAGAAGTAAAGAAAGAAATGCACTAGGAGTAAATTTAGGTGGAGATTTAGGAGAAGAAGACATAGTTCAAGAAACTAAACTTGATATTATAGATAAACTCCAAGATGTTATATCAATTGATAAATTAGAAGAGTATCTTGATGAGCCATTAGAAAGTATAAAAGAAAGAGTTTCTGATATTATAAGAGATAAACTAAACATGGAACCTGACCATTTTTTTGATTACTTTAGAAATTATGAGGATGATATGATCAAGATTATTGGTTATTTAGGAATTCATCTTTTAAATGAATATGGAGGCCTGTTAGAAAAAACTCTCAAGAATGAATGGTTCGCAAAGGTTTTTGGATATATCTTTAGACAACTTAAAGAAATGACACTATTATTTATTCCATTAGATGTAATCCGTGATTACAACGAATTACTAGTTAGTTTTCTGGATGGTTTAGCACCCCCAGAAATGGTCGATAATATTAAACAATTTACAGGAAGAGATACAATAAATTACCTATTTGAAGGTGCTCAATTGGCCCTTGAAAACTTAGGTATTGAGTTCTCCGAATTAAAAGAAAATGTTTGGGAAGAATTAAAGAAAGAAAGAGAGAATGGTCTGATTTCCTCTGAGACTACGCCAATTGATAAAACTCGTGAAAGAGTACCTCAAATTATTAACATAATTCAAGAAATCTTGATGATATTTAATGATATTCTTACTTTACCAATTAGAGTTCTAATATCTGAAAGTCATTATGGATTAAAAACAGCAATTAATTCTGTGGTCTCTGAAGAAGAAGGTTTATATGGTTCTATAAGAGAAAGGTTTGATAAAATATTTGACCAAATCGAAGAAATTCGAAAATAGAATTTTAAAACACTTATTTAAATTTACTTTTCTCATTTAGATATATTTGATAAAACCAATCAACTATATATTGGAAAAAAAATCTTTAGAAATTAATCTAACAAATCAGCAATCTTATTTGAGACGCTTTGAATGTTAAGAAAGACCATGCCGAGAGAGGCATCACTTTTCGCGAGAGTACATAAAATAGCGTTTTCCCCGGCTTTAGACAATATTATGATGCCGTCAACACCTTCTATTAGTATTCGCTTCAAATCTCCTCGAGCAAGTTCTTCTACGGCGCGTTCAGAAACACTTAGAATAGCTGCACTCATCGCTGAAACTATACCATCATTAATATCTCTCGCAAGCGCAGAGCATATTGGAAGCCCTTGAACGCTAACGATAGCTGAACCCTGGATATCTGGATTTACAGCTTCCATTTGGCGTAATAAGTCAGTGAGTTCAGCTATATTTTCACTCAAAGATTAATCAACATGAATAAGTAGATATTTAATATTCTAATAATAATATTCTAATAATAAAATTATATTATAAAATTATTTTTATTTTTGATCTAATTTTAATGTTAACTTTAATATTAAAGTAAATACTTATTTAAAAAATATTTTTATCAAAATCCACATTAGTAATTTTAATGACCGAGAATAAAAAATCAAATAGTGAAACTCAAGAAGAAAAAAGCAAGGAAGAGTTAGAAAAAGAAGAAGAAGATAGAATTAAAATAGAATCACTTAGAAAGGCAGGAAAAATAGCACAAGAAGTTAAAAAGGATATTAAACCAAAAATCAAGCCTGGAACGAAAGCATTAGATATTGTTGCTATGACCGAGGCTAAAATTGAAGATTTAGGCGGTTTATGTGCATTTCCTGTAAATTTATGTGTAAATAATATTGCAGCACATTATACATCTCCTTTAAAGGATGACGGTTTAATGATAGTTGAAGGTGATTTAGTAAAAATAGATTTGGGCGTGCACATTGAAGGTTATATCGTCGATACTGCATTCACCGTTAATTTCAATGAAGATGAATCACTTGAAAATATTGTACAAGCAACAGAAGTTGCTCTTGATGCGGTAAAAATGATGATAAAACCAAAAGTAAATACGAGGGAATTAGGGCAAAAAATTGAAGACATAGTTAGAGGATTTAAATATAATCCAATAAAAGAACTTGGAGGCCATCAAATTGAGAGATGGACAGTTCATGGGAGAAAACAATTACCCGAATTGGGTTCTCAAGGGGGAGATATAATGGAAGAAGGTGAAGTTTTTGCTATAGAAATATTCGCTAGCACTGGTGAAGGATCAGTTCACAATACGCAATACTCACATATTTATGAGTTGAATCCATATTCTGGAAGAGTTCCCTTACGTAGAAAAGCCTCTAAACAGCTTTTAGGTTTTGTGAATAAAAATTACAAAACATTACCATTTGCTGAAAGATGGTTAGCTAATGAATTCAGGATGGGAATTGCATTTGGGATTCAAGAGTTAGTACAACAAGGAAAACTGCAAGTTCATTTTGTATTAGCAGAAAAAAAAGGAGTTTATGTAGCACAATCTGAGGAAACTATTTTGGTTGCAGAAGATGGATATGAACAATTAACTTAAAATAGATAAAAATTATTTTCTCACTGATATTAACAAATTTTTAATTTTCTCCATAATCTTCTCTTTATTTAAGCCATAAAAATTTAACAACTTCTCTCTATTGCCAGATTGTCCAAATGATTCCTCAATACCAATGAATTTCATTGGCATAGGAAAATATTCAGAAATAATTCTAGCTAAGATGCTCCCAAATCCACAATAAATATTATGTTCTTCAAGAGTTACGACTCCTTTTGTATTTGACATCTCTTTTATTAAAGCACTAATATTAATTGGCTTAACACTAGAAAGATTAACAACTTTTATGGAAATCCCTAATTTTTTCTCAATATAAGGAGCGGAATCTAAAGCTAATATAGTACCATAACCAGTTCCTACTAAGCAAATGTCATCACCGTCTTTAACTACATCTGGTTTTCCAATAAGGAACTTATAGTCTTCATTATGAATTTTGGGAAATGATCCTCTAGGTAATCTAATATAAAAAGGACCTTTTGCATCAAATATATATTCTAACATTTTGATAAGTTCAATATTATCTAATGGGTTTAAAATTTTTAAATTAGGGAGTGAACACATTAGGCTTAAATCTTCTAATGCATTATGAGTACTTCCATCTCCTCCTACAAAACCACTATGAGTTGTGATAATTTTTATATTTAAATTATCATGGCATGCCAATCTAATGAATTCCCATGCTCTTCCTAAAGTAAAGATTGAAAAACCACTTACAACTGGAACTTTTCCGGATATTGCGAGTCCTAAGGCAGTGCCTAGCATGTTTTGCTCAGCTATACCCATATTAAAGAATCTATCAGGATATTCTTTAGCAAATTTATAAGTTCTTGTAGAAGAAGATAAATCAGAATCTAAAACGACAACGTTATTATTTGAATGACCAATTTTCACTAAAAATTCCCCAAATGTATCTCTAAGATCTTGTTCACTCATTATGGGGAATCCCTCTTTTTAAATCATCCTCAATGTCCTCAAGTTCTTTCAAAGCTAATATGAATTCTTCTTCATTTGGGGCGCGTCCATGATATTTTTGGGTATGTTGCATGAATGATACGTCAGCACCTTTAATTAAATATGAGATCATAACTTTTGGCTTCCCAACTATGCTTTTACACCTTTCAAATCCTTGTAGAATTTCTTTAAGATTTGACCCATCAGTTTCAATAACTTCCCATCCGAAAGCTTTCCATTTTTCTGCTAAGGGTTCTAAAGCCATAATTTCTTCAGTAGATCCATCATTTTGAATACCATTTCTATCTACTATCGCGATTAGGTTATCTAATTTATAATGACTCCCTGCCATTGCAGCTTCCCAGATTGAGCCCTCATTTAACTCTCCGTCTCCTAATAACACATAAATCAATCTTTCTTCCTTGTCCAGCTTTGCTGCTAAAGCACACCCCACTCCTATTGATAAACCCATGCCTAAAGAACCTGTAGATATTTCAATTCCAATTTTTGAGTTTTTTACTGGGTGCCCCTGTAGATCTGAACCAATTTGCCTTAAAGTAAATAGATCTTTTCTTTTAATAAATCCTATCTTTGATAAAACTGCATACAAAGCTGGTGCTGCATGTCCTTTACTTAAAATAAATGTATCTCTTTCAGTCCATTGAGGATCCTCTCGATTAATCCTCATAACGTTATTATAAAGAAGATAAATAATAGTAACACAGGAAAGTGACCCACCAGGATGACCAGATTGGGCCTGAAAAATCATTTTCAAAACATCTTTTTTTATTCCCAAAATGTCATGTAAAATTTTTTTCCCTTCTGCTTCTGATAATGTCATTCTTAAACCTGTATTACTGATTTATTTATTATTGGAATTTGAAATGATAAAATTGCTAAGTTTATTAGAATCATAAAACTCTACTGGAGGTAAAGAAGCAGTAAGTGCTGCAGCAGAAAGAGCTATTCTTGCTCCACTAGAAACTGGAACTTTTGATGCAAATGATAAGCCTAATGTTGCCATTATCACACTCCCAACTGCCACATAACTCCTAGCAGGTTGTTGTAAGATTGGTTTAATCTTTTCCACTTTCTCAAAATTCTTATAAAAAAGATAAGAATCTAATTCTAAATAATTTAATAATACATTTTTACATTTAGATGAGTTTAAAATTCTCTTCCCTGCTATTATAATACTAGTATCATTACAACAATCAATTGAAAAGGTTTCTAAAGCTTTTTGAAGGTTCATTTTAATCAAATCCACGTCTTCATATAGATAATAATTGGAGATAGTTGGACGAGCAAGAATAGGAATATTTCTATAATATTCTTTCAACCTTGATAATAAATTTTGAATAAAAATATCTTTAAATAACCCTCCTGTACCATAATCTAAAACTAATATTGAATCAATATCACGAGATCTAGTTTCAATTTTATCATAGAATTTCTCAATTATATTTTCTGAGATTTCATTAGTATAATCTGTTTCTAAACGTAAAACATGTTGATTCAATGCTTTAATGCGGGTAATTTGGGGTGTATTTATACTTTCATCTACTATTATACCTGATGGATCAATATTTAGTTCTTTGATATATTTTAAGAAAAAATCCCCTTCAAAATCACTACCAATAACTGTAAAAACTTCTGGTATACCACCTAAAGATTTGATATATTGCAATACTAATCCAATAGCACCAATATATGTTTCACTTCTTTCAATTTTTACATTTGGAACTGGGGCATCAGGAGAAATTCTATCAGCATAGCCAAAAATATATTTATCTACTAAAGCTTCTCCTATAATTAAGACTTTCTTTTGTTTCCATTCTTTAATACTTTCAATCTGAGACATTGCTATGAATTTGCATTATTCTTTATCTATTTAATTGATCTTTTAATTTCTTCCAATCTCTTAGAAAATCTTCTAAACCTTTTTCAGTATTCGGGTGAACAAACATTTTTTCTAAAACTGAAAACGGAATAGTTGCAATATGTGCTCCCAATTTTGCAGCTTCAACAATATGTCTAGTATTTCTTACAGATGCAACTATTAATTCTGATTTAAAATCATAAGCATTTAAAATTTCCATCGATTCCCATAGCATATCAATCTCGTTTTGACCATTATCCATTAACCTTCCAATGAAAGGACTAATATAGGAAGCACCTGCTTTTGCTGCTATCAAAACTTGATTTTGAGAGAAAACTAAAGTTACATTTGTTCTAATATTTTCAGCCTCAAGAATTTTTACTGCTTTTATCCCATCCTTTGTCATCGGAATTTTAATAACAATGTTAGGAGCGATTTTTATCAATTCTCTTGCTTCTTTAACCATTTCCTCCGTTTTTAACCCAATAACTTCAGCACTAACGGGGCCATCAACAGTTTCACAAATTTTTTTTAATTGTTCTATAGGATCAACCCCTTCTCTTGAAAGTAGGGTAGGATTGGTAGTTACACCATCGATTATACCTAGTTCTTGCATTTCTTTTATTTGCTTTAAGTTAGCAGTATCTATAAAAAATTTCATTCAATTTCACGAGTAAATTTTATTGATTATAATGATAATTGGTTATTATATACTTATAGCAAATTCTTTTAAGTTTTTAAATATCTTGTCTGGTATTATCGATTGTATTTTTTTTTCTTCTTCTTTTCCATAACCTGTTAAAACTAAAACAGTTTTGCATCTCACAGCATTACCCATTTGAATATCATTTAAAGTATCTCCAACCATGTAGGAACTTATTAAGTCTATATTATGCTGTTGTTGTGCTTTAAGAATCATACCTGGATTTGGTTTCCTGCAATCACATAGACCAGAATATTCAGGATGGTGAGGACAGTAATAAATAGCATCTAATTCTGTATTATTTTGTTTTAAAATGTTTATCATTCTCTCATGAATTTTTTTAAGAGTCTTTTCCGTAAAATAACCTTTTGCAATACCTGCTTGATTACTAATTACAATAAGTAAGAAACCTTTCTGTTTCAGAATTTTTAAAGCTTCAATTGAACCCTTAATAAATTCAAAATCATTTGGATCTGATAGATAATTAACTTCTTTATTTATCACACCATCTCGATCTAAGAAAATTGCTTTATTTTTTTTTTTTATTTTCATCGGATTCTTTAAGTAATTTGATTATTTGATTAGGATCCTCGGCTTTTAAAATTGCACTTGCACTAGTTAAAATATCCACATTTATCAATTTAGCATTTTCAGGACTTATGCCGCCATCAACATCAATTTCAAAATTCAAATTATTTTGATGCCTATAAGCATATAATAGATTTATTTTATCTGGAGTTTCCCATATAAATTCTTGTCCAGAATATCCAGGATTAACAGACATAATTAAAACAAGATCAATTTTATTTAGGTATGGTATTATTTTTAGAAGAGTTGTATCAGGACTTATAGCAATTCCAACTTTTTTATCGAGTTTTTTAATTTTATTAATGATATTTTCGATATCTCCTCCCGACTCATAATGAAAAACAAAGATGTCAGTATATTTAATGACTTTATCTATATAAGTAAGGGGATTCTTAACCATAAAATGACCGATTATTGGTATATCATAGTTCTCTTTTAGAATTTTGAAGATATTTAAGTGGTTTTGTTTATTTTCAACAAATTTTCCATCCATTACATCAACATGGACATAATCAAGCCCTTTTAAACCTTTAATTATATCTGGGTCGAAATCTTCTGTTGCATGTAATGAGATTGCGACTTTCTTCATTAAAATCAACTATTCAAAGAGTTCATTTTCCACTAAATAGCAAATAATATGTCCAACCGTTATATGACACTCTTGAATTCTTGGAGTATCAGTCGAGGGCATTTTGAGACAATAATCTACAATTTCTTCAATTTTGTTTTGTGTTTGACCTGTCATTCCGACAGTTATTGCACCCTTTTCTTTAGCTTTCGCTAACCCTTTAATTACATTTGGAGAGTTTCCTGAAGTACTTATCCCAATAGCTATATCTCCTTCTTCTACAAAAGCATTAACTTGGCGTTCGAAAATTATATCATAACCATAGTCATTAGCAATAGCAGTAACGGAAGATGTGTTTGTATGAAAGGCTAACGAGGGAAGTGATTCACGGTTTTTGTAGAATTTACCAACAAATTCGGCAGCTATATGTTGAGCATCTGCAGCACTACCTCCATTTCCAAAAAGGACAACTTTCTTTTTATTTCGATATGCTTTAATTATTTCTTCAGAAACTTTTCTAATTTGAGGTGCTAAATCCTTAATTGCTTCTTTAACTTTAATGCTTTCATTTAAAATTGAAATAATTTTATCTTCCATAATTTTCACTTTAATTTTTAATATTCTTATTAATTAATTTCCCAAACTTCAAGACCTTTTGGATTGAAATGAAAATTAACAATTTTTCCTCCAATTTTTTCTAATTCTTGAATAACTCTGTGCTTTTTATTAGGTTCTGAAAATAATAATAAATGTCCTCCTCCGCCAGCACCTAATAATTTTCCTCCAAGAACTCCAAACTTTCTGGAAGTTAAATAGAAGTTTTCTATCTCTTTATTTGAAATTTTTGAGCTTAAACTCTTTTTTGCTAACCAACCTTTATGTAAAAGCTCACCAAATTCGTTTAATCGACCAATATCATTAGATTCAACAATATTTCTCATTGAATGTGCCACATCCTTCAAACCTTGCATAGCTTCCATGTAAGATTTTTTTTCAATTTCGTAGCCTTTTAAAACTTCATCTTGAATATCGGAAGAAAAATGTGATCCTCCAACATAACATAAAATTAAACGATATTGTAATTCATTTACTATTTCATCTGTTTTCTTTATAGGGGTTACCTTTACAAAATTAGTGAATTCAATAAAATTAAATCCACCATAAGCAGTAGCAAATTGATCTTGATAACCACCCTTCTGTTCTAATTCGATTCGTTCGATATCATAAGCTTTTTGAGCGATATCGTGTTCCGATAATCCAAAATTATAATAAACGTTAAATGCACCTATTAGCGCAACCGATAATGAGGAGGATCCCCCCATACCTGAACCTGCGGGAAGTTCTGAATAAGTTGTAATATTAAATCCATCATTAATTTCCAAGACATTCACAATTCCTTTGAATATTTCGAAATCTGTAGAATAATCTTTATCACCAATATTAAAAACCAACTCTTGATTATAATTTAATGAAAAGATCCGGATTTTTTTATCATCCCTGGGTTCTATAGTAACATATACATGGCGATCAATAGTTGTGCTTATTACACAACCGCCATATTCTATACAGTAGGGTGCCATATCAGTACCACCTCCTCCAAAACTGACCCGGAAAGGGGCTTTTGAACGTACTATCATATAAAATACAATCTTAAATTAAGTCTCAATATCAAATTGATTTCATACTAAATCATTAAAAAATTTGATTGTTATTTATAGTTTATATTTAATATTTTGCAAGATTTGACATTTCGAGTCTCATTGAAAAATAGTTAATAAATAGAGAATTACTATATTCCTTATTTTAAATCTATCGAAAAATCGAAATGGGAATATACATGTTAAAAATTCAAATAAAGTTTATACACAAATAACATAAGCTTTTTATAAAAATCAATCAAACTAAGGAATTGTATATATAATGGAAAAACTTAATATCTTTCTTGTAACTTTAACATTTGCTCCTGATACTCAAGATGGGGCAGCAAAATTCTTCACAGGAATCTATAATTACTTAAAAAATCAAGGTCATAATGTAAAAGTTATAACTGGAAAATGGAATATTAAACTTTCAGATCCTAATATCATTCAGCTAAATATAATTCCGAAACGATTTTTGTGGTTCCCCCAATTTAATCTTAGCACGGTTAAATATCTGAGAACACAAGAATTTGACATAATACATGGAAATAGTCCTAAAGGAACATTACCCATTATATTATCAAATCAAAAGCGATTCATATCTACAATTCATGATTTAGGACCATTTGAGACGAGTTTTACAAGAATTCCAATTGAAAAATTTATAATTAAACTTGCAGTTGAGAGATCTACCTATATTACAACTTGTTCTGATTTTATAAGAAAAGAAATAAAGGATTATATTCCTAAAGTAGACATTAATAACATCTTTAATCTCTATTCAGCAATAGAAGATAAATATAAACCACTTCCTCTAGAAGCAAAAAAATTAAAACAGCAATTACAAATCGAAGGTCCCATAATTTTATATATAGGGCGAATAGCAAAATACAAAGGAGTTGACAATATTATAAAGGCTTATAAGATAGCAAAGAAAGAAATTCCTAACCTCAATTTAGTTATGGGAGGTAAACCAGATTTTTATATGGAAAAAATCTACCAAGAGTGGAAACAGAAATATAAGGATATTCATTTTGTAGGATTTGTATCTGAAAAGGAAATTCCCGTTTATTATTCAATGGGAGATGTTTTTGTAACATACTCTTATGCATCAGAAGGATTTGGTCTAACTCCAATCGAAGCAATCGCATGTGGAACTCCTGTAATTTGCTCCTCTATGATTGCCTATAAAGAAGTATTACAAAATAATGCTATTTTTGTTCCTCCAAGGAATTCACAACAATTAGCCAAAGAAATCGTAAGCCTATTAAAAGACGATTCAAAAAGGGAAGAACTCATAAAAAAAGCTCAAAATTTTATAAAAAGATACTCTTGGGATTCAGTAGGGCAAAAGCTTGAAAAAGTATATTATAAGTTTTTAGATTATTAAGGTCCTGCTTTCTCACTAATTTAAAAGTTATTCTGTTTTAATTTACTTAATTTATTCTTGACAAAATTAAAGCAAATATCTATGGGATTCTCAAATTGGCTAATCTTTTCTTTGAATGAGCTAAGTTTAAACCTATTAGGTGAGGGTCCTTGAGCTAATATTTTATTTGCTCTTTCAATTATTTCATCAGAGCTTCTAATGTGTTCTAAAGGAAATCCGTTCTTTATTAAAAATTTCTCTTGAGGTGCAGAATCGCCTGGAAAAAACTCTATGCTTGGAACATTCAATAGGCTTGATTCTCTTACGATTGTCCCGCCACCACTTATAATTAGAGATCCATAGAAACATAAATCAACTATATTCGGTAAGTATTGAGTAATTATGATATTTTTTTCTTTCCTTAATCCTTTTAATTTTTTCAAAAGAAATCCTTTTTGCTTTTCAGATCGAACTAAAAGGATATATTTATGATTAGGGAATTCTTTATAAATTGATGGGAGAAATTTGCTAATCAATGTCTCATCGGGTTTAAGTTTATCAATAAAATAACTAGCATGGGCAGGTTCACTTCTTATTAGAAGAAAGTTACCTTTTTCTAAACTAAACTTATCAAGGACATCTGGATTGGGATTATACTCTGAGAGCCAAGCAATTTCATCTAAACCATTATAACGAATAATTTTCTCTGGATCAGCATGAAGATTTATATAATGTTCTATAGGGATACACTCTGGAGTTATAATATTATCTATGAAGGGGTGAATTAATTTGCAGACAGGTTCATTGCGTGGCTCATCATTTATACCAATTGAAGGAATTTGTAAACCGTATGCTATTCGTGTTCCTTCTATAGATAAAAATGTGACAAAATAATCAGGTGAAAATGTTTTAACTAGAGGAAGAAGAGCTTTCAATCGATCAATATAAGTCTCTAATTTATCCTCTAATTTTTGCCCACCATGTTTGCCAATCCTCTTATAATTTGTACTATAATCTTCTAAAATTTGATATGTTGAATCATAGTCTCTTGCTGTTATTAAAAGATCAGATTCTTCATTTTCAAATCTCTTAATTAAAGAATGAAACATAACAGCAGTTTTAGGTTGCTCGATATCTATCCAAATTTTCTTCTTTAAAAGGCTCATTTTTTACTACAAAAATGTTAAAAAACTATTTGTTTTTCAAGAATATTCATTAGAAATTTTGACGGTTTATAGGATTTTCTAATAATTTTTTTACTCGAGCTTATTTCAAGGTAATTTTTATTTCCAGCAAATACATGGATTGGATTTGCACTTTATACACATATTGGGATATTTTTTAAATAAAGCATATTCGAGGTCAATATCTAATAAATTTGCTAAGGAAGTTGTCCAGGCAAAAATATCTGCTAATTCTTCTGACGCTTCATTTTTATCAATTTCTTGACTCTTTAAAATATGTGCTAATTCCCCAAATTCTTCTATTAACCAAATAAAAGTATTTTTTATACCTCTTATTTGATCCTGTTCAAAATAAAGGTTTTTAATTAGCTTCTGAAATTCTGATATTTTCATTTAAGATAAATAAGAATTTAAATTAATATTAAATTAAATATTCTGATTAACCCCCACCAGGTGTAAAAAGCCAGTTGAAAATTCCCACGTGTGCTAAGATCACTAACATTATTAATGTAATAGATAAAATAATTGTACTTATTGGTCCAACTTTAATACCAATTGAACTATCTTCAAAGAATCTCATTAATCCTGCACCTCCCATAGGCATAGGAGAACTTCCACTTCTTCTTTTCTTGCGTTTAGATTGAGTACGACTAGTTGACATGATGTTTATTATTAAAATTTTTTAGTATTATAATGTATATAAATAGCGAGAAAAATATAAATTTTTATCCCAATGTTTAAAAATTAATTTTTAATAAATTTTTATATACTGTTTTCATTATTTTTAGATAATTTAAGAGAAAAAAAGATAGAGATATGGCAAAGGAAGAAAAATTTTTATTATTTTTTACAAGTTTTTTACTATTTATAGTAATTCTCTCATATATAGCAGAGGATTCAGAAATACAATACATAGAATATAATAATATCAGCAAAATTCCAGAAGTATCCGCTAGCTTGGAAGGAATAGAAAATGTTATAGTTTCAAAAGTTAGAAGAGACGCCAATATAACTGGTTATGGTTTGCTAATTTTTGAAGATTCATTAGAAATTAAAAATTTAAATAATTATCCAATCTCCTCAATATTTTTTGGACTTTCGGCATACTATCCTGAAGATTTGATTTTCTTTAAAGCTACAGGAATAAACGAAAACACATTATTAGCTGAACGTTCTAGTATCATAATGAATGGGTTTGAAATGATAGTTATATATTTTGATTCACCACTCTTACCACATCAAACAAGAACTATCAAGTTTACTTATATCTACAAAAACATAGTAACTTATGCATTGATAGATGATCAATATGCAGCTTTTTTGGTTACCGTTTATCCAGTTCTACCCTATAAGATAGAAGGTGATATAGTCGCATATTTTAGTGCCCCTAAAGATTCCTCAGAATTAGAGGGCGATTGGGGTACGCCCCTTGGCGGACTTAATACACTCTTATATACTTTTGAAGATATCAGTTCGCAAATTGGAGCTGATTTTATAACTCCTTTCTTGGAAAATATAGGTGATAAAAAGGTAGTTCGAATATCTTTTATTAACAATGAAAAAACTAAAACAGAGATGAAAGAAATAAACCGTGATATATTTATCTCACCATGGGGAATAATAAGAGTTAACGAAAAGTTCTCAATAGAAAATCTTGGAGAAATCAATTTTCATACAGTTTCATTAAAAATCCCTCACCATGCCTCAAATCTCTACATATTTGATGATTTAGGGGAAATATTAGGTGTAGTAATTGAGAACTCAGGATCTTCAAAGTATAAAAAAGTTACAATCAATTTATTAGAAAATCGTTTAAATTTAAAACCTAATTCAACATTTAATTTCAATGTTGAATATAATTTGCCTTTTGAAAATTATGTTTCATTAAATTGGTTCCAAGAATCAATACAGATTGATTTATTAACAACTACATATGACTATATGGGAAGAGATCAGACTATTAACGTGATAATTGATGGTTGCTATAATGTTGATTCAATTTCTGAATATCCAGATGCTATCAAAAAAACTCAGGGAACAACAGTACTTGTGTATAAATCTGATTTTATTTCACCTTTTGAAACCATGGTAATACAATTTACATTTACAATTGATTTTTTCGACTTACTTCTAAGACCCATAATTTTTATGCTTTTAATATCTTTTATTGCGTCAATTTATGTTTTAACTGTTAAATTAAGAAAGAAAGAGCGTGATACGGTAATTTTAAAAAGAGAATTTATCCCCGTTAATGAAATCCGAGAATTTTGTTCCTTATATGAAGAAAAAAATGCTTTAATCTTAGAAATCCGACAAGCAGAAGAAGATGCAAGAAGAAAGAAAATAGCAAAAAAGAATTATAAAAATATTTTAGATAAAAATACATCAAAAATAGATGAAATACAACAAGAAATAAATCCTTTTAAGAAGATTTTATTAGAAACAAACATTACTTTTGAAAACGTTATAAAAAGGTTTGATCTTCTAGAAGCAGAACGAATTAGTGTTAAGGATAGCTTGAATCTTTTAGAATCTCGATATAAAAGAGGTAGATTGCCTTCTAGAGCCGCTTATCTAAAACTATCTGATGATTTCAAGAAAAGGAGAAGAAAAATTGAAAGAAATATCGATAAATTAATTCAACAATTAAGAAGTTATCTCTTATAAAATATCTTTCTTGTGTAAAAATTTATGAAGCCATGGTTATTTGATATATTAGCATGTCCCATTGATAAATCTTTTCCATTAAAATTATATATATTTTCTTTTGAAACTAAAGATGAAGAATTTCAAGCATTTATTGATATATATAAAAAAAGGGATCTAACCTTCATAAAAGAACAGAAAGTAATTGAAGTATCTCAAGAAAGAGATTTCCTTTTCGTAAAGGATAATGTTACTATAGAAAAATCTCCTTTAAAATCTTATCTTGGATTAATTATTTCAAGTATTAATGAATTAGATAATATCTTTGACAAGACTAAAAATACATATAGTAAAAAATGTTTTAGCATAATAAAGATAGAAATTAAACAAAAAATTGTAGATTTTTTGAAGAATTTCAATTTAAACGATATTGAAAATATCTTTCCTGAATTATATTTTTTAAATAAAATAAAAGTAGAAACAGAAATTGAATCAGGCCTATTATTTTGCGATAAATGTAATCGTTGGTATCCAATAATAGATACTATACCACAAATGCTCCCAGATCAATTTAGAGATAAAAAAAAAGAAATTGAATTCCTTAAAATCATTAAAAATTTATTAGATGAAGAATTTTTTAATCAAAACCTTAAACCATTTAATTTATAAAAAAAGAGCCCGGTGGTGTAGTGGCCAAGCATCTGGGGCCTTGAACCCCGTGACCACGGTTCGAGTATTAACAAGTATGCTTGTTAATTGAAATTCCGTGCCGGGCTATTTTTTTATTAAGAAAAGGGGAAATGTTCAATATATAACACTAATTATTGTAAATAGAAATATCCTACATTAATATGCCTCATCTTACACAGTTGAATTGGAGTTTTTTAGAAATATTTTACTTGATAATAATTTTCTTAGTAGGATTTTTGGTAACTTTTAAAATCCTCCCTTTTCTAATAAAATTTATGAAAAAGAAAGATTATATAGGCTATGATATACATAAAAACGCTCAACCTAAGGTAGCCGAATCTGGTGGAATCGTTTTAGTTATTGGTTTTACAGTTGCTTCAATTTTCCTAATATTCTTTTTTCCAGAATTATTCAAAGAGACTCTCATTTTTCTCTTAACTGTTATTAGCGCGGGAGCTATAGGATTTATAGATGATCGAAAAAAATTAAAATCACGATATAAAATTACCCTTTCAATTTTTTGTGGTAGTGCTATTTTTTTTGCTAATTTCTTTGGTTTTATAGCAATATCTTCACCGACAATTCCTTTTATTGATAAAACTAGATTAAACTTCATTTATCCGCTCATCATACCTGTAATTGTAGCCGTTTTTATAAATAGTGTAAATATGCTGGAAGGATATAATGGAGAAGGTTCTGGAACTTGTTTAATTATAGTTACATTTCTGTTTATATGCGGTTTAATATGGAATTCTGCTGAAGCAGTGCTTTTTACTATTCCTGTAATTGCGGTACTAATCCCATTTTTTATTTATAATAAATATCCCGCAAAAGTATTCCCCGGGGATGTAGGAACTCTAAGTATGGGGGCGATGATTGCATGTATTATGTTTTTTGGTTCACTTGAAGTTGCTACATTTTGCGCACTTTTAGCTCATATATTTAATAGTTTTTATGTGATTAATTCTGTTCGCGGGTTTTTTGAAAGTAGTGATATTCATAAAGATAAAAGTGATATTATATTACTTAAAGATGATCGAATCCAAGCATCAGATAAGAGAGATGCTGCACTAACACTACCCCGGCTAATATTAGCGAAAGGGCCATTAACAGAACCAGAATTAGTAAAAAATTTCTATGCCCTTTCAACTATTTGTGGGTTCTTTTCTATTATCTCGATAATTTTTTTACAGGTTTCCATAGGAAATTTTGAACCTATTGTTTTTTTTGTTTCAATCATTATTTGTTTTGTTCCTACTAGTTTTATATTATATAAGTTTCCCAGAATAAGGGGGATAATCGTGCAGATGATCATTTTACTAGCTTTTATAACAATTTTCCTAGCTATTGTTGATATTCTTATTATGCCTCTACCATTTGAAGATATTGGGTTTGGTATAATAAAAATCCCTGTTAATCTTTTAATTTCTTTTATCTTAGTTGTTCCTGGATTATTAATTTGGTATTTTCTTACTATTAAATACTTCTGGTCGGTGATTGAGAAAATGAAAAAGAAAAACGAAAAGAAGCAAAGAGAAAAAAATGAGGTACTGTAGTTGAAAAAATTCTTCAGAAATTTACTATTTATAATATATCTTTTTGCATCAATTGGATTATTCATCTTATTGAATAAGATATTCTTTCATTTTGATTGGTTAGAACTTCTATTAGATTGGAGTTTTTTAATAACAATTTTCTTGTATTTATTAACAATCGAAGAATTTTATCATTGGGTTCAAAATAATAAAAGAAGTGAAATGAGCGATATTGTGGCAATAGCTTTTTTCTTTTTCCTCATTTTTTTCTTTTCTAAGGACTTTTTAACTTCTTTAATGGGAGCCTTCTCAATTTATCTATGGATTGGAATTTTTGAATTAAGAGAATATCCAATATTAAATAAAATATTAATAATCTCATTAGTGACTTATAATGTTATATTTTTTGCAGGTATCCTTTCTTTCTATCAAAAAAATCCTATATTTATCGATACTGCTTTTGCATTTTCTTTCTGGATTATACTGATTATGGGATTTATATTATTTGGGAGAAAATATTTAATTGTGTGGAGATTTATGAGCCCAGCATATTTAACACTATTCTTATATATAATAGCTTGGTTAGTAGTTGTCTTTATTAATCAATTTACAGCCCTCAACTTCATTAGTAATAAACCATTGATTTTTAATCAATTTACTACTCTCGATTTTTTTATGAATATCTATTTTATCCTAATATGTGTGAATTGGATAATATATTTTGTTTCAGGTTCAATTTTAGACAAAATGCTTGGAATCAAGAGAGTAAAAGATAGCAATATGTTAAAAAAAGTTAGGAAAGTAAAAGATAATATTGGAATTAAAGGTAAAGTAAAAGTAGGCTATGGAAAATATCCAATTTTAAATGCCATGGCATATGGCTCTTTTTTTGATAAAAGAATTGCAATTATTGCTGAAGATCTTAACCAAATTCCAAATGATGAGTTGAATGGTATTTTAGCTCATGAATTGGCACATACAAAAGGAAAACACACGTTAATTTTAACTTGTATTACAACTGGAGATTTAATTGTTAGAATGTTTTTAGGTATACCTGCTACACTGTACGATTATACATTTGGAAATCCTCAGATTCCTATGATAGTTTTCATTATTTTGAATTTAGCAATATATATCCTTCTTTTTATATTTGTAAGAATTTTAGAGGGAAAAGCAGATTTAAAAGCGAAAAAAGCAGGATATGCAAATGAGCTTGCTAAAGCACTATATAATTTAGAAAGCTTTTATGCCACCGGACGAGAAATTGGATTTAATACCATGCTTCTATGTGATGAAAAAATTACAAAGGATAACCAACTATTAGATTATATGAATACAGCCATTTATTTAAATCGCTCAATAATCAAACCCTCACGAATTTCTCTCCTAGGGAGTTTCATTAATTCACATCCACCGAGTTATTTAAGAATTGCAGCTATATTGGGTGATGAATTAAAACCAAGTAAAGAAGCCATTCTTCCATTTATATGCTTAAAAAAATCAAAACAACAAAAATATGCTAAGAAATTTGAGGTTGCCCGCCAAAAGTTTAAAATTATAGCGAATAAAAAATTTAAGGAAACATTTGAAATTAAAGATATCCCTTTTTTAATGGAAAACCTGAGAAGAAAAGAGGTGTATAAATTTGATCTTAGTAAAGATTTTGTTTTTAGAAATAAGATTACTGATGATATTATATTAGGTAAATTAAACGATATTAAATTCCTTGATGAAATTAGCGAAAGTGAACAATTTATCATTACTAATCTAAAAACCAATCAAAAAGAATTCTTAAATTCATCAATGTATACTCATTTTCAAATTGATTTAAATGAAACATATTTTTTAGAGAAGAAAACTCCATTAACTTTAATAGATATTGATTTAAACAGGAATAATCACAACGGGAACTTCTTAATCTTTTTAGATGAAGAGAACAACAAAATTTTAAAGCCAATTTCAAAAACTAAACTGCCAAATTCAATTGCCTTCATTAAAAATTTCAAAGAACAAGACATTTTTTTCAAAAAAAAAGGAGAATTAAAGATTTCAAGATGTATAGATGTCTTAGATGCTAGTGAGATAAAAGGTTATGAGTTAATCCTTACTAATTTTGAAATCACGAAAAACCATGAACAAAAACATTTAAAATACTTTATAGACGAATTGATTATTAAACCGAAAAGGATAACTCTACCTATACACAGAGATCGAAAATTTCGAGAATCTGAATTACAAATAATAAAATGGTTGATAAATAAAGACCTTCTTTCATATATTTATCTAAAAAAACCAGTAAATAATGTAGAAATTGGATTTATCCGGAAAATAAATTTAAAACCACAAAATATTGAAAACTATCATAAAAAAACTGAAAATAATGATAAAGAAACTCTCGTATTAAAAAATATTTTTGGAAAAGAAATAAAAATCCCTTATAATAAAATAGAATTAATTATTTTTGAATATACTAGTGCTATGATTCAAATTAAATCTGAGACAAGCTTCTCAAGTCGTTTAGGCTATAAAATATTGAAGAAATTTAAACCGGAAAGAATCTTAATAACTTAATAAATTTTAATATAATTATACCTTTCAATGGGTTGTCAATGTCAGATAAAATTAAAAATTTTTTAAACCTTCTACGTATACGGCAATATTACAAAAACACAATGATATTTGTTGGGATTTTTTTTAGTGAAAGACTATTTAAAACACCTCTCTATTTTCCTCTCTTTATAGGTTTTATTCTGTTATGTCTTGCATCATCTTTTAATTATATTATTAATGATATAAGAGATATAGAAAACGATAGAAATCATCCAGAAAAAATCAAAAAAAAACCTCTAGCATCAGGTGATATCTCAATTTCTTTCGCTATACTGTTATTAATTATATTAGGAGGGTGTATTATTTTATTTTTGATATTTCTGATTCCAAATCTAGGTTTTGCTTTTATGATAATTTTGATAATTGTCACAGGTCAACTTTATAGTCATCTTTTTAAGAATTACGCATTTATCGATATTCTTATTTTGTCTACTGGATATCTATGGAGAGCTTTAGCAGGATGTGCAATAATTGAAGAATATGTTTCTGCTTGGTTATTTTTGGCCATTTTTGAAGTAGCTATGTTTTTGAGTATCGCAAAAAGAAAAGGAGATTTGATAATTCTTGGAAAGAATAAAGCCGTTGGTCATAAAAAAATCTATGATCAATATTCTCTTAAATTATTGGACCAATTTCATATAATAATTGCGGGGTCATTGTTTATGACATATTCTCTATATCTTCTTATTAATTTTAATCTTATTAGTTTCAATTCAACAGAGACTCGAAATGCCAATTTTTATGAATATATTTCTATTTTTACAATACCAATTTCACTGTATATAATCATGCGTTATATGTATCTAACCTCAACAAAGCCAGAAATCGCTAGAAACACCGAAAAAGCCTTTTTGGACAAAGGAATAATCATTGCTGGTGCTTTTCTGTTTATTATATTATTATTTTCTTTTTATTTTGATATTTTTCTCGAGTTTTTTCAAACATAGGAAATAATAATAGTCTTGATACTTCTTAAAAATTAGGATATATTTCTCTTCAGAATAGGATATTTTTATACTGCTTTTAGTGGATTAAAATGATAATATATTCAAATAATTAAATTTTAAAATTTAAGGTTAATTCTCTTTATCTTATTCTAAAATTTAATTTGTTTGAATCTGTAAGTGGTAAATTCTATGAATATATATCTATCTTTTCAATACCGATTTCCCTTTATATAATTATGAGATATATGTATTTAACTTCAGCTAAACCAAAAATTGCTCGTAATACGGAAAAGGCCTTTTTCGACAAAGGAATAATCATTGCTGCCCTCATTCTGTTAGCAATCTTATTTTTTTCTTTTTATTTTGAAAAAATTGTTGAAATAATGAAATGATGTATATTTTCCCCTTTTATTCCCATTTTAGCACACTTAAATTGTTGAACTAAAAATATTTATCATTATAGAGTTAGTAACTTTCAGAAAAATGATGCTTTTAATTATTATAAAGCCTTATTTAGCGATATAATTTAAAAATGGAGAAATTTTAACCCAGACTGTTTGATTGATTTTTTAAAACCAATTATGATTTCAAAAATCAACAAAAAAAAAAGGATAAAATTTATAAGTTTCCAAATTAAAAAACATATTTAACAACATATCTAATAAAAATTAAAAAAGAAAACCATAAAATTATTAGTGATTTTAAAAATGGAAATGGAAAAGAAAAATTTAGCAATAATAATCTTAGCAATTGTTCTCGCGACATCTGGTATTGGTAATATTTTCCTTGCTATAGAAGCGGGTATTATTAAAGGAGCTGAGAAGGAAATGTCACTTACTTTTGCAACAATTGCAGGTCCTACCGATTTGGATCCGCATATGTGTTACGATACAGCAGGAGGAGATGTTATTACCCAAATCGCTGAAAGCTTATATAAATTCAATGTAACAGATCCGGCTTATTCATTAATTCCGGTACTTGCAGCAGCTCTTCCAACAGTAACTACTGATGGTTTAAATATAACCATTCCACTTAAAGCAGGTATTAAATTTACGGATGGAACAGATTGGAACGCAGAAGCGGCTAAATGGAATATTGACAGATTGAACTATTTTATGAATATTTCGGGTAACCAGGGTTTACCTGCCCCGTTTAATGTAGCACTTCCAGTTACTGCACAAGTGGCCAAACATTCTGCTCTATTTACAATTAAAGACCCTGCTACCAATATAACACAAACTATTATGAATAGGACAGAAATCATTGATGAATATACCATAAAAATTGTTATGAATGTACCAAAGGCATCATTTATTGGGTTATTAAATTTTAATGCCTTAGCTATGTTCTCACCTACAGCTACAAAAGCCCAAGGGAAAGAACTTTCAATCCTTACTTATGCAGATGGTGACACTTTAATTGGGACAGGTCCTTTTATCTTCCAAAGTTATGAGACAGATGTTGAAGTAAGATTCTACGCTAATCCACATTATTGGGATTGGGTTCCCTATGATACAATAAATAACTTAACAATGTGGATTATCGAAGATGATATTGCATTGAATACAGCAGTATTAGCAGGTGATATTGACTTATATGAATCCCCAAAACCAGAATTCCATGATCAATTCAGAGCTGATCCAGACATAACCCTCTTGGAAGCCGGACCTACCTTAAATACTAACTATATGGGCTTTAACGGCTATATGGTTGATACTCCATTTAGGAAAGCAATCTCATACGCTATAAATTACTCGTATGTAATCGATGTAGTTTTATTAGGCGAAGCTTACAGATTGAAATCTCCTATCCCAACAGGTATCCCATTGTCTAATTATGGATTCGATTATCCAACATTTGACCGTGGCGCGGCACAAGATATGATGGTAACTGCGGGATATGGAGACGCCGGTTGGACAGATGCTGAATGGTATGCTCAAGGATCTGGAGCAGGTTGGGGATTTGGATGGAATATTACCGCCCAAACTGAAGGTACAACTCGAAGAGACATTGCTTTATATACTTCAGATAATCTAAAATATATCGGGATAAAGGCTCCGGTAGTACAGATCTCTTTCTGGGATATAATCAGTTGCATGGAACATGATACTGGAGCATTGAATAGAGGCCAGATTCCAATGTACATGCTTGGATGGGCTCCTGATTATATTGATCCGGAAAACTATATTACCCCATTATACAGTGAAACATCATCAATTTGGGTTAATACATATGATCTTGAATTAGAAACGTGGATGCTAGAAGGAGAGCTAACTGTCGATCCTGTTGCCAGAAAAATAATTTATGACAACATTCAACAGAAATTGGTAGAAGAACTTTACTTCTTTGTATGGTACACATCTGGGAAGAATTATGATGTCTATCAAAATTATGTTCATGGATGGATTCCTAACGCCATTGCGAGAGTAGACTTGTTTCCTATTTATATCTCATAATTTATCCGATTGCTAAGCAGAAAAGAATAATAGAAATATTAAATATTTAATTTTTTTTTTTTTCAAATTTTTTTAATAATTATTCTGAATTAGTAGATTAGTTAAAAACATAGTTTTTTAAATCTTCCTGTAAAACAAAAACCTATTATGAATGATCTAACCAAGTTCAATGAAAATTGATAAGAAACCAAATAGGTATTCGAAATTTGATAAATTTTGCTTATAAAAAATATAGATAATTTACTCACTATATATTAAGAATTGAATCAATATAATTGTGTAATTTGAAAAATCTACCTTAATTCATACAAAAAATCCTAGTTTAACCTTAAATTATACATTTATAATATCAGAATTTTTGGGATTAGGTTCTAATATGAAAAAAAAAAAAATTGATCCAAAACAAGAAAAATTAATATCAGAACTCATCCTATTTTGTGAAGAAATTATGAATTATTTTAAAGAAATAATAAAAACAAAACACAATTCAAATTATGAACAAAAATTTAAATAGTATTTTTCAATAATATAAAGAAAAAATAAACATTTTTGACCCGAAATAAATTCTGTAGATGTAAAAGATCTAAAAAAAATAAGATCAGAACGATGAGTTTTATTCTTTTTTCAATTTATGATGATATTTTAGACATTTTTTCTTATAATAATAAAATCTATATGAATATACAACAATCCGTAATTGATTTAGAACTCTGGCTTAATAGTTAATAAAATAATTAATAATAGATCAACTATTAGATTAAATAATAATTGAAAATTTCAAATTAAAAATATTGATTCGAGATTATTAAGAAGTGAGCTAAAAATGAACTTCTCTTGTATTAAAAAGTTAAAAAGTGGAGACAAGGTGTTTTAACATGCCAATATCACATGAGCGATTTATGATATTTGTTATACTCCCATTTGTTGCTATTTTTGGTGTTATTATTGGATTCATATATTCAAAATTACACGAAAAAGATAAAGTTAAGATTGATTTAGGTAGACAAACAAATTTTCTATTGGCAATTTTATTGATTTATTTTGTATTTTTTGGGTATATTTGCAATAGATACCCTAAAACTGCTGATGATTTATATAATCTAACAATTGGGGAAAGAGTAGTATTTGTATACCAAGTTCTCTTTAATCCACGTTCTATTTTTTCTTTAATAATTCTTATAGGAATTGTATTTTTGATGGCATTTAGAGAAAAGTTTTTTGAATACGGTTTAAGGAATAGCTTCTGGTTAAGTTTTATCATTATATTCTTCTCTTTTATATGGTATTGGTTTATAGTAGAGAGTTTTGATCTAAGCATAATTGGTAATTTCTTTATCAGATATGAAGGATATCTTACGATTTTGACTTTAATAGGTATTAATATGTCCGTAGCAGTTCTAGCTAGTTTCGCCAGAAGGGAATATGATAAATTTAAAAAGTATTAATTAATAAATATAAAAGAGGAAAAAAAATAGTTAGAAGAGGTTATGAGATATGAGTATGCTTTCATACATAGTGAAGAGATTACTTACTTTAATACCTGTATTATTTGGAGTGTTAACTATAACATTTATACTTTCCAGGTTAATGCCTGGGGATCCTGCTTATGCTCTGTTACCACTAAATCATACACATGAGCAGTATTTAGCAATGCGACGTTTTTTAGGAATAGATCAACCAATAATTTTACAATATTTTAGATATATATCTGACTTATTTACAGGAAATTGGGGTGCCTCTTTTGCTATTAATAGAGGAATACCAGTTTGGGATCTTATTTGGGAGAGATTTCCAAGAACTATTGAACTTACTTTATTTGCAGTACTAATTGCTTCTTTTCTTGGGATTAAAACTGGGATAATTGCATCAAAACACAGAAATAAGTGGCAAGACACCACTTTTAGAGGATTTGCACTAGTAGGAGTGTCGATTCCAGTGTTTTGGATGGGAATGATGCTTCAATACGCTTTAGCTTATCAATTAGATTGGTTACCTTCAGGTGGATTTAAGGATCCTGATTATGGAAGTCCACCCCACGTTACCGGTTTTAGAATAATTGATTCTATATTATCTGGTGAATTATATTTGACAATAGACTACCTTGTACATTTAATTATGCCTGTAACATGTTTAGCTTTTATAACTCTTGCCTCAATTACAAGACAAACTCGTTCAAGTATGCTAGAAGTTTTACAGCAGGATTATATAAGAACGGCAAGAGCAAAAGGATGTAAAGAAAAAGACGTTTTGCATACACACGCTCTAAAAAATGCATTAATCCCTACTGTTACAATTATTGGATTAAACTTTGGTAGTTTATTAGGGGGAGCAATACTAACTGAAACAACCTTCACTATGGCAGGAATGGGAGATTTATTAGTGAGTGCAATTATGGAACGTGATATCTATCTAATAAACGGTCTTGTATTTTTTTCTGCTTTATTGTTTCTTATGATAAATTTATTTATTGATATTCTCTATGGGATTATAGATCCAAGAATAAGATATTAAAAAAAATAAAAAAAATGTGAAAGAAATTATGGGACAAGTTGAACAACGAGAATTAGAAGAACTGATTGAAATTCGGGAAAGAAAGAAAAAAAATATTTTCACTTATATTAAGTTTCTTCTTATTCCAGGGTATATAATGGAAGATTTAGCAATTAGGGAATTTGAATATGAAAAAACTATAAGTAAAAGAAAATTTATTCGAAGATTAAAATCCATATTAACCATCTTAGGTATAGCTATTATTCTTGTAATTGTTAGTTTTGCGGTGTTTTGCCCATGGATCGCACCCCAATCATTGGCTGAAACGGTAGATTTTTACCCAAATCCACAACATCCAAGTCAATGGCCATATCAACCACCATCTTCAGAAAATCCCTTAGGAACAACTTACTTCGGACGTGATATCCTTTCTATTTTGATATGGGGCGCAAGAGTTTCTCTAACAATTGCTTTACCAGCAATATTAATGGCTCTAATATTTGGTGTTATATTTGGTACGATTGCTGCTTACTATGGAGGATGGATTGATACAATAATAATGAGAATCATGGATATGTTCCTGGCATTTCCAGGTTTAATTCTAATTTTAGTTTTTATAGCAATGTGGGGGCTAAAGTTAGAATATTTTATTATGGCTTATGGAATTCTAGGTATTGCGGGATATTCTCGTTTAATTAGAGGATCAGTTTTACAAGCCAAAGACCTACCCTATGTAGAAGCAGCAAGAGCATCAGGAGCAGGAAATTGGCGAATTATGTTTGTACACCTACTTCCTAATTGTATTCAACCTATTATAATCTCCTTCACGTTTGACATTGGTGGGATAATCTTAGGATTAGCAGGTCTTAGCTTTTTAGGTTTTAGCGATCCAAGCTTAGTCGAATGGGGCTTTTATATTAATCAAGCAAGAGCTCAAATACTAGATGCTCCGTTTGCAGTTTTTTGGCCTGGTTTTATGATAATGATAACAGTATTAGGATTTATGTTAACCGGTGATGGTTTAAGGGACGCCTTGGATCCGAGATTAAGAAATATATAAGTTAATAATAGAAGACAATTTACTTTAATCAAATATTGGTAAAATTAAAGATGACTATTACACCAAATAATAAAGGAACTATTGAACAGACTAATCAAGTAGGCACCGAAATGAAAAAAGATACAGGAACATTACTTTCTGTTGAAAATCTTAAAACTTATTTTTATACAGAAGAAGGGATTGTTAAAGCTGTTGATGGTATCTCATTTAAGATTTATGAAGATGAAGTACTTGGACTTGTAGGTGAGACAGGTTGCGGAAAATCCGTTACAGCTCTTTCAATTGTACGCTTAGTGAGATCTCCAGGAAAAATACTCGAGGGAAAGGTATTATTTAATGATACTAATTTGCTTGAATTATCGGAAGAAGATATGAGGGGAATTCGAGGTAATAATATTACAATGATATTTCAAGATCCTCTTAACTCTCTTAATCCGGTTATTTCAGTAGGAGATCAATTAGCGGAAGTTTTTATACTACACCAAAAGGAAGATTTCAAACAAATTTTAGACGAACGCAATTTGGTTAGAAAGAAAAATAGAGAAAGAATAAAAGAATTAAACCAAATGTTAAAAGAAGATAACCAATTAACAAAGGAAGAGCAAAAACAAATTAAAAGCGAAATTGACGAACTTAAAGGAAAAACCAAACATATACCGTCATTAAAGAAAATTATTCAAGAAAAATCAATCAATATTATTAGAGAAGTGGGAATAGCAGAAGCTAAAGGTATTTTAAAGAGATATCCACATGAACTTAGTGGTGGTATGAGACAGAGAGTTATGATTGCTATGGCACTTTCCTGTAATCCCTTAATGTTAATTGCTGATGAACCAACTACTGCTTTAGATGTAACTATTCAAGCTCAAATTCTTGATTTGATGAAAGACTTAAAAAAAAGGTTCAAAACTTCTATTCTAATGATTACACATGATTTAGGAATTATTGCTGATTTATGTGACAGAGTTGCTGTTATGTATAGTGGAAATATCGTCGAATATGCAACAGCGGTTGATTTATTTAAAAATCCACGTCACCCATATACTATTGGGTTGATTAAAGCCATTCCAAGTTTAGAGAAGAAGGATCAAAAATTGGCAGTTATTCGAGGAATGGTCCCAAATCTGATTTATCCTCCACCCGGATGCAGATTTCACCCTAGATGTGACGAACGGATGGAAATTTGCGATAAAATAAAACCTAGGTTAGTAGAAATTGGAGATAGATATCTTATAGCATGTCATCTATTTGATCCCAAATACAAAGATTCACCTAAATATCAATGGGAAAAGGATGAGAAAAAGATATCTTATTTAGTTTAAATATTAAAAGTCATCAATTTATGGTAACAGAAAATCGATAAAAATAAAAATTTCAGATATGAAAAATATGTTAAAACCAAAAAGTAAAAAAGATGTTATTCTTTCAGTTAAGGATCTTAAGACATACTACCCCATTTTAGGAGGTTTATTTAAGCGAAAAATTGGAGTAGTTTTAGCTGTAGATGGTGTGAACTTTGATCTTCACAAAGGAGAAACATTAGGGTTAGTTGGAGAAAGTGGATGTGGTAAAACTACAATTGGAAATACGGTATTGAATTTAGTTGATTCTACAGATGGGGCTATTTTTTTAGAAAATCACCGAATTTGGAAGAAAAGAAAATTTGAAAATAGTTCATTTTTAATGTCTTTTATAAACAACCCCATTACATTTAAAATTTTAACTGGGTGGCTTAAGGGATTGTTTATAAGAGCACCTTCGAGTTTTCATAAAAACTATAGAAAAATATTTTCTAATTTCTTAATTATTTCGATGATATCCTTGACATTTATGACATCTATAATATCATATTTGTTAGCGTCGCCGATTATATGGTGGAATTATTATTTAACTATTTTATTCACTATCTTTGGTGTATTACTTCCAGCCGTTATATCTTTTGATATTATTATAATTATACCATATATATTTAAAATCAAAGGTAATTTAAAGAAACAACGTATAAAGCAACGAGCAAAGAAGGACCAAGGTCTAATCTATAAAGTAAAGAAAATTCTCTCAGATTATCATAAAGAGTTAAAATTTAGATTACAGATCCGTAAAAGAATTCAAATAGTATTTCAAGATCCTGATGCTTCATTAAATCCTCGTAAGAAAATAGTTGATCTAATTGGTGAACCTCTAAAAATTCTTGAAAGAATGTCAAAAAGAAGAAAAATCCGCGGACGAGTTCTTGAACTTCTAGAAGTAGTCTCGATGAAAAGGGAACATTTAGATCGATATCCTCACGAATTCTCAGGTGGCCAAAAGCAAAGAATTGTAATTGCTAGAGCTCTTGCCTGTAATCCTGAAGTGATTATTCTAGATGAACCTACATCCGCTCTTGATGTATCTGTTCAAGCTCAAATATTAAATTTATTGAAGGATCTTCAGAATCAATTCAATTTTTCTTATATTTTCATTACTCATGATTTAACTGTAGTACAACACATAGCTGATAGAATTGCAGTGATGTATTTGGGCAAATTTGTAGAGGTTGGAACGATTAGAGATGTTTTCAATAATCCATCACATCCCTATACTAGAGCATTGTTATCTGCTCGTCCGACATTCGATCCTACTTCAAGGATTAATAGAATTATATTAGAAGGTGATGTTCCTAGCCCTATAAATCCACCTAAAGGATGTGCATTTCATCCTAGGTGCCCTGAAAAAGATAATCATGTAGGATGTGGGGTTGATAATCCCAGAAAGATTCAAATTGGTGGAGAAACGGGGGAACATTTTATGTATTGCCTTCCCTTTAAAAAAGAAAGAAAATCATATGAAGGAGTTGGCCATATCTCAGACACCTGGACTACATAATTATATACTCCAAAATTATTTTATAACTTATTATATAAATTTTTATATTCATAAACTGGAAATAATTCAATTTAACTTAGTAAAATATAATCATTCTAAAAAATTTCATAAGATCATTATAATGTTCTTATAAATCTTGAATAATCTTAATTATGAGAGATAGAGTATTAAAGTTAAAAGTATAAATATATCTTTAAATGTATGATAACATTTGGAAAAAATCTTAAATAGTAATAATTAACACCTTATTTTTTATGAAAAATTAACAAATGGAGAGAAAAATATATAATTTAAAATTAATTCTTTTTCTTCTAAATTATTAAAAAATTTAGGTGTTCAAAAAATATGATACATAGAGAATGGATATGGGGATTCCTTTTCTTACTTTCAGTTGTATTTATCATATTGATATCTTTATGGAAATTTTTTGTTTATTTAGAGATTTCTTATATACTTTAATTCAAAGTATGGGAATATATATCCTTCATTTATGCAGCAATTGTTACCTTAATAGCCATTGGGGCAATGATTAGAAGTTTTTATTATGCTAAAACAGATTTAACGTATGAAAAAACAGTTAGATGGTATATTAAGGTTATTGTTATAGGTTCTGTGTTTTATTATTTCTATACTATTTTTTTAGTAATTGATATTCTTATGAGATGGTAAAAAGACCTGATAATTATATATATTGAATATATAAATATAATAATTAGATTCGGCTGAAGAATGAGATTTATTTAAGGATTAATATAAAAAAGTTATTAGAATACAAATCAGAAAAAAATTTAGTGTTTTTTAATTTTATTTTTTCTTTTATACCTTTTCTAATCTTAAATCAATGCTCCTTAAAGTTTGGGAACAAATATTTAAACACCCATTTAGATTTTCAATAGAGCATTTATCAGGTGTATCTTTTAAAGAGTGTATGAACTTTGAATCTTTATCTGAATGAATACAGCTTACCTGTAATTTTTTTCTCGCACGGCGAGCATATTTTTGGAATATTTTGTAATCGCTTTTCGGTTTAATAATTTTATCGAATTTAACTAATGGAATCTTCAACTGTTTTGCTGTTGCTTCAAAAATATCATTCAAATTATAATTCATTTTTCTCCTAATAAATCCTGTTTTATTTAGAAGACCAATGTACGACCCAACCATATCGATATTAATATAATAAGATCTATCTAAATCATAGTCATGCCTTAAACTATTAAAATGATTTTCACAAAATTTTTTTGAGCCTTTCATACCCCATTCTTCAGCTCCAGTCCATATAAATAAAAGATCCATGTTATTAAGTGGATTTTTTTTAAATAATTTTGCTAGTTCAATTAAAATTGCAACTCCACTTGCATTATCAATTGATCCTGATGAAGGGCTTTCGATGAAAACCAAAAAAAGTATAGGAATTGAAACGAATACTCCAGTGATTGAAGTAAAAGTTATTAAAACAATAGCAAAATTCGATAGAAAAACGATGTTTAAATAATCAAGAATAAATATTGTTGAAAAAACTATAATAATTAAAACATAGAATAAGACTATAAGTCTATATATAAAGAATATTATAACTTGTAATTTGTAAGGAATGTTCATAGAAATTGAATCATAATGAGCAGTTAATATAACTACTGGACGATCTGGAGTGTGGTCTTTAGATAATATTTTAGCAAAGATATTTTTTGATTCCTCTTCGTTTACAAAGGATAAATCTCGCGTTCTTTTAAAGAAATTTTTTATAATAAAATAGATGATAATAACTAAAAATAAGCGAAAAAGGATTAAATAGAAAAAAGAAATAACATAGCCCATTCTCATCAATATCCTCAGAGGGCCTATCCAATTAAAATGTTCAACTTTTGTTTTAATATTTCCCTCCCTTAATGCATTTTCTATATAATTTAATGATTCTGTTTCTCCCGTAGATGTAGCACTTCGATTAAATGCTAAAGATTTTACATGTTCAATAGTATCTGATTCAGTAAATAGTTGCATATTCGAAATTGAAATCACAGAAAAATTTGTAATTAATTAAAAAATTATTAAATATTATAGGAGATCAATCCTAATTTATATTCTTTTTTTCATTAAATTTGTCATAATATCATGATAAATTAAAAAGAATATTTAAAAAATGCAGGAGGGGGGATTAGAACCTACAATTCGGTCCGCGTGGTAAGATCATCGAAGAAGACCTTTGTCACTAGAACCTTAGTCACGCCATGGACGTCCAATAGCGTCATACTATAGCGCCATAGATCAAGTTTAGCAACCAGAGCAATTAGATTGATACCTACATAAGTTTTCGGAAGAGCAAAAACAAAGAATCGTAATTGCAAGCGCTTTAGCATGCAATCCTAAACTAATAATCTTAGACGATCCAAATTCCGCTCTTGATGTTTCTGGTCAAGCCCAAATCCTAAATTTATTAAGAAAACTTAAAAAGAAGTTCAATTTGCCCTTTTTATTTATTACCCATGATCTTAGCGTTGTTCAGCATATATCAGATAGAATTCTAGTAATGTATCTTGGCAAATTCGTAGAGATTGGAACTGTTGAAGAAGTTCTTTATAACCCAACGCATCCGTATACTAAGATACTTTTATCAGCTCGACCTACTTTCGATCCGACTTCAAAACAAAATAGAATAATATTATAAGTGATGTGCCAAGTCCGAATAATCCATCATCAGGGTGCTCCTTTCATCCTAGATGTCCAGAAAAAGATAAACAGAATATTTTTAATTAACTCGAATCTATAAATTAATATAACGATGCCAGAAAAATCTCAGCTTTTTGTAATTAAAACCACTCCTAAAACAGTATTACAAGATTATAAGAAGCTCATGCACATGGCAAATTATGAAAGATTTTATGATAAAAATAGTAAAATAATAATAAAACTTAATCTAAGTTGGTCCAAATTTTTCCCTGCCTGTTCTAGTCCACCATGGCAAGTTGATGGAGTACTTAGAACAATGATCAAGGATGGATATAATCCAAAAAAACTATTTACTGCTGAAAACAGAACCGTGGTTACAAACATAGAGAAAGGGCTAAAGGGAAACAAGTGGATGCCAATTATCAAGAATCTAGGTGTTTGGTTTGTTCCACTGACGCGAGTTCCATTCGTACCATACGAATCACTCAGATCTAAGTTTCTGAACCTTAAAAATAAAAAACTACTCGCCCTAGATTCTAAAATATTCCCAGAAGGATTTAAGATTCCTAAATTTTATGTCGGAAAACCAATAATTCATCTTCCTACAATGAAGACTCATGGCCATACGGGTGCTGTGGGTGGTTCATTAAGGAAAACTTCCGGAGAAATGAAGCATGGGGGAATAACTTGCGCTATGAAAAATGCTTTTGGAGGACTGTTAACAAAAAGAAGACATTTCTCACATCAATATATGTCTGAGGTTTTAGTAGATCTTTTAATTATCCAGAAGCAAATTCATCCACAGATCCTCTCAGTAGTTGATGGAACTGTATGTGGTGATGGAGCAGGACCAAGAACCATGATTCCTCGTATAAAGAATTATTTACTTGCAGGATATGATCAAGTTGCTGTTGATACAGTTGTTGCTCGGATGTTAGGATTTGAACCACTAGAACTACCTGCTATAAAAATGGCTCATGATGAAGGCCTTGGATGTGGAGATTTTGATCAAATTGAAATAATTGGAGAGGATGTATCAAATATTAACTGGAACTTTAAAGTGAAACGCAGTATAGTAATATGGGGAGATCAAATGGTAAGAAAAGGGCCATTACAATTTCTTTATCCATTATTCCGCAGTGAACTCTTCTTTTTAGGTCCCACTTATGCATCCATGATATACCATGATTTGATATGGTATCCCTTAATTGGTAGGCAAATAATTAAGAAATTTTACCAAACAGAATGGGGTAAAATGTTCAAGGAATACCCTGTTAAATAAAATTAATTCAATAACGGTTTAATTTCTTTTTATTTGCAAAATCTATTCATAATATAACATTTTTAATTAACCTGTTTAAATCATTATTTAAACCTAAATCTTCTAATTTTATATGAATAAAAAATTCAATAGATCCTTCTTTACCTAATATGGGTGATTTAATTATATTACAAGGAAAAAATTGATTCATTAGGCACCATTGATTTAGATCTGTTAGAATTTGGTAAAGTTGTTGAGGATCTTGAATTATTTTGAATTTTGGAATATTTCTAAATTCACTTTCAAAAATGGGCTTTACTAAAGCGATAATATCTCCATTAAATTTGATAAATTTTTTTGTATTGGGAAGGATTGTTCTTAGTGATGCAAATGTAATATCAATAGTGCAAATATCCACTTCTTCAATTATATTTGGCACATTCCGAGCATCTACACCTAACATTGGAATTATTTTTCCTTTTGTTTTCTCACATCTTAGTGACGGGTGAAGTAAATCCGTAGCTTTGTCTATAACATATATTTTTCTTGCTCCATTTTTTAAAAGACAATCTGTAAAACCACCAACTGAAGCACCTATGTCTACGCAAGTTTTATTTTCAACCGAAATTGAAAAATATTTTAATGCTGCTTCTAATTTTAATCCTCCTCGACTCACATAAGGAAATTCTTTCTCTAAAGTAATTTCTAAAGAATTCTCTACCTTTTTTCCAGGCTTTATTATTTTTTTTCCATTAACAGATACATAACCGTTTTTTATTAACCACTGTGCTTTAGTTCTACTTTCAACTAACCTTCTATCTACTAAAATAACATCGATTCTTTCTTTCATTAATATTATCAATTAACCTCTATAGCTTAATAATCCATTATCATCTTAGCAGACTGGCTAAGTGAAATATCATTGTTTATTATTTTTTCTATTATATCTTTTACTTCTATAGGTGACTCATTAACTACTTTTAATAATTTTTCATTCTCTTTTCTATTATTTAAATTTAGAATTTTACCTTGTTTGATAGAATTGAGAGAATCTAAGCTATCAACTTCTACACCGCTCCAAAGAGCTATTATTAAAGCAGAAAGTTCATGTTTAGTTCTAAATCTCTTTTTTATATTTTGGATTTTAATTTTTGAGGATTTTGACTCATTGATTAAATAAATTTTCAGCCTATTTCTTTTCTGAAATATATTAATAATTTGTTCAATAAGCTTTGCAGTAAATGTTAAAACACCACTTCCAAATTTAAATGTTAATTGTAGCAGATCAGGATTATCAGTTTGGAAACAATCTATATAATCTTTAATGAAATCAATGATAACATTTTCATCATAAAAAGTATGAGAATTAAAATAATAATCATCCACAAACACAACCAATCCTACTTGTCTAGAACCAGGGTCAATAGAAAAGAGTAAATCGGTATAATTACCTTTATAATCTGTTCTATAAGCCGCTAATACTTTTAATATGTAATGTTTAAAATTTTTCTCCTTACTATAGGGGAGAATCTTCAATTTTTTATAATGTTCTTTAAATCTATCAAACTCTTTAGATGTTGTAAGAAGTAGCGAGGAAATATCTGGAATTTTTGATAATCCACTCAATATCTTAAACTTAATATTTAGTTGATTAAGTTCCCTATTTAATCTATAAAAAAAATTCAGATTCTCCGTATATACATATAAAATTTTATTTCTCAAATTATAATTATTAATATTAAATAAAATTAATAATTTTTAATTAAATGAAATTTCCAAGCTCAATATTAAATGAATATTTTAAAAGAATCCCTTTTTTTAAAGGTATAATTTCCATTTGGGGGGATTTTGGAGTCGGAAAAACTACATTTGCAATCCAAACTTCAATGAACTCCATTAAAAATGGAAATAAAATTATTTATATTTATTCCAAACCAATTTTTCCTTCTGAAAAAATCAATAGAATCTTCAAAGATTCAATAGAAATTCTTGATAAAATTACCTTTATTATACCAGATAATTTTAATGATTTACATAACATAGTGTTTAATTTAGAATATTTAATTTTAAGAAACTTAAATGAAGCAAATAATCATTATAACCTAGTTATAATTGATTCACTCACAGATCTATATCGATTAGAATTAAATAGAGAAAAAAAAGATAAAAATTACAATTTAAACTATTGTTTAAACCAGATATTAGCGAATCTTTCCCATATAAACGACTCTTACAATGTAAATATTTTAATTGTTAATGAAAAAGTTCAAATCAGAGATAACGATCAGCTAACAGAAATTCAAAGTGGGGGAAAAGTAATGGAATATTGGGTATCATTAGATATAAAAATTGAGCGTACAGAAATATTAAAAGAGAGAAAATTTACTCTAACAAAACACCCTGAAGATAAACACATAGCCTTCATGTCTAAATTAACTGAAAATGGATTTCAGTAATAAAAGTAATTATTAGAATTACAATATTTAATTTATTTTTTAGATATTATATAAATGAGAATGAAAAAAAAAGAAAAATTAATGAATTCTAATTTAAGTACGATTAAAGAAGGAAACGCTGAATTTTATATTCATACTACTGATAAAGATTCGATTCCTTCAAAATCCATGATTGTTTTTTATAATCAAAAAATGGAAATTAATAGAGATGTTTCTAATTTAGCGATTATGGCTTATGACAGAGTATATAACCAACATCCACTCATAATTGTAGATTCAATGGCAGCTTCAGGAATAAGTTCTATTCGAATATTAAAAGATTGTAAAAATGTTAAGAAAATTTACATAAATGACATTAATCCAATCGCAGTTGATCTAATCAATAAAAATTTATCTTTAAACGGAATTTATAATCATCCCGCTCACATTGAAGTGTCAAGGAAAGAAGCAAATTATTTATTTTCCGAAATAGCACAAAATTCTTATACCTCCTCTAATAACAGGCCACAAAAACCTAATGTAATTTCAATTGATCCATTTGGTACACCTAACCTATATATTGATGGCGCTTTTAAAGCTATCCAAAAAGTAGATGGATTATTATGTATTACTGCTACTGATACAGCAGTTTTATTTGGGGTTAGACCAAAAAGTTGTATTCGAAAATATATGTCTAAACCTTTACATACTGAATTTTGTAAGGAAATTGGTGCCCGTATATTAATATATTTTATATCAAGAATTGCAAATGTGAACAAAATGGGAATAATTCCCTTGCTAACATTTTATTCCTCACATTTTTTAAGAGTCTTTTGCCTAACCTTCAAAAATAGAAAAAAAATCTCACAGTATTTTAAAGATTATGGCTATTTAATTCATTGTAATAATTGTGGATATTACTCAACTTTTCGAGATAATATTTTAGGATTACCTAATCATTGTCCAATTTGTAAGGAATTTAACCATATTGAATACGCAGGTCCTCTGTGGGTTAATGAAATTCATGATTTAAGATTTATTAATGAAATGATTCTTTTAAACCAAGAATTTCAATATAGAAATAAAAAAAGGATTAGTAAATTGTTAAATCTTATTCAAGAAGAAATAAAAATGCATCCTTTTTATTACAATATCCATAAATTAAGCAAAAACTTAAAACTTTCAAATATTCCAAAATTAGATACAATCTTAACTTCTATTAGAAGAAAAGGATATAAAATTTCAAGAACACATTTTGATTTTTTATCAATTAAAACGAATATGGATATAATTTCGATTAAAAATATGTTATTAGAATTATAAGATTATTAGATTGAAAATCATCTTGACAAATAATCATACAAATCATAAAAAAGATCCACATTATCAGAAAGCAAAAAAAGAAGGATTTAGAGCAAGATCTGCATACAAATTATTAGATATTCAAAAAAGATATAATATTTTCAAAAGAGCATTCTATATCTTAGATTTAGGATCTGCTCCAGGTTCTTGGCTTCAAGTTGCTAAAAGATTTGCAGAGGATAATTTAATTAAATATAATGATCAGTATTACCATCGAGATCATTATAAAATATTGGGTGTTGATATTAAAAAAGTATCCCCGATTGAAAACATTGACCTACTAATTATGGATTTCACAAATCCTGAATTTTATTATAAAGTTCAATCTTATTTTCAGACTAAAATTGACTTAATAATATCTGATGCCTCTATTAATAAAATAGGTAATAAATTCTCAGACCATTTAAAACAGATTAATCTTTGTTATAAAATTCTTGATCTAGCAAAAACTCATTTAAAATATAAGGGTGTTTTGGTGTTGAAAACTTTTCAAGGATCCGATTTTAACAAATTGGTTAAAAAAATTAAGAAGGAATTTAGAATATTGAAAGCTCTTAAACCAAGATCATCCAAAAAAAAAAGTAATGAAATTTATCTTATTGGATTGCAGAAGAGATAATTAGATATTTCGTAAACGTGCTTTTATTTCATCAAAATTTATATTATATTCTTTATCATTTGATCTAATATCAATCCACTCTGTTAGCCATGGGCATTGAAGTGGATTAAACTGATCCATATTTGTATCATTACACTTACCTCGAAAAGGACAGATAAAACATGGCTGTCTAGAAAACATATTCCATACAAACTCTTTTTGATCTTTGTCTATTTTAACAGCTTTAACTTTGACATCTAATTCTTCAATTGAATTAATACGTTTTGTCCAAGAAGCTTCAACTAACTCTCTCTTTATATTGATTTTTGACTGTAAGAATAAAATGTCTAAAATTTCCTCTAATTCATTAGACTCTGCATCACTTAGCTTTCGAAGATCATTAAAATAGAGCACCTTTTCTCGATTAATAATATTTAATACTACTTTTTCGTTTTTACGTAATGCCCTATTAAATTCTTTCTTTTTTTCTTCTATTCTTTCAATTCTTCGTTCGACTTCTGATTTTTCATCCGTGGGCCCTTCAATTCTTTCTTTTATTTTACATTTATGACGAGATAAATAAGCAAAACTCTTCCCACAATACGGGCAAGTTTCTTTTTTCTTTTTAGCCATTTTATTGGGATATTAATATTTTTTCCAAATTTTACATTTTAAGCACTATGATATTAATTTTATGTTTATTTTTAAATTAATTTTTCGTTTTTAATCTAGACTTCTAATTATTTAGGTTTTAATTAGTATCTGCAAACTATATTTAAATTTAAATTACCTTAATACATATAAATGTGTCTTCATGAAATTTTAGAAATTAAAAAATCCCAAATCATAAACCCTAGCCAAATTATTTCAATATCACAAGATCAGCAAAAAAATCGAATAATTTTACCCTTGGGTTCTAGAAATTTTGATGATGTAATAGGAGGCGGTTTTTGTTCAAAAAAGAAATATTTGATATTTGGGTCTAGCAAAACAGGCAAAACCCAGTTATGTCACCAATTATGTGTTCAAGCTTATAAACATCTCAATAAAATATTAGGATTTAAAAATATTAAATACATTTTTTATTTTGATACAGAAAACACATTTCGTCCTGAAAGAATAAGAGAATTATTAACACCTTCTGAGTTTGAAATTCATAGTGTACTTGAAAGTATCTTAGTATCAAAAATTATGAGTAATTCAGCATTTTTACTTGCTTTAAAGGATTTTGAAAATGCTATTATGAAAAATCGTGGAGGTATATTAATTATTGACACAATTAACAATCATTTTAGGTCTGATTTAGGCAATAGAAGTATTTCATTTTATAAAGCAAAGGATGCATTTTTTAAGATTGTAAAAAAAATTGATGAGCTTACTTATAAATATAATTTAATTACAATAGTAACTTCCCAAGTTGCTTCCAATTTCTCTGAAAAAGCAATAATTCGAGAATTACCTGTAGGAAATCAGTTTTTAAATCACTTCTTTTCAGAATACATATATTTGAGCAAAAAAAATAGAGAAATGAATTATGTTCAACTAGTTAATTCATTAAATCTTTCAGAAAGAAAACTTCTTTATAAAATTACGTCAAAAGGGATTCAAGACTATATGATTTAAAAATTCAAGAATTAACCATTTCTAAAAGATCTTTTATAGAAATATATTTAAATTTATCAGATACTACCTCAGAATTTACAAAAAACATCTCATTTATTATTTTGGTTTTAATCCACTCTAATAACTCAACTGCATAGCGTAGTTTCTTTTTTTTAATCAAAGAACCTTCTTGATCGCTCTTAATATCTAATTTGGAGTATTTCCCAACAATGTTCTTAAAATCCATTCCGATTAGAAATATCGTTTGAGATGGATTTAATAATTTATGAATAAAATAAAGAATCCTATCTCCATCTGTAAACCCTCCAGGGCTTACAACATTCTCTATGGGTTCCACTTGAGTCGTTCCTATAACATTTTCAAATTCTAGTATATCCTTTTCAAAAGATATTAATTTTTCAATGTTATCTCCATGTGCATGAATTATATTAAAATTTGAATAATTAAATTCATTCTTTGTTATTCCATCTAGATCTGAAAATATTGCATCAATTGTTATATTTCTTTCTCTCAAAAAGACTGAAGCACCATTAGCAGCTAAATTGATAAATTTTTCAAAAAAATTTCTCCCTTTTAGTCTCAATATTGTATCAACGGTCTCTTTTAATGAAGGACCACAGCCATAAATTGAAATTGCTGGTTTTGATCCAATCTGGTTTCTAAAGGATTTTATAATATTCTCTATTATCCAGTTATGGTTTTTTTTAGCTAAGATACCTGATAAATAATCACGTGCTTTACAGTCTTTTTGATAATCAAATTTAAAATCTCTTATTATTTGAAAATAAAAATCTTTAAATTCATCATAGAAATTTAGTTTATTCTCTAGTTTTGAAACCATATCATTCAAATAATCTAACTTTAAATCTCAATAATAAAATTTTAAATTATTACCTTAATTAATAAAAACATACTATTTAATTCAATATTATTTTAATTCATAAATAAATATAAAAGGAGTTAGACAAAAATGGCTAAATGGTTTACTAAAACACATCAATGGTTTGATGATGGAACAAAAGAAGTAGGACTTACCCCTTTTGCCGCTGAACAATTAGGTGAGATTTCTTTTGTTGATGTTGAGGGTCTTGATGGTGCCGAACTAGAACAAGTAAAAATGGATGGAGATGAGCCCACTAGCGACCCAATAGATTGTACTGTAGAAAGCAGTAAAGCTGTTGGAGATATCTATAGTCCAGTCTCGGGGACAGTCACCGCAATTAATTCTGATTTAATGGATGAGCCAGAAAAGATTAACGAAGATAGTTTTGCAGCTTGGCTCTATAAAATCGATCCTTCGAACTGGGATGCTGAAAAGGGTAATTTATTAGATGAAGCAGCTTATAATGCTTTTACTGGATAATAAGCCAGAAATTTCATTTTTACTCTATAATTTTTTTTCTTTTTTTTAAAATTAATAATTTCTAAGAAGCATGAAAGATCAAATTAAATTCACAATAGGTTTGATAATAAACCCAATCTCAGGAATGGGCGGATCTGTTGGATTAAAAGGGACTGATGGTAAAGAAATTTTACTAGACGCTATAGAAATGGGAGCTAAACCGAGCGCTGTAGACCGAACTAGAGAACTCTTAATTGAATTAAAATCCATAAAGGCAAATTTGAAATTTATAATCTGCCCTGGAATTATGGGTGAATCTTTATTTTTAGAAAAGGAGTTTAATTTTGAATATACTTGTATTAAACATCCATTATTCAATAAAGTGGAAGAAATCTTAGATACTACTGCTAATCATACTAAAGTTGCTGCTGGAATCATAAAACACTTTGATGACCTAAATCTTTTATTATTTGTTGGTGGTGATGGCACAGCCAGAGATATTTTTAATATAATTGGTAAAACTGTACCTTGTTTAGGAATTCCTGCGGGTGTGAAAATTTATTCAAGTGTGTTTTCCCTAAACCCTAAAGTAGCAAGTAGCCTTATACTTCAATTTCTATTGGATGAAATTCCATTGAAAGAGTCAGTAGTGTTAGATATAAATGAAAATGAATATAGGAATGGAAAATTGATAACAAGTTTATATGGATATTTACTTACACCTTTTAGTCCAGATTATATGCAATTATCTAAAATGGGTTCACCTGAATCTGATTTAGATAACCAAGAACGTATCGCGAAACGAATAATTGAGTCATTAAAAAATGATATATATTATCTTTTAGGCCCAGGAACTACGACCAAAGTTATAGCAGATAAATTAAATCAACCTAAAACAATATTAGGTATTGATTTGTGTTTAAATAAAAAAATAATAGCAACTGATTTAAATGAAAAAGAAATTTTAAGATATATTAAAAAAAGTAACGCTATAATTATCATATCCCCAATAGGTAAACAAGGTTTTATATTTGGAAGAGGTAATCTACAATTTACTCCACAAGTGATAAAGAAAGTAAGCTCCAAAAATATTATTATTATTTCATCAAAATTTAAATTACAAAATATAGCAAATCAAATATTACGTTTAGATACTCGAGATTCTGAATTAGATAAAAATTTGCGAGGATTATACAAAGTTTATGTAGATTATGATGAGATAAAAATTTGTGAAGTAAAATAATATAAAAATTTTTCACTTATTACTGAGCCAAAACTCCTGTCTTAACGGCTATTATATATTGCAATGCTATGAAGCAGATGATTATCGTTAGGAGTCCAATTATTAGAATCGTTATTGCCATTTTTCGATTATAAACATATTTTGACGCTTGATACAAAAATACAAATCCAGTAGAGCATAATAAAATTAGGATTGAAGCCACAATGCTCTCAATTATGAAAGCTTCATTAATATCTTTTAATATAAAAATGGGATCTCCGCCCTGAGTTGCCCCTAATGCGGGTGGTTCTCTAACAAGTAAATACGCTATTCCTGTCTGAAGTACAAATAATATTATGAATACAACTATTATACTTAAAGACCTTGACGGCATAGGAAGTGATAATTTTGGATGCCTCAATTTTGGGAAATTTACTTTTGGTTTTCTTAGTGTATTTCCAAGAACCCATGGAGTCTTCCTTTTAATTTTCTCCATCACAGTCTCAGAACCAATTATTTCTTCTTTTTTAAGTTCTTTTTTAGTTTTTAGCTGTTTTTGCATAATTAACTATAATTAAATTATTTATTACAATTTAATAATTTTTTCAAATACCTTCGAATGAATTTTGATATTTTAATTTAGTTTTCCTAATAAGGATATCAAGAAATTCCAAATCTTCTCCACAGAATGTATCGATATTCTCTCATCGGGGGAATGAGCTCCAATATTTTTAGGACCAATTGATATCATTTCCATGTCTGGATATTTTTTCTTCAAAATTCCACATTCTAATCCTGCATGAATCGCTTTAACATCAATCTTTTTTTTAAATAACGCTTTAAATGCATCTTTAGTTAACTTTAAAAGTTTAGAATTAAAATTTGGTTGCCAACCAGGATAATCGGAATCTATAATGATATCTATCTCTAAATCCGTTAATTTAAATAAAGATATAACTTTTTCCCAAATAATAATTTTAAAGAATTCGTTCAGACTTCGTTGACTTAATTTTATTTCGATCTTATCCTTTTCAGTTTTTATTACTCCTAAATTAGATGAAGTAAAAACAAGATCCTTAATTTTTGGATGCATAGAAAGAGGGCCATTTGGTATTGTATACATAAGATTAAGAATATTATCTTGAATTCTTTTTGTAAACACCTCGTTTTCATCATATTTATCCACTTTTTCAACCGAAATATCCATTTCAGGTTCAATACCATTAAAGACTACCTTGATTTTAATTACAAGGTCCTTAATAAATTCACGTATCTCTAAAAAATCCTCTTCCCTAATAAAGATATTAGCTCTGGCTTCCCTAGGTATCACATTAGTTCTGTTGCCACCATTTATAGAGTTAATACATATCTTATACTTGTTATTTAATTTCCATAGCACTTCCCCTATGATTTTTAATGCATTTCCCCTTCCTAGATGAATATCAACACCTGAATGTCCGCCAATCAAACCAGATACAAAAATTCTTATTGGAATTAGATTTTCTTCCCCATTTATCTTAAAAGTTTCCTTTTTTATATGAAAAAAAGTAACTCTTCCCCCTGCACAGCCAATTGTCACGGAATCCTCGTCTTCTGCATCTAAGTTAATAAGAAAATTCCCCTGTATTAAATCATCATCAATTTTGAATGCTCCACGTAAACCTATTTCTTCATCAACAGTAAACAAAAGATCAAATTCTAGTGAATTGAAGTTCAATTCCCCATCATGAATTTTTTTCATAAGTGTTAATAAATACCCTATACCAACCCCATTATCAGCACCTAATGTGGTTCCTTCAGCAGTAACCCATTTTTCATTGTCAATTTCAATTATTTTTAATTTTAATGGATCTTTAGAAAAATCATGAGAAATCCCCTCATTTTTTTCGCACACCATATCCATATGACATTGTAAAACAACTTTATCTTTTGGTTTTTTTTTTGCTGGAACTCGTACTACAAGATTACCTGTTTTATCAACTTTAGTTTCAAACCCTAATTTCTCAGCTTCTTCCTTTATATAAGTTCTCACTTTTTCTTCGTGCTCTGAACATCGAGGGATTTTAGTAATTTGTTCGAAATATTCCCAAAATTCAGGAGGTTGTCCTAACTCTTTTAATTTTGACAAAAATATACCTTCCAATCAAAATATATATAATAATTATTTTATAATAATTATAAAATAACACTAAATTCCTTATAATATTATTTAAAGGCTGATCAAATGAGTTTGAAAGACATCTATTCGGAAGTTAAGAAACGCAAGATGGAAGCACTGAATAAAAAGGATGTTGTAAAAGCTGTAGAAAAACATGGAAAAATTTTAGCGATTAATGGAAGGTATGAAAAACCTAAAAAAGTGGTAGAACATATGTACGCTTCAGTGAAAAAAGTTGTAAAAGAAAGAGAAATCATGAAAGAAAATCTATCACAGTATGATGTAGTTCTTATAGGGTGCCCTGGTAGTGATATTCCCCATGCTGCTTATCCAAAAGTAAAAGATTTTGTAACAAATGGTGGATGGTTAATAACTACTGATTGGGCACTTCAAAGTATCATAGAAAATATTTTTCCTGGGTATATAAGATGGAATCGTGCAAAAACCGCCGATGCAGTTGTTCCGTGTCAAATTATTCAACCAGACCATCCATTTTTAGATGGTGTCTTAAGCGAAATCCAACAGAGTAAATGGCAGAAGCAAACAGGGAAAAATACAAAGAAAACTGAATTTCGTTGGTGGTTAGAAACCCGTTCTTTCCCAATCCAGATTATTAATCATCAAGCCGTTAGAGTACTAATTAATTCCTGGGAAATTCAAAACAAATGGGGAGAATCTCCTGTACTCGTAGAATTTGACTATGGAAAAATGGGAGGACGAATTATTCATATGATAAGTCACACACACTTACAGAAAGGAGGAGCTAAAGGCAAATACGCATCAGCATTAATTATGACAAATATTCTAGATGAAAAAGTTTCTCAAAAGATGGGCATTTCAAAAACTCCAGCAGCAGGATATGTTTCTGATGGGGTAACACCTCAAACTCAACAGCAATATTTTCAAACACCTGCAGAAAACCAGCAAAATAACTATTTAACACCCACTTCTGGGGGTACAGGATTAACAGGAACTTCCCAAATAGTTGAATTAGATGTAAATAGTTCTGATAATTTTTCTTATACAAGTAAATGTGCATATTGTGGCTATGATTTTACTGAACATATGGGAAAAATTTTTATTTGCAAAGAATGCAAAGCTCCATATCACGAAAACTGTATTAATATGCAAATAAACGAAGGGATCTGTAAAAATTGTGACAGAATATTATTATGGTAATTTCAAATGAACATTTTAATGGTTCTAATACTCACAGTGTTTTTAAAACAAAAATAGAAAAGAAAAAATAAAAAAAAGAAATTAGATTTACCGATTCTGAAAACTTAATTCTCTATTATCTCAATTGCTTCTTCTGGACATTGAGTTTCGCAAGCCCTACAACCTACACAATCTTCTCTGTTTTCTTCAATAATATTTACTTTTCCACCCTCAGGTTCGCCAAAGCATTCAGAAGGGCATACCTCATAACATGTACCACATCCTGTACATGCGTCCATATTTAGTTTTATATCAAAGTCCATTTTTCGTTAACCTCTTTAACCAATCTTTATATTGCACAAAGCTTCTAAAATATTTTACCATTTAGGTTAATATTTTTAAAATTTTAATAATTGCTTAATTCTAATATTTATATTTTTTTCGTTGATTATTTTAAAATAATCCTATCATTGATAATAATATAAAAAATATAAATTTCGTTTTTATTAAGAAAAGTTATCAGTGAATGATTACTTTTAATTGTAAACTTTTAATTTTTATGGTAAAATAAAACAGGCTGCAAAATTAAAAACTCAAATATTGAAATCTTATATTGAATTAAACCTTAAATTGTATTATGCTTGACCGAAAATTTATTGGATATGAATTTGAACCCAGTGAAAGGACAATCAGTAGATGGAAAATTACTCAATTTGCGAATGCAATTAGAGATACCAACCCAATTTATTATGATTTAAATGAAGCAAAAAAGCAAGGATATAAAGATATCCCTGTTCCTCCCACATTCTTTACTAGAATGGCTTATTCTGGGAAGAAAAACTTTTATGCTACTCTGGGTATTGATTACCAAAAGCTTTTGGACGGTGGAAGAGAATTCAAATATTATTCGCAGTGTGTAGCCGGAGACACAATTACATATCAAACAAAAGTAGAAAACTTTGTTGAAAAAGAAGGATCGCGAGGGAAAATGGATATAGTAACAGCAATAACAAGAGGAAAAAATAAAGAAACAAATGAAAAAATTTTTGATGCAATTATCACCCTAATAGTATTCCATTAAATTTATTTTAAAAGAGTATGATTAAGATGACAAATAAAATTATAAATTATAAAGAATTAACTGAAGGTTCGGAACTCCCTGAAGTAAAAAGCGACCCTATTACACGAGTTCAATTAGTTGACTATGCATCGGCTTCTGGAGATTATAACTTACTTCATTTTGATGAATCATTTGCTAAAAAAACAGGATTAAAGGGATGTATCGCTCACGGCATGTTGCAAATGGCAATGAGTGGAAGTTATATTTTAAACTGGGCTAAAGGTGGAACCTTAAAGAATTTCAAAATTCGCTACTCAGCGCCTGCTAATGAAAATGATATTCTTACTTTTAAAGGTAAAATTCTGAAAAAATATCAAGAAGATGATGAAAGACTAATAGAAATCAGTGTATTAACAGAAACTCAAGAAAAAAGAATTACCACCCAAGGTTCGGCTATTATCTCTTTTAACACCTAAAATTTGATTATCATTATCGTGTTAAAACACTAAATATCATTTTTGCCAATAAGATATCAATTTTTCAAATCTAATTTCATTTTTAAATAGAATGGTTTTAATTGAATAATTTTTTAACAAATAATATTAAACTCAATTTAATTAAAATTTAACATAAAAAATCTAAATTGATAAATAAAAATTAAGGAGTTGAACCACAATCGCAAAAGATAAATTGATAGGGGCTATTGTTATTGTTGTCGGGCTTTTAATTGCAATAGTTTATACGATGGGATCTGTATTAGATTTATTATTTACCACGATTTGGGCTCCATCTTCAGGTGAGTGGGATTCTTGGGCTAATCTATTTGATATCGATTGGCTTGATTGGAGACTTTTTGTAGTTTTGCCAATTTGGCTGCTCGTTGTACTCATTTCAATCATCGCTGTTTGGATTGGTTATAGTATGTTGACCACGCCTGCACCAGTTCCATTAGAAGAATTAGAACAGGAATTAGCAGCTGAGGAAGAAGGTTCCGAATAATCTAAATATTTATTTTTTTCATTTTTCTCTTACTATTTTTTAAGAAATCCCTTTTTTAGATAATATGACATAAAAACTTAAGACTATTTTATTAAAAATAAAATATATTATTTAAAAAATAATAAAAATCATAATTATATCTATATACTGTGTTTATAATATGAGTTCTAAGTTTTATTTAATATCCAGTGATATTTTTCGAGTTTCATATTTTCTATTTTTTCTATTTCTTTCAAAGCGTTTTCGAACTTTTCTAAAAAATTAGTTTTTGTAAGCTTTAAAAAATGTTTTAATTCTCTTTTAGTTATTAAATCCAGCAATTCATAATCAATTATAGTTGTTAAGTCTGTTGTATTGCATGTGTCCAGAATCTCATTGAATTTTTTCTTGAATAAAATAGGAAACTTTTTTAAGATCTGGCTGAAAAATTCATTCGGATAGTATTCTGCTTTGATTTCATATTTAGATAATTCAGCACTATATGATTCTTGAAGTTCAAATACTTTAATATAATTTTCAAGAATTTTTATATTTGGATCTCTTAAAATTAATTCAAAATCGTAGTCATCTAATAGCGTTAATAAGCCAAGCCCAATTATTTGGCAGAGTTCATTTAGATTATTATGCTTTATTATCTCTAATATTTTTTCATTTATGGATTGTTTAGCATATTTTATATTCTTTTTTGAGAATATTTTTTGGCCATAATAAAACGCAGAGTCTATATCTGTTGATCTTAATGTCTTTAAGATTGTTTCTAATAAGTCTATTTTTGGATTTTTAATTAAAAATAAGAGATCCTTTTTTTTTAGATTATTCAATAGTGACGCTTCTATAATCTTAATAAACATCTTTAAGTCTTTCTCCTCTATAAGATTCATTAACTTTTCTCTTACTGCGTGAGATATTGTATCTCCAATCTTGTCAAAAAACGAATAACCCCATTCTCCAATTCCCAATGGGTCATCATCCATTTCAAAAATTATTTTATCAAGGAAGTTAATTTTTGGATTTTCAAAGAGATGAACTAAGACTTTGCTATTTAAGTATTTCAAGTATTTGTAACCGATTAGGTAGGAGACTGCTGTAGAGTCTTCATTTTCTATAATGGTATTTATTTTTTCAACTAGGGGTTCAAAAATAAATTTCAAATAACCTTTATACACAATATCTTCCAAATAATCACTTGATAGATAATCTAAATAACCTTCTTCCACTAAGAATGTAATAGTTGGGTTAAATCGACTATCAATTCTCTTAGCAATTTCTTCTTTAAATACTTTCTTTGCTAATGGATCACCTACATCCGTTAGTTTTTTTAGCAACGGGAAGGCGATATTTCTATGTAGGAGCTTTGTGTCATAATCCATTTCTGTCCAGACTTGTAAGTTTGAACAATGCCCCCAAAATTCGGTATCGGGAGGTATTTTGTCATTACGTCTTAGTCCTATCTGTGGTTCAGGCTCTAAGGAGTTATCTAATAAATCTGCAGCCTCATCAATCGAATTAATTTCATCGAGAGAGCTAACCTCTTCTACTGGGATATTTAATAGTAAGTATTTACATTGGATAAACTTCTCTCCCTGTATGTAAATGAAGGTCTCTTTTCCTTTCAACCTGAGTGAGATATATTCATTAACCTTGAATTCTTCCATTCTTCCATTTGTTTTGCTATTTTATGAAAAAGAAATTGTCTTAGTTAATTAGATAAGATTATTCCTAAATTTAAATCTTAATGGGGTATTTGTTTTTTAGCAAGAATTAATTACTTTTTTTTAAGAAATCCCTTTTTTAGATAATATGACATAAAAACTTAAGACTATTTTATTAAAAATAAAATATATTATTTAAAAAATAATAAAAATCATAATTATATCTATATACTGTGTTTATAGTATGAGTAAAACGCTTAATTATGTTTTAATTATTGGTTCTAGTAATATGGATTTAAATATCTATTCTGAGCGTTTTCCAAATCCGGGAGAAACTGTCACTGGTGGGATCTTTAAACAATTTCTAGGTGGCAAAGGTGCTAACCAGGCTGTAGCAGCAGTTAGATCGGGAGCAAATACTGTTTTCATTGGAAAAATTGGTATGGATTCTTTTGGAAATCAAATGATTTCTCAGTTAGCTGAAGATGTCATAGATATGAGTCATATAATCAGAGATACAGAAGAAGCAAGTGGTGTAGCCTTTATATTGATCGATAATAAAGGGGAAAACATGATTAGTGTAGCCCCTGGAGCAAATCTTAAATTATCTGTAGAGGAAATAAAAGCTAAAGCAGATGTTATCAAAAATGCTAGTTCGTTAGTTGTTCAGATGGAGATACCAATTGAGACAATTGAGGAAGTATTCAAAATTGCTTCAGAAGGAGATGTTATAAAAATTTTAAATCCTGCTCCATTGAAGCAAATTCCTCTTGAAATTTTGGAAAAAATTGATATTATTGTCCCTAACGAAGGAGAGCTATATAGGTTGCATTCACTCTTAAATCTACGTGAGTTAACCGGTGAAGGGAAACTTAAAATCATACAAGCTTCAAGAGAGATTGTTAAATTAGGTATAAAATATGTAATAACCACTTTAGGGAATAGAGGGTCTTTAATTTATATAGGTGCTGAAGATAAGTTTATTGATATAGCGACTCCTAAAGTAAATGCCGTAGATACAGTTGGCGCTGGAGATTGCTTTATTGGAGTCCTGGCTAGCAAACTCAGTCAAGGTGATACAATAATAAATGCCGTGAAGTATGCAACGATTGCTGCTTCTATAGCAGTTACTAGGAAGGGTGCTCAAGATTCAATGCCTTATTTAAATGAAATTGAAGAGAAATTGAAAGAATTAAATATTAAGATAGAATAGGGGTGGAACTTAATTTGAAGAAAGAGATCATTTTTTCTGAAAGAAGCACGTCACTGAGAAAGAATAATTCAAAAGAATTATTGATTACCATAAATCCTAGTAACCTTGAAGATATTTTCATCATAAATAGAAACTCTTTTAAAACAGAAGCAATCAAAAAAAATGATCTACTAATAAAACCTAATGATTATTACATGATAATTAATAGAGGAAAAGAACCTATTGAAATTAATTACAGTAATGACATTTTACATCATCAGATTATTTATAATCCTTATACATACGAAACTTCAGAGAAAATCAATTTAAAACCTGAACAATTTATAGAAAAATACGATGTTCCTAAAGACTATATTGACACACTTCCCAAGTGGTATAGCTTCAAATTTACTTATTCTGAGTATAATTTGATTTTTGTTAGACCAGAATTTGGTTTATCAATTCAAATCCATAAAAATAGAAATGAATTTTGGGAAATCTTGGATGGTAAGCCAATAATCATTAATGGAAATAAAGTTTATTATTATGTTGAAAATGGTACAAAATTTCAAAACCAAATAAATACATACCATTCTGTTATCAACCCCAATAAGGAAGTAAATAAATATATAATAATTAAAGAAAGATGGAACGGTAAATTTGATGAAAATGATATAAAACGTATTTTTAATCCAAATCAATACTATTAATGCATTTTGTATTGTGAGAAAATATATCAAGAATCTTGAAAGGAATTGAGAATCTAGGATTCTCTTCAAAACTACATCTAAAACTTATAAGTTTTATGATTTTCACCGACTTAACCTAAAAGTTAAAATTAAAAGCAACACTAAAAACCTTACCGTATGAAGTTATATCAGAAAAAAATAACTGAATAATGTTAAAGAATTAAGCAGATTGGTTAAAAAATGGCTCCGGATGAAGATACCAAGGAAGAATTGGAAGAAGAATTAGAAAAGGAAGAACCTTCTGAGGAAATTATTGAGGAAGTCGAAAAAGATGAAGATGAATTAGATGCAGAAAAAGAGCTGGATAGATTAAGATTTCATTACAGAGGATATACATTAGAAGAACTCAAGAAAATGAATATGGATCAATTCATACAATTATTACCAGCTAGACCAAGACGATCCTTAAAGCGAGGGCTCCCTCCTAGGCAAAAAAAATTACTTGAAAGGCTTAGAAGGGCTTACCGTGCTAAAAAACGTGGAAAAGATCTATTAACTCGAACACACGTAAGAGATATGATTATTTTCCCAGAAATGGTAGGGCTAAAAATTGGTATTTATAACGGAAAAATATTTGAGATAGTTGATATTAAACCAGAAATGATCGGTCATTATCTTGGGGAATTTTCATTAACTCGAAAGCGAGTACAGCATGGATCCCCTGGGATTGGAGCCACAAGAAGTTCAAAATATGTACCATTAAAGTAAATTATAATAATAAAATTAATGAGATGAAAAATTATGCCTAACTGGGGTTATTCATTCATAGAACAAAAATATGATTCTGAAAGACTGGCAAAAGCATCAGGTAGAGATTTAAGAATGAAACCAAAACATGCAAGAGAAATCTGTGCTGTAATAAAGGGGATGAAAGTTGAACGAGCTAAAGAGTTTCTTGAAGACGTTATTCAACTAAAACAATCAGTTCCTTTCAGACGATATAAGAAAAAGGCTCCTCATCGGAAAGATTTAAAACAATATAAGTGGTATGCTGGAAAGTTTCCCCAAAAAGCAGCTGCTAGAATTTATGAAATTCTTTCTTCTGTCGAAGCAAATGGAGAATATAAAGGTTTAGATATTGAAATGTGTAGAATTATTCATGCCGCCGCGCATAGGGGAAGGATTATAAAAAGATATATTGAACGCGCTCGTGGTCGTAGTACGCCTAAATTTAAAACTCTTACCCATATAGAGATTGTAATTTATGAATTTCCAAGTTAGGTAAATAAATATAAAAATATAAAGATAAAATTATGAAGATAAATAAAACTGCGAGGAAACGCATTTACATGGTGATTTGATTGCCCCTAGTGAAGAATTTTATTGAGCAGGGTATAAAATTGATGCAAATAAATGAATATTTGCGATCAGAATTAGTTCGAGCAGGTTTTGCAGGCGTTGATGTTCAAAAAACTCCGCTTGGGGTACGTATTACTTTAAGAACAAGTAGACCTGGTCTAGTAATTGGAAAAGGGGGAAAACGCATCCAAGAAATTACAGATATACTCCAGGATCGATTTGACTTAGAAATGCCACAAATAGAGGTCGAGGAGGTTCCGAATCCTGATTTGAATGCACAAATCATGGCAGAACGCTTAGCATACAGTTTAGATAGAGGTCGTCATTATAGAAGAGCGGGTTATTATATCCTTAGAAAAATCATGGATTCTGGAGGTGCTCTTGGCGCTGAAATCCGGGTCTCGGGTAAGGTTACGAGTCAAAGGGCCAGAACGCAAATATTTCGAGCTGGAACAATGACAAAAAGTGGATATCAATCACAAGAAGGAGTCGATAAGGGTGTAGCACAGTGTGTTCAAAAATCTGGAACTTTAGGGATAGTCGTAAAAATTCAGCATGTTGATACAAAGATGGGTGATGAAGTTAAGATAAAATATGATCTTTTAACTAAAGCTCAAGCAGAGGCAGAATCAAAATTAGCCAAAACAAAAGTTGAACATATTATTGAGGAAGAAGCATCTGGATTAGCCAAAGAAGATGAAAAAATAATTGATGAAGTAGACGAGGAGGCTATATCTGAGATTTCATTAGCTCCAGAAGAAGAAGAGGCAGAAAAAAAAGACGAAAAAGACGAAAAATAGAATCAGTATGAAATAAAAGATGTGATATGGAATGGGAGATATATTAACTGCTAATAAAATACGAGAAATGGATGAAAGAGAAAAAGAGAGAGCTTTATTGAATTTAAGAGAAGAATTAATGATGTTATATTCAAACCAAACAGGAGGAGGCCTTTCTGACAATCCTGGTAAGGCTAAGATCTTAAGAAAGCAAATTGCTAGAATATTAACTGTATACAATGAGGAAAGATAGTGATTAATCCAAAATATTTAATTTATCATGACTTAATAGGAATAAAAGCTTATGCGAAGCTTAAATCAAAAAAAAATGATACAGAGTTTTTGGATATAGGAGTTGTGATCGACGATACAAGAAATATGCTCATTACAGAAAAAGAAAATAAAGTTAAAAAATATATTAAAAAAGATTATGTATTTAGGTTTAAATTAACAAATTACAAGAATGATGGAGAGGATTATCTTCTGGAAGTTCAAGGAAGTGAAGTCGTTGGTCTTCCGGTGAATAGATTAAGAAGTTTAAAAAAGAAGAGATGGTTTAAAAAATGAGTAGAAATATTGGAATACCTGGTGTAATTCCCCCTAAGGCTAAAGCTGAAGATTGCAATGATGAATCATGTCCCTTTCATGGGGACACAAGAATTAGAGGCAAAATTACCCAAGGTATTGTTGTAAGTAAGAAATCAAAGAATACAGTTATTATTAGAAGAGATTATGTTCAATTTGTTAAAAAATATCAAAGATATGAGCGTCGTAATACACGACTCGCATGTCATTTACCTGAATGTTTATCTCAGGAGATTGAGATTGGAGACCTTGTACGGGTTGGAGAATCTCGTAAAATTTCAAAAACAAAAGCGTTTATAGTATTAAATAAAATCTCAAGTGGAGGGATCTAAATGGGTACAAGACGAAAGATGGGCGCAAAACGGATGGCAAAACCCAGAACGAGTTATGGGTTATGTAATGGATCGAGAATCCAAATTGCAGATAATTCTGGAGCTAAAATAGCCCAAATTATCAATGTAGATCATTATAAAGGAAGACTACGGAGATTGCCCAAAGCCACAGTAGGTAGTATATGTACTGTCTCAATAAAAAAAGGAAGACCTGAATTACGAGGAAATATAGCAAAAGCCGTTATTGTTAGGCAAAAAAGAATTTTTCGCCGACCAGATGGCACACGATTATGTTTTGAAGATAATGCAGGAGTTATAGTGACGAAAGAAGGAGATCCTAAAGGAACAGAGATCAGGGGTCCGATCGCTCGAGAGGCCGCTGAATTATTCCCACGGCTAGCATCAATTTCATCGTTAATAATTTAAAAATAAGAGAAAAGGAGTAGAAGATGAAAGTAAAATCAAAGCAACCACGGAAGCAAAGAAAAGCTCTTCACAATTATAAAAATCACGAACGATCCAAATTGTTCAGCACTAGGGTAGCCGATTTTCTTCGAGACGAATATGGGATAAAGAAGCTCCCTGTTAGAGTAGGGGACAGCGTCAGAATCACAAGCGGTGAGTTCAAAGACTTCGAAGGCGAAGTTTTGGAGATCACAAAAAATTTAAGATGTAAGATAAAGGAAGCCCAATTTGAAAAATCAGATGGGACACAATACCACCCTGCAATTCATGTATCAAATTTAATCATTACTAAGTTTGCGAAGGAAAAAAAATTAGATCCTTGGCGGGCACAAATGATAGAAAGAAAAGCTTTGTACGGTTTTTATGACGAAGGTTTAGTAGCACCAAAGAAAGAAAAAGAGGAGGAAAAATATGACTAGACATGGAGGCCAAAAAACTCTTAAAAGACTCAACACACCTGCTTTTTTACAAATTAAAAGGAAACATGGAAAGTTTTTCATCAAATCTTCTCCTGGTCCTCATCCCAGCAGGTTTTGTCTACCACTCCTACATATCGTAAGAGATTTGTTAGAAATAGTAGATAATCATAGGGAAGCAAAAAAGTTAATCGGATTAGGTTATTTTAAAGTCGATGGAAAAGTAGTTAGAGATAAATCATTTCCTATAGGATTGATGGATGTTCTTTCAATAGAAAAAATGAATAAACATTATCGAATATTACCAGATTCCCATTATGGCTTAATCTTGCACGAAATAAATGAAAAAGAAAGTACATTTAAATTGTGTCGGATAACCAACAAAACTAATATAAAGGGTGGTCATATTCAATTAAATTTACATGATGGAAGAAATATTTTGATCAGGGTTAATGATCCAAGGAGTCCAAAAGAAGATGTTTATAAGGTTATGGATGTTTTAAAAATTTCTGTTCCAGAGCAGGAAATAATGAAAGTTTTGAATTTTAAGGAAAATAATTTAGCAATTATTATGTCTGGAAAGAATATCGGACAAATAGGGAAAATTAATAATATTTTAAAGCGATTTGGTCCAAAAGCAAGTACTGTCTCTATTCAACATAATGGAAGTTATACCAAAACACTATATGATTATACATTTATAATTGGAGAAGATCAATCCGAAATTGATTTACCTAAAATAGATAATTAAAAGTCCTAAAGAGGAAAAAAATATGTCAGCCAAGACTAAAAAGAAAGTTCCAAGCGTCGAATCCAAAGAATTTGATGAAAAATGGAAAAATCCAATGAAAAAACCATTTTTAGAAAAGATAGTCCTGAATATAGGTGTTGGCACTGGTGGAGAAGAATTAGAAAAAGCAGTCACTGTATTGGAACAAATAACAGGGAGAACACCTGTTAAAACACTTTCGAAAGTTAATGTGAAAGAGTTCAATCTTAGAATAGGGCGTCCAATTGGCTGTATGATTACTATTCGAGGTAAAGAAGCTGAAAGATTATTAAAAAGATTATTAATAGTAAATAATAATAAAATTTTGAGAAAAAGTTTTGATAATTATGGTAATTTCGCGTTTGGCATTGATGAACATATTAAAATCCCTCAAACAGAATATGAGGCAAGTATAGGGTTATGGGGTTTGGATGTGTGTGGAAAAATAGCTAGACCTGGAATGAGAGTGAAATCTAGAAGAAAAGCAAGGTCAAAGATTCCAAAACATCATTATATCTCACGTGCGGAAGCCTATTATTTTTTAAAACAAAACTTTGGAGTTGGTATCGTCAAAAAATTAGATTTAGAATATATTTAATGAATTTTAAGGTGAAAAAATATTCCACAAGGCAAGCGTTATGGTAAAGGACAAAGAGAATGTCGGCGTTGTCATACCCATCGAGGAATAATTAGGAGATATGGTTTGTACATATGTAGACGTTGCTTTTATGAAATTGGGAAGGATATTGGATTTAAAAGATATGAATAAGAAAATAGAAAAATGATAAAAGGATGTGAAAAGGTTTGGTAAATTCACTCGCAGATACATGTTGTGCTCTTAAGAATGCAGAAAGAGCACGTAAAAAAGAAGTTATAATCAGTCCAGCGTCTAAAATTATTCAACAGATACTTAGGATCTTCCAAAGACATGCTTATATTGGAGAATTTGAAAGATATGATGATGGTCGTCAAGGAAAATTCAAAATAGCATTACTAGGTAGAATTAATGAATGTGCTGGTTTAATAAGATTGAATTATAAAATTAATCAATTTGATTTTTTGGAAAGACGACTACTACCCGCACCAGGTTTAGGATTAATCATTTTTACTACAAATGAAGGAATAATGACAATGAAAGAAGCTGAGGAAAAGAATATAGGTGGACATACTTTATGTTATATTTATTAATAATTCTATGAGGTAATTAAAAATGGTAAAAATAGCGTTCTTTAAAGAAGAATTGGAGATTCCTGACGGAGTTAAGGTTTTATTGGAAGGAGGTCATCATATTAGAGTTAAAGGGGCTAATGGAGATATCACAAAAGATTTTTCACATATAACGGGAATAAAAGTTACAATTAAAGATAATAAAGTTGTTTTTTCAACTAATTTCCCTAAAAGTGGAACATTAGCATTAATAAAAACGGTAGTTAGCATCATTAATAACCTGATTATAGGTGTTCAAACTAATTATAAATACGTCTCAAAGATTGCCTATTCCCATTTCCCATGTAGTGTTCGAGTAGATGAAAAAAACCAGACCATTTTTATTGAAAATTTCTTAGGAGAAAGAGCCCCGAGAAAGGCTAAATATCCAAATAATGTAAAGGTGGAAGTTAAAGGAGAAGATGTTTATTTTATTGGTCCAGATAAAGAAACACTTGGTCAAAGCGCTGCAAATGTTAAAAGAGCGTGTAGGATAAGAAAAAAAGATCCCAGAGTTTTCCAAGATGGGGTTTACTTATATCGAAAGCAATTGGGAGAAGATATTATCTGGGAAATTACTTAAAATGAGGTTTTCATTGTGGTTCAAGATAAGAGATTGATGAAACTGAGGAAAAAGATGAGTAAAAAAAGACCGTCTTTCAGGCGAGTTGAATCCTGGAGATATAAAAGAGTAAAGGATTCTTGGAGGAAAGCAAGGGGTATTGACTCAAAAACTCGAGAGAAAAAGAAATCAGGTGTCAAATCTCCAACAATAGGGTACAGAGGTCCAAAAAAAGTTAGAGGGTTACATCCTTCTGGGTATATAGAAGTATTAATTTTTACATTTGATGATTTAAAAAATTTAAATAAAAATAAACATGCAATAAAAATTTCTGGAAAATTAGGGGCTAAGAAGCGCATTGTATTAACAGATTATTGCCAAAGAAGAGGTTTTAAAATATTAAACCTTGGAGTCTCACAAAAAGAAATTGAAATGTTAGAAAAAATGGCAGAGGCTCCTATAGCAGATTTAGAAAGTGAAGATTTTATTGATATCGATGATTTAGAAGATTCTATATGAGATTAAGAAAAATTAGAGGAACATAAAAATGAATTTAAAGCCACAGAGAAGAATGGCTGCAGAGATTCTCAAGTGTGGGGAGAATAGAGTTTACTTTGATCCATATTTAGTTGAAGATATCTCTCTTGCTATTACACGTGAAGATATACGCAATTTAATAAAGCAAGGAGTAATTCAAAAGAAATATAAGAAAGGTATCTCAAAGCAAAGAAAAAATGTTCGACATGAGAGAAAGAAGAAAGGAAGAGCGAGAGGCCTTGGAAAAAGGAAGGGAACGAAGCACGCAAGAACACCAAAAAAGAGAGCGTGGATTAAGCGAATCCGCCCATTAAGAAGAGAATTGAGAAAATTAAGAGATAGAAAACTAATCACAGTTGCAAATTATCGGAAATTATATAAAAATGCTAAAGGCGGAATGTTCACAAGTGTTGCCCAATTAAATCGATATATAAAAGAAAAGGAATTAATAAGAAGAGGTAGATAGGACATGGCACGCGGACCCAGATATAGAAGACCACCCCAAAGACGATTTAAAGGTAAAACCGATTATCATAAGAGATTAAAGCTATTAAAATCAAGAAAGTTAAGGGTAGTAATTAGAGTTTCAAATAATCATACAAGGATTCAAATTGTCCAATCCAAATTAGGTGGTGATAAAGTTCTAATATCTGCTTTTTCTAAAGAATTATCTTCAAATTATGGATGGATCGCTAATACTGGGAATATCCCCGCATCTTATTTGACAGGTTACTTAGCAGGAATAAGAGCAAAAAAGAACAACATCCAAGAAGCAATATTTGATCTCGGTATTTTTTATCATAGAAATCGAGTTCTAGCTGCTTGTAAAGGATTAATAGATACAGAATTACAAATACCGTATCATGAAGAATTTTTTCCTGATAATATAGAGGAAAGAATAAAAGGTATTCATATTGAAAATTACGCAAAAAAATTAAAATCAGAAGATCCAGAAAATTATGAGCAAATATTTTCTGGTTATCTCAATCAAAAAAAAGTAAATCCACAGAAAATTAGTCAGATTTTTTCAGATTCTATAAAAAAGATAGAAAATAATGCTTAAATTATGTGATTAAAAATGAGTCGATTAAGAAAGAATGAAGAAGAATGGCTCCCAAAAACACGACTGGGTGAACTTGTAAAACAAGGTCTAATTACTTTAGATAAAATTTATCAAAATAATCTAGTAGTAAAGGAAAAAGAAATCATTAATACATTACTTCCACAGATCAAAGAAGATGTCATAAATATTGCTATGGTTCAACAAATGACAGCTAGTGGCCAACGTAGCAAATTCAAAGCTGTTGTAATCGTAGGAACTGACGGATTTATTGGTATTAGCTCAGGTAAGAGCCGTGAAGTTGGACCGGCAATAAGGAAAGCAATCGACAAAGCTAAACTTTCTATCATACCGGTACTTAGAGGTTGTGGAAGCAAAGAATGCGGATGTGGGGGAACTCATAGTATTCCTTTTAGAGTAAAAGGTAAATGTGGTTCAGTTCGGATACAACTTATTCCAGCCCCTGTTGGTGTGGGATTAGCATGTGCTGATAAGGTAAAACAAGTTTTAAGATTATGTGGAATTGAAGATATCTGGAGTAAAACATTTGGTGATACTCGAACAAGTGAAAACCTTGTAAAGGCAACTTATGATGCCTTAAAAAATGCTCATAAATTTAACTTTAATATATAAGAAAATGAGTGGTGCTAATATGGCAATGGCAAAAAAAAAAATCAAGTCAAAAGAAACTGAATATGTCCCAAAGCTCTACTTTGCAATTCGTATAAGAGGGGCACCTGGTATGAAGCGCAAAAATCTTGACACTCTTAAAATGCTTAGAATGCATAAAGTAAATCATGGTGTTCTCATTTGGGGAACAAAGAGCTATAGAGGAATGCTTATAAAATGTAAAGATTATATAACATATGGAGAAATTGATGATAAAACATTAGTTAGGTTATTAAGAGTAAGGGGAAGGGTTGAGGGGAATAAACCACTCACAGAAGAGCATTTAAAAAACTTAACAGATTTTAAAACGTTTAAAGAACTTTCAAAAGCATTGCTTAATGGAGAGATACAATTTCGAGAAAAAGAAATATATAAAATTAAACCTGTATTCCGCTTACACCCCCCAAGAAAAGGATATCGAGGTACAATAAAAAAACATTACGCTGAAGGTGGTACACTTGGATATGTTGGGCATTACATAAATGATTTAATTTATAAAATGTTATAATGAGTAGGTGAAGGAAACAAATGAGAAATCATGATAGAAAAGTAAGAAAAATGAGAGGCACGAGAACACATGGGTATGGTAGAGTGGGACAGCATAGGAAATCTGGACAACGCGCTGGGAGGGGCAAAACGACTCAATGGAAAAAAAGTAAAAAAAGTTATTACTTAAAACAAAAAGAATTAGGATTTCCAGATCCTGATTGGGATTTCGAAAAAAAAGGTTTTAAGAGACCTCAAGATATAACCCGAATTTATCAAGTAAATACTCTAAATATTAAAGATTTGGATCATAAAATCGAAGCTTTAGTTATAGAAAAAAAGGCTTCTAAATCTGGAAATACCTACAGTATTAATTTAAATGAGATTAATATACAGAAAGTATTGGGGCGTGGAGAAATTAATAAAAGGATTAATATAACTGTTAAAAATGCCTCCAAAAGAGCTGTTGAGAAAATCGAAGCAGCTGGGGGAAATATTAATTTACTCTCCGAAATAAAATAATTGATTCAATTTAATTTTAATATCTACTTCTTAGATTAAATTTTACGACATATTTACTTTTTATTGATGATAAAATGGACTCCAATCTGAATAGAGAACTAGATGATATTGAAATTGATGAGAATAATTAAGATGAGAAAAAAAGGAGTAGATGCATAATTATTTGGCTAATAATCTTAATTGTAATGATGTTCCCTTCTACTATAGCTTTACTTGCTATTTTTTAAGCTATATTAACAAACCATATTATGAACTAGATAGATTAATCCAGGTAAAATGAAAATAAATCCAAGTGTATTCCCAATAATGTGTGTTATTGTAAAAGGGATTCCAATAACGAAATATGGCAAAAATTCTTCGATTGAATCATAAAATGTAAAAACATTGACTAGAGATGAAAAAACTTGAAAACTAATAGTAATTATAGCTCCTAGAATTCCAAATATAACCATCACAGGGACTTTATATAAATCTTCGTCGAATGTAAAGAAACTCCTTTTATTTAGAACGTCATTAGTCAATGCTCCTAATAATCCTGTTAATGAATAATGTGTTAATTGAAAAGCTAAAAGTGGTAAAGGAGAAGCGCCAAGGGGATTGAAAAAACAAAAAATTAATGAACTTAAAAACCCAACAATCATTCCATCTCTTTTCCCTAAGATAAAACCTGATAAAAAAATTGTAAGAGTAAATAACTCTATATTAGGTATATATGCCAATAAATATCCCAATACAATTGCTAATGCTGTAAATGTGCTAATTAAAGCAATTCGAAAAGATTCCTTCTCAAGCCAAACGGAAGAATTTTCTCTTTCTATCTCATTCTCTTCTGATTCATTATTTTTAACTGAAATATCTTGTATTTGTTTGGTCAGAATGCTATCTTCAGAATTTTTTTGTGACAAAATTATCAAATGGGGATAGGGTAACTTATCCTATATTGATCTATAATTCGTTTCTTTTCTTAAAAAATTTTCTTTGTAGGCTTATAAGAAATCATTTTATTATATTTATTATAAAAAAAAAAAAAAAATTGAGTGAATATTCAAAGGATAATAGAAAATGGAAAACATCATTCTGATTAGAGAAGAATTAGATTGTAATGTAAATATAGCTTTTAAACTGTTTACTATAAATGATTTATTAGAGAGATGGTTAACTGAAAAAGCTGAAGTAGAACCTAAAATTGGTGGGAAATATGAACTTTACTGGAAACCTGAAAACAGAAAAAACAATAGTACTATTGGTTGCAAAATTACTGGGATTGAGAAGAACAAATTCATTTCATTTGACTGGAAAGGGCCTATTCAATTCAAATCTTTTATGAATATCGCTAATCCTCTTACACATGTGATTGTTTTTTTTACTCATAATACAAATAAACCAAATAAGACAATTATTCATTTATTCCATACAGGCTGGAAAAAGGATTCAGAATGGCAGGAAGCCCGTAATTATTTTGAAAATGCATGGTCGAAAGCATTAAAAGGATTAAAAGAAAAAATTAAGAATAAAACATTACCCTAATTTTATTTTAATACTAACGTAAAAAGATACTTAATACGACTAAAAATTGCAAATGAGTAGGCTTTATACTGTTGTCAACATTGCTTGTAAATATCACTTAAGTTTTTTGAATATCAAGTACTTTAAATTTAATCATCAGACAAGTGTTAAAATATTGATCTGTGCTGTTTCCATAACTTAAGGCGACATCTCCTGTGATATCATCAATTCCATTACGATCTTGGTCAATGCATTTATCTAGCCATATTAATTCACTTTCATAAAATTTCTTTTTCCCTACAAGGTTATTATATAGTCCTAAGATTAGTCCCGAAGAAGAGTTTTCGGTAATTGGAATCACAGTAATCCATATTATATCATCGAATAAAGGATTGAGAATGTCATGATCTCTGTATTTGTCTGATTCCCACATTTGATAATCTATTTTCACTAAATCATGCTTCTGAATTTTGATAGGCTGTGAGTTAAAGATTTCGCTCATTGTAAACCCTAAAATTACACTTACTACTACAAGGGATATTATTAGTATTTTTTTTTGAGTGTTTCGCATATTCTCAATAATATTTTTTGATTTTGTTAGACTATTGGAACAGAAGTATTTAAAGAAAACTACCCAAACTAGATCGTTTTTATGAAATTATACCACACTAATGACACTATTTCTATGAATTGAAATTCAAATTCTTTTATCTTGCATGTAAGTGTGGCTATCAAGAAAATCTAGACACTTCAATAGATCATGAAAGTGTTCAGAAGAAGAAAGAAGCTTTAGAAAAAAATCTGATAATAGTTAACAAAGAAGATAAAATTTCTATTCATCCAATAGTTAAAAGAATATGCCCTAAATGTCAACATAAGGAAGCTGAAACTTGGCATACACAAATTAGAAGCTCTGATGAGCCAAGTACTCATTTTTTTAGATGTGTAAAGTGTAAATACACGTGGCGTGAAGAATGAAAATAGTTAATACTCTTTCTTTTTGGTTAATAAGGTTATTATGTCGGAACAACTAATAAATCTTATCAATCATTTTTCCTCAATTATTAGGCCATTATCACTTTTTTGCACACTCCTTTTTTTCCACTGGAGAATTTCCCCATCGTCTTTGTGGTGATGGAAAAAAAAATTGGTAAAAATGGAAACTTCTTTATAAAGACTCTCAGCGGTAGTGAGAGCTCTCACTAAAGTTAGACAATGATATCGACAAAAAAGAATTATTATAGAAAGTTAGATAGAATAGTCATGCAAAATAGAGATAAATATTAGATATTTTAATTTTCAGAATTATGTCGAGAAAGAGCTAAAATTTTAAGAGGCCATATTTACATACAAAAAAGTATGTGATAAAAATCACTATTTTGTTCAAGTTACTACAAAATTATCTTTTTCTAGAATTAATGAGATAAGAATGATATAAAAAGAAAGTGGATCAAGATAATTTATCAAGGTGGTAATAATTCGAGGGTTGCAGTGGAAATTCGATTTTTAAGAAAATTAAAATCCATAACACTTTTACTTTATCTACATATTAAATTTAAAGATCTTTTCCTGCGCTATAAATTATAAAAATTAAATTAAAAAACCCGCCGTTGTTAAAAAAATTACATCAATTTAATTTGAATGAAATTTCAATTCTCATGAAATGAAGAAATCCAATCTATAAAACAACAATATTCCTAGATTGAATCCTTCTAATCTTATCAAAATTTTCTCTTAATTTACCTCTATACCCTTTAAAATCTTTTTGTTTCCAAAACGTAGCTAAAGGAAAAACATATAATAATAAGAATACAATAACTAAAGTGATAAGATTAATCACATATGACAAAATATCTATAGATAAAATAATATTTTGAAATAAAAAAGTAAGTAAAGGAATTATTAAACTCAGGAACCCTATAATTTGATAGGATTTTAGAAAATCCAAGGGGGTCTTCAATATTTTTATAATGTAATCAATTTTTTGATTAAGAAGTCTAATTTGAGCATCTAATTCTTTGTTCTGCTGAATAAGATTATGTATATTTCTATTATTAATGATAAGGATCATTTGTTTTTGATATTTAAGAAATCTTTTTCTCTTAATTGAATATATTGACAAACTATATCCAAAATATTGAAAACTAAATGTCTGAATAAAAAAATAAATAGTAAGGATTATTTCATCAACAATTAAATCCTTTTTCCCCATTAATGGTAAAAAAATAAAAGAGAATAACAACCAAGCATATAAAAAAATCTTAATTATTATTAAAATCTTGTAAGCTGGTTTTTGAGTAATTCCTATAAACCTGCCAATATCATATTCTTCAGAATTTGACATAAAATATAATATCCTAACAGTCTCATCGATTAAATCTTTTATTTTTGCTTTATCAGAAGATATCATCTCACTTACTTTTTTTCTATCTGAAGATTTCATCTCACTTATTAATGATATCTTTGTGTTTTTTATTATAATATTAGTCAATTATTAATTTAAATTAATCTTAGTTCAAAAATAATATCTAATACTTTATTCGATCAAACTCTTATTTAGTTATGATTCCCAACATCATTCTTTTTTATATGTATTTTGCATTTCGGATAAATGATTTAATGGGAGATATATTTATCACTAATTTAGAATTTTTTACCTTTAGCAACACAAAGGTAAAAAATTATTTGTGTTGGTATGGATATTATATATACCTGAGGTTCAATTCCCGGAGGGCGCATATTTTCCATATATACGTTATCCATACGCGCGTGAATTTTTTACCTTAGAGGTAAAAAAATCCTTTCCATTTAACAGATAAGCGACAAAAAGAGGTAATATCATTATATATCATTCATTCAAAAAGTTCCATTCTTCTTTTGCATTACATGGTAAATTTCCTCATTAGTGATATCATTAATACCAACTAACTCAAAACCAAGCCTATCAAAAAACTCTTTCTTTTCTAAGAAATCCCATGCAATCTCAAGTGATTCTAATGATATCTTCAAATAAAATAAACACCTCTTAATTATTAAAGTTTAAATTCCAATTCTTCATTCAATCTGATTTTAAAATATCTTGATAAAAATCAAATTTACTAAATGCATCTTTAACATAGAAATAATATTTTCTTAGAAATATCAAATCCTTATCAAATCTAT
>JAUVXW010000028.1 GCA_030603385.1 Promethearchaeota archaeon | reverse complement strand
AAGCAATTGGGAAAACATAGTTTCCTTGTATAATTCAGTTAAAAATTCATTCTGTTGATAAGTAATCGTTATGTTTCCAAGAACCATATCTACTCCAAACTCAATAGAGGTACTCAAATTTAAGACAGCGTTATAAATAGTACCATTCAAAAATAATAGTTGATTGGTGAGTTCAAACATCATATCATTTATCGTATTGTTGATAAATAATAATCTGTTTATGAGTTCGATTTGATTTTGAGATATTGTAGTGTTTATAAGATTCAAATTCGTAAGTAATTCTATATGATTATATGTTATGTTATTACCTATTACATCTATAAGAGTTTGGATTACAAAATGGTTCGTAGTAATATTGTTTCCAATTACTTCCAAAATAGAAACGAGTTGTATATTATTATTAGTAATATTATTATCGATTAAATTAAGTAGATTGTTGATGATTATATGATTATTTGTTATGTTTGCACCAATAAGATTAACAAGAGTTTGGATAACAAGACTTTCATCAGCAACAGTATTATTTACAAGATTAATGAGAGTTTGAACATCAATTAGGCTACTATCAATCTCATTTGCTCTCTGTTCTATTAGATTATATAATATAACGTGGTTTTCTGTTATATCATTTGCCAATTGTATTATTGATTGATTTAAAAACGCAAACGAATAATTTAATGTTGATTGAACCACTATAAACTGTTGATTCATTTCGGTAAACATTGACGTAATAGTAGCATTTACAAGCGAAATGCTGTTATCTATTCCAATAACCAATGTAGAAATGCTCTGGTTAATAGAATAAATATTATTTTCCAAATAAATAAAAGAGCTATTCATCGCACTATTTAGATTCCAAATTGATGTGTTTGTAAATAGATATAAAGTATTTATATCAGATTCAAGATTTAAGATATTCAATCCAATATTAGTTAGGAGAGAGGTGATCGAACTATTAATGTTTGTTAAATCCACTTGTAAACTCAAAATCTGATTATATATCGTTGCATTAATGTTTGTTATGTCCACACCAAGAGATACCATCTGGTTTAATAGGGTGCTATTTAGGTTAGTTATATCAGCAAGAATAACAAGAGTTTGATCATCAATCACAGTTTCTATATTTTCAATATCAGCAATCACCAATAGAATTTGTTCAATAATCAAAGCATCTATATTTTCAATATCGACTTCCAAACTAAGGATCTGATTCGATAATGATGTGTTGATGTTTGTTATATCCACTCCCAGAGCTAAAATTTGATTTACAATTGAACCATTAATGTTTGATATATCCACCCCCAGTGTTATAAATTGAGATTATATTGAACTATCTAAATTAGATATATCTGTATTTATCGTTAGCATCTGATTTGATAATGAAGAATTTACGTTATCTATATTAACTCCTAACGATACGATTTCAGAAATGATGGAACTATTAATGTTTGATATCGCTGTATCTATATTAACTAAAAACGAACCTAATGTTGAATTTATATTACCTAAATTTATTTCTATATTAATAATTGTGTTGTTAATGTTAGAATTCTGGTTTGTTAAATCTATTTGAACATTAGTAATCTGATTGCCAATTGTCGCATTTACATTTGCTATATTAACTAAAACATTATAAATAGTATTATTGGAGCCAATTAATATGTAATCATCTCCATTTAATGTATAATCATATTTAGACCATCCACCATCTTCATAATTTGTTATATTAATTACATAATATCCTGGAAAAAGAAAATATTCAGCAGTTTCTCTTGGTCCAAGCCATTCTGACCAATAATAAGAACTTGTATAATAATCAGGATTTCTTGTAATATTGATATGATTAAAATTTAATTGTAAACTCATTACTTTTAAGCTATATTGAGTTAAAATAAGAGAGACTTGGTTATATTCTTGAGTTCCTTCTACATATGTGTAATTTAAAACACTAATATCAGATAAATCCTTTACTTCAATTCCTTTATGTTCTCCATCTGTAGCATAAAACATATTGTTTATAATTCTCGTTCCATTAATGTAAGTCTTAAACTGGTAAAAACTTAAAGATTCCATTCGTTGATTAGTATAATAAAGATTACAAATTCGGGACATATTTAGCTCATAAACTTGATTGGAGTCTAACTTAATAATAAATTGGATATAAACATTATTTGGATTAAAGTATCCTATTTGATAATATCGTTTTGAAAGCATAAAATTAATCCACCTTCCTGAAGCTATATCAAATATGTGTGATCCATTAATATCCATTGTAGTTTTTTGTGTCATCAAATTAATAATTTCTAATGAATATACTTCAAGTTCTAAATCAATATAACTTGATGGTAATTTATCAAACGAATCTATTAAAGCATTAAAACGATCATATACATCAATAAAAATATGAATAGAACTATTATCATCTGCGTAGAAAAGATTTTCTAAAAGTGAAAATTTATTGTATTCTCCATTTAAAGACCGATTTACTTCAATATGATAATCTGTAAATGTTAACGATTTAAGGGGATCGGCTTCAGAAAATAATACCAATCGACATTGTATTGACTCTGTTGGTTCATAAATTTCATAATTATAACCAGAACTGATTGTAATATCTTTGTTTACTTTTACTTCACCGTCATAGGGATCCCAGATTCTAAGATTATATTCATCTGGTGTTAAATAAGTTTCATAATCATTTTTAGATCCTACCATAAAATCAGCATAATCTCCTGTTATAGTATATTTATATGTTTTAATATCATATATTCTAACATAATCTATATCTTCAAATGTAGAGCTGGTCCTTAACATGTCAAATTCAACATCTTCACCAACAGATATTTGAACTGTATGTCTATTGAAATTAGGATTTCCAGATTGGCTTAAAGTTAAAGTTTTATTAACTACGCCATCTTTTAACAAAATTAAATTGATTAAAGAATCTGAACTTGTTTGAAAATCGATTTCGAAATAATCTCCTGAACTTAATGTATAATTAGATCCATAAGCAGTTGATTTTAAAGAAATTAGTTCTGTTGTATTAGTTTGTATATACATATAGCCACCACCTTGATATTTTTTGGAAACGTCTAAAACAGTTTCATATTGAAAAACTGTTTCATATACATCACCAACAACCCATAAATGAGTTCCATCCCAAGTAATTGCTGTTGGTAATGTATTTTGAGCACCAACATCAAAATGATATCCTGTATAAGCTCCTGCTGCATTATATTGATAAACCTCATCACCAATATCATTCACAACCCAAAAATGAGTTCCATCCCAATTAATTCCCTTTGGACCTAATACTTGACCACTAACATCAAAACTAACTGCTTGATAAACTCCCGCTGTATTATATTTATAAACTCTATCATTAAGATTACCAATAACCCATAAATGAGTTCCATCCCAAGTAATATCAGTTGGCTTCGTATCTTGAACACTTACACTAAAACTAAATGTTTGATAAACTCCTGCTGCATTATATTTATAAACTTCTTGATTAACATATCCAACAACCCAAAAAAATGTTCCATCCCAAGTAATTCCTCTTGCAATTGTAGTCTGACCACCAACATCCCAACTAACTCCTTGATAAACTCCTGCTGTGTTATATTTATAAACTTCATCTGTAGAAGATCCAACAACCCAAAGATGAGATCCATCCCAACAAATACCATTAGGAACAGAGTCATCAGCAGGAAAACTAAATCCAGAATAAGCCCAATCATCAATACCTGAAGCTGTAGTATTATCAAATAAATAAGATTCACTTAAATGAGCATAAAATGAATCTTCACTAACACCATATAAATTCCAATTACTCCCACTAATATCATCAGTAAAATTTTGAACAGCAGAAATATCCGCTCCTTGTAATACCCATCTCGTTGTAAGATCACTTTCAGAAATAGCGTGAAAATTAGGAACAGGATCTACAACCTCAAATGTAACCCATTGAGTATAATAAATTGAACCTAAAACAACCCATCTGTATCGATAAATTCCATTAGTATCAAATGATTTTGAATGAACTAAATCCAATTTATAATAAATTTGTATAAATAAATAATCAATGTGTAGTTCAAAATCATTTAAAGTATCTGAACCTCCCCAATACAACTTAACTATTCCATTTGAACTAATAAAATTAGCTGGTGATTCTGTATTATATTCTTTTTTAGTAAATGAAGTATCTGAGGAACTGCTTATTTGTACCCAAGTTTCTGTATTATAATTCCAAATTTTAAATGTTATTGTTTGAGATATATTTGTCTTTTGCCAACTCTGAACATTCATAGCCAAAAGATCTTCATTATAATTAGAAAAAGGAAAGGTTATTGTCATTTCCAACTCTGCTGGAATTGTTAAATAATCTAAAGCTATTTGATCTAAATTCATGTGAAAATCAGAACTAAATATGGCTGTCTGGAACCTTATTTTTACATAATTAGAATCATTTATATAAGGATCAGTTAAAATATAAGAATCAGTATGCCAATTAACATCTGTATTTGATTCTAATTCTAACCAATCTGAAATATCCCAGTTATAAATGTCTAAATCACAATCTATTGATTCATTTGTTTGATAATCATAACTGAAATAATTAATTGTACCATCAATTAAATCGGGATCAGTCACATTCCAAGTCATTTCGTAATCACATTTATAAGCAGATTGATAAGTAAATACCTCTACATAGATTGCCTCTACGTCAGCTCGTCCAGAACCTGAAGGTACATCAACATTTGCATCCATATTCACTCTTAATGCATCAATTTGAGCATCTGACCAACTACCTGTAAAATCATCAGAATACCAAGTATAACTACTGGTTAGACTGAAATAAAAATATGGGTCTGGTGGATTAGGTGGATCAAACCATACATACCCACCAAGAGAAGTAGTCACAACTATACGAGCATCAGACCCAAGCACTTCTCTCGCATATATGTGAATTCTAATACGTGTACATGTTTCACTCCCCAAATCCACATCTTCATAATCCTGTCTTTCTCTGGTTGTCTGAGAAAGGAATACCCCATATCCTACAATATTACCACCATCACCATTATCATCTTCAGGAGCTTCATCAATCTTACTCCAATGTGGTAATGCATCTCCTAAAGTCCAAAGACCAATAACATCTCCATCAGGATGAATTGTATCAAAAACAGATTCACCTGAATCTTCTCCAGAATCTATAATAGCATAGTTAGCATCGTTATTAGTTTCTAATTCACCAATAGTATTCCCTGTTCCTTCAGTAAAAGTGAAGTCATCCCATTGAGAAGGTGATTCTTGTTCGTATTCACCATGTGGTGTTGAAGTGAAATTTGTACTCGAATCATCATTTACTTTCATATTATCAGTATAATCATAACTTCCTTCAATCATATTAATATTATCTGGATATAAATTCTCTCCGATGGTGTAATCTGGATCATATCCTTCAAGATTATCTCCAACATTATAATCTGGATCCCACGAATAACCAATGGCATCAACATACCCTTCACAAAAATCCGCAGAATATATATTCATCCAATAAATATTGGTGACTGTCTGGTCATTGCCAAAATTTTCATCAGTAAAGATATTAACACCATCTATCCATACACTATGAGTATCAGTTGTGCAATCAAATGAAACTTTAATATGAATCCATGCGTCTGCTATAACAGCAACGTTATGAGTATCCATTCCACCACCTCCATCTCCATGGTAAACTGCAATATTTGTTTTAGATGTATATCTTAGACTAACTAATGATACACCACCACCTCCATTTTCAAACATTCTAAAGTACCAATCATTAGCATAAGGGTTATTTATCCATGCTTCCACAACACCCGAAGTTATTTCTGAATCAAAATAAACAGAATTAAGACTACCACTATCTGTAACATCCTTAAAATGAAGAACACTATTATGCCCAAGATAATCGACAATTTCACACGCATCAGTCATTTGGTTGGTTCTTACCCACGAAATATCTGTTCCTGTTTTTCCAATATCATCTTCAAAACCATAAGTAGCAAGATAAACTCCCGATTTAAAGCTAATGGCATCAATCCAATGAGCATAATTATCTCCAGTGTCTCGTGTAGACATCCTAATTATATTAAGTCCTACAGTTGAATTAGAAAAATAATCAAATGTTCCTTTATCTTCACCATCAATATAAAAATCGAAGGTGTTTGCTGAATCATCAAATACTATTTTTATATGATACCAAGTATTAACTGGTAGACCTAAAGCAAGTGTATGATAATCAGTCCCATCATGGCATACAATCTGTCCAATTGCTTGATAACCAAACAAAATTCTAATCCGTTCAGAACCACCCTCATAAACTCTAAAATATAAATAATGTTGATAAGACAGAGTACCGTCATATGCCCACCAGAACTCATATGTTCCATTAATTTGGATTATATCATGATTATGTCTAAGCGATACATAACCAGCATTATTATCGTCAAAAATTTCTAATACTTTTTTATGTCCAAGCTTTTCTTCAATAACTTTAGCATAACAATCATCACTGGTAGAATAGTCATCTACAAAATCAATATCTAATCCTACTTCATCAACTTCATCTCTGAAATCATAAGTTCCATTAAAAACACCAGAAGGAGTTCCATATTGAGTTTCATCATTATCTACAGGAGTGACTGTATCATTATTAATTACTCCAGACCATTCAAGTGCTTCTCCATCAAAAGCCTCCGTTTGAAATTTCGCTCCAGTATAGACTTTATATAAATCTTCATCGTCATAAAAGTCATCTAAATTGAAAGTGTATGTAGTACCTTTAAATAAATAATTTGTAGAAAGATTTAGAAATTCTTCATCAGTAAATTTTTTAGATCCAGGTCCAAAATTAAGGTCAGTAAACATAAGAGCAGGAGTAATAGAGAAACTCAATACGAATAATAGAACAACTAATGTTCCAATGGATCTTCTCTTGATATTTTTGTTTTTCATTTGAATTCTCCTTTTATTTGATTTTTCATAAGAAATAATACAAGAAAAGAACCGATAAAGACACTTGATAAGAGGCCAATAACAAAAATAATAATTACATCACCAGAACGCCCCCAACTTAGAGTACCTAATTGGATTTCTGGGATAACTCCAAAAGTCTCTCCTAAGAATTGAATAATTGCAAATGTAAATCCAACTATTAGAGTCAAGAAACTGGATATTAAAATGATTTTTACTATCGATTTCTTTCTCTTTTGGGAAGCTGTCTTTTTGCTTCTTTTCGATTGAACTTTTCCTATTTTTCTGGTCGACATTTTAATTTATATTCCGGGTCTGGATTTTGCCTTTCCATCTTCTTATCTTTACTTTTCTTCTTTTCCCTCCCACCATTCGATAACGTGCTGTCCATCGCCCCGTAATGGGGGAGCCCCTCCGTTTTGCTCTCATTGTTTTAACTTTCGGTGAAGGTTTCTTTTTTGGGATTGGCCTTTTTTTTACAGGAGGTTTTTTCTTAACTGTAGGTTTCTTCTTTTTAATTGGTGGTTTCTTCTTTTTAGGTATTGGTTTTTTCTTAACAATGGGTTTCTTCTTTTTAACAGGTTTCTTTTTAACATATTCTAATTTTTCAGTTGGAGTTATTTTAATAGGATTTTCCGAAAGAATAATTGATGAAAATAATTTTATTTTCTCTTTTATGGGTTTTTTTACTGGAGTTATTTTAATAGGTCGTTTCTTTTTTAATTCAACTTCTTTTTTTGGTTTTTTTGGAACAGAAATAATATCTTTTCTTATAAGTACATCTTTCGCCACCTTTTTCTTGGGTTTAATATCTTCCACAGCATACACATATTTGTAGCGATCTTCATATTCTTCTATATGGTTTTTAAATTGATCATCATACATAATCTCAACCATATCATGATCCCCGCCATATGGATCTGAAATCTCCTCAACTAAATCTGCTATAATTTCATCATCTTTCAATCCGGCTTTCATTCTCTCTGTCTTACCTTTCGCATTAATCGAATAATAACCCCTTTTTTCCATTTTATTCAATATATTTTGATTTCGCAATGGAGATGTTATATAAATTTCCTTGCCTTTCTTTACTCTTTTTGGAGATTTTAGCTTTGTTTTTAATTTTTTCTTCTCTGCTTCTATTTTTCGATCAATCATATTAGGAAAATTTTCTTTCCAAGATTCTAATCTCTCTCCTGAAAGCTCCGTTTTATGAGTATTTTTATAAACTTGAGTCATGATTTCGTTATATTTTTCTGGATCCTTTTTCTTAATTGGATATACCTGATTATCATAGGTATCAATTACAGTGAACAACTTCTCACTTTTATAATTTAAACTATGAATTAGCTCTGCTTCGCTCATTTCCAATACCAAACTATTATTTTTTTATTATTATAAATAAATCTACTTTTTTGAATCAACATCTCCTTTTATATCGGCAGATCCAGGTCGTTTTTTCCAACTTTTTATATTTTTATCTGTAGGCCTTATTTTTTTCTTATGTGATCGTTGTTTGTCAATTTTTTGAGATTTTTTTGGTCGTTGAGCCATAACTTTACTTGCTAATGCAATCCCATGAACTTCTGGTTTATGTGTCCTTGTTTCATATTTCCCTGCTATTTTTCTAACCCATATACGTCGGGGTTTCCCATTAATTAAACGATCCCTTCTAGACCAAGTAGATCCTATTTTTTTCTTTTTTCCCATATTTTATCCCATTTTTTGCTTTAATTTTAATTTATAATTTATCTAACTTTTTTTTGTGTTCTAAAAACACTTTAAATTTGAAAATTTAATTTTTATTTCTTAGATTTTTTCCCATTAGTTGCAACATGAAAAGTTCTTTTTCTTTTTCCTTCTTTTGTTAAAATTGCTCTTCCTTCACTTCTAGCCTTCAAGACTTCCTTTGGAAAGGCTGCCTTTTTTTTATGTTTATATTTTTCCCACATTGATTTTGCAGTTGTATCATATATCTTACCAATTTCTTTAAATTGCTTTCTTTTATCAGTACTAAGTTTTTTTCTTTTACCACTTGCCTTTGCTCGATTCGAAGCTCCTTGAGTAGCTCTTGCAATCCTCAGTTTTTTAGCATTTCGTTTTGCTTCTCGAAATTCTTTTCTTAGTTTTCTTGCTGAAATTCTGGCCTGAGTTGGATTTTTAAATGAAATCATTTCAACATATTTTTTATGCTTAGATCTTTTGAATAAGGTTTTTTTATGAGATTTATCTAATTTTTTATACTCTTTTTGCTCTTTTATAATTCCATCAATATAGGTTTTCCCTGAAGGTTTTGGTGGTTTTCTCAATTCTTCAATAATTTCCCTCATTGGTTTTTTTGGAGTATCTGATTTTTTTGCTATTTTAATCACCTTATTTTATAATTTTAGCTTTTTTATCTAATATTGAACCCCAATTACCACGTAAACCTCTCTTAATATTTTTTGAAAGCTTTTTATTCTTTAGAACTCTTTTATAAAGAAAATAGGAGTCTCCCTTATTAGCTGATTGTTTAGGAAATAATTTCGTTATTCGGAAAGTTCCATTAGCTACTTTAGTCTTTTGTCCTGTAATTTTGATTGTGGTTCCAATTTTATATTTTCCATGTGGATATTCCTTATTTGCGTATTTTACAGGTTTTCTTTTTTTTGTTATTTTGATCACCTATTTTTTCTTTTTTTTAGAGGATTTTTCCTTCCAAGTATAGAACGTTTCGTAATTATTGTTTTTATTTAAAACAGCATAAGGATATCCTTTTTTGCCAATTGCTTTTTTTGGTTGCTTTAAATACCCCATTGTTCTAGCAACTTTCCAACCTTTTCCAGCTAATGCTTTTTCTCTTTTAAGATTTATTAAATATTTTTTTTTTGGTTTTGTCTTTTTAGGTGCCTTTTTTCTAGCTTTTTTATCCCATTTTTTATGTTGAGTAGTATGAATTTCCCAATTCCCAGATTTAACCCATCCAGATTTCTTTTTTTTTGTTATATTCAATCACCTTTTAATAAACTTTTTTCCCATTTCCTGCTTTTAGGAGTATCTCTTACCCATAATTTATGCCCCCCCTTAAATGGGGTAACATGAGCTAGATATCCTTTTTCTTTCACTCGTTCTTTATGATCTTTGGCATCTTTTTCAAAAGCGAATTTATTTTGTAATCGATAATCTTTTTTATTGAACCTTCTGATTGGTTCACCAAATTTTGTAGTTCTTTGTTTTCTTTTTCTTCCTACGGTTTTGGGTTTTGGAACTCTACCACTTTTTTCTGCCATATTTTATCTCCTTTCTGGTTATTTTTATTAAAAAATTAAAAAAAATTATTTAGATTTTATTATTTGCTTTCTATATTTTAGAAAAACACCTATTCCAATTAATCCTACAAGAACTCCAAGTAAAACATATATTAATGTGTAATCTTCTTCTGGAGATGGTTCTTCCTCTTCTTCCTCTTCTTCCTGTGTTGGTTCCTCATATGTTATATCATCATAAATATCACCATACCCCGCATCTTCAGTTGTTCCATTATCATTTCTAAATATAACACTAACTCTAAAATCAGGATAATCAGGATCTGCAACTCCAAGTAATGTTATAATATATGTCGTTGTATAATCAACCCAGTCAGTCCAGACTCCAATAGATATCTGAATTTGCATCTCATCAGCACGATCACAATAAAGTGAAAGTGTGACTTCAAATGAATCGGTTGTTTCAACTCCAGAATTTATTATTATTGATGGATTTGAAGGAAGAAGTTCTGGTGGTGGTGGTGGTGGTGGTTCTACATGTATATCAACAACTACAGTTTGAATATTTGAAGGGTCACTTTCTACTATATCTAAATGGATAAGAGTTATAGATTTAATGTAATATTGATACTCTCCATTTACTTCAATATCATCAGTATATTCAGTTATTCCAAAAGAAACACCATCAATTTCTTTCCATCCTTCTGAAGCGGAATATCTATAAATATGATATCCCATAATAGTTCCACCAAGATAACCTTCAACTGCATTCCAATCTAATTCAACAGTTCCATCAGTACAAGGACCGTCAATTGCTTTAAGTACAGGAATATTAGTAGTTTGAGATACCACCTGAACTGATTGAACATTTGAATACTCAGAATAATAACTTGATCCATCAATTATAGCAACTGCTTGAACCTTATATTGATATACTCCTTCTTGTGGATTAAGATCAATATAATATTTATTTTCTACATTATGAGCAATAAACCCCCATACACCAGAACCTAATATTCTCTTAACACGATAATGTGATATTGTATATGGTGATACTATATCCCAATATAATCTGATACTTCCATCATAATCAACTTCAGGAGTAATTTCATCAAGCACAGGAATTCCTATATCATACTCTGGATCTGGTATATAATCAGGAAGAATTCCCCCACCATTACCCGGGTCAAGCGCAAAAAATTGTAAACTAAAAATGATAAAAGGAATTATACATGCGGAAATCAAAAGTAAAACAATGATTATTATCCCCTTTCTCATCATTTTGCCCCCTGTTTATTGATTACGATATAATGTGGTCTTCTGCTTTTACTTTTTATATATTTTAATATAATATAAAAACTAATTCCGACAACAGCAATAATAAGTATCCAGATTATAATTTCCTCCCACCATTTGGTTGTTTTTGGGAGTTTAATATGTACGGTTTCATCTCCCCAAATTGATGCATCCCAGATCATATCTGAAATTATTAAGTTTGGATCTTCAAGAAATGATTCACTAATCTCCCCTTCAAATTGGCAAGTCATAAATAACTCTGTTTCCATTTCAAAATCGTAATGTACGAAGACATTTTGAACACTAACAGATACATCTCTTGTTATCCTTTCATCTACAGTCCAAGGACTTTTCCTATATTTTCCGCAACATGTATACCAATGAAATCCACCGCGTTTTAAATTGAAATAATTTCGTAACTTCGTCACTTCTGGTTGTATATGAATTGGTAAATTAAACATAAATTCATTACTGGTTCCAGAAGCATGTTTTGTATCTCCTTTATATGATAAATCATATACAGATTGTTGTACCGTTAATGTATCATTTGATTTTTTTGTTATTGATCCAACATCTTCATCATTAAACCAATCAGTAAGTTTTGTTGTCGTAGAACTCCAGGTTCCTTCTGGCACATCAACAGTCACAGATGCACTATCTATTCCTTGATCCGTATATCTATCCTCATAACTTCCACATTCCCCTCCTCTCATATCCGCTATTTTAGTATAAAGAATATCAGATGTTAATGTGGGAACTGTAAATGTTTGCCCAGCAACCTTAATTTCACCAGAATATGCTAATCCCGGATCAATCCCAACAGTAACTGGAATATAACCATGATAATTATGTTGTAAATAACTTCCAGGTACATCTACTTCCTCAACCGCATAATTATAAACATATTCTGTCTTACTTGTCCCATAATCTATATCATAGAATTTTATTTTATATTGAGGAGTACTTGTTTGACCTTCAATTAATCTAGGCCAAATACAAGGAATATGTTTCCAATACTGTATCGATAAAAAAGCAACTTCTTCTATATTTTCAATATTTATAAATGGATATATATTCCTAAATAAAGTTGATGTCCACGCATTTACTTCAAATCCCCATTTCACTTTGGCCCTATATATAACTTCATTCGTTTCAGGGTTTGGTTGTCCATACTGACCCAAATTCTCAAAAGAAATAAGATCAAATCCGCCAGTAATATAGTCAAATTTTCCACTTCCATCTCCAAGTGTATTGTCTTGAAATGTACCCAAATCAACAGATAGAATATCCGTAGAAATCATCGGATCAGCAACTTCTCCAGCACTTACAAATGGAGAAAATAAACTAATTGGTATTAGAATAAATATAGAAAGAAAAAAAAGAAAAAAAAATTTATTTGATATTTTCATAATATCACCTTTAATAAGGCAAATTATGCAGCAACTAAGCCGATTTCATTATATGTCGTGTCCCAAGCTAAAGATGAGAATGCTCCGAAAACATTTGCTCTACCGCTATAAACGGTTGTTATACTAATATTAACACCGAACCACATCTCGAAGTCAAATGTATAAGGAAAAGGATCGAAATCAATTCCTTCATACCATGCCATATAGAGATTAACACCCGAAATCAAAAAATCAATAGAATACCCCCGACCAATTGTACAATTGATTTGAGTCGCTTCACCATCAACCACGCTGATTGTATCATTCATTACAAATTTTAATGCAGGTGCATTTGTAATTTTTTCCCAAGCACGATCATATTCATTTACGATATCAAGTGTAGGATCATAAGTTGGAAATTGATCACACCAATTTCCTTCATCCCAATAGACTTCTTGTTGCCTTTGTGTCAATGCAGCAAATTCAGTTGTGCTAAGTGCCCAATTATCGCCATAATGACAATTCGCAGGAGTTCTACTATTGATTGGAACATCCAATACACCAGTAAAATTTCCGTTGGTCTGATGACCAGGAATGGTTATTGCAGCACCAGTATTTTTAACGAATATATTAAAAGGAACAGCGGAACTTGGATCATGACCATATCTGATATAATCATGATTCGCACCCCCATAGAGTAAATAGAATGTGTTTTGATATAAACTATTTCCTGTAATCTCTGCCCAATAATAGTCGCCATCTCTTAAATCAATTTCTATATCATCAGCATCTGTATTTGTTTCTATTCTTTCAAAGTTTGTTAGATCAGTAATATCTTCCATGCCCAGACTAAAATCTGCGCTATCTTTTTGCCCCCAAATATCCATCTCAACAAAAGGAGAAACAATTTCCCCATCAACATTCGAAATTAATGCAAAAGTAGAATATAGTTTTGTAGTTGGTGTTTCTTCTGGTGTTTCGCCTCCAATAGCATAAGTGTTATATGCCCAAATACCTCCCCAGATTATCAATGGTAAACCAGCAATACAGAAAATAATACCGAAAACGGTGAGAACCTTGAATTTTTTATCGAGATCGCTGTATTTTTCCCCCAGGCTTCTCTTACTTGAAACACGGCCTTGCTTTTCTGCCATATTTTCATACCTTTTTTATTTAATTTTTAATTAAAAATTTTTATTTTTGTTAAATTTTAAAGATTTTTGTGCAATTTTTTGCATAAAAACATTTATTGCTTAAAATTAGATCAGATTTATTTATAAATGTTATTATTGATAAGATTTATCACTCTTTCTTTTTCTTTTCCAAAATTATTGAATTTAACACATATTAAAAGGTTTTTGTGGAAAAAATAAGCGTTTTGATAAAGTTGAGAAAGAATTGCACATATTAAAAGGTTTTTGTGGAAAAAATAAGCGTTTTAATAAAATTGAGAATAACTACATAAAAACAATGCAAATAACACAATAAGATCATTTTTGATGTGTTAACAATGAAAATATCAACTTTAAAAAAATTGTTTGAAATTTGCCTTTTTTGGGTTATTTAAAACTAATTATTTCTGTAAAAATACATTTATTATATTTATTATCCAAAAAATATTCCTTTCATGCATAAATAAATATTAGAAAAATAATAATAACCTTAGAGAATGAACCTCTTTTATTCCTCCATGAATAAAATATTAGCCAGGATTCTTTCTCTATTTTTTTTTTATTAATGTGAAAATATGCATAATGATCATATTTTATAAATGAATTATTCTGTTTTTTAAGTAAAGAAAATACGGTAAAATCTTTACTTTTGTTAATCAAAAGATAAGTGTCTTTATAAATAAAAATAATCATCCAATCCATAAGTAGAGATTTTCCTATAAAATCTTTAATTTATAAAAATAAATAAAAGTGTAAAAAATGACTAAAATAGAAGTAAAAGGTAATTTTGAAGGTTTAGATATTTCAATTGAAGAAAACTTGGATCCTAAAGATTTACTAGGAGCTATTAATGGGGTCAGAACAGATATTAACTACTATTTAATAAATATGATAAATACAATTTCAGAATTCACACATGGAAAAAAATTAATTAAAACAAAAGAAAAATGAAATATTCAAAAGAATGGCTTTCAGAGAAAGAAATCGAAATATTATGGCAAACTCCTGGAATCTCCTCTAGGGATCTTTTATTAATGAGAATCTGTTATTATGGTGCTTTACGAGTTTCAGAAGCTTTAAATAGCAAATATGAAGATTATAGAAATGAAGATGATTACACTTATTTATTACTGAGAGATCAAAAAACAGACAAGAGGAATTGGGAAACTCAACCAGTACCACCACATATTTATGGAGAAATTGAACGCTTTTGTAAGGATAAAAAGATTAAATCTCAAGATTTTGTATTTCAATCCAATCGATCTTCTCAACTTAGTTATCCTATGGCCTATAAAATTGTGAAAAAATGTGTAGAACTAACAGAAATTAAAAAACCTATAACTACCCATAGTTTCCGGAGATCACGAGCAACACACCTATTAAACAATGGAATGGCATTGGAAGATGTATCTGGAATTCTAAGACATAAAGATCTTGAAACTACGATGAAATATCTTAAAATTAGTAAGAAAGACCTATTTGATAGAATGAGAAGAATAGATAAAAAAATATTATTTAAAAAAATAAAAGGAAGTGAGTGAATTGGATAAAGAAAAGAAGAGATTCTTATTAAATGTGATATGGAGAATCAACATCTTTCCCTTTTACTTTTCCTGAACATTTTTCTTGGATAATTATAACTGAATAAAGATCTGCTGAAAATAAATTACGAACTGCTTTATAAAATTGGTTCATAGAAATTTTACCTTCATTTTCAAGAAAGATCTGTACTGAGAGAAAAAAAGCATTTTCTTGCCGTTTTACTACATATTCTACATTTTTTATTAAAAATACTTTTATTATATCAGAATAAACCTCTGCTTTCAATTTTGGATTACTTGCCAACGATTTAGCATGTTCAGGAGAAATTTCTGTTTTATGGTTGATAACGATTGTATTCTCGCTTTTTGGCTTAAATGCTTGAAAACTTCTTCCTAAAAACTTTTTTTGTCTTTTTTGAGTAATAGTTCCTTTAGGATAATGAAATATATATCCGTACTCGACCTTAGGAACTTTTATTTCTTTTCCTAGTTCTCCAATTCTCGATATGTATCTTTTTAATACTGGTTTTAATCTTGGTTCTTGACTCGGTTTTTTTGCCATTTTAGTCACCAATATTAATGATATCTTTTTTCTTTTTAAACTAAATTATTAATACAAGCTTTATATTGTCAAAGAGTATAATAAATTATTAATTACTAAATTATAATTTGATGATGATAATTTAGATAATGATTATTATCCTAATCCTTAAAAAATTGATTAAAATATAGCTTTTTTCACTAGTTTTTGGGCATTTTTACCAATACATTTAAATAGTTGATTAGAATTTATTTTAAATAATGATGTCTTTAGAAATGGATTCTGAAATGAAATTTGCTAAAGAATTTTTAGCAGCAAAAGAAAAACTTGATAAAATTGGTTTTGAAGTAATTGGTACTAAAGACATTAAGGGTTTTATTTATTTTGTTGTGAAAGAAAAGAAATCTTAGTATATTTACTAAGAAAAAATAGAAAAAATTATCTCCACATTTTATATAAAAAGCAAAAATTATATATATTTGTGGTGATAATAAGATCATATGGCAACAATAATAAAACATAAAGTTAATGGAAGAGAATATAATTATTTATCCTATTCTTATCGAAAGGATAAGAAATTTTTTAAAAAAGAGAAGTATGTTGGGGTAGAGATACCTCCTTATGATGATTTAGTTCAATTATGGGAAGATTTTTCTTATGAGGTAGTTAAAGACAGATGGATTCCAATTATAGAAAAGATAACTAAAAAATATCAAGATTCTTTTAATTCAATGCCTTCATCAATCAAAGCGAAAAACCTAAGAAGTTTTGGTATTCGATTTACTCATCATTCAAGTAAAATTGAAGGATCAACGTTAACTTTACGTGAAACAGAAAAAGTGATAAATAATAACATTACACCAAATAATAAACCGCTTAATGATGTTATTGAAACAAAAGCTCATATGAACATTTATGAAAAAATAGTTACTACTATTGAAGAATTATCAATGGATTTAGTATGTAAATGGCATAGAGAATTATTTGAAATAACTGATCATAATATCGCTGGAGTTATTAGGAATTATCCTGTTTTTATAGAAGGAAGTAATTATGAACCTCCTATGTCTAAAATTGAAATTGAAATGCTTTTAAAAGATCTATTTGAATGGTATAATGATAAAAAGGATATTTTACATCCTGTATTTGTTGCTTCTGTAATGCATTATCGGTTTGTTGCTATACATCCATTTGGAGATGGGAATGGGCGTGTGGCACGTTTTTTAATAACCTATATTTTAAATAAGAATAATTATCCTTTGATTGATATAGATGCAAAATTTAGGGATCAATATTATAGAGCTTTAGAAAAAGCTGATAAAAAAGATTATGCATTCCCATTTATTCAATGGTTTTTTAAATATTATATAGAAGAAAATAAAAAATATTTAGATCATTAAAATTTTCTCCTGGCTCCATGACCATGAAAAAAATATTCAGGAAAGAGAGTAAAAAATAAAAGGAAGTGAATAAAAATTGAAAGTTTGGAGAAAATAAACCTCTGGATCTTGATGAAATACGTAATACATATATAGATAAGAAAAAAGGTCATTGGGTAGAAGGAAAACAACCAAAAGATCTTGTTGAAATGCCAATAATTACAGATTTAATTGCTTTGGGATACTCGAAAAATATTTATTATAGTAATATAACAGAAGTGTTAAATTGCGAATTAGATAGATATAGTGGTGAATATATTAGATACCAAGTGAAACAAGGTACGATATGTGAAAAAGTAAAGAAATTAGACGAGAATGGAAAAAGAACAATTTAAAATTTTAATTTTTTTTTAAGATATAAACAAATTGATAGGAATGATAGTTAATAAATATTTATTACCAAATGGTAATGTTATATTATGGAGACCAAGTAAGAGGGAAGACAATATAGAAAATATCTTAATTCTTGCTGGTGGTGGTATACTACTACTTAAATCAATTAAGCATATTGATATGCTATATTCTTACATTAGGGAGGATGTTTTGTCATTATCACTCGATGAGCTTGTTAAGAAATATAAACTTGAGGGATATGAAGATATATACTCTGATTTAAGAAAAGAATTAAATAAAGGAGGTTATCCTACATATGATAAAAACTATATTTATAATTATCTTTCACAGGCAATACCTTATATTCGTCGTCTTGATGAAAATGAATTTGATTCGATTAAAATTTATATTTTAAAGGTCTTGAGTGAATGTGAAGATTCAATAAAGAGGGACAAAGAAAGAAAGAAATAATTTTTCACTTAATCATCTAAACTCATCATGTCATATCATAAGTATTAAAAATCGAAAATAATTTATAAATATTATAAATAAAAAATATAAAGAAAAATTCTGGAAAGCAAGATTAATAAGTCCTGGTCTTGAAGTTTTAAAAGAAAAAATCAGTCGCTTTTTCACACGTTTAGCTTTCGAAGAATGTCTATTTTTCTCTAAAAATGAAAATGAATATTATATAGAGTTTAAGGAAAGAAATAAAGAAGAAATTATGAAAATAAGAAGAGAATGTGGTTATACTGATTAAAAAAAGATTTAATAAATTTCAAAAAGTCAACTATGAGCTTTTTCAAAAAGTTCAATTATTTAACTTTCAACCTTAAAAGTGCAATAATGCAATCTTAAGGTAACTTAATTTATCGCAAATTTGCTTTCAATAATCTCTGAATTATTTTCGAAAGTAAAAAATTTTTCAGATTTCTAAATTCGAAAAATTCTTCAAATTTTCAAACAATGCAAATTCTTGCACAATTTCTCGAGTTAAAAATTTTTAACAATTTTTAATTCATTAACTTTAAAGATCTTTCGCTTTTCCAAAATTTAGAAAAGTTCTAATTTTCGAACATTTTTTGAAATATCCCATTAATAGGATAATTCAATAAATCACTATGGTGAAATTTCACTTTTTCCGGCGGAATATTTTGAGAAAGCATCTTAACTTCAAGATTTCGCATTGAAATATTGTAAACATGGATTAAATTAATTGATTAATAATAATTATTTATATATTTTCATTGATTTATATTCCATAATAGGTTTACAATATTTCCAAATGTTGAGAAAAATGAGTAAAAGAATCCTGGAAGTTGTTAACAACATTGTTGACAAAGATGATTCAGAATATTATATTATCAATAAAAGAAAAAGACATTTTTGGCATAGTAGGTCCACTACAATTTCTTGTAGAGTTAGGAATAAAAATGATTTTAATATAGCTCCTGATATGGCCTTAAACATAAGAGCATTTTTACTTAATGAAGAAAAATATTTTGAAAAAGTTATTGCTGCTGTTATGAAATATTTGAATCAAGAGGATAGAAAACAATTTAGAAGTTATATTGCTTCTCGAAACCCTAACATTTCAAAAAAAGAATTGGATAAAAATATGGGATTACTTGTTAGGGATTTAACTGAAAATGAGATTAGAGAAGCCTTAAATTTACATGAAGTTATATCCTGTAGATTACTTGGATATGAAAAAGAATTATTTTATCTTAAATGCTATTATATTGGAATACTCCCGGTATTTCTGTTAAGAGTTCTATACCATACAAAATATTCTCATTTAAAACTCAAAAAATTAATGGAATATGATGATTCGCTCAATAAAGGAATAGATTTTGACTATTACCTGGAAAAAATCAGATTTCTATAAGAAATCTTATGATATTTTATAAGATTTCATTGCAACTTACTGGAATTTCAGCAAATTTTTATACAATACTCTCATCCTCGAATCTTATAAAAATTCATTATTTTTATTTATTACGTGATTTTTGCTGATATACAGATATAATTTATTCGTTTTTTATATGTCATATCTAATAACCGAGCTAAAATCCTTAGAAAATCAATTGCCTCATTTAAATCGTTTTTAGTTATATGAGATGTCATAGATGCATTATGAGCAACCCTATTCCGTCTTTCAATTATCTCGTTTAATTTATCCATAATAAGATATGTACTGATTCTTTTATGCCATCTTTTTTGAAATCTTTCTGTTATTTGTTCAAAAATATTTTCAAATCCAATTACCTTAAAAAGATTATTTATCTGCTTTGGTCTAGGATTAAAACCTTGTAATTTGAAAACTGAAGTATTTATCTCATCATTAATAATAGATCTACAAGTTTTTTTTACATCTGGTATTTTTCCAATATCTTTATTCTTTGATAATTCAAATAATGTCCTAGAAACATTTGTTATTATAAATTTACCAGGTAATTTTGAAAAATCAATATTTCTGATGTGTCTTTTTATGACATCTAAATGGGTATCGGGTAAACTATTTAAAAATTCTTCAAATGATGCAACAATCAATATTACAGAACCCCCTCGTAAACCATAAACATATTTCTTATCTTCTGGTTTAGGTGGTACGCTATACGTATCTAATTGAATTAATCCTCTGGCAATTTCTAAGGATTTAAGAAACATATCATAGGCACTTGAAGTTATCATTGAGTCTTTACCTTTCTAAGGAAACAGTTATTAATTTATAGACCTTATCCTTCCGTGTGTTAAAGGCAGGGGAAGTACCTGTGTGATAAGTAATTGAATCATCAAAAGCTTTATCTGAGAAAAGTTTTTTATATTCTATGATAAAATCATCCTTATCAAAATCATTCGGTATTGAAAGACTTTCATCACGGTCTACACATGCGAATATTACAGCATCAAACAATGGCGTTGTAATTTTTTTCTTCCATTCACCCTTAGTTTCCCACCATCTTTTAAAAGCATATTCACCAAATAATCTATAAATAAAATTAATTGTAGATAGAAATTTCTTTTCAAATTTTATAATTTTACTTCTATCCATCCTTTGATTTTTTCTAATGAAATCACTCATTTTCCAAGCAATATCTCCTGAAAAATAGTTTGGATTCTCAAAAAAAGTGAAAAATCTGAGTACATATTCTACATCCTTCATTTCTTGATAAATTTTTGATTCATTTATATCATCTACTCCTAATAATTTGTGAAATGTTGAATTCTCAGACAATGTCAAAATCAAATCATTTAAATCTCCAGGATAAGCACTATTCCGTATCTCCTGAGCGTTTAAGCTTACACCTCCAGTATTTAGACGTTGAAAAACTTTGTATTTAATATCCTCATCAGATTCGCTGAGTATTATAATTGCCCTCAAAACAGCTCGAGTTTTTATATAATTTTGATATATTAATGGTAGATCAGAAAAAGTTTTTCCATTAAAATCTCTATATACTTCTAGACCAACTAGTTCTAATTCACTTGTAAGAAATCTTTGAATAGTATTTAATCGTTGTTTACCATCTATAACAGAATATTTTCCAAATTCATCTTCATTTAAAAATATTGGAGGAACTGGAACATTCATTATAAATGATTCTATTAATTTCGATTGTCTTTCATCATTCCAACGATATCTTCGCTGATATTGAGGTTGAAGATCAATAGTTTTTTCTTCTAACAATTCTGCCAATGCTCTCAAGTTATAATCCACAAATTGAGTTACTAGATTACGTTGTCGATCTTTCAATACCTCAATATCGGATCTATTTCCCTCTTTAATAGTATCATAATCAAGATTGCTGTTTTGGATGTGATTAACATAATAATCTTTTTGTGAATCAGCGTTCCTGAAATCATCAAAAATTTTCTTTTGAACATTTTCATACCTATGTATAACTCCATCTACAAATTCTATTTCTATGATTTTACCATATGCCTTAAATCCGATTTTATCAATTTCGTCAGAGATATTCTTAATGTATTCCATATTCATCCCAATATTGGGTATTTTTTATTAATAATAAATGATCTAAATTCTTAATATTTTTATTTAATTATTGGAAAGAGAAATATAAAAATTCTAGTAAATCAACAATATATCGATTTGATAAGGATTTGATATTTCTAAGAAAATATTATTTCTATGTTAAAGAAGCATTTAATAAATTTGATTTTTATCAAGATATTTTAAAATCAGATTCATTAGAAAAAGATCAAAAATATTAGATTTCCACTGCAAGATTAACCCATTAATAATTATTCGATTTCTGTCACCGTTTTTTCTTTTTATATCATTCTTATCTCATTAATTCTAGAAAAAGATAATTTTGTAGTAACTTGAATAAAATTAATGATTTTATCACATACTTTTTTGTATGTAAATATGGCCTCTTAAAATTTTAGCTCATTCTCGACATAATTCTGAAAATTAAAATATCTAATATTTATCTCTATTTTGCATGACTATTCTATCTAACTTTCTATAATAATCCTTTTTTGTCGATATCATTGTCTAACTTTAGTGAGCGCTCTCACTACCGCTGAGAGCCTTTATAAAGAAGTTTCCATTTTTCCCAATTTTTTTTTCCATCACCACAAAGACGATGGGGAAATTCTCCAATGGAAGAAGAGGAGAGTGTATTTATTGAAGAATTAGTTAGATTGCTTACAGATTCGGACAGTAAAATTTAGGGTAAAACATATTCATTTCCGTAAGTTTTATCAGTAAAAACATAAATTTTATCCTGCCCTTTTCCAATTACAACATCTTCTATTTTTAATTCAACTGATACTTTTTCATCTTTAGTTCCGCGAGGTGTTTTACTTACTAATTTACCTTGATATTTAATTTCATTAGCTTTTTGGTGAATATAAGTATCTGTTTCTTTGCCCATAATAATTAGGTCATCGTTTTTAGTAAGATATCCATTATCTAAGGAGATAGATGCATACTTTGTACTAGGATTGTATTCGTTTACTTGACCAATTTTTATATAACGAAAGTGAGACAAATTTGTAGGTGATTTGTGTTGATGATCTTCTTCTGTCATCCTTTTAAAATAGAAACCTGGGGTAAATCCACGATTATAGACTTTTTTTAATTCGGTGACCCACCTACCAGCTTTCTTTTTTGTAAACGTTCCATTATAATACGCTTCTATTGCTTCTCGATATGTTTTGGTAACAATTTCTGCGTAATGTGGGTGACGCATTCTTCCCTCAATTTTAAAAGCATCAATGTTAGCTTCAATTAATTGAGGGATATATGCTATTGTACATAAATCCCTAGAATTCATAAATCTTACTCCGTCATAAATATACTCTCTCCCTGATTCTTCACGAACCCACCATCTTCTTCTACATGGTTGTTCACATTTTCCTCTATTGGCTGATTTTTCCGGTGTTCCACAAATATCTTGAGAGAAGTAGCATCTTCCACTAATTGAAGTACACATGGCTCCATGTATAAAAACCTCAACTTCAGTTTTCGCTAGATTTCTTTTAATCTCTTTAATCTTTTCTAAAGATAACTCTCTGGCCAAAATTATTCGCTCTGCCCCCAGATCTTCATAAAATTTAGCGGACAAAGAATTAGAAACATTACACTGGGTTGAGATATGAAATGGTACATTCAATTCTTTGGCAACTTCAAGAGCTGCTATATCATGTATAATTATAGCATCTATTCCAGAATTTTTTGCAATCTCTATCGTATATCTTAGTTCATTTAGCTCATTATCATACATTAAAATGTTCGTTGTTAGATATGTCTTTAATTTATGCTTATTGCAGAAATTCATAACTTTACTTAGATCTTCTAAAGTTATATTTTCTGAACGCATTCTCATATTAAATTTCTCGAGACCGAAATATACCGCATCAGCATATTTCGATGCTGCTTTAATAGCTTTAAAATTCTTTGCAGGAGCTAATAATTCAACTTTTTCCATTATATTTGATATTATATTAAAATTTGATAATTCTAAGTATATGTTGATTTATTGCTTTCAAAATAATAAAATTTACCCTTAATATTTCTTAAAACACTTTCAATAATGAGAATTTTCACTTCTATAAGAAATTAGTTAACCAAATTCTATAAATTTATTTAATAGTTTTAATTTTTTTCTCTCAACATGGAAGTAAAAACAAAACGCATCATTATAGGATGTTGTACAATTATAATATTGAAACAATGTATTCAGTCCTATAGATTGTGGGTATCATATAACTGATAGTTTTTTTTATATTTTTCTTATCCTTTCTTTATATTATCTTTATTCTGGACTAACAATGTGTACTAAATGGTTTACCTTACCTGCAGCACCATATTTTTTTATTAAATTTCTATTTGAGAAAGATTGGAAAGAAATGAAAATATTTATAATATTTTTATGCATTCCAATTGTCGTGTTTTTAATAAGTCCACTCTTATTTCTACCAAATTATCTTGATTTATATACAGGGTGGCTCTCTGGTTCAACCATCTCAACCTTTGAAGAAGTGCCATTACTTATTAAATTAGGATTATTTGGCGCTGTTTTCCTTGGTTATCTTATTATTCGTTTAAGGAAAGCTGATCAATTAGAGATAACCTTTGCTTCGATAATTGTGATGTTTTCAATAATGTTTTGGAAAAGACTATACGTTAGGTATCTGACACCTTTAGTTCTATATGGACATTTAAAAACTAATGAAAATATATTTAGAATTGATCTTGACTTCAAAATCATTCATGCCAAGTTCAAAGTGGGTAATCATTTAATCACATATGGATTTTCTATATTAGGTTGCATCGCAGCAATAGCAGTCATTATATTTGTTTTTTAAATTTTATTTTTCTCTTTTCTCTGCAATCTGAATACTAGTTGGAATAATTGCTACTCTGGGAGTTTCACCAAATTTATTTTGCAATTCTTGAATCAAATCAGGCCATTTATTAAATAATATAACAGATTTGGGAAATAAATGATTCTTATCTATCTCATTAACATTCGGGGAAAAAAGATATACCTTTCTTTTTTGGATAAAGAAATCCCAAAATTTTGTGTCTCCGATATTCTTATAGAGTCTTGCTCCTGTTTCTGCCACAAGGCTGTGATATCCCCGCCCTTCATATGAACATGTCATGGCGACAATCGCTCCATCTGGATCGAGTAGTGTTTTTGGCGCCGTCATCAAGAAATTAAATGCTTTATATTGAGCTTGATTTAATTCTGAGTCTTCTGGAAAAGTATTGAAGAAGCAAATTTGATTATTTTGGGTTATTTCTGTTGAATAAGCTTGCTTTCCAAATTCTATAGCCTTCCTATGAGCATTTATAAAATGCCCTGCAAAGATCCCTGCAATCTTACCCTTATCTGTAAATATTACATTTATTGAAAAATCTAATCCTACCATCTCAGCAATGTCCTCTATATCTCGACGTGCTTCAGTAATTATTCCAATTCCTCCCGATAGACTTTTATGATTTGCTTCAAGAGTATCTATTCCACATACACCTGGAAGTACTATTTTAGCACCTCCTCCAAATCCCGCAAGAGAATGAGGTATTACACCCCCTATAGCAATTTTTAAATCTCCATCAACGTACGTTTTATTAACGCAAATCGGTGTTCCTTTTGATGATTCACCCAAATATTCTAAATTTTCATAAGGATGATGATTTTCAATTCTATATTTATTCACTATTTCCATTCCTAATTTAAGAATACAATCTTGCCTTGTCATTGGTCTGTGAGCCCCTATTGCTAAAAGGATTGTTATTTGATTTTCTTTTATATTAGCTTTCTTCAATTCCTCAAGAACAAAAGGTAAAATTTTATAAATTGGAGTTGGTCTAGTCATATCATCAATGACAATAACAATATTTGTTTTCCCTTTTGCTAATTCTGATAATTTTAAGGTACCAATTGGGTTTAAAATGGCATTTTTAATTTCAACTTCTGATAATTCACTATATTTTGCTCCTTCCATATTACATATTGATATATCCCAAGAATCGGGGAAATCCAAGTTTATAAATCCTGGTTCTCTCCATGTTGCCCATGGGATTTTAATTTTTTGTGTCATAATACTTTACCATTAGTTCAATAAAATTTAAATCAATTTATACTACTTTTTTAAATGAATATTTAAGTTTAGTATTTTCTTTTAATCTATAAAAGCACCCTTTTTTTTTGAAAAGAGAGGTTTTGGTGATAAGTTTAACTAACAAGAAAAATAGTCTCGTAATAATGAAATTTGGTGGTTCTTGTTTACAAGATGCTAGATCTTATACTCAAACTGCAGAAATCATTAGAATATATATAGGTAAGTCAAGATTAGTAATCGTTGCTTCAGCAATGAAGGATATTACTGATAAGCTAATTGATTTCTACGTGAAGACTTGTAACGAAGATTTAGGTTGCGAAAGTATACTTAATAATATAAATTCTATCCATAGAAAATTAATTGAGCAATTAATGAATTTTGAAAGTATCGAATATGAAAAATCAATCATATTTTTGAAAAAAAATATTGAGGAACTAACTCAATTAGGACATGTTATAAAATTAATAAGACCAAGTATCGAAATTCAAGATCTTATCATTTCTTATGGAGAAAAACTTAGTACATTTATTTTAACTCAGTATCTCAACTCTTTAGGGATCAAATCTAAATATTTCCCCTCAAATGAGTTAATCCTTACAGATGATAATTTTGGGAATGCATTACCATTATTAAATGATACAGAAGCACTTATAAATGAGGATTTAGTGCCATTATTAAAATCAGAGCCTGATTTGACATCTTGTATCACCGGATTCTTTGCCTCTACAAAAGAGGATAAAAAAATTACAACCTTAGGAAGAGGAGGGACAGATTTAACAGCAGCTATAATAGCTTATTCTTTAAGGAACATATTTGATACTAGAGTTATATATTGGAAAGATGTTAAGGGATTACTAGACGCAGACCCAAAAATTTCTAAAAAAACTTCTCTTTTAAAGCAAATTTCATATATTGAAGCGAAAGAACTATCCTTTTTTGGCACAAAAGTCTTACATCCTTTATGTCTTGATGTTAGTGAGAAAGGAAATGTTCCATCTGAAATCAGATCGTTTAATGAACCTGATTCCGATGAATTTACTACAATTACGAAAGAATCTGTTGAAGATGGAAATGTTATTAAAGCTATTACTTCAATATATAAACTTTCAATGGTTACCCTTGAAAGTGACACGATGATACCACTTTCAGGAACAGCTTCTAAACTGTTTTCTCTCTTAGGAGACAATAATGTGAATCTTGTCTTCATATCTCAGAGTTCTTCTGAAAATAATATTACATTTGGAATTGATTTCGAAGATTCGAAGAAAGTAAGTTTCTTATTGAGAAATTCAGATTTATTTGGAAAGAACTGGTTTCGAATAAAAATTAATAATGATATTTCTCTTGTTGCAGTTATAGGTGCAGGAGTGCTCCACACACCTGGTATTGCAGGTAAAGTATTTACAACATTAGGTAATAATAATATTAACATATTAGCGATCGCTCAGGGCTCTTCTGAATTAAATTTTACTGCTATAATAGAAAGAAAGGATTGTGTTAAAGCTATTAATGTCTTATATGATGCTTTTATTATCTAAAAATGAGAAGAATAAAAGTTAATAAAACTTTCTAATGCGATAATTTTTCTCTTTTCTTCTCCCTCTTCAGAATCTACGTTATCTTTAAGGGCTTGATTACAAATCTCTTTTCCAATTATTACTTTTGGGTTATTGGCCCAATTAACGTTTAATAGCAAACAAAGGTAATATACTGAAGATAAAATGAATGCAGTAAGGATGCCCATATTCATTTCTGTGGGAGTTTCAATAGAGATTTTAGCAGTAGGAACACCTTGTTGAATTAACGCTTGAAAAGTTGCATCTGCCTGGTAATTGACAATTGTTTGAGCACTTTTTCCATTTACATATTCAATAGAGGATTCCAAACTTAAATCATGCATTTCATGTTCCACAGTCCACAAAACTGGCGTTACTATACCTTTGGTTCCTCCTAGCAAATATTCTAAGACGGAATGTTGGCATATTGGAGCACCTTGATAAGTCCCGATCATACCTTTTTCGTCTTTTCCCGTACTTTCAGAAACACATTGAACCCATAATCCAGTGCTTCCCTCTAAATTTTTAGAATATGGCATTGAAAATATAACATTATAACCCTTTTTATATATGTTGAATAGGTAAGCTGAAAATTCTACTGCCAAATTCTTTTTATAATCAGAAAATAAATTATATCCATCCTCCAACCCTTTTATGAAATCTTCAACATTAATCCCTGAAATAAATGCTGGGACAATACCTACATTAGTAACTGATCCTGCAAAACGTCCACTAAGATTAGGGACATCTAAAATAGGGCAGCCAATTTTTTGTAGTATCTTATTCATAGTTCCCTTAGATGATAAGCCTAGAAACTTATACCCTTCCCTTAATAAAATTCCAATTGTAGAGTTAATATCTAATGTCTCCCCCCCTCTTGAGATTGGAATTACAATTGAGTCATTTGGAGAAGTCTTATCCAAACATCCTTTTAATTCTACCGCTCTAGAACTTGTAATAGGGAATATTTTTTTCTGTGATAAATGTTTTAATGTTAATAATGTTTGAATTGACCCTCCAGTTCCTAGTACTATTACATTCTTAATATCCTCTGTTATTACGGACTTGGAGGTTTGTTTGATATGATTAAGGTCTAAATAAGATTTAGTATCAAAGAAAAAAGGAATATCCCATTTTTCTTTATTTTTATGAACGATCTCTATTGATTCTTGAAGTACTGTCTCATCTAATTTTGGATAATATTCTAATTTTATGTTATTCTTCATTTAAATTTCACCAAGTAATTAAGTTTATTTATTTAATATTTTCTTATAATTCTATCTTGTTTTTATTGTTTTATTTAATAAATAAAATAATATGTAGAATTCAAGAAAACTCTTTTTCATCGAACTAAGAATCCTCTCAATATTGTCGTTTCTTATTAGAATATTTATAAAGTAAATCCAAAAATCAGAACTCTATTTTACTTAAAATAAATACCAGAATATCTATGCATAATAAAAATTAAGTATATAAAATACTCTAAAATTTTAATCGAGTGATAAAAAATGGCTAAAGCCGTAGATACAAAGGATAAAAGTGAATTTGTTGAAGGTCAAGCATATTATTGCCCAGAATGCAAAAGAACGCATACAAAAGGAAAAATTTATAAAGAACATTTAAAGTATGCCCAAATGGAAAATTCTGTGGAAGAGGCAAATCCTAATACCTATGATGATGAAGAAGAACTAATTGAAGCCTTTAATGAATTAGAAGAGGAAGAAAGAACTGATGAAATTGATATTCAATTAGAGGATGAAAAAAAATCTGATATTGATGGGAATGAAGATGACTTAAAAGATTGCGTAGATGCAGTTAAAAAACTTCCTGGTGTAGGAGAAGCTACTTTAAATAAGCTTATAAAGGCAGGGTTCAACAGCCTTGAATCAATTGCATATACACCACCCTCAATAATTAAAGAGGAAAGTGGTCTTGGTGATAAAACTACTGAAAGACTAGTTAAAGCCTCGATGACCCAATTGGGGATCGGTTTTAAGTCTGCAGATGCAATATGGGAACATAGAAAAAATATCGCACGAATCACCACAGGTAGTCAAGAACTAGACGATTCTTTAGGCGGTGGTGTGGAGACTGGAAGTGTAATTGAATTTTTTGGAGAATATAGAACGGGAAAAACTCAAATCATGCATCAGTTATGTGTGAATGTACAATTACCCAAAGAAAAGGGTGGACTAGAAGGTAGAGCATTGTATATTGATACAGAAGGCACTTTTAGGCCAGAAAGAATAATTCAAATGGCTGAAGGACTTGATTTAGATTATAATAATGTGTTGAAAAATATTGTTTTTGGGAGAGCCTATAATTCTGATCACCAGATTTTACTAATTAAGGAAGCAGCTAATATTATTAAAGAAAAAAACATAAAATTAATTGTCGTTGATTCACTTATAGGACATTTTAGAAGCGAATATATCGGAAGAGGGACTTTAGCAAACCGACAACAAACTATAAATTCTCATCTACACGATTTACTAAGGTTATGCGATATATATACAGATTTAGCAATTGTTTTAACAAACCAAGTCCAGTCTAAGCCCGATGTTTTTTATGGAAACCCTTTACGGGCTACCGGAGGAAATATCGTTGCCCATGGTTCAACTATTAGAGTATATTTACGAAAAGGTAAGGGAGAACAGAGAATAGCAAAAATAGTTGACGCACCTCACTTACCTGAATGTGAGGCTATTTTTAGTATTACAGAAAGTGGAATATCTGATTAATTAAATTTTATAAAAACGGTAAAACCATAAAACTACTTAGAATTAAATCTTTATTTTCCAACCTTCTTTCTGTGTAAATTCTATTTTCCCAATCTTATTCATTTGATTTATTATCAGATTAATAACTTTTTCAGAAACGGTGACTTTTTGTTCAGCAGCACTCTCTAAGACTTTATCATTCAAGAGTTTTAAGGTTTTTACTGATTTTTCCTTGTATAAAATTTTTAGAACAATTTTTTCTATTTGTTTTTTTATTTTAGGGTGAATTAGCAATGATTCTTTTTTCTGTTGTTCTAAATTAAGTTTATTAAATTCATTATCCAACTCTGATTGCTCAATTACAATTGTTTTTAACTCAACCTTCTTAAATTCCTCCATACTTAATGATCTTTCCTCTTTATTCTCCTCTTTCTCCTCTCTCCTTTTTTTAGATCTTACTCGTTTTTCTTCTCTTCTTCTTCTTAAAAAAGATAAATTAATGAGAGCTGAAAAAACTAGGATAAAGATAAATAAAACATTGATGGATGATATTTCTTTACTTACTAAAGCATTTAATAGAAACATGATAAAATAAGATCAGTTGGAATTCTGTTACACTATAAAAATTTATCTTATTGATCATAAAAAGGTTACTTCAATTTATAATTACTTTCGTTAGATCTAAATTAAAATATATGATATATATTAAAATAAAAAATAAAAAGAAAGAAAAAATAAAATTAAATTAATTTTTCATATTCCTTAGATTTATTCGAGAGTCTCTTAACTTCTTTTGTCAGTTCAGTTCCACCTAGCTTAAATATTTCGGAGGCAATTTTCGAAGACATTTTATATTTTTGAGCCGCCTCGTTATATTTTTCCTCTTTCGCTGCTAATTTTGCTTCTTTTTCAAGTGTTTTCATCTTGATTCGAAGATCCACAATTTTAATTAATCGTATAAATTCATTTAACTGTTCTAATTCTCCAGTTAATTCCCAACTTGTAGCTATTCTTGCGGCATTCTGGTAAATATTAATTGTTTTTCCATAATCCTTCTCTTTCCTTGCAGTATTAGCCATCTTCTTTAATTTACGAATTTCTTTTTTAGCACCTTTTACATTATCGATTAAAATAGCACCAGGTTTTTCTTCAATTGGAGCTGAAACGATTGCATGCTGTTCCATTAAACTAGCAAAGTAAGCTTCCCTCTCAGCAGGACCCACTTGCGCAAGATCATTTACTAATTTTTGTTTTTCTTCTTGAGATAAATTTACTAATCCTGCAACTTTTTGATTTATAAGAACTAATTCTTGTTGAGAAATTGGTTGAGCTTCGATGGCTCCTATTTCTATTGGGATCAATATTTTCTTATCTCTTAATTCTTTAATCCCCATAAAAATTTCTGCGGTGTCTTTATGTGTCTTTTCAGTTGCTTCTTTCAAGAGTGTTGCAATAAAGAAGAAAGTTCGGTCTGAATCTTTCACCAAAGTATTAGCTACTTTTAACACATCTTTAGAGTGAGGACTCTTCAAGGCTTTAATGTTTGAGAATTCATATGTGATTTCATGAGGGAGAATGATCGAAGTACTTAATATCTCGTCAACTATTCTTCCAGCGTTTCTGAATACATTTAACTGCCCTCTCCAATTAGGTAGTTCACTTGCATACGATTTCTCAAACCCATTTATAAAATCCATTAGATTTTTACGCAAAATGATCGAGGCCTTTTTAGATAACACTAATGCAACCCTAATGAATTCACCATCTGATAATAAAAGCATTTTATCACCATAGGTAATTTCATTTAACTCCTCCTGACAAACTAAATCTTTTCCAAATGAGCAAATTGCAGAAATGAAGCCACTAATCAATTCTGGGTCAATGCCTTCCGATCCAAAAGATTTGAAGAAAATACATGTACCTGTCCCTTTATATAACACTAGGATATGTTCTAAACTAATAGCATCATCGAAGATTGTTTTAACCTCTTTTAAAACCCGTGCTTTTTCCCGCTTTTTTGGAACAACTACTCCCCGATAAATACCAACTGATCCTCCTACAGCAGCAATAGCTATCCCCGCAATTATTAAGTACGGCAAAATATCTTCAAATCCAAAACCTAATGGTATAGGTATAATATCAATATCTGAAACATCAGGGCCATATCCTTGGTGATAATAAGCACTAATTAACTGAATGGTTAAATTCAATGTTATAGTATCACTATAAGTAGGTATTATAATTTCTATTTCTCCAGTACTATTAGTATAATAATCTTGAGATTCGCCAGCTCCACCATTATAGCATAGAGTTATAGTCATATTTGATCCTGCTGTGGGTAACCAAACAGTACCATTGAAATATTCTGCTTTGATTATAATTGTAAACGGAAGTCCAGCATTAACACTTTCAGGTTTGTACACAGTAATTCTAGTCTCATATTTTTCTACGATTCTTAATAGAAAATTCACTAAAGTTACATTACTAGTGCTTTTAGCTACTATTATAGAAAATGAGTAATTACCAACGGGTAATAGGGAAACGTTTAATGATCCAGAATGTAATGAGATAATTTCGGATAATGTGTGTTGCAAAGTACCACTTTCTAAGGTATCAATGTTTTGATAATAAACAGAATAAGAGATACCTGCACCAATCTGAATAGTAGTTCCAAAATGCGCATCTAATATGTTAAATTCAATACCAATATTACTTCCAATGAAAGTATCATAGAAATTATCTATACTTGATGGTTCTAATTGACCTCCAAGATTAGTTATTGATATAATGCTGCTATTTGCGTAAACTATTCTTAATTTAAAACTAAGAATGGAAACTATGTTATTTGACTTGTTAATAATAATTGTAACAGAGTAATTTCCAATTGAAAATGAAGAGATATCTAAACTCCCAAAATGACTTGAAGCGCCTTCGGCAATTGAATGAAGTATTGTACCATTCTCGTTCGTATCGATATTGGTGTAATAAATGGTATAAGATACTCCTGGTTCAATTTGAATAATATTTCCAAAATAGGCATCTGTTGTATTAAATTCAATGTCAATATCAGTTGCTACAGTAGGTTCATAAAAACCGCCCACCCCAGTAGGTGATAATTGACCTCCTACATTAGTTATAAATATAATATAGCTATCTGCAGAAACTATTGTTAAATTGAAAGTTAATGGTATTACTTTATAATCCAAAATCACAACTGATACGTTGATCAAATAATTGCCTACAGGTAAACCTGAAGTTGTTATGATTCCAATATACGTTGAAGTAGGTGAGTTGAAAGCAAAATTGTTAAGAACAGTTCCGTTCTGTCCTGTGCCTAAATTTATATATCTTACCAAATAGGAATCGGCATCTCTCGCGATTATTTTATTTAAAGCTTGATTATCAGTTATATTAAATTCTAAACTAATGTCAAGGGCTATAGAAGAATTATAATAATCTCCTGTTCCAAATGGTTCTAATTGTCCTCCTAGGTTAGAAATTGATATTATATTAATTTGTGAATTTACTAAAGTTAAATTAAAACTGAATGTAGTGTTTTCATAATTTAACATAACAACAGTGATATTAATTAAATAAAATCCAGTATCTGTTAATTCTGAAGTTATAATGCTTCCTGTATGTATACCATAATCTGCTTCTATAAGATTAAAAACGAGGTTTTCCTGAAGTGTTCCAGTTATTCCTGTATAAAGATTTTTAAAAGTTATAATATATTCATCTGCAAATTCAATAAGTACGTTGTTATTAAACTCTGTATCTGTTATGTTGAACTCAACAGTTAAATCACTTCCTAAGAAGGTTGTATAATTATTTCCAATACCAGTAGGGGTTAATATTGCTTCAGGATCAGAGACTGAAATCATATTAATTTGAGTGTAATTTCCTCTTAAGTAAAATTGAATGTAAGCCAAGCTCCAGTTGTAATTCGGATATTTAGAGATATTCAATTGTATTGTATATAAACCTGAGTTCTTTCCTACAGTGCTAATATTCAATTTATAATTTCCAGGTCCCAGTTCAGTAAATAATTCAAATCCGGGAAGCCAAGTAGTGCCTGCATAATAATCCTTAATTTTAACATCACTATCAAGTAATCCATCAATTGGGGCGTTATTTGTGGTATCTTTAAAGTGGAAATTTATAGATACATTAGTCCAAGTACTTCGAGCAAAATCAGAATTACTGTTCCATGATTGGATTTCAATACTTGTTTGAATTATTGTTACTAATATCGTGAATGAAATCTCTTGAGACTGATTTCCAAATGCATATATACTAAAGTTGATAGTGTAAGGAGTTTCTATCACAAGGACTTTTGAAGTATTTAACTCTAGAGTATAATTTCCTGCTCCATCATTCACAATATTCCATTCGAAATTTTGTAAATTTGTAGTATTTTGAAATGTATCATATCTATCAATTGGCGTTCCTAATCTATCTGAATAATTAAACGTATAAAAAACACTGTTACCTCTAATCACTTCTATTAAAGAAGGAGGGTTTAGGGGTTCAATTTGAGTTATTATTTGCCTTTCAAATGTAAGACTCCTCGTTAGATTGATATAATTTGTTTTATTTGCCCTAATAATAATGTCGACATTACCATAATTAGGGTCAAAATCGGTATGACCCGCATAAATAGTAATATTATATGTACCATCTAAATTATCTGTTACATTAACCGATAGATAATTATTACCATCAATAGTATAGGTGATATCTGCTCCAAGGATCCCGCTAGATAAAGTATGATCTTCATATTCTATCTGTATATCAAATATTTCGTTTTCAACATAAGATATTGGGCCAATAGGATCAAGAATGGTGAGAGTGGTATTTCCAAAAACTATTTCTGTTAATATTTCCTCAGCAGTATAATAATTCGATTTAGTAATATTAAATTTTATATCAAATTTACCATAAGGGTAAAATAATGAATTGTTGCATTCTATTGTAATATTATAATATCCCGCACCAATATCAACTATTGATACAGTAGTATATTTATTATATAAAGGTTCTGAAACTTCTTTAACATGAACTTCCAGATTTCCCCCAATTATTCCTTCGTTCCTTCCATTGTCTTCAAAGTATACGGTGATATTAAATGTTTCATCAGAATTGTAATAACCTATACTAGGATCAGGAAATATCTCAGTAGTATATAAAGTAGTATCTCCTGTAATTGTAATACTTAACGGTTCACTTTGATTATAATAATATTGTTTACTTGTATTCACAATAATAAACTGTGGCCCGTAATTTCCAAACTGAGTATCATTGCAATCAATTAGTATATTGTATTTATTATCTCCAATATCTCCAATATTATCATGTCTCCAATCAATACCTCCATTAAGGCTATAATTTATAATAGGATTTGTGATTATCTCATCTCTAATCGTATTATTAAATTCAATGATTAAATTAATTACTTCTGAAGAATTAAAGTTAGAACCAGCTGAAGGATTAATAATTGTTAATGAAGTTTCCCCTATTATAGTGATATCTATTGTTTTGCTTTGATTGTTATAAAAATTGTAACTAGCATTAATTGTTATAACATTCGGACCATTAGAAGTGAAATCAGTGTCATTACAAACGAAAGTAATATTATAAAGTCCCTCTCCAATCTCGATAGAATCTGTTCTTGGAGCTCCATCATTAATTTTATATTGGATATCTGCGCTTGTTACATTTTTTATATTTGGATTTTGTCCGGTATCATTAAAAAATAAAATCAAATCAAAGGTTTCACTAGCATCAAAAGTAAACGATAAAGGTGAAATTACTTTTAATTCTGATTCACCTAAAATTGTTAAATCTCCTATTAGAAATCCTGCAGCGGTGCCATTATTCCATGCCATACGAGTAATAAATACACCATACTCAGTTGCATTATCAGAAATATCCCAATCATAAACGAAAAATTCTGTACCTGGAATTTGTTGAGAAATATTTAAAGTATTCGTATGGTTTAAATAATAAGGTGAAGGACTATAAACACTTAAGTTAAGTATTCCCTCATCTATAACTTCTGTAAATGTTCCGTTAAACCGTACTACATTAGTGTAGTTTACGATATTATATGCATTCCCGTCAACATAAGTATTAATAGAAAAGAGAAGATTATCTGAAGTCGCGTTTAAAAACCAATATGTGCCGTTTCCTGCATTTGGAATCATAACTTCTCTATAACCATTACCTAATAATCTTTTATTAATAGACCATTCATCACTACCATTAAAAACTTTAATACTACTATCATGCCAAGTAGCTGGTATTGTAAAATTGATTCTATAATTACTAAAATCTGTACCAAAATAATTAAATCCCCCATTCCTAGTTACGTTCCATGCAATATCTTGACCACTTCCAGAAACATCAAAACTAGAACCTGCGGTTAAATCTGTTTTTGTATAGTTTATTAAAACTTGAGAAATGTTACATTCTATATCCCACCAATCTGCTGTTACATTATATTTTAATTCACCAGTAGCACTACTATTTATTTTTGTTGATTCCCAATAACCTTTTCCATTTTGCATATTTGTTACTGAATCTCCATTTATTTTTAAACCAATATCAGAAGGGTTGGCATCTTTGTCGATAGGAGAAATATAGATCTTTAGAGTGTAATCTCTTGCTTCTGCATTCCAACTAACACCGGGTTTAGAAAAAGCATCTGAATCATTGCTTCCATCAGTTCCTCCTGGGGGATCTGGGTCGAAACGCCATTTACAAGCAGTTAATGGATCACCATCGGTTTTTTTGATACCTATATACCATTTATTGTTTTCCGTTTCAGTATTGTTTAAAAGAGTCTTAGTTAATTTAACATTGTTCCACCCAGGAGTACTTGTTGAAAAAGAACCAATTACTTGTACAGATGATGTATCGGGACTACCTAAAGTTGAATTATATAAATACACAGAAATACCAGGCGTTCCTGCTTCAACAAATATATTGAAAGAAGCATTTATTAAATAACAACCAACTTGATTTATAGTAAATGATGTAACTATGTCGCTATTCATATACACGTCAGACTGGGAATCCTCTTCAATAGAGATTGATCTATTAGGTGCAAAGATATCTTTCACAGTTATATTAGTATAACTAGAATTAAACCATGTATCAGTTGGACACGGTAATGTAAAATTATTACCATTCACTATCGAAGTGTTAACAATAGTATCAAAAGAAGAATTCACATAAGACTGATGTAAAGTCACATTAATATCTTCACCGGAATTTCCAAAAGTTTGAGGATAACTAGAGGTTTTTAACTTATTTAATGGTTGAAATTTAGTAGATGATTCTTCATCAGTTATAGAGTTATCTAAGTTCCACATAAATAGATTAAAGTTCAAGAAACTTATCGTAATCGTTAAAAGAAAGAGAATTAGAATCCTTTTGTTTTTTTTAATGTTATAGTTATACATAAGTCGATAAAATTTTTTTTAATTAAATTATTATTTTTATATTTTTATTAGCAATTGATACTAATAATTTTATAGGTTTGTAGGTTAAATTTGAAAAATATTATGTTAAACTTTAAAGGTTATATCACAATTAGATCCTTTAAATGTATCTAATATGGAGCAAGTATGTTCCAGTTAGTATAGCTTTTAAAAAAAATAATTCAAAAATAAATATTAAAATTTAGTGTTAATCTTAGAAAACAGATATTTAGATAGCCGTTAATCACTTTTCTTTAAAATAATCCGAGCATCTACGCAAATTAAGCCTTTTTCATAAATGAAAACTGGATTTAGATCCATTTCATTTATTTCTTCATGCTTAACAACAAGTTCAGATATAGTTAGCAAAGTATTTACAATGGCATCAAGATCCGCTTTTGGTTTCCCACGATATCCGTCGAGTATTGGAAATCCTTTAATTTCTCTGATCATTTCTTTAGCATCATATTCCGTTATAGGAGCTATTCTAAAGCTTACATCCTCTAGGAGTTCAACTAAAATACCGCCTATGCCAAACATTAAAGCAGGTCCAAATTGGGGATCAGTTGTCATTCCAATGATAAGTTCTGTGATTGGCTCATCTGCCATTTTTTGCACAGAGATCTTTTTCTCTTTTTGAGAAGGAATTTTCATTAATTCTTCATAGGCATTTTCAACTTCCTGTTTACTCTTTAAATTTAGTTTTACAGCACCAGTATCAGATTTATGGACTATATCTTCTGCCATGAGTTTTAAAACTATAGGAAAACCAATATTTTCTGCTGCGGATAAAGTCTCTTCCTTTGAAGTTGTTAATTTTTGACCAGGAACAAGAATTCCAATTTCTTGTAGAAGCTCCTTGGATTCAAACTCGGTTAAGACTGTTTGATTTGTTTCAATCTTATTCTTCAAAACTTCAGCAATGTTCATTACTATTATCTCATTTAAGAATATTGAACTATTCAGTTCTAATTATTTTATAAAATAATAAAAAAAATATAAAATTAATTAAAAATCGAACTGATAGTAAAAAGAACTAAATATTAATATAAAAAATTTAAAAAATTAGTGATGAAAAAAAAGATATACTAATCTTATCTTAGTATAATTCCTCTCTTTTTCCTCATTCTATATTTTCTTAATTCATCTACGACTGAGACACTAAATGCAGCAATAATAAGTGTTGCCCAATAATAAGGGTGGAACAGGGGTATAACATGGAATGCTATTCCCATAGGGGTATATAATATAAGCAATTGTAAACCTAAAGAAAGTCCGGTAGCCCAGAATAAATGTTTATTTGGAAACAGGTAAAATGGCTTCAGATTAGAAGTACATGTGTAAACAAACATTAATTCACAAATGACCAGATTTGTAAATAATATTGTCTGAGCTAAAGAGATAGCATATGCGCTATCTACTGCCGTTAAACGAGGATCTATTCCCGCATCAACCCAAGCAGGAAGAAAGACACCCCATAACAGTAAATAGAGAGCAATATCCGTGATCGAAGTATATATTCCAAGTAAAAGAACCGGACCTTTAATCTCTGGTAACAAGGTAAATCCTTTTCTTGGTTTCGCTTTCATTACATCGGGATCTGTAGGCGTAAGTCCCAAAACCATAGCGGGTATACCATCAGTTGCTATATTAAGCCATAATATCTGAATTGGCTTAATCGGAAGGGCAAGAAACACACTTGAAAATAGTTTCATTACAATATAGGCTACAAGAATTAAAAATATTTCATCAAAGTTAGTACTCAACATATATCTAAAGAATCCTTTAGTGGTTTCAAAAATCCCTCTGCCTTCCTCTATTGCATTAACAATTGTAGCATAATTGTCATCGATTAATATCATTTCTGAAGCCTCTTGAGTTACTTCCGTCCCCTTAAGGCCCATTGCGACACCTACATGTGCTCCTTTCACAGCTGGGGCATCGTTTACCCCATCACCTGTCATTGAAACTATAAAATCTAGTTCCTTTAATCTACGTAAAATTCTTAGCTTATGTTCAGAAGACACTCTCGCAAAAATATCTACTGTTTTTACTCTCTCACGGAGTTCATCATCACTCATTTCCTCTAATTCCATTCCAGTAATGGCTTCACTTGATTGTGTTAAACCAATTTCATGAGCGATTGCAATAGCAGTAATTTTATGGTCACCTGTGATCATTATGGTTCTAATACCAGCGTCTCGAGCTTCTTCAATAGCATCTTTTACCTCATCCCTTGCTGGATCTATAATCCCTGCTAAACCAATATATGTAAAATCAGTTTCTATTTCTTCCTCTTTATATCCTTCTTTTATCGGTTTATAAGCTATACCTAAAACTCGAAGTGCATCTCTCGCAAATTCTTCATTTTTCTGCAGAATAATATCTTTTGCTTCATTAATAGGCTTTTCTTGACCATCTATAATTACCTTACTTGCTTTGTTTAATAATACATCTGGAGCACCTTTAATTAAGACAAACATTTGATTATCAATTTTTGATACAACTGACATCATCTTTCTATCAGAACTGAAAGGAATTTCATCAATTTTTTCAGCTTTTGTATCTAATTCCATTTTCATAGCTAATACTTTTAGTGAGATTTCTGTTGGGTCGCCAACAACATCGGTATTGTTAGTACCATCATTTATTGGAGAGACATTTGAATTATTGCAAAACATACACACCTCGAGAAATTTTTTAATATAATTTTCTTCCGATAAGGGAACTTGTTTTCCCTTATCATCAATAATCTTCCCTTCAAGTGCATATCCTACTCCTTCGACATTGTATTCTCTTCCTCCTGAAAACACTTTTACAACTGTCATTTCGTTTTTTGTCAAAGTACCTGTTTTATCTGAACATATAATACTTACTCTTCCCAGTGTCTCAACAGCAGTGAGTTTACGTACTAATGCATTACGATCTGCCATTTTTCTCATCCCTATGCTCATAACAACAGTAATAACGACTATGAGCCCTTCAGGGACAGCAGATACGGCTAAGCTTATTGCGATCTCAAAAGCTTCTATCATTTCTTCTAAAGGATCAGGGCTTCCTAAAATCATAATAAGCAATACTTCAGTAATAAAAACAATAGCGCACATTATCAATATTAAAATTCCAAGAAGTTTTCCAAATCTATTTACCTCTTTCTGAAATGGACTGAGTTCAATTTCTTCTTCTTGTAAACTTTCTGCTATTTTACCAATTTCTGTCTGCATTCCTGTTCCTATAACAATTCCTTCTCCATTGCCTCGAGTGATTATAGTATTCATATATCCAAGATTAGTTCTATCTGCTAAAATCATTTTCTCGTCAACGGGTTTTAATTGTTTTTTAACGGGGCTCGACTCTCCAGTTAAAATTGCCTCGTCAACATAAAGTGAATATTCTTTGTAAAGCCTTATATCTGCAGGAAATTTATCTCCTTCCTCAAAGAGTATAATATCTCCAGGAACGACTTCCTCTACACCAATCTCTATAACTTTACCATCTCTTCGGACTTTAGCAAAATGAGGTGCCAGTTTCTTTAGACTTTCTAGGGATTTTTCAGCTTGATACTCCTGGTAAAAACCTAATACGGCATTTACAATCAAAATTATTCCTATAACAGCTGCATCTGTATATTCTGAAGCCCATACTTCACCAGTTTTCCCAGATTCATAGATTCCAATCAAAATTGAAATAAGTATTGCAAACAACAGAAGATAGATAAGGAAATCTTTAAACTGCCCTATGAATATCTGCCAGGCTGTCTTACCCTTTTCTTTAATTAATTCATTTCTGCCATATTTTTCAAGTCGATTTAGAACCTCTTTTTCAGCCAAACCAATTTCAGTAGAGGTATTCATTTTTTCAGTTACTTCTTCAAAATCGATTGCATGCGATTGAATATTTTCCATTTTCATTACACAAATTTTAATTTTTATTTAGATGTTTTTAATAAAAGAAATATATACATATAAACTCATTATTTGATTTAATAAATTTAAATTCTCTTATAGGCTTTAGTAAAAGAAATCCTTAAATATAATCAATCTGATTCTTATGACTCATGAAAACATATCTTAGAATTTACTCTAAAAAAGCTTAAAGGACTTAAAAAAAATTTGAAAATCAGAACTTCTGTTAACCTCTTTGACATTTTGTTAAAATTTAAATACCTTAAGAATTAAAAATGTAAAATTTATAAATATCCTATAGTTAATTTAATAAATTTATTAAAAATAATACAAAAAACATCTAAATTCGATTAATATGAGACCGTCGCGTGTTTTTAGACTATTATTTCGTATTTTTATTTCTTTATTGACATTATCGGTAACTATGGTTTCAATTTTGGGTGGATTATCTGCAGTTTTGATATTATCAAATACAGATAATATTCAAGTAGACACTGATAACGCAGAATTTAATCTAGACATAAACAATTCTACGCTTGAAATTGAAAATATTAATTTCTCTTTACCGTTTAAACTTAATAACACGGGTTATTTTGATTTAGAAAACCTTGAAATAGGCATTCAATTATTCTTAAATTATAGTCACATTGATGGAATGATGAATGACACTAGGGTTGTTAAGATACTTGATAAAACTCAGAATTTTGTTGACATCCCTAAAGGTGTAATTGGAAACTTCGTCTTTTTTGGTGAGAATAGCAGTTTTCTTCATGAAAATTTTCCACATCCCACAACAGAGATTAACTGGTTAAGGGGACCTCCTGCATTAGAGTTTTATGCAAATTTTACAGTTAGTTTAGACTATTCAATAGGAATGCATTCTCTTTCAATTACAATTCTCAATCTATTCGTAGGGGATTCTAGCCCTTTTTAGGAGGTTATCAGGATGGGTGCTGTTAAAAATATGGTAAGAGGTTTTTTATTTACTGGAGTTTACGTTTTATTTACTATTGTTATTCCATTAATACTTTTTACATTAATCTTTAGCATTGAAGGTTTACCTTTAAAATGGGAAAAACAAGATCAACAAAATATAACTTTTTGGCTAACTGCTTTTGGATTATTAGTAAGTGGATTGGCGTTTTTCAAATATTCTTCTCCAAAAAAATCAATTAGAAAAGGGGTTTTTGCTTTCATTCAAGTTATTGTAAATTGTTTATATCTCTGGAGTTATAGATTCTCTGGTGCTGCTGAAATAACATTCATTATCTTAGATTTTGGATTTTTTTCTTTGGACATTTCACAGATGCTTTTGACATATATGGGGATCTACTTTTTAACAATTGTACTTAAAGTGTATGATGTTATTGATTTTACAATTAATAGAGAGAAAATCCGAGAAAACCGGATGAAAGAGTAAAAGAGGTGGAATAAGAAAAATGATATTTCAAACAATGGATTTTTTGGAAGTATTAGCAGATATAGTTGGTTCTATTCTCATTTTTTTAAAACCATTGGTGGTTCCCATAGGACAGTGGATGGTTGATTGGATTACGGATACAACACAGTTCTTTAAAGAAAATTTCGGTACGAGTTTAACCTTTTATATTGTTATTTGTGCCATTCTAGTAGTCTCCGGCATAGTTATCAATATACTTTGGCCCGGGGACAGACCAGGATCTATCTTCTCAAAAGGAGTAGGAAAAATTGAGGAATATGAAGATAAAATTGACGTCTCCGAGGACGAGGATATAGTTGATGAAATTAAGAGATGCAAGGATTGCGGAAATCCAGTTGGTGATTCAGAAATCTGTCCATTATGTGGGACTCGTCAAATATAAATTAATATTTCTTCCTTAAATTTTATTTTTTTTAACTTTAAAAGTAATTATCTAACTTTTTTCTCTAGATTTTTTGCTATTATTCCCCCTTGATCATCAATTTCTCCTTTATCTATGAATTCTTTTAGATTGTGCTTTTATGAACTAGTTATTAGTATATTACCTTTGATGACTGGTGAAACTTCAGTATTTCCAACGACTAATATAGCATAAATTAATGTAAAATTAACTTGCCAAATATCCTCCTTTAATTTAATAAAATATAATTAAGATAAATAACTAATTTTTCCAAATAGACTATTTTTTAAATATAGTTATTAAAAAAACAGAAAAAAAAAATGTTGAATTTATTATGGATTTTTCTTTAACTGAAAAACAACAAATGTTGAAAAAAATTACAAGAGAATTTGCTGAGGCATATATTGTACCTGTAGCAAAAGAAAGTGACGAAAAACAGGAATTGGACGAAACTGTTTTACAAAAAATGAAAGAAATGAAATACTTTGGGGCATGTATTCCCGAAGAGTTCGGAGGAGCTGGACTTCATGATGATAGCATTGCCTATTGTATTGTTGTTGAGGAAATTGGGCGTGCCGATGCGGCTTGGGGGCTTTCTATTGCGGTTCATAATAGCCTTGCTACTTATCCTATCTATAAATTTGGAACTGAAGAACAAAAACAAAAATTTGTAATAGATCTTGCTAAAGGTGACAAAATAGGAGCCTTTTGTTTAACAGAAGCAGACGCAGGTTCAGATGCGGGAGGAGTGCAATTAGCAGCAGAAAAAGATGGTAATGAATATATACTCAATGGAACTAAAATTTTTGCAACCAATGGTGGTATCGCAAATACACTACTCGTAATAGCTAAAACTGGTGAAAAAGAGGGTAGAAAACAGCTAACTGTTTTTATTGTTGATACTGATACTCCCGGTTATTCTGTAGGTGCAAAAGAAAATAAATTAGGGGTTCGCGGCTCTAATACATCTGAGCTTGTATTTGAAGATGTTCGAATACCGCAGGAGAATATTTTAGGGGGAATTGGAGACGGATTTAAGCTTGCAATGCAAATCCTAGGATATGGAAGAATTGGTATTGCTGCTCAATCTGTAGGTTTAGGACAAGCATCGTTAGAAGCCTCAATTAAATATGCAAATGAAAGAGTGCAATTTGGAAAACCAATTGGAAGATTTCAAGCGATTCAATGGAAAATCGCAGATATGGCATGTGCTGTGGAAGCGGGGCGATATTTCACATATAAAGCCGCTTATATGTATGATAATCAAATGGACTACGGACATGTTAGTTCAATGGCAAAATTGGTAGCATCTGAGGCGGCAATGCAAGCAGCTCATAGTGCTGTTCAAATACATGGAGGATACGGTTTAATGAAAGCATATCCTGTAGAAAGATATTTCAGAGATGCAAAGATGGGTGAGATTTACGAGGGAACAAGTGAAATTCAAAGAATGGTAATCGCTAATCATTTATTACGAAAAGGAGTTTAACTAAAAAAAGAGGAAATTTTTTTCTTATTCTTTTTAATTTTTAAAGGAAATCTGATAATTTTTTTAGAGAAATTATTAATTAAATAGTAGTAAGTTTAAATGTGTAATTGATCTATTTAATATGTAATAAGAATATGTATTTTCATTTTTATCTATATAAAATATGAATTTCAATTATAATCTCGAGAGTTTCAAGAATAAAAGAGACCTTATTGAAGAGCTCAATTTTTATAAATCTATTATTCTAAAAAAAGTAAAAATTGGAGATTATAATTCAGCTTTGGAAAAAGTACGATCTGCATTAGTATTACTTGAGGAACACAAAAATATTTTTAATCTTAAGAAAGAGCTACTTGATTTTTATGAACTGAACAAACAAGTTCACAACGAATTATCAAAACATAGAATGATATATGAACGTCGTTTCAATAATCTTTTGAGGGAAAAGCTTAACGAGTCTAATCTTGAGGATTTTTCAAAGCTTTTAGCTATGCTAAAGAGTGAAGTAGATCAAAATTTTGATAAATGTAATCTAGAAGATATTAGTGATAATATAACTAAGTATTTCAGATATATAAAAAAATTATATGAGATTCTAAGCTGTTATAAAGTATTAAATTATCATAATGCTTCTGAAAAGATTTTTGAATTTGTCAAAGACATAAAACCTGAAAATTTTCCAAATTTAAAATTGTTAATTTCGTTAGTCTATCAAAATTTGCTAAACTCTAAATTATCAGAATTTTCTAAAGAATATGATAAAGTCTCAGTTTCTACTCTCTCTAATAGAATGGCAATAAATCAGGATAGATTAGTTGATTTCATAAACTTGATTATGAAACAGCCTAAAAGCCCAATAAAGAACTATATTTCAGATACTCAAGAAGTTTATTTTAAAAAAGTGTCCTTTTGAATCAGTTATATAGCCAGGAACTTGTTTATTACTTAGAATTTCATTAAAAAGTCTTTACTCATCTTTATTTTCATCATCATCTACGTCAGTAGGTCTCTTTGGACAAGAATTTAAATGTCTACCAAGTCTAATGAATTCTTTTCCGCAATATGGGCATTTTTGCTTCTCTGCAGTAGCTTTTTTGGGAGTTCCAGGTTTTCCACTAGGTTTTTTTCTTTTTTTCTTTTTTGCAGGCATTATATCAGTAATATTAACGTCATCGGGCGCGAATTCACAATTCTGAATGTGTGATGCAAGATCGTCAAACATTTCACCACAAAATGGGCATTCTACTTCAGCAAATTCTTCAGAATCCTCCAAATCTGCTTTGCCTGCTTTTCTTTTTTCAAATTTTAACGGAACTTTCTCATTTTCTTCCTCAAATTCATCAATTGATAAATCAATTTCATCATCTCCTTTTATTGCGGCAAGTTCAAACTCTTCTAATTTTATTTGTTTCTCTTTAATTTTCTTTTCAGCAATATTTTTACTCTCTTCATACACATCTGAAAATCTGCGGTTATTTTTAACAGGATCATACAAGTCACAAACTTGACATACGTAAGCGCGTGTTCCTAAAACTAAATCTCTTGAAGGACAATAAACTAAAGATTGTAGGCTATTACTAATATCACCTTTAGGTTCAAGATGTTTACAAACAATTTTTCTTGTATAATTAACTTTCTGTTTCCGTCTAGGGATTATTAATCACCAAAAGAAGTATATAAAATAATGAAACCTAAAATATAATTTTTATGAATTTCAATTAGGTTTAATTATATAAATTAAAAATTATATTGTAAATTTCTGAGATCGTTGATGATCTTATTTTTTATTTCAATATTATCAAGATTAGGTAATAATTCTTCAGCAATATCTCGTAGTTCTATAATTTTTTGTATAAGTAGTTCTGGTTTGTTCCAAAATGATGTTCTTAAAGGATGCATTTTTAGAATTGCCTTATTATAATTTTCAATTGCAGCTCTATAAAATAGACAAGCATTTTCTAATATATTTAACCTTGATTGATAAATGTTGCCAATCTTATTAAAACACATTCCTGCCCCGGCATAATCACCTTCATTTTCAAAATCTACCGCGGCATCTTGAATTTTATTTAAACCCTCCTCTAAAACATCATTTTCAACTTTCTTTAGGAGTATATATCCTAAAATATAATTTGCTACTCCTCTATAGAAAAGGTTTTTGTGTTTTTTTGAGAGTTTGAAAAGATCTTCAGCAAATTCTCCGGCAAAAATTAAATGATCATTAGCAATACACTTTTGCGATACAGTTCTTAATAAATCCATTACTTTATCAAAAATTTTTATTTCTTTGTAATGATTAATTCCTTGTCTAAATTTTTCTATCCCGGTAAATGCGTCTTTATTATTGAATGCCTGGTTCCCCTCATAAATCAATTGTTCAGCATTTTCTTTTAATTTTATTTCTTTATTTCTTTTCTCATCTTTATGAGAAAAATCATCTACATTAAATGAAATATCTTCATCCATTGGGATTTCTGTTAAAAAACTTTCATTTGAGTTACTACCAATGTTAGAGTCAAAGGGGGAGACTCTTTCAGTTATTTGAGATTTCGCTGTAGAATTGACTAAACTAGTGTCTTCTTTTCTATATTCCTCTCCATAGGCTGATTGTAAAGGTTTTCCTTCAGAAACTAATGCGGACAATTCTGATAGGGCATTAGCAAAGAAATATTTGTTTAATCCATCTATAATATATTCGACTCTATGATAATTATTATCATACCCTGCATCATTGGTGTCCATATTCACATCTGATATTCGGTAAATCTCAAACCCAGTTTCATATTTAGTTATTGTATAATCAGTACCCTCTACTTTTTCTTGTTTCTTTTTTCCTAAAAGTGTATGGTCAAATACTAAACCACAGAAATCATCATTTTTCGCTTGGAATCCTAACTGATTGATAAGATCAATATAAGAAAAGAAAAGTCCTAATCCCGGATGAGAATGGAACCATCCTATCATATAATACCCCTTCTTTTCTTCATCTAATTTTTCTTGAATGTCTGCTATAAATGCATAATGTCTTTCATCTAATTGAACATCCGTGGCATGTCCAAATGTTAATGCTTCTGCTCGTTCAATATATACAAGATCATCATCAGAATGTCCTATTAAAATCCCATAAATCTCCTTCCAATACTCAGGGGGAATTGATCTGTTGGAGTATCTACTTGCGTACAAAATAATTGTCTTATATGCTTCTGCTCTTATCAAAATAGGTTTTCCAATTTGAGCTTCTTGCTTTTCCACTAAAGGTTTTTGATCTTCAGATTCATTTTTTACATTATCCTTTTTTAACTCCTCGTTATCAATTGGATTTCTAGATTCTTCCGACATTTTAGATTATCTATATTTTAGCTTATATAATTATAATGTTATTTTAAAAAAATAATAAGTCTGTACTTAATTAAAATTATGTATAATTAGAATTAATATTAGATTCTATTAAGAAACAATTTTAATTTAATAATTATCTTGAAATAGAATCAATAAATCTATTTTTAATTTCTTCTGGTTTTAATGGTATATTTTCTACTTGAGCATTTCCAGGCAGTGTATTAATCTTTATAAAATGGCACCCCATTTCTAATCCTTTCAATATTGGAATAATATCTTCTTCATTGTTAATAACTGTAATCGATTCAAATCCCGCACCTTTAGCTATAGTTTCTAATTTGGTTTTTTTACTTGTATAAGTTTTTTGATTACCTGTTGATCCATAGGAACCATTATCAATAACAATTAAAGTTAGATTTTTTGGTTGGTTATTTGCTATGGTGCTTAAGCTACCTAGATTCATTAGTAACGACCCATCTCCATCAATACACCAAACCTTTTTTCTAGGTCTCGAGAGAGCAAGCCCAAACGCTATAGATGAGGCTAGCCCCATGGATCCTAACATGTAGAAATTCTCCGCTCTGTCTTTGATATTATATAATTCTCTTGAAGGAGCACCAATGTTACATATTATAAGTTCATTACTTAGTGATTCAACAATTCTCTTTATAGCATCAAATCTCTTCATCTAACACCCCATAAAGACTTTTTTAAAAGAATTCCTGCTGAAATTTCTGATGATTTACTTTGTTCAACAGTATTCTTTATAATCTTAATTTTTTCTTTCGAATCTATAATAAATTTTTCTATTTTTAATAAATCTAGTAAATCGGGTGTTAGTTGTCCCATAGGAATTTGAGCCAAAATTTTTTCTCCTTCAGCACCTCTGTGACTCATTATAAAAATAACAGGAATTTTAAATAATTGTAAAAGCGACTTTATAGCATTGACTGAATTGCCTAAACCCGAATTTTGCATTAAAATTGCGGGAGTTTTACCACCTAAATATGCACCCGCAGCTATCCCTACACCTTCTTCTTCTCTTGTAATCGAAATATGTTGAATTTCGTTTTTTTCTTCGATAAGTTGCAATAAACCCTTAAGCATGATGCATGGTAATGAAAGAATTAGATTTATTCCTGAGTCTTTAATAGCATCATATAACTTTAAATCTATAGACATTGCTTTTTTTTCTAAAATATAAATTACCTTTTATTATTATGCATTTTAATTTTCTTTTAGTTTTAAGAAGCTAGGATTTTTCTCAAAACAATACATATAAAATTAGATAAAACAAATGACATATGCTATCAAATTGATTTTTACCTTTTCTAAAGAAAAAATCTAAAGTGGTATTTATGAGACTTTATTTGAAAAAATTTAATTAAATATCACGACTAATAAATTTCATGGTATTAAATCTTTGAAGGTGAAAATAATAGTTATAGAAATAATAGCATCAATTTATACCATTATAATAGGAATTGCAATGTTATGTATGTGGATTTTTCTATTAGGAAAGAGAGAAGTCCCAGACCTTACCACTAAACCAACTCAAATATCTTTTCATCTAATTGCTGAATTTATAACAGCGGTCATGCTTTTAATTGGAGGATTTGGATTATTTGCTAACCAACCTTGGGGGATGGCAATATTTTATATATCTATTGGAATGGTGATTTATTCTACAATAAATGCAGCTGGCTTTTATGGTCAGTTAAAAGATTGGCCAATGTTTATTATGTTAATTGTATTTACAATCATTTCTCTTTTGATTACGACATTAATAATACTTGTGGAATTCCAAATACTTTAATTAAAACTTACATTATCCCTTTTTTTTTAAGGTCTCGAATTTTATCATCCGAATAACCCAGACTTCTTAAAACTTCCTTCGTGTTTTGACCTATTTTAGGAGCAAAACTTCTTATTTTGAGTGGTGTTCGGGAATATTTAATTGGTGAAGCTACATTTTGAATTTTCCCAAGTTTAGGATGATCCATCTCTACCACCATATTACGTGCTTTTATTTGAGGATCTTCGCAAGCTTCTCTAAAAGATTTAACGGGCATAACACAAGCATCGAGACTTATAAATATATCCATCCATTCTCTTTGTGTTTTCTTTAAGAACTCTTTTTGAATTTCGTCAAATACTCCTTCTCTTTTTATTCCCTGTTCAAATTGTTTTGGTATTAAATCATCCCGCCCCAATCCTTTACAAAATTCTCTCCAGAACTTTACTTCTATAATTCCAACTGATAAAAATTTGTCATCTTTAGTTTTATAGATCGCGTAAAATGGAAAATCTCCGTGTAAAATGTTTATTCCTTCGCTTAGATCTTCAGCGAAATGGTAAGCTGAAACTAATGGGATAAATGAGAAGACTGAATCTGTCATTGAAATATCTATGTATTGCCCTTTTTTTTTAGGATTATTTTCTCTTTCAATAATTGCCCCTAATATTCCTATAGCTGTAACCAATGCCCCACCAATGTCAGCAGCTTGAACACCCGGATTTATAGGAGGTATTATTTGATCTCCCGATCCAAATATTTTTCTCTCCTTATTTAAATCTAAAATGCCACATATTCCTATATAATTAAGGTCATGACCTGCAATTTGTTCATAGGGGCCATATTGACCATATCCTGTTAGGGAACAACATATAATCGATGGATTAATTGAAGCTAAAGTATCATAATCAATTTTTAATTTATTCATTACTTTTGGTCGAAATGTATCGAGAACCACATCTGCTTGCTTTACCAATTCATAAAAAATCTCTCTTGCTTCAGCTTTTTTCAGGTTAAGTGTAATAGATTTCTTATTCCTCATTAGAATGGAATGAAAGGCACTTTCCCTATACTTGCCTTTTTGGAAAAAAGGTGGAGGGTTACTATAAGGATAATTAGGATCTTCCACGCGGATGACGTCTGCTCCAAGATCACTAAGTATCATGGAACAGTAGGGACCTGGCAACATCCTCGAAAGATCTAATATAACTTTCCCTTCTAAAGGTAATGACATAATAATTAAAAATTAGGAATTCATAATTAAAAGTTTCCGAAAATAAAAAACAAATAAAAAACAAATAGAATTCAAATAAATTTATTCAGGTAAATACTGTTTCCTCCTCCTCTGAACCCATGTTATCTTTCCGGATTTACTAAATCGAAAAATTTCAAATTCATTATTTTTCCATATCATAATCCATGAAGAACACGTAAAATAATTTATTGGATTACTAATCAGTTTTAATTCCTTAAGTAAAGATTGAGATTTGAATAATTCTGGCATTAATTTAATGTCGCTTATTTCTAATAATTTTTTATTAACTGAGTTTTTGCGTGATTTATAATTGTAAAAAAAATCGAAGGGTGAATTTGAAATATTCTTTCCTTCAATACTTAAAGTATCAAGGATACTTTTATTCTCAGTATTTTCTATTATTGAGATTCTATTGAATCCAAGATATAGGTGCTGTAATTGTTTTAATATGTTCAATTGTCTTATCGCTGTTATCTTATTATTTCTTAGATCTAAAAATTTTAAATTTTTTAAGTTATCTAATCCTTTAATTTCAGATATTTGATTATAACTTAGATCTAAAAATTCTAGGTTAGTAAGATTATCTAGACCCTTAATTTCAGTTATTCTATTATTACTAAGGTCTAATCTTTTTAAATTATTGAGACATTTCAACCCTTTAATTTCATTGATTCTATTGTTCCGTAGATTTAATATTTCTAAGTTTGATAAATGTTCTAACTTTTGTATTTCTGCGATCTGATTATCATAAATCATTAATGATTTCAAATTAGAAAGGTTCTTGATCCCTTGGATCTTAAAGATTTCATTATTATTGAGGTATAAGTATTCCAATTTCTTTAAGTGTTCCAACCCTTTAATTTCTTTAATTTTATTCCCTTGAAAGTGTAAAGATTTTAAATTAATTAGGTTATGCAAACCTTCTATTTCCGTAATCCTATTAAAATTTAAATACACTTTATTTAAATTTTTTAACTTCCCCAAACCTTTAACTTTTAATATATTATCTATATTGCTACTGCTTAAATTAATAATTGGATAAGGCCCAAAAGGGAAGAAGATTTTCCCTTCAAAGTTGATATAATCGATAGTCTTCAATAACGATTTTAATTTTAAGTTATTAGTTTTTTCTAATGTTTTTATTATTAGAATTATACAAGACTCTGATTCTTCATGGTTTAAAGCCCATTTAATTGGTTCTAATGCTTGATCAGAGAAATTTCTAATAATAATACTCGCGGCGTTTCCCCGTACTAACTCATTTAAATCTGATATTAATAGATTCTCAAGAAAAAAATATACGCTCTCTTCTTTAGAACCGATTAAACCTAAGAATTTTACACTTAAAATCCTGGTTCTGTTGTCCAATTCGAGAGGATTTTCAATTACTGATATCAATAATTCTGATGCTTTACTTTTGTCTAATTTTTTTTTTTTTAAATCCTCGTAAATTTCCTTAGGTGATAATGTTGACATATAGTAATTCATTAAATAAATCTTAATTATAAATAATGTAGAGAAAAAATTAATTTAAATTCTATAATTCAATTATTTCTGCTTCCATCTTATCCGTATCTATAATAGCAAATGTCGATTTTCCTGTTAAATAACCACATACTTCGCCTGGATTAACCACTAAAACTCCATTTCCATATTTTTTATTTATTAGAGAATGCGTATGTCCTGATAATATAATATCAAATTTAGCTGAATGAGCCAATGCTTCTATAGTTTCCTTTCTTGGCATATGGGAGGCAAAAATTCTCTTTCCTCCTAATTCTAAAATCAACTCATTACCATTTTGAGCAAATTGACATATTTGCCCCAAATTTTGCTTTAAAAACAATCTTTCTCCATCATTGTTCCCAAAAACCCCGAAAAAATTTTTCTTTATAGCATCATCGAGCTTATCAAACCATCTTTTAACAAAAGGTGCAACATAATCTCCGCAATGAATAACCGCATTAACTTTTCTTTCATTTATTATTGAGACCGCTCGGAGAATGTTATATTTATGATCGTGCGAATCACTTATAATTGCTATTTTCATCCTTTAAAATTCTCCTTTAGTATAAAATTATTAGGATATAATTAAATTAAATTATTATATGTTTTATATTAATACTAACGAAATTTTTACGATTTTAAAATGATAGAAGAATTCTTTAAAACAGAAAAAGCTCATGTTAATAAAGAATTGGAGAAATATTTTGCTCAGTTACGGAAAACGGAAAAGGATATCCTCCTCAAGGATTTTATTGCACAACTTGAAAAATTTATTTTAAACGATAAAGCAAAAAGAATTCATCCTGTTTTATTAAGCGCTGCTTTTTCTGGTATAGTGAATCCAATGTATTTAGAAGATCAATTAGAACAAATACGAGAAGTATCTATAGCGGTTGAATTGTTACATAGTGGACATCTAATTCATGATGATCTTTTGGATGACGATCCAATAAGAAGAGGTAAACCGACTTTTCACATGCAATTAAAGAATGAATTAAATCAAATTTATAAAGATCTTAATATCCATAATAAAGATGAGATTGTTAGATTATATGGAAGAGATATGAGCATTTTAGGAGGCACTCAAGGATACTTACTAGGTTTAGACATTTTAAAATCTGCAAAATTCCCAGAACAGCCAAAAATGTTAGCCATCAATGAGTATACAAAAGCTATGGATTTCTTAATGAAGGGACAACTAATCGAAGAATATATGAATTATAACCGAATAACTATGACTTTGGAGCAGTATTTAAATATTGCCGAATATCAGAGAGCTAAATTATTCGAGAAATCTGCAAAAATAGGTGCTATTTTAGCAAAAGGAAATATCCAATATCAAATCAAACCTCTAAGCGATGCATTGCTGAGTATTGGTCAAGCTCATGCCATAAGAGATGATATTATTGATCTAGAAGATGATATCAAGGCGAAAAATCGTTCAAAAATTGTGTATATTTTAGCAGTTCAAAATACTGATGAAAACCAATCTAAGAGACTGAATGAAATCTATCATAAAGACAATTTAACTAGAAATGATATAAAAGAAGTGAAAAATATTTTCACTGAAACAAATGCTTTATTAATAGCTGAACACCTATCGAAAAACTTAGTAGAACAAGCAAAGAATAATCTAAAGGACATATACCCTGATCTCAACAAGGAGCAAAAGATTTTTTTTAACGAGTTCTCTGATTTCATTTATGAAAGAGAGTTTTAACTATGATATATCTTTCTTTTAGACAACCACATAAGGTATATGTAGTCTCCTTAACATTATGTTATTAAGTTCTTTAAAAACCTCTAAAACATTATAATTCTCTAAAGAAGATGTCCTATAAAACCCGTCTAATTGTTTTTCTCTTATATACTTATGAATTAATTTATCATCGACAATTTCTGATATAGGTGTTTTCTCTAATAAATCGCTCTTACTTCCTACTAAAATAATAGGGATATCTGAACTGACAGCAAATTTAATTAGTTGTTCATACCAAAAATCTAACTGACTAAATGTGAAGGTATTTACTAAATCAAAAACTAGTAATGCTCCATTAGCACCTTCAATGAATCTAGGAAGCAATGGTACAAAACGCTCTTGACCACCAAAATCGAAAATTGAATTAACAATATAATTCTCTTTTATTTCATCGGGATTTTCTTTAAAATTTATCCTTAAATGAACTGAATGAAAGTTTATTCCTATTGTTGAAGATGTGTCGAAATCAAATGAATTGAAGCAGTAACGATTAAAAAGACACGTCTTTCCTACTGAACTAGCGCCACATATTACTATCTTAAAGCTATATATAACCTCTTTTCCATCGTAACTCATTAGCTCAAATGTTCTTAAGTAAATGAAGAATTGGATTTAATTTTACTAGGTTAAATTTGAAATTCAAATTATTACATCTGAAATAATTATTAAAAATATAAATATTTTGTTTAAAGGATTAATAACCCTTTAATTTTAGCGGTATTACAAAAATAGAAAAAATAATGAAATATATTTCGTGAAAAGATAGCAAAATTTTTTACTTATCTCTTTTTATATCAAAATCCTACAGCATGACCGTCTTTACGCCAATCTGATGCGCCTAAATAACCATCTTCAAGCTTATATATTATTTGTCCACCGCCAAATCTGGTGTAATCTCTTTTAGAAACTTCATGCCCTAATTGAGATAAACCATTAAAAACCTCTTGGTTAAATCCAGATTCGAGAAAAATTTTCAAGTCTTGAGAAACTCGCCATCTTGGTGCATCTAATGCTGCCTGAGGATTTTGTCTATGCTCAAATATACGGATCATCAATTGTACATGTCCCTGTGGCTGCATAGCTCCCCCCATAACTCCAAAACTCATTAAAGGTTTCCCATTTTTCGTTACAAATGCTGGAATAATTGTATGAAACGGGCGCTTATTAGGTCCTACTTGATTTGGATGTCCTTCCACTAAAGAGAATCCATTTCCTCGATTTTGAAGGCTAATTCCCGTATTAGGAACAACAATACAAGAGCCGAAACCTGCATAATTAGATTGGATATAAGATACCATCATACCCTCAGAATCTGCTGTCGTTAAATATACCGTGTCTCCTTTTTTTGGTATCCCCTCTTTGAATTGTCTAGCTTCCTTTAAATCAATCAAACTTGCTCTTCCTTCTAAATATTCGTATTTTAAGAAACTCAATGGATTAAATTCTAAAGCAAATGGATCTGAAATATAACGATAGGCATCAGCAAAGGCTAATTTCATAGCTTCAATTTGTAAGTGAAGTGATTCAGGGGAATCTGTTTCATATGAACTCAATTCGAACTGGTTAAGAATTCCAAGCATAATTAGTGCTGCCAAACCTTGACCATTTGGAGGAATTTCATGTAAAGTGACATTATTAAAATCGATTTTGAGAGATTGTTCCCAAGTTGCATTATGATTTTCCAAGTCCCCTAGTGTTAAACTTCCGCCTGTTCTTTCTGCATGTGCTACGATTTTTTTAGCTAGATCCCCACAATAAAATGTTTCTCCTTCCGTTTCTGCGATTAATTTTAGAGTTCTTGCTTGAGCAGGAAATTTGAATATAGTTCCCGGTTTTGGAGCTTTACCATTACGAAAAAAAGAATTAAAAAACTCAGGAAATGTATCTTTGAAATTTGGGATAAATTTTTCATAGGAATCAAATTGAGATTGCCAAGTTATTGCTGTTATCGGTGAAACCAAAAATCCATTTTCAGCGTATTTAATTGCCGGTTCAAATAATTCTCTAAATGATAATTGGCCATACTTTTTTGAAAGTTCAATCCAGGCAGATACAGCTCCTGGAACAGTCACAGAATCCCAACCAATTAATGGCATTATCTTACGACCAGAAAAATGTTCTGGTGTCCATGCTGTGGGGGATCTACCAGATGCATTTAATCCCACTATTTTTTTACCATCCCATAATATTGCAAAAGCGTCACTTCCAATACCATTCATCGTTGGTTCAACAACGGTTAAACAAATCGCAGCAGCAACTGCAGCATCAACAGCATTTCCGCCTTTTAAAAGCATTTGAAGTCCTGCTTGAGAAGCTAGTGGTTGAGATGTTGAAACTATGTTATTTGCCAAAATAGGCATTCTTTGAGATGGATATATGAAATCCCATTTAAATAATTCATTCAACTTAATAACCTATATTCAATCTATTAATCAATTGTAAATTATAATAATAATATCTAAAAATTTATCTGATTTTAATTAAATTAAAAATAAGATAATTAATAATTTTTAAAATAAATTAGGTTAACTAAAATGCTCCCTCCTGAACAGATTATTATAAGGCCCCCAGTAGAAGCATATTCTCTATTAATTGCTGTTACAGGTGGATGTTCATGGAACAAATGCAGATTTTGTGGAACATATAAAGGAATGTATGGAACTACTCAAGAATATGCAATACGACCTTTAGAAGACGTCAAAAAAGATATTGATCAAGCAGCTAAACACAATTATCATGGATTTCCTGTATTTCTAGCGGGAGGAAATCCTACTTCAGCTCCAACAGACTATCTAGTCGAAATTGTAAAATACGTAAGAGTAAAACTCAGGAATGTTCAACATGTAAGTTGTTACGCAAAGGCATTAGATATATTAAGAAAGACAGATGAAGAATTGAAAAAATTAGCTGAAACGGGATTAGATATAGTTTATATGGGATTAGAGAGTGGTTCAAATACTGTTTTAAGATTAATGAAAAAAGGTACTAATGCAAAGTCTTTTATAAAGGCTGGAAAAAGACTGTTAAATGCTGGAATTAAATTATCACTTTATATAATACTTGGATTAGGAGGACATAAATATACAGAAGAACATGTAATTGAAACTGCGAGGGTATTAACTGAAATAAACCCAACGATTTTTAGATTCCGAACCTTAAATATTTCACCTAGCATTCCTCTTTGGGAGGATTTAAAATCTGGAGAATTTACCTTATTGAGCCCAGTTGAAAATTTAAAAGAAGAAAGAGATATAATTGCAAATCTTGGGGAAAACGTTACTTCTCAAGTGTTCAATGACCATGTTAGTAATTATTGTTCAATTGAATCAGCAAATATTAAAATAGACCGAGAAATGTTTATTACAACGTTGGATTCATATATGAATGATCCAAGAATCAAACAAATGCCAAGAAAAAATTTAACTCGAATGTAATTAAGGTTCATTTGAAGATCTGACTTTTTCATCCATCACATCAAAAGATTTTTTATACTTTTTAATAGCATCTAAGAAATTATTATTCAATTCTGTAATTCGGTTATACCCTTTTTCATTTTCCAACAAGGTTTTATTACTGTCTAATTCTAATTTCATTTCTTCTAAATCTTGTCCCCAGTTAACCATTATATCAATAATACTTTTGCTAAATTTAAGCAACACCAAACCAGCAGAATCTGCAGAATATATAATCTTTCCTTTTTTCGACACATCAGCTTTCTTTATTAGATCCATTTCTAAAAGCTGGTTTACTTCTTCAGAAATTTTACCTGCTGATAATCCAGTTATTCTTTGTAATGTTTTTTGAGTAAGATATTTCCTTGTTATGAATAAACCTAAAAGTCTAATAAACACGGGATCCCGACCAAAAAATATTGGTGCTGCTGCTAATTGGTTTATCATCTCATCTTCAATTAGATAAACCTCTGGATCAAACTTAATTTCACTCATGAGTATACAATCTCTCTTTATTAAGACATCATAGGGAATATTTGTTTATAGAATTCAAATGTATCTAGAAGTTCGTCAATTCTTTGAGAAAGATGTTCAGCTCCTTTTTTATTTTGCTCCATCAATTTCTTTAATTCTTTCTTTTTACCATTTAAATAAACACCCATAGAAGTAAAGGTGCTGATCATGACATCTATTCCTCTTGTTGCCATTTCCTCTAGGTTTCCAGAATATAAATATCGAAAAGTATGAGTTTTAGGAATGCGTTCTTTCTGAAACCCGCCTACACCGACTATTGCTGATAAGTACGTTGAAATTGTACCCATTGAAAATTCTGTTAACTCTTGTAATTCTTTCTGAGTCAAACTTTCATGAATTAATAAATATGAGGAAATTTGGAGCATTTTTGGGTTAACTCTTTTACGTGTTCCAATGTCTATAATAAAATTGACTATCTTGTCTTCATATTTCCTTAATTTATCGCTAAAAAGATGTTTTCGGTCTCCTGAACCATCTTCAGTAATCATATCTTCAGTCATATCTTAAATAATATATATCTTAACTTGTTTAAATATTCTTTTATAAAATTCAAACTTTGTGAAACATTTAAATAGGTTGTTTTCATATATTAAGTATGGTTTCATAATCCTTGAAACTTGAAAAAGTAAGTTTTATAAATTAGTTATATAAAAAAAAAATAGATGTAGAAATAAAATATCTAAAATAATTAGTGGTGTAAAAAACTGTCCAAAGAATTAGTAATTCAAACAAAAGAACTAACAAAGTATTATGGAAACAGTAGAGGAATTGAGAATTTAAACTTAGAGATTTTTAAAGGAGAAATCTTTGGATTACTTGGACCTAATGGTGCTGGAAAGACTACAACTATTCGAGTATTCTTAGATCTTATCCGAAAAACATCTGGGGAAGCGAAAATTTTTAATCTTGATGTTCATCTCGACTCAGTAGCAATACGTCAACGTGTCGCTTATCTACCGGGGGATCTAGGATTATTCCAAGAAAAATCTGCTCGACGTAATATAGAGTATCTCCTTGGATTATATCAAAATCACATTCCAGGTCGTCGCATAGAAGAACTAGCAGAGATTTTTGGTTTAGAACTTGATAGGAAGGTTAAAGAGCTTAGTAAAGGTAATAAACAGAAAATTGGAATAGTACTTGTTCTTGCCCCTGAAGTAGATCTGCTTATTCTTGATGAACCAACTTCAGGTTTAGATCCTCTTATCACAGCTGAATTCTATAATATTCTCCATAAACAACAAGAAGAAACTGGTTCTACAGTTTTACTGAGCTCCCATTTGTTAGGTGAAGTAGAGAAAGTTGCTCATCGTGTTGGGATCATTCGTGAGGGAACCATAGTTGAAGTAGCAACGATCAAACAATTAAAGCGAATGGCATTGAAAGAGATTAAAATTGAATTCGTATCTGCAAAAGGCTTACAGGAGTTCTCAAACAAGCTAACAAGTGAAAAAGTAGAAAAAGTCATTTTAAATGACACCCACGCGTCATTTTTAGTGTCTCGGGAGGAACTCTCGAAAGTTCTTCGTTTACTTTCGGAAGCCGACATTATTGATACTGAGATTACAAGTCCAGCATTAGAGGATATATTTTTAAAATATTATCAGGTACCCTCATCTCAAGAAAACAAACCTATGAAAAGAAAGGAGGTGGAATCCTAGATGAGACAATTTGTGATGAGTTTAAAAGAATATTTACTGACAAAGAAATACATACTATTAATTTTGGGGGGAATTGTCGGATTACTAAGCTATTTTGTCATAATTTTGGTTGGAGATATGGATCTCGAAGCATTAGAAGACTTTCTTGCCGCTTTTCCGGAAGGAATGTTTGAGTTTTTTGGAGATATCGAAATTTTTTCTAATCCCTATGGATATTGGTGCTTAGAAATGTTATCCTTTATATGGTTATACGCAGGTATTTATATTGTTTACATGGCAAGTGGTCTATTATCTCAAGAAGTTGAGGAGAAAACCATTGATCTTTCACTTTCTAAACCTGTCACTCGATACAACTTCTTAGGTAGTAAAATTTCATTCCTTTACATTTTCATAGTAGCTACAATGGGAATTTTCTTTCTTATAACGATGGGAGGTATGGCATTTTCTTCAACATTTCATGAAGAGGGATTATATTTCGATAGATTATGGTTGACTTATTTAAGCGTCGTCCTTTTCTTGGGGGCACTAGCAATGTTTGCAATACTATTTTCAACAATTTTTCTTACTACAAGAAAATCAATGGCATTAGGTGTTGTAGTTTTATTTCTAATGTTCTTTCTTGGTGAATTTTATATTTACATGGATGAATCAGTTCAAGGGGTAAAATATATTTCAGTATTCTACTATTTTAATCCTTCCGAATACCTGGTTCACTCGGACTTTCCCCTTTATCTTCGAGATATTATTATTTTAGGCTATATAAATGCTGGATTAATAGTAGCAAGCCTCCTTGTTTTCAATAAAAAAGATATACCTCTATAATCCTTTTTTTTCCTTTTTTTTCTTAATTGTTGATCTACACTCACCCGACAAAATCGAGAAGCACTCGTCGTTGAGATAGAAAGATTTATCTTCGTGAAATCCTTAATATTATTAATGCCAATAAAACCTTCTGATATTAAAAACGCCACGATCTACACGTAT
>JAUVXW010000057.1 GCA_030603385.1 Promethearchaeota archaeon | reverse complement strand
TATTATGATAGGTGCTGGTATAACATTGACTGGTTTAACTCTACCAATTACAGGCTCATTAACTTCAACATATTACCAAACAACAGTCCCACTCGATAAAATGGGTAGAGTTGGGTCTATTAGTGGTACGATATCCGCTTCTATACTCCCGATTGGAACAATTTTATCTGGGCCATTAGCAGAAATTCTAGGAATTCCTACTTTATTCCTTCTTTGTTCTGTGCTAAGTTTAATTGTAATCGTTGCAGTTTGGGGATTTTCAAATATTGAGAGCGTAGATTTTGATAATAATGCTGAAAACAAAGAATTAATTGATGAAAAAATAAATAATATAAAATAATGAAACTAATTATGGATTATTTCTTTTTATAGAAGTTTAACCAATGGTTTACCGTCATATTTTTACGACCTTCATCAGGTTCACCGAATGTGTCGGGAATACTAATCTTTTCAGTAGCAGTCTTATCTCTTATTGCATCTTTAATTATAGTTTTAAATTCATTGTAGAATTTAACATGTCGATCTAATGAACCCGCTCCTTTCATAATTGGTCCATGTCCGGGGATATATATATCCGCATTAATAACTTGCATTTGTTTTAAAGCGTCAATTAAAAGTTCAGGGTCACAAGTAGGATCTCCTGCATAAGGAAAAGTATTTTCAAATATCAAATCACCTGCAAATACAACCTTCTCATGTGGGAAGAAAATAAAACTGGATCCCGCGGTGTGTCCCCCTGTGTGATAAATTTCTATATGTAAATCCTCATCTTGAATAGTTAACTTATCTTTAAACAAAAGAGTTGGTACAATATATTCAATCCCTTCCCCCATAGGACCTTCATCTTCTAATCCTTTAATGAAATCTGCATAACGAGATCTAGTTTCACCATTTGTCATAATTTTTGATGTTAAATCACTACTCAAGACACATATATCTTTAAATGGTTTAATCCCAAATATATGATCTCCGTGATAATGAGTAATTACCAGGAATTTAACGGGAATATCGAATTTTTCCTCTAAGTTCTGACGCATAATTACCCCGGTCTTAACATACATAGTACTATCAATCGCAATGCAAAAGTTTCGTAAAGCAATCCCTCCCGCATTACCACGACCTTCACCAGTAGTATTTGCTACTGTATGAGAAGTTATTGATTCTAAATCATATTTTAAACTCATTATAATTCACAATTATAGTTTTAAGATCTATGAAGAGGAGATATTTTAAATTCTTTCCAGTAAAACTGGCTTTCGATGATTATTTGTTTTTATGAAAAAAGGATCATTATTCATGGTTTTTAATCCAATGTGTAATGTCTTTACTTTTTTTTGGGAACAGTTCCTTGATCACTTTTAATGCTGCTTTTTTAATCTCAGGATTCACATCTGAAAGAATACAGCTCTCGAGAATATTGAAAACATTGTTATTTTTTAAATCTAAGACTTTGAAAGCCATTATACTATTAATTCGAACTTCGATCTCCTCACTTACTTCTAAAAAATGGGTTAAGAGTTCTGTGGCTTCAATTTGATTTATCTTTTTAGTGGTTACATACTCATAAATCTTTGCTACCGATAAATCTTTATCCAAAAAATCTAAAGCATCTTGGTAAAACACCTCAGAATGTTCTAAGGAATCTTTTTTCATTGATTTTCCCTTTAAATCAAAAGGACACTCATGATTTTCAGGTAACCGATGGTTACTACAGAATACCATACCACAAAAGGTACACCTATATGGTATATCATCCATTTCATCTTTACAAAAATAACAATTTGGCAAATTAAGAAAGGTTTATTTTGCTAGTAGTACTAAATATAAATTCAATTTTTTAAATTTAAACTCTTTTGAAAACTTAAAAGTTATGTTCTAATCTGTTAATAATATCGTTTTGGATCGGGGTTCCAAGATCCACGAATGTGGCGTTATATCCTCCAACCTTTACTATTAAATCCATGTATTTTTCCGGATGGCTTTGAGCATCCTTAAGTGTCTCAGTCGAGACTACCGTTGGCTGAATTTGAACACCCCCTGCATTAAAATAAGTTTTAAGTAAATGATAGAATTTTTCTATATGTTCTTCTCGTGAAAAATTCTGAGGATGAATTCTGGCGTTAACCGCAACCCCATTTATCGCAAGTCCATAATCTAATTTTGCTAGAGAATTTAAAACTGCAGTAAGACCATTTCTTTCCTGATTATTTACAGGAGATAGACTATTTGATAATGGTTGATTAGCTTTCCTCCCATCTGCCGAAGCTCTTGTAAATAATCCCTCTATAACATGTATTCCCATAGAATAAGCTCCAGGATTATATCGACCATTTCTTATGCATTTTTGTTTTACTACTTCAGTGCAGAATAAATTCCATAGCTCATTTGCAAGTTGATCTACTTCATCCTTATCGTTTCCCCACTTACAATATTTGTTTAATAATAGCTGTCTTAGTTCTTCTTGTCCGGTGAAATTCGAATTCAAAACCTCTATCAATTCTGGAAGTGTAATTGTTTTATCTTCATAAACAACTTTTTTTATATTGAACATTGAATCCACCAAAGTAGCAAATCCATAAGCCGTAATTGAGGAAAAATTATATCGAGCACCTCCCGCTGTATAATCTTTGCCTTTTTCCAAACATCCCTCAATAATGGCAGAAACAAATGGTTGAGGGAAATATTTAAAAGTCTCTTCATCTCCAATCTCTGCGATTTTGACACATTTTTCAATGTTATATTTTAGTTGGTGGATAAAAGCTGAATAAAACTCTTCATATGTAGAGAAATTATCTGGGTCTCCCGTTTCTAAACCACCTAAGTGGTTTGTTAGATTACAAAAACCATTGTTTAATGTCAGTTCAAGAACACCTGGAAGATTTATATACATTCTACCAGTAGCAGCATAAGTATTTCCCTGACTTGTAGGTTCCACACATCCAACTATTGCATAATTAAAAGCGTCTTTCGTAGTATATCCTCCCTTTATCATTGCAGGAATAATAATATCATCATTGTAAAAGGCGATCCCCGAAGTAGTTTGAAATACTTTTAAAGCTTCTCTTAAAAATTTAGGAGGTGTTTTGTTATGAATTCTGATTGAGAGATCTGTAGTGAGTGCTTTAAGATTCTTATAGGCATCCAAAAATAAATAGGATATCTCATTTGTGACATCATTTCCTTCTTTATCTACACCGGAAATTGTTACTGTTTGGGTATTTTGTCCAAGTGCATTCGCTACTGTAGTATAATCTGTTGGTAATAATGTTACATTCCAAGTTAGTTTTAAATTTAGTTCTTCAATAAGCTCTAATGCAAAATCTTTTGTAATAATATCTTTATCAATATCATCTTTATAAAATGGCCATAGGATTTGATCTAACCTACCTAAGGCAACAACACTTCTATAATAAATTATATTAACTATATTCTGGGTAAAGTATATGAGTTGAATTGCTTCATAGAAGGAGTCCGGGGGGGAATTAGTGAATTTTTCCATCATTATTCCGATACTCTCGAGTTCCTTCTTCCTTTGAATTCCTATTTCATCGGAAACCTTTTTGTGAGCAAGTTTAGAGTATCTCCTTGAAAATTGTATAGCAGCATTATAAAGAATTTTTACAGCTTCATAGAAATTGAACTTTTCTTCAAAATCAAAATCATCTGTTTTTATCTTTGATTGATAGTATTCCGACTCTTCAACAATTCCTTTATACCCCAATTTTAGTAGTTTTTCATATCCCACGCATATATGACCTTCATTAGTTCCATTTACGATGGCGATATTTGGTGCTGCTAAAGTGATTCTAGCCTTATCTGTAACTAATTTCTCATCTAATATTCTTTGAGATATAATATCACTATAAAGAGCTTTTCCTTTCCAGGAAGGAATTAGTTCTAGAAGTTCATTAACGTCATCCTCTTTCATATAAAAAGGTTGTATTTTTCTCCGACTGTATTTTTTAATGCCTGTGCGTTTATCTAGAGTTCCATCATATGAATATAGATCTAGATTAATTTTCTCTCCTAAATTTTTACTAGTTTCATTGCCAACAAGCATTTCATCTTCTCTAATAAAAATGGTCATATTATTTAAAGTGTGAGCAATTGCTTTAGCTTTCTTTATGATTTCAGGGTCATCAGGGAATTTTTTGTAAATTTCTGTGAAGAATTTTGTACGCTCAATGCATAGTTCATATCTACTTGATAAAAGATTATTTTTCAATCTCAATGTTCTTCCAGACATTCTATCTAAAATCATAAAATACCATCAACTTTAAAAATTAATATAACTAAATTAAATAATTCTAAAAAAGACTCGCATATAAAAAATTACAAAAGGTAGCATGATTAGTAGGTAGAGAGAAGAACTATTTTTATAGAATTTAGATAAAAGCATAACAAGACTCCTAATATAGTATAAAATAACTCCCGTTAATAGGATGAATAACACATGAGAAACGATACCTCCTAAAATGGGGAATGGAGGAAGTGGAACAAAAGCTAAGAATATTAAAATTGTAATAGGTCGTATTATCATGAGAATCATCGCATGACGTCCCTTCATTTCTCTTAAGTACAAATAGTCCATAATCCCTGACCCTAATCCAAGAACTAAATATGGTAAAGAAGATATATTGAATATTGGTATTGTAAAACTAAGTGTTAATCCTGCAACAAAATTATACAACAGTAGGAAATAGATTGTGGGAATAACTACTATTGAAAGTGAATATATAAAGGGGATTAAATCATTATTTATCCAATTTTTCCATTCTTCCTTCCAATTAAAGTGTAATTCACTAGGAATGAATAGCATAATAATTATTGATATTATTGGAAAAAATATGAAATAACCATAGAGAATTGATTGATTGAATAAAGAAAATATTATTCCTGTTATTAATAACGCTCCCATATAACCTGATGTGCGATAGATTATCATTTTTTTATACTTTTCTTTGCCTTCTCGAGAATTATCAACATCTTTTTTAATAGGGAGTTTGTTCCAATACGGCAAAATTCTAAATTTTACTACTAATGAGCTTAATCCAATGAATAATATTATAGCTGAAGTGATGATTAAAT
>JAUVXW010000026.1 GCA_030603385.1 Promethearchaeota archaeon | reverse complement strand
TCGCAATATCTATGCATACTGGTGGCTTTACTTCCTTTTTTTGAATACCTGCTTGGGTTAATGAAGTTTTTCCAACATTTCTATCTCCAAAAAGACATATTTTGTAGATTAACTCCTTGCTCATTTCTTACACCTTTTGTTTTGAGTGCATTCAGTAATTTAGCTAAAATATTATTCTTATAGCACTTTCTATAAACTCCTCTATATAATAATCATACCGACAAAATTTAAGTCTTTACTTCAATGTCGAAAATGATCAATTTTAATTAGAGGGTTATTATTAATCTAAAAATAGTTTCATTATTATTACTTTATAAAATTCGATGGTTTTAATGTTAGGACTACGTTCAAATGTAGGAATCAAATAATTTCTCTTATTTTGTTATAAATAATAAAAGAAGGAAAATAATGGATAATTCAGTCCGAAAAGAAAATTAATTACTGGTTCAATAATGGGAACCATAATCTCAAGGGGTACCTTTTCAAATTTGAATTTGATTTTATAGAACGACATAACAAGTAATATAGAAAAGTAAGAATAGCTAACGTAAGTAATAAGAAAAGAAATAAACCATGCAACAAACCCCCATTTTCTTGAGATTAGCATTGGGCTTGCTTAACGTTGAAAAAAACCTATTATGCTCCAGATTATAGCTATGCTAAAAGATGTTATGTAAGAATTGAGTAAATTTTAACTTTATTAAGAGAAAGTAAAATAACACAATGTTTAGGTATCAGTTTTTTCTTCTAATTTTTTACGAGTGTCTTGCATCCATTCCCCTACTCGTCTAAGGAGTTCGTTTTTTTCTTTCAGTTCGTTTTGTATTTGTAAGGATGAGTCTTTTTCAGTAAAATCATCAATCTGTTGTTGGTAGGATATCTGTTTGCTATAGTATGGAAAAATATTTAGAATTTTATTTAAGATATTTGCCCGATTCTCAATTATCGCTGCTCTTAATTGTTTCGGCTCAGTCCTTCCGATCCGTATATCACTAATTAAATCCTTAAGTACTTCGAGTTCCTTCTCATCAAATAAGATCTTTTCGATCATCTCAGATAACATTTTTTGTTGGCCTTGTTTTTTACTGCTCAATTCAATCCTCCTCATTTTCATTGTATATGTATGATTGCAGTTTACTGAAAAATATAAACAAGTATTCATAGAGTTCTTTAGATCTGGATTCTGCATTATTATACTCAAAATCAATCATCTTAAATTGCTCTAAATAACTTTGTAATTCTTCTTTAGTAAAAGGCATCTTACAATCTACACTAAGGTGCTTAATGAAATCATTTAAATTTTTGGTGGTAACCATGTCATCAGAGTTAAAATAATGTTTGTATACTTCCGTAAGAAACCTTCGTATGAAATTGTGTTCGAGTTTGAGCGCATTTTTGAAATCGTCATTTTTTATGTAATTATAGATGGTAAAGACTTCGAAGTTAAAGTTGCTAAATTCTCGCATGAGCGCTTTTTTTAAATTACCTTCCTCAATTATGAACTTTCGTGGCTGTTGATGACGTTCTTCTAAAAAAGTTAAAGAATTAGTAGACTCATTTTCAATAGCTTCTAGAGCATATGGTTGATTAGATTCAAATTCATCTTCTAATGCCTTCTGATACTGAGATCCTACGGAATAAGATGTTCTAAGTGATTCCGAACCACTTGCCGTCTTAGGATGATTTTCCACTATATATTCGTGTCTTATCAATAGAGTAAATATCTCATCTCTGCATCTTTTTATATCTGCTTTATCTTTATAATGCCGTGAAGCTTTGGGATAAATTACCTTCTTTAGTTCTTTTTTCAGTTTTTTCTCGTAAAGGTTTCCAATTTGATCTAATGTGCCAATTGATTCGAGGAATTTTTTTACCTCAGTTATATATCCACTATACATTCCTAGGTCTTTTTCAAATATTGTTTTCTTTATTTGGTCTAATATTATTCTTTCTGTATCTCGTAAATTATATCCCTGTCTATCCATATATGCGATAATCTCCTCATTATCCATGAGAGTACGATCTTTTATATCATTCCAATCAAAACATACAGGAAAGGCTTGATAGATGTCTGACCGTTTCACTATCGCTTCCTGACTTTTCATGCTTTCTAAATACTGGATTTGATACGTCTCCTTTCTGCTCCGTGAGTATATACCTGTGCCATGCATTTCTTGAAGGTTCATCCTATTGATTAAAGCGCCAATATCGCGTTTATCAGTTGCTCTAAAGGTGACGATATTATTAAAGTATTTAACCAAGTTAGGGTGGAGATAATACATCTGGTTTGCCCCAAAGAGTAGACCAAACCCCTTTTCGATAAGTGGATCTAAGAATTTGTAAATTTTTCCATAGTCATTGTTTCGTTCAATATTAAAACTTCTAAAGAACATATCTATATGAGGGATAAATATATACCTTTCTACATACTCTGAGTTTCGCTTGAGAAAATGAATAATTTTTGAAATAATCAGGAATGCCACAAACACTAATTTGGGTAAATCCGTTATAATGGAAAGATCGATAATAACCGTTTTATTGGTGTTAATAAAATCCTGAAATGTTATGATATTTTCACCAGTTTTTAAAGTTGAAATATGGAGATACGCTAAGTCTTGGGGATTGAGGTCGCGAAATAATGCAAGTAATGTATCACTTACAGGATTTTCCCACTTATTTTGATTGACTAAATGGACATTAAGAGATTCCATGTCTAAATTTGGGTTCTGCTGGATGGCATTTCTCATTATATCTATGGTATTTTTTTGCTTTTGAAACGCTAATGCGTATGCATCAAAGATATAGTCCATAAACTCTACATTGTCTTTATCATAAGGAATATTGGACTTAAGGGGATCTAAACTAAAGGCGGTACCGAGCTTAAAGTAAAGAAAATCATTTTCAAAGGGGGTGTCTTCAAAGTGTTTGAGTAATTTAGACCATACCCCTCTAAAGTCAAAAATCAATGAAGGTTTGTTTTTTTCGACTAACTGTGACACGATCTTCATCGCAAGGAGTTCTCTACTGGAATATGTGCCATTTACAATGAGGATATTAGAGAGCTGTTCTTTAGTAAAACCAAAAGGAATCTCTTTTTCGAGCACCTCAGTATTAATTGTATCCCCAATAACAATACTATTTTTAAGTTTTAATGGAGTGTTAAACTCAGAGGCGACTCGTGTTGTAATTCCCTTTTTTAGCTCGTCAACTATTTCAGTAAGAGAAACGAGAAACTTTCCTTGAATTATAAGATAATTAAGATGTGTTCCATTAATTGTAAAATCTTTGTTTTTTACTAAAGTTGATATGATACCTGAAAGAAGAACTCGCCTTCTGAGCTGTACCAAGTCACAATTAAAGAAATGTGTATTGAACGCATTATATAATTTCAGGGCTTTTAAGTGTAATTGTTCTTCAAGATTTTCAATTACTTCACTTGAAAGTGTCTCAATATACTTGAATTCACAGGCAGAAAGCGTAAGAAAAGTTTGCCACATCCCAGAACGCATTGCTAACCAATTAATCCCGTCTAATTTAGTCTGCACTCTCCAATCAGAAAGCAATAGACTCCTATGTGTGTTAAGATTTAAGTAATCAAGATATTTTTTATAGAATACTTCAAAAGATAGAGGAGAATTTATGCAGGTATATCCAAACGAGACTTTTTGATTCATAATTCCTTGGATAAACTTATCAGTTCTAAAATATGATGGAGGTCGTATCAATGCCAAATTAAACATTTTCATTCCAACCAATAGCTTATTATCAACGTAGGCAAAGATGGAATCAGGTATCCCTCGATAACAGAAAAAAGCAGTATCGCTAAAAGGATTTATTGTGATAAAGTAACTACTTTTAATTAATGATTGATTAAATATAACAAATAACAACTCTTGCCACCAGAAATAGACTAAAACACCTAATAGAGCAATATTAAATAAAAGGATATAAATAAGTGATAATCCCAAAGAAGATAATAGAATACTTGAACTAATAAATAAAATAGAGCAAAAAAGAGCTTTTATAAGAAAATCCGGTTTTATTCTGAATTTCCTTACCACCTCTATTTCTTCATTTCTTATTTTTGAAGGAAACTTAAAAAAATAGGTTCTTAACGCGTTAATCAGATTGCGCCCAGAAAGATGTAAGATCTGAAAGTGATGAAAATTTCCTACAAAATTGCTTTGTAATATGTTTTCTAAACTATACATCTTATCCTTTAATACTCTAAATTTATTGCGACTCAAAATTCCTTTTACAGAGCAATACACACAGAAGTAAATATTAGTCTGGACCGAACCTCCCAATTCATTTTGACCCTTTTTAAGAAGCGGAGTTTGAATTATTTGGTAGGTGAAGCTTACCATATTCTTATATTCACTAAGACTTTTTATAAACAAGTTTACGGAGGCATGAATATTTTCGGGAATCACCTTTATTCTAAAGATGGCAAGACCAGTATGCACTAAGTCTCTTTTATTAGAAATATAAACTGTTGATGATGTTTCTCCGTCTAAAAGAAATAGTATATCTTGAAAGGGGTAAATTTTTTTCGCTTTCTTGAAGGAAAGAGAAGATAAACTATTAAGAAAATAAATATGATCTCGAAAGACAAATATAAACATAGTAATAATTAAAACACCTGCTCCTATAGCCATAGACAGGTCAAAAGTGATAAGATACGTAGAAACCATAAAAAATACCACAATTACTACAAAAAATATACTTCTTGCTATGGTGAAGGCACTATTTATATGTTTAAATGAAGGGTTAATTTTCCAGATTCGCGGGATCTCTTTTTTTGAGCTTTTCTCATCTATTACAATTCGCATTTTTTTCCCTTCTTCTGAAGAATATTTTTTACTAAAACTTGCCATTTTTCATAGTTACCTCTTTTTATTCAAACTCTTATATGAAAAAATCATAATTATGACGATTCCGAAGAAAATGAGAAGAAGGTTACTCAACACAGGCATAGTATTCGGATATAAAAACATCTCAACGGCAATTAAACCCCCTAAACATAGAGATATAAACGCAATCCCAATAAGGAAATATTTTATAAGAATATTTTGAGATTTACCATAATCCATATTATCCTTTAAGCTTCCTTGAAAGGTTATCCTGTTCTTATTGCTCTCTTTTAGACTATTTTTGATGTTTTTTAAGAAAATAGCCCTTTCTATATTCGTTTGGTCGAGTTTTTTATTTAAATTATTTTGAAGTACTCTTTCTTGCTCCTTAATTTTGTGTAATAGCATTGGTTTAAACTTACTAGAGTTTGTGTCTCGTTTCTGTCTCATCCCGCGAGGAATCACATTAAGCATATATAAGTTAGAAGACTCAAAGTAATCCTCTCCTGTCATTCCTTTATAGAGATTTGGAACTTCAATTTTTCTAAGCTCATAATAAACAAAGATTAGGTTTTTTATATGCTTGTAGGGAATATCTCCGCGGTTCCGTAAGAAGAGTAATTCTATTTCTTTGATTGTAGTGATAGTTTCATTATTAAAAATTTGAATTTGCAGGTTTTTTTCAAATATATCGTTTACCGCAGTCATATATTCAAATAAAAGTTCTTCACTTTTTTCTTTATAACGAGGTCTCATTCCTAATTTTAGTGCAATCTCGTCTACAAGATTACTGGTTGAGATGAATCCAACTACTGCTAGCTTTTTGTAATTACCAGTCTCCTTACAGGCTTGTATCAACCGTTTTAACTTCAAATCGAAGACTTGATAATTCACAGTCATGAATAATCCCCCTTTTTAATTTTCAATTCCTCTTCTGCGATAAATTCATCTAAATCAATCGGTTCTTGAATATCTTGGATTATTTTCTCAATTTGGATCTCAGGTATTTGACGACTTCTCTCAAGAGCAGTAATAGTTAATAGATAATAAAGAGAGTAGGGAAAAATAAGGACAAATCCAAATAATTGTAATATATATCCAATACCAATAGAATAATATGTGATAGTATTCAAATCAATATCTACGTTAGTTAAAACGGGATAATAGAGCTCATTAGGATATAAATAGATGATCGGGAATAATACAACATAGAAGAACGTAAGCACAAGTAAAAAAGCAAAAATATAGGAATAATATCTTGTATTACTAGAATTATTAGATACTTTAATATCTTGAATGGTACCTACCCCTACAGCTAATATAAGTATTACTATAAATAAGATATTAATATAAAACGGCACGTTAAGATTTAAAGGCCTATAATCCTCATTTACGGTTGCTCCCGTTGGAAAATCCGTTGTCCATTCAAAAAATAGGTTATAACTCCATGATACGATTAGTTCATTATTTGTATCAACTACTTGAAATGAATACCATTCTAAGAAGAGTGAGACAAAAAGCAGAGTAACACCTGCTAATAGTGCAAGTCTAGGATAAGATAATGTTTTCATGTGATTAATCCTCTAAAAATGATCCATATCTGTTTATGAAATCTTTATTTTTCTCTGGAATCTCTTTTTCAAAAAATCCGCCATTTTTAACCTTAGTCAATAATCTATTTTGATCAATACTTTCTTTAATCTGATCCTGTTCAATTTGCATAATTACTTTAGACTGATGATGTTTTCCTAAGCATTCATACCCAAATTGCGACATCATCTCAGGAGAAAACTTTTCATTAATTAATACTAAACTCGTCTCATCTAGTTGAGATTCTTTTTGGCAATAAGGATTGAAGAATTCAGCTTGGATCTCTAATCTCGGTTTCAACACTTTCATATAGAAGAATGGTATTGATATAAAGAAAACTCCAAGAAGTGCATATCCAATATTAATAAGAAATTTCATTGTTTCAAATGATTGAAATAATATCAGAAAGAGAAGTACAACGCCAAATCCTATAAATGGGATGGAAAGAATTGTAGAACGTTTTAGAAATTGGTCGTATGATTCATTATAGGATATTAATGAATGATTTTGTTTACGATGTGTTTCTAATAAGATATATTTCTGCTCTATGAAATGTACAAAATCAGAAAGATTATTCTCTTTGATGATATGAAGGTTTATATCGCTGAGATATGCAAACGGAATGTCTTTTTCTAAAAATCCGACATCATTTTGACACAATAATACTGGTTCTATAAGCACTTTTAATTGCATATTACCTTCTGTAAAAAATAAGTTCTTACGTGTCAACGTTTTTTTAATTGTGATATTTATCCCAAAATGGCGTTTTATGTAAGAATAGAAATTACCTTTATTTATGAGATCATGATGAATGGTCTTATGGCTTTCTTGTATAGTATCAAAATATGAATCAAGTAGCATTTTAAACGCTGAACCATTTTCTTTAAATTGTTGATGGTTAGGAACATACTTAATCGTTTCACTTGAGACTTGTAATTCTCCTTTAAGGCTATTTAGCTTTAATGGAATAATTATAACGAAATCTAATACATCGTTAAAATCAGCTTTTTTTACCGCAACCACATCGGCATGGGTAAAAATATCTTTCAAAAGTGGAGTTTGTTTAATAATATTATAGTCATATTTTTGGAAGATTTGCACAACCTGATTTTCAATTGTTTGTCTTTCAGAATGATCTATTTTCTCATCTTGAATAGTTTTTAGTTTCTGTAATGGCTGAATATCTTTTTGTTTGACTACTAATGGTATCTCTTCTATGAATGTTAACTTAGGAGAACTTAGCGCAACATCTGGTATTTTGGTAAACTCTTCTTTATCTTCAACATCTTCTACATCCTCAAAATCAACAAATTCTTCATGTATAGTAGGGGTAATATGTTGGCTAGTTTTCTTATTAATTTGGGGGAAATTTCCAGATTCCTTAGATGCCATTTTAGATTTTTGGACGGAATTTTGTTTCTGTGGATTGTACCAGACTCCGGTTTTAAGTCGTTTATATTTATCAGAAAACCATTTTTGTGGTCTCATTTCTTTTATAATTTTATTATAATCTTCTTGATTGTATTCTTCAATTTCTTCATGAACAGGAGTTTCTTCTGATTTATCATCTGGTTGAGGAAAATCGTTTAATTTTTTATGGGATGTGAGCGATATAGCTCCTTCTACTATTTTATGGGCTGTTACTGGTCCAATTCCTTTTATACTTGATAATTGAGGTATAGTCGATCTTACAAGCGTTTCAATCGTATCAAATCCATGCTCTCGCAATTTTTGTGCTACAGAGGGTCCAACACCTTTTATTTTTGTTATATCCTCTTTCACTATAGTAGTACTTAGTAATGGGTTTTTTTTAATTGCCGAATTAAACGAGTTAAATCTCTGAACCCATTCATAATCATTTTCCAGTTCGGCTTGTATGCGTCCTCTTTCGGTTAAATCAATTGCCTGCTCGATATTTTGTGCTGCTATAGCTTTTTTTGCTTCTTCATAATATGATCCTAATGTGTTTTTCTTCCTACTGATCTCATTTTCTAGAACCGTCATAACTATCAAATATTATTAAAAATGATCGTTTATAAAGAAAAAATGTGAAATTTAAATTGTTTAATGTCTTATTCATAACTAGAAGACAGGAATTTTTTGTCTTAATTTAACAAAGTAAAATTAAACTATGCCCCATGCTTACACCCTGGATTTTTGTCTTTTGGTAGTGTAATTCATTACACTCTATAATCTTACCCTTTTGATTTTTAGACGCGATTTTGCGTCGGTTGGCACGGGGCACCTTTTTACCTTAATTTCAAATACAACTCAAAATAAAGAATTTTATTTGACTTTTTCCTTTATATTATTTTAAAATGTCTATACCCATAGATATGAGTTTAATCGATTTTACTGGGAAAGGTACAAAAGAGGAGACTTTAGAAGAAACTGAAATTTATAAATATATTCCAGATAAGCGCATTCTTCGGGTATTATTTGAAAACAAGATATTTGAACTACGCGAAATTCAAAAAGAAGCCATACGGAAAGGACTATTTTTTCGCAAATCGTTTTTAGTATGTGCCCCCTCTGGTAGTGGGAAAACTCTCATTGGTGAATTATGCGCGGTAAATAATGTGTTTCAGAAGTTCGGCAAATCTGTATATTTAGTGCCCTTTAAAGCATTAGCTACTGAGAAATTCTTCCACTTCAAAAAAGCCTATGGAAAATATGGTGTAAAAGTAGAAATATCTATTGGAGATTATAACATAGACGATTCTAAACTTGAAAAAGCTGACATTATCGTTACTACCTATGAAAAAATGGATTCGATCATAAGGAACTTCTATGATAAGGAGTGGATTTCTGAGTTTTCTACAATCATTATTGATGAGGTCCATATCATCGGAGAATCAGACAGAGGACCTCGTTTGGAATCTCTCATTGTACGATTGAATGAATTCTTTCACCACCCTCAAATAATTGGGTTAAGTGCCACAATTGCGAATCCAGAGTTCTTTAATGCATGGCTCACATCACTTGGGAACCATACTACCTTGGTGATATCTGAGGAAAGACCTGTACCACTTCATTATAAAATTCACACCACACAAAATAAAGACTCTACTATCAAACATATCGTAAAGACTACCCTTAACGATAAAGGACAAGTGCTTATCTTTCTAAATAAGCGTAAGACGGCACAACAGTCTGCTCAAAATCTTAAGGAAATAGTAAAGAAATTTTTAGAAGAATCTGAGTTAAAAGTGTTAAAAGCGCTCTCTAAGCGTATCGCATCGATTAAGGGAGGAAACCTTGAATTGAGTAAGATATTTTCCCATGGAGTCGCGTTTCATCATGCTGGCCTCCTTTCACGCGAAAGAAAATTAATAGAGGATAATTTCCGTAGTAAGCTTATTAGAGTTATATGTTGTACGACTACACTTTCAGCAGGAATCAACACACCTGCCCGTGTTGTTATTTTACGAGACTTTAAAAAGTATACCACATCCGGATTTAATATAAAAAACTTTTCAGGATACTATGAGAATGGCGATGGATTTTCCTATTTCAAGCCATTCTCATCAAACGAAGTTTTTCAAATCTTAGGGAGGGCGGGTAGACCGGGATTGGACTCAGTCGGCTATGGGATTATGTTAGTAAAGAACATAGAAGAGAAGATGTGGGTTGAGGATCACTACTTTAAATCACTCCAGATGAATAGTCCACTCATGGCTAAATACAATGATCTCACTTCTGGATTAAACAAAATTAATATTTTAAAAGAACAAGTACTACTTCGGGTATTTGAAGAGCAAGAAATTACAATGGATAAACTCAAGAATTTCTTTGAAAAAACGTACTTTTGGTATACAATTACTCATAAGATGAAAGACCAACAAATCCCAATTGAGCAGTTATTAATGATTAAAGAGATATCTCCTGTCAATATTCTTAAGCTTCATGCCGATCCGAAAAAAGTACAAACACTTAGAAGTAAAAAACCTCAGATTAAAATAACAAAATGTAGTAACTCAAACCTTTCGGGCTATGTTAAGACTACTTTTGGAGTCTATTCATGTCAATTCGATATTGATACTGGAATTAAATGTTCTTGCGGATTTCAAAATGGTATATCCGATAATTTTGCAGTTGAGAACGAGTTTGCCTTTGAATTTTGCGACCATATTACCATGTTCCTTTTGTATTTAATCAAATTTCCTGATGTAAATATCCAAAAATATGTTGAAGATATTATTCCAAAAAGTATTAAGAACCAATATATCCTAAATTACTTGTTTGAAAAAGGGTTAATATTAAAGAATAATAACGGCTCAATACAATGCTCCCAGTTTGGAAAACTAATAATTAGGCTCTATCTATATCCTTCTTCAGGTGTACTCATTCGATATAAATTAGAGAATACAAATATAACCTCTTTTCGGGATTTAATTAAGGAAGCCTATGAAGTGTTAAAATCGGAATTTCGAGTACGTGACTATAAGATGTTAGAGCCTATTCTTGAATGGACAGATGAGGAGCCGATTGAACATATCTTAGAAAGATATCACATAATGACAGGTGATCTTTTTTCTGTACGAGATAGTTTAGAGAGAATTATTACCTTTATTGGGATAATTGCAAACAACCTAAGTTCAAGCGGGTTTGATATTCGTAACAGGTTAGAAAAGGTTGCCGAAATGTCAGAAACGCTTCGGATACGGATACATTATGGGATTCGTGAGGAATTATTTGACTTAGTATTACGTTTAGATAACGTTGCGCGAGTACGAGCAAGGGTCCTTTACAAAGCCGGAAACCATACCGCATCTCAAGTTAAAAAGGAAAACCCCTATACGCTAAATCAGAAAACAGGTTTGGGAATAAATTTATGTAAAAAAATTATTGGAAAAAGATAATTATTTTTTGCTATATTTGAGAAAAACTTCAATTTTATTCCAATAGACTTTATATTTGAATATTTAGGATTTAATAATAGATAAGAATATAATTTTATAAAAAGGTTTTAATCATGAGTTCTCAAACAGTTGAAAAAAAGGTTCTCATTTTCCCTAGTTATAATACTGATAAAGAGGAGAGAGCCTCTATAAATTTTAATAAGATTATAATTCCGTTTTCGAATTTTGGCAGTTCTCAAAGTCTTGCATATATTTACAATGGAAATGAAAATATTAAATTTAATGAAAGACACCCTGTATATCGAAGACTTTTATTAAATGAGTTTCATAAAATATGATTATTCTCAATTTTTTTCTTTAAATACAATTTAATCATTATTGTATTGATTCATGGATTTAAAAAGTAAATCTCGAAATGGTAAGTTTTCTACAGAGAAACCATCAAATCGAGAAAACATTAAAATTAAGGAACTATCTGAATCGGAAAAAGTAGAAGAGATTTGCGATGAAAATCTAATTTCTCTCGAAAAAATTCATGCAATTCTCTTAAACTGCTTAAACTTAAACGAAAAAGAAAAGTTAGAGTTTTGTAATAGTGAACGATATTTCATGAAGCTATACCTTAAGAAATTAAAATATAAACTAAAAGAATAGAATTTTTTCTTTTAAATAATCTGGAGAGTATTTCCATATAAAAATAGTGGTTATGAAATGAGTTCAAAATCAGTTGATAAGAAGAATCACGAAATTGAGTATGATATCAGAGAGTCATTTCAAGTCAAAAATGTTATTGTCCCCTTTTCTCTGTTTTTTGGAAATCAAGAAAGTTATATTTATTCAGGGGAAGAGAAGATTCCCTTTAAAAAAAGACATCCACTCTATAAAGTTATATTATTAAATGAGTTTAGGCCTTAGCCTTTTTAGTTTTTATTCTACTTCATTTTCACAGTATAGGAATAATCGTCTAATCGGATTAAAATTCCTTGTTTCTGAAAGTTTTTTGCTAAATTCTTTAGTTCAGAAGCAGGTATTCCATAATTATCTGCCATGACTTCGATAATATAGATCGGGAATTTCTTATACATCGCAGAAATCTCAAATAACATTTTTCTAAATTGCCTAGTTGTGTCTTCACTAGATTCATCACCATTAACTGCTATATCCTTCAGTTTTTTAACAGCCACCGTAAAATCCCCAAATGCTCTGAATTCAGGTGTATGCCCTAATTCTTTTTTTCCAAACTCGTCTTGTCTTTTTTTCACCATTTCTACCGCAGCAGTTATTCCATTAACAAACTCTCCAGTATTAATAATGGTTGAGACTGTATGTGTGCGACCACATCGTAAACATTTCTTCCCTTTCTGCGTTGCTTTTACATAGAGATATTGTTTACATTTCGCACATTCAAATATTAGATAAGGTGTCTCATCTTTTTTCCAGGTGGCGTCTTCCATTCTTATAAACCCCTCCCTGATGGGCTTTCTAAAATACTTTTCATAATAAAATAGAGTTCTTCTTCATTTTCAACAGGAATGAATTGAAAATTATACTCTTGTTTTAACTCTTGAATTTTTTTTTTTAAAATTCGTTTTTCTCCTGGTGTTTGTACTTCAAAATCTACAAAATCAAAGATGAGGATAAATAATTCACAAATCTCTGAAAAATCCTGAATTTCTGTAATAAATAAATTATCAGTAGTTTTTCTTGGATCATATACTTGAATTAACACTCTATTAAATAAGACAATATGAAGGTCTGTATCAACAATAGCAAAATCAATTTTATCTTTCTGCAGTTTCTTACGTATGCCGAATTTCATGGGTAGAAGTTTACTTATTTTAACTTCAGAAGAATCCTCTTCTTTTTCCAAAACGTCATCTAGAGGGGAGGTATCAATAAAAGAATGTAAATTAACTTGATGTTGTCGCTTTAATGATGGCTTAGAGACTTTTTCTTCAATTTTACCAATTTGATTACTATAAATCGGTTCTGGTTCTGCAAGCTGCTGAGGTTTTTTAAGGTTGACATTCATTTTCTTTAATTTACTCAAAGCAATTCTAAGATAAATCTCATCATGGGTCCCTTTACAGTATAAAATTATAACTTTTCCTTCTCGATGTCGAGCTGTTCTACCTTTTCTTTGAATTAAGCGGATTTCAGATGCTACCACATCGTAAAATACTACTAAATCACATTCCGCGATATCTAAACCTTCTTCCCCCACGTTTGTAGATACCAGCACATTATACACGCCTTTCTTAAACCGATCTAAAGTTTCAATCTGGATTTTTTGAGACATTCCTTTATCTTCACTAGATTTAGTAGCTTGCCCAACAAATCGTACTGGTTTTATAATTTCTATTTCTCCAAGTCTTTCCACGATGTTCTTTAGTGAGTCACGCAATTTTACAAAGACCAGTATGCGAGAATTAGGATTTTGGGATAATTCATCTACCAACACTTTTTGTAAAATGTGATATTTAGGATGTATAAGTTTTTCAGGCGTAAAATCTTGGTTCTTTTTCAATTCAATAAAATTACGACGGATTCTCGAATCAGAAGCTAAGATTTTTACAGCTTTTGAGCTGCTTTTCTTTTTTGCGTCAGTATAGAGCTTTTCTAAGTAATATAAGAGAACATCGAGTCCTTGTTGTTCGATAAGCTCTATCATATGATATAGGATTAACGCTTGAGCATTTATCGATAAAGCGCTGTATAGCCCAGTCTTATCTCCACTCCCTTGTATCATAGCAACTAATTCCTTATTTAATCTTAATAAATCTTTTCGGAATACTTTATGATGTAGTACATCAGATTTAGTGTCAATGAAACTAAGCTGTGAAAGGTAGTGTAATCGCTCTTCTAGTACAACAATTACCGCAGAGTATACTTCTTCCATTAATTCTGTAAGATTCACTCCAATCTTATATATATTCATTGGTTTGATGTATGTCTTCACATCGCTGTCTTTTCGAGTCCTAATATGAATATTTTCTAATGGGATATGGAGATTTTCACATAATTCTTGAATTCTCTTTTTTGATGCTCCCGGGGAAGCGGTGAGTGCAAGCGTCACTCCATCCGGATTTTGTTCCGCATACTCGTCAGCAATCATCGTATATGCATAATCGCCAGATGCATGATGAGCTTCATCATATATAATAAGAGCTGTATGTTCTAAGGTATATCTTCGATTCACTAAGTCATTTCTCAGCGTTTGAGGAGTATAAAACAAAATTTGATTATCTTCATATAACTCAATTCGTTTCTCAGGAAGAACTTTGCCTGTGAGTACTACAAACTTCTCCTGAGGGACTTGTAGGAAATTGCTAAATGTATCATAATGTTGGTTTATTAAGGGACGTGTAGGGGCTAATATAATTATTTTACTCTCTTCAGGAAAGAATTCTAATGTCTTACTTGCTATGAGTACCGCGATGATTGTTTTTCCTAGCCCTGTGGGTAATACAACTAACGAGTTCTTATTCACACATTTACTTGCAATCTCAACCTGATATTTCCGAAACTCTAATTTATCGGATTTTAATGCTAGTTTGTCTTCAGACGTCTCACTCACAGCTGTCCACTACTATTTGTGTTTCCTCGATATCTATTTTTTTGATATTTTTATTACTTTTCTTATAGGAGAGTAATAATTCTCCTAGTTTTAATCCAAATTTAGAAGGATATACTAGTCCATTTTGCTGCTCTTGAAAACAATATGGATAAAAATCACATAGCTCTTTTACATTCTTTAGTAAATCCGTGCCATTGGTTTGTACGTCAAACCCCTTCCCTCGTTTTACATGTTTAAAAAAATAAATTATGTCATTGAATTGATTAATGTGGGATTGGGACATCCTTATTTTAAGTGGTATGCTATTTAGCTTCTGAATTTTCTCCGTAACTAAATAAACTTGATTATTGTTGATTCTCTTTTTTAAAGAATATTTGTTGAGGGTGGTTTCATAGAGTTCTTGAAAATCTAGAAGTAAAAAGATTATTTCTTCTACTTCCGATGGATTTAATTTGAGATAACTTGCGAATTTACTGAAATTAAGTCTTTTGTTATAATTCTTCGCAAATTTACTTAATACATCTAGTATCTGATGTAATACCTGTAATAAATTCCTATTACGCAATACGCTATCTGAACTACTATGTAACACCATTATAAGATTCTAGAGTTAAATAAATAAAAAGAAAAAATTTGGAATTAGATATTAATACCTGAATCTCGTTTTTTTAGTTTTTTTTCTGAATAAAATATGACTCCTCCAGGAATAGTAATGAATAAGACGGATAATACAACTGCACTATTTATCTCATCTTGATACACTTTCTTAGGATAAACCGTAGTAAGCGATATACTAAGTTCTGCTAATATAAACTTGCCAGTGAGGGCATATAGCTTCCCATTCACACTTGGATAATTACTCGGACGTTGCGGAATATGGAGATTAAGTGAAAATTCATTATTTTCTACTCTCTCAAATTCATAATACCCTAATTGAGCACTTTCGAAGCTAAATGAGAGATTATAATCGAAGTAAGAAAGAATCAAGTTGGATAGTGAAGCTTCGATGGTTATATGATTTCCCAGCATAACTTCTTCTTGGTATTGAGTAATAATTTTATAGTTGTGTAATGAAGCCATTTCGCTGATCCAAAGGAATATTTCTTGATCAACTTCTTCTCTTTTAGACGTAAGATAAAACTCATTTAATTCTTGAGAAAAGATATCCCCTACTAAATGTTGTACCAACTCAATATCAAATTCAAAATTAAAATCCAATAATTTTGCTACTTTATAACTATAATAAATGTTTTTGATATTGCTATAATTTAGGTTTTGTACAATTAAGTTTCTTATTTTTTGGTCATCCAAATTAAATATATCAATCGATTTTAGTATATATATCATATAATAGGTATTTTGCAAAATAGTTTCATAATCATCGGTATAGTGAGGGTTAAAGTATAACTGTTCTGAAGTTTCTACAATATGAGTATTGATATATGACTGTAAGGCTGTCATATTAAGGTCCAAAAAGGTAAGGTCTCCTATATTTAACTGTTCGACAAGAAGTTCAAGGGCTTTAATCGCATAATATGTATATTCAAAATAAATATTTTGACTTAGAAATTCACTGCGTAATTCTTCATAAGGTAATATGCATAAAAAGGCACCATATTGTTCTGGATATGAGCTATTTAGAAATTGCGTATTAAGAATATCATTCATAAGTCTATTTAGATTATGAGTTAATGCAAAATCATCTAATTTGAAAATAGTTTTTAAAGAATTTAATGCATAGAAGGTAGATTTATGAGAAATTAAGTATTCAATCTCTTTAAAATGAATTTTATTCCCTTCGGTATAAAACTCAATAGGGTAGGAACGAAAGCCTATTATCGAATTTGCATAAAGTTCAGCGTTTAAAAATGCCCAGAATCCATGATATATCGGTGTAAGACCATGATATGATTCTATTATCTTCAAATAAAGTTCCTGTAAATCTAATTCTGGAAGTCTCCCATATAAATCAAATGAAGTGATAATCGAATTAATAAGATTAAGAGTTGGATAATCTATAGATATGAGAGAAAAACTTTGATCCATAAAAAAATACTCTATAATAGAGGTTGTTATTTGGTTAGTGTCGGTAAAATTCAATCTTGACAATTGACTACAATCCTTTAATGCTCGAATAATTTGAGAAGTATCTATTATTTCATGGTATTGAATCTCAGTAGAGCCATCCCAAATACCAAGACTATTCCGGGTATTGAAAATGAAGTCTAAGATGCCGGTCTCATTATAAGAAGAGAACCCTGTAATACGAGAGAGGTCTAATCCAAGGGCTGTGGTAACGATATTTGCATCTAATGGTGTCCCAAAAACCATATACTGAAAGTAGTTCTCATCTGCAACATATAATTGCTCTAAGAACGTGTAAAAACTAGCATAGTTAATAGTTCCGACCATACCAAATATTTCTAAACTTTTTATGCAATAATAAGAAGAAAACATATTAGTATCAGTATACAGCTTCAAGGAGCTAAAGCTTATCTCGTTATCATTCAAAAATCCTCCAAATTCTGGATTACCATCGTCAGTAATTTGTAATGAGTTAATATATTGAATTAAATCATTGCGTTCCTGAGTATACCCAACCCAATTGTCCATTAATACATCTAAATTCTTAATTGCGTAATATGTATTGTCCATTGTAGAGATTTTCGCATAATACTCTAAGGAAGGACTGTAAGGTTGCCCAATAAATCCAGATGTGAGGGGATTATAGCAACTCCATATAAAGTCTATTGATGCGCCTATATCAATTAAATTAAGAGCATTAAAAAGTTCTAATGAAAGGATCGCATAACAGTTTACTTCAAGAATAGAAGTAAGTGGACGATAATGAGAATCTTGAGTAAAGTCAGTATCGAGATACCTATACGCATATTTGTCCATGAATAAATGAGTGCTAGAATTGTAGTTGCTCATGATATAATTTGTTATCTGTGTTTCATTTACCTGATCCCGCTTTCCTATAGCCTCTAATGTATAAAGTGCATAGTACGTCGCTTGTAAAGAAGGTTCATATATCTGGGGAAAAAAGCCATATGTAGCATAATCGCTAATTTTTTCAGCAAATATGGAATTGATATTGTTATAATTTGTCATTGAGGCCATGTTCACATTCTCAGGAGGGATTTCAAATGGTGTATTTTCTTCATATTGGGTATTCACAAAGTAACCGCTAACACCTAGAAGTGTAGAAATCACAATTAACACAATTACAACAAATTTTTTATGCATAAAACTCACGTTTAATTGTTAACTTCTATAAAATATAACTCGGTATATTTAAAGAAAAAAATAGAGAGAAAAAAAAGAGAAAAACTTATGCTACATATATACTATATATATTACCTGTGGTCTTACTTTTGATCATAGTCAAATGGTTACCGGAGGTCCCTTATATGGAAAATATTCCTCAAGACCTAGCTTAAACCATACACCATTTGTCTTTGACTTTTTCTTAAATTTAGTCTTGGTATTAGTATGATTATATACCTCAAGGTATATGTAGGTAATCGTTCCATTTTGATCAAAACTTTCAAAAAGATAATGCTCATTTGATGGATTAAATATCTGAACTGCATTTCCTAATTGAACATGAATAATATCATCATCTTCTACTTCTTCTGAAATCAATTCGATGTCAGGTTCTTTGTCTTCTATCAGCCCGATTTTTACTAAAAACTTTTTTAATAAATCGGCAGAATGTACCAAAGTTGAGAATCCTAGAATCCCAAACCTTTCAAAAATTTTCTTTTTAACCTGAAGCTGGATAGTACTCATCCTAATATTGACCAATTCACAAATTGAACTTATTCTAACTTGTTCTTTATACTCACAGAGGGCTGTAATTGACGCACACAATCCTGCTATGACATTATCTGTAGTGTTTTTAATACCTTCCCAGAGACGATACAAAACCTTCTTTGCGAGAAAATAATAGGGCATCTCAAGCCCAAAATGATTGGTAATCTCTAACAATTTCTGGGAGATATATTTTTGTCTATCTCTTATCAGATAATTAGGAACGTAATCGCGAACTTGCATAAAGAAGTCATTAAATTCTTTTTTGGTTAGTTCTGTGTTCTCAAATATATCGGTATTTGTCACTGAGATATTATCAATTTTGAACCTAAAATATAGAATGATAGCAACAAGCTTCTCTACATTCCTGTATTTTGAGCCTGCTCTTAATTTAGCTCGTATTTCTTTAAAATTAACCATAGTCATTTCTTTAAGGGAATTATAATCTTCCAGACCTAAACTGCAAAGGATTCTTGAAATCTCCCTATATGCCTTAGTATAAACAATTTTTTCATTGTCGTTTATCTTGTTGTACTTACTCATTCGCTTTAAGACTCTAGAATGAGGGGAGCCCAACCGTTCTCTCTTATTCCCTAATTGTGTACTTCCTAATCTTCGTGCATATTGTAGTACATCTGCTTTGTATGGTTGATCATATTGAAGTTTTTGTAGAGTTTGGACAATTCCACATGCCCTACACACATAACCTTCAACAGTCTCAACAATATCGTCAGAACCACACAAATCACATTTTAGATTTGTATGATCTAATGTAACTGAGGTTTTGTATATCGTCATTTTTTTTTGATCACTATTTTTTCTTTTTACTAAGAAAACTTTGTGACGGTGTTTGCTTTTTAAAGCTATCGGTTGGGATCGGAATTTGTAAGTAGAGCTCGTCTACACCTCGATCACAAATTGACTAAAAGTATAAAAACCCCACTTTTTTCATTTCGACTCGCAGTGACATTTTTGTACATATAAAAACCATCGAAGGTGATATAATAACATCTAGAAATAGTGCCCGTTTAGTCATAAGTTTTCCATCATATAAGAATTAGGCTATTCGGTTGAGTATTAAAATTTTAGTGATCACGAAGAAAAATAATGTAGTAACAAATTTCATCATAAATTGATCATAAATTCTCCTTCAGAAATTTTTCTTTAAATATGAATAATTTCATAAAAGTATATGTTTGGAGAAGTGTTACTTATAGCTCTTACAATTTTCCCGTTTGTCTATGCTATTGGGTATATAAGTGAAAAATTATTGTTGTCAACTGATTTTGGAAGCATTGGAAATACCATAATAAACCTTATATTTTTTGTAGGTGTCATTGTGCATGAAGTATCGCATCGCCTAATGGATCTTTTAGTTGGTGTTCCTTCTCATAACTTAAGAGTCAAGTATCGGGACGAAAATTCGTCAAAAGCATCTCCTCATGGTTCAGTAACTCCATTACATCCCTATCAGATGACCCTCTTACAAGGATTTTTAACAAGTTTTGCTCCATTAATTTTTGGAACATGGATAATCTATTTTCTGCTTAAGGTGGTATTTAATCCGATCTTTGATCCCATTGCCCGCATTATTTCTGGGATTTGTATTGTGTCGATTTTTATAACCTTATCTCCCTCAAGAGGAGATCTTTTTTTTCTCAAGTTTTCATATCAGAATGATCCTCAACATGGTCAATATCAGATTTTTCTCGTAATCCTTTCTTTTTTGATATCTTGGTTATTGGTTGGAAGTTTTAATATTATCTTTTCCTATGAATTTTTCTATTATTTTATCATCATTTTTTGCTATATTATCTTAAAATACTCGTTCATTTCGTTAGGTATCCTTATAAACAAAATTCGCTATCGTAAAGGAAGAATTCCCTCTAAAATTAGAAGGAGAAGGCTTATCAGAAGGCGCTTCAAACCCGAAATGGTTGAACGATATTATATGGATTATGAGGAGTAATATGAGGTTGTAAGAAAGATGAAAGGATTCTGTTATATAGTGTTGATTATTGGATTTTTTATATTTTTTCAGCAAAATCCGGTCTATGCGGTTATTTTCATTGGAATTTTCATTGTGGTGTATTTATATGTCAAATCTAAACGTTCGGGATCGAGTGGAGGAGTATTTGGTTTTATGAAAGGCAACCCGCAACACCAAGATGGTAAGTTTAATGATATTATGACTCTAATGATGCTCCAACAACTATTTAGTAATTCCGAGCCCCGATATATACATGATGACAGCATTAAAGAAAATAACAATGAAGAGCAAATAGAGCAAACCAAGCAGGAAGTTCTAGAGTTATTAGATGAGTGAGTTATGACTTTTCAAGACGTAGTTTTACAAGGATTTGAAAAAATTCTTCAGCATAATTCAGTAATATCCATTTCAGGAGAGTCTGGAACAGGGAAAACCTCTTTAGCTCTCTTTTTAGTCAGCCAATCGTTAGCAATCGGCGATGTCTATAAAGGTAGTTGTTTCTGGATTCAAGCAAGTGAACCATTTCCTAAAAATAGATTAGTTTCGATGTGTCAGGATCAGAATAAGAAGTGCGATTATTTACTAAATAATTTATACATTACTCCAAGTAAGGTTTTTCCCTCATATTCAGAACAAAATAATTTACTTGGAAAAATGGTAAATGAAAACTTTCTTTTCCCTCCTGATTTAAGGTTCATTGTAATAGATAATATCTCACACCATCTACGTTTTAAGATTTCTAAGGTTGACGATATCAGAAAGAGAACCTCTATCTTGGAGGATATCTTTGATAATATCCTATGTCCTCTTATATTACGATGTCAGCGGGAGAATATCACGTTAATTCTACTCCATGAAGTTTCTTTTAATGTCAAATTACAGAAAACACTTCCGTTTTTTCACTCGTTATATAAAAGGATTAAAAGTGTGAATATTTTTTTGAGAAAGTCACTAATTTCTAAGGATAGGGAAATGGTAATTGAGATAGGAAAAAAAATCGCATCCCTGTTCTTTCAGTTAGACAATCACGGGTTTTTTTTTTTCTAATTAAGTTTATTATCTGGTTTAATACTATTTGTTAAAAAATAAAAAATACAAATAATCATTAGGAAATAGAAAAAAAGTTCACAAAAATTTTATCTTCCCTTGAATACAGGTTCTATTTTTTTACTTCTAGCAGACATTGCGATTGTTATATCCGGTTTACTCAGTAAGGTTTTATAACCTTCGTTTTCTATATCTAGGATTTTGTATATTTGATCTTTGAACATGTCGTGCACAGCTTTCCTCATTAATCTGATTGATAAACCCGGTGCTTTTGGAGCAATTAATTTTAATGCCTGTTCTCTCGCATAAGGTACAAGCTCATTAAGTGGAAGGACTTTATTTACTAACCCAAGCTCTAGAGCCTTCTGTGCTTCGATTTTTCTTCCGTAATATATAATCTCTTTAGCTCTTTGAAATCCAAGATAGAGGGGTAAAAGGAATGTTGATGCAAATTCTGACATAAACGCATTTTGTACAAAATAAAAGCCTAAATATGCGTTTTCTGAGGCATAGATAAGATCCGCACCAATTAAAAGCATCGTAATCCCACCACCAATAGCTAATCCATTCACAGCAGCTACTATAGGCTTAGGAAAATCAAAAATCTTTCGAGCCATATTTCTCGATGATCGATCAGTCGGATCTAACAATTTCCTTATTTCGGGTGTCATCTCACTCATCACTTTTGGACTCATATATGCCCCTGAAGAAAAAGCATTTCCATCTTGGTTCCCCGTTATGATAACAACTCTAATATCATCATCTTGTTCCATATGATCGAATGCTGCCTCCAATTCTAAAAAGGTTATGGGAGATAGAGCATTTCTGCGTTCTGGACGATTGATAGTTATAGTTCCTATGCCATTTTCTTCTTTTTCATATTTTATGTCTCTAAAATCTTCAATAGCTATCATTTTTTTCAATCTATTTAATTTGTATAATTATGTTTTTTATTATATTACCAAATCCAAAATGAATAATTAATTTTGTTAAAAACCTTAGAACTGTAATTTAACTATACTTTATGTTGGATGATGGTGGGTTTTGTTTTATCTGAAGTGTTTTTCACTTTTTATTTTTCTTTATAAAACCTCATCACTAATAAGATTCAAGTTAAAAAAGAGTTATAAACCTATATTCCCCGTGTTTAGAGTTCGAATATATCCATATCCCCTACTTTAGCCCCCTTCCTCCTAAATTTTTGGTTTTATCACTCTTTTTTAACTCTTATTTTTTCTTTATATAGACTGGTAGTATTTAGAGTATAATTACCAGAAAAATGGTGATGTAAAAAAGATATGGCAGATTTAAGTCAAATTAAAGGAATAAACGCCCGACAGATTAAACTGCTTCAGGATAACGGCATCAGCACCGCAGAAGCCCTAGCAATGAGTCCCGGTTCTATAGTGTCAGATATTGATGGATTAGGAGACAAGACTGCGAAAAAATTAATTTGGAATGCACGGAATGCGTTAGGAATGACAGATTTTATACAAGCAAAAGATATTGATGAGAATGTGGAGTTCATGACCACTGGATCTTCAGAGCTTAATAAAATTTTAGGTGGTGGCTTCCAAACAGGAAAATTAACCGAAGTATATGGGCCTTTCAAATCGGGAAAGACAGCATTAGCTCATACGATATCAGTTACAAGTCAACTTTCTGTGAAGAATGGTGGACTAAATACCTCTGTTGCCTATATCGATACTGAAAACACATTTTCGAAAGAGAAAATCAAACGCATTGCCAAACGTTTCGGGTTAAATCCTAATGAGACACTCTCACGGATTTATCATGCTAGGATTTACTCCTCAGATCATCAATCTCAGATGATCCAAAAAGCAGAAACTCTCTGTAAAACTCGTGGGGTGCGACTTATTATCATTGACAGTCTGATGGCATTGTTAAGAGCAGAGTATGTAGGCATTAGTAAACTAGCGCCTCGACAAGCCCTCTTAAACAATATTATTCATACACTATCAAGGATAGCCGAGACGTATAATTGTGCCGTTTTGCTTACCAACCAAGTCGCAGTCAAGATGATGGGCATGTTCTCAACCAACGATGCAATTGGCGGCAATATTGTAGCCCACGGGTGCCATTTCCGAATCATGTTTAAGACTAAAGGATTTTCATCGAATAACTCACTAAAAAGGCGAGCTGTAATTGTGGATGCTCCCGATCTCCCTCCTGAAGAGTGCGAATTTTTCATCACTTCAGCAGGGATTGCAGATACAGACAAAGTAGAGATTCCTGAATCACCTGGATTAGAATTTGAAGTCGAAACGCTATACGAGGAAAAAGATGAGACTTCATCAGACGTAAATAATGATTCAGAGTCAGTTTCAAAACAAGTTTCATTAGTTTCTGTTAAAGGTATTGGCAAAGGCACAGCAGAGGGTTTGCATGCTCTTGGTATTAGTTCGATTGACGAGTTAGTAGTTGCTGATCCAGGCGATTTATCCGCTAAGTTAAGTGGTGCATCAACGTCCAAAGTTCTTGAGTGGCAAAAAAACGCGAAAGGATTATTAAAAACCTAATTTAATTTTTTTTTTTCATTTTTTTTAAGACTTGAATGGATACTAGCTTATTGATATCTTTAAATTTCTTAAAAAGATTTCAAAGACTATTCTTTTTTGTGTTTCTTTAATAATCTCTCTATCTCTAACTGAGCTTCTGATAATTTATAATTAAGGGTAAATTTTCTTTTCTTCAATTCATCATTCATTTCCCATATCGCCAGATTCGCAAGCTCAGCTGCTTTCCCTAGTGATATTTTATCTTCAATATAATCTTTTAACGCTAGTTCTAATGATTCTAAAAAATTCATTTCTTTTCCCAGCGTGACCACGCGTATTTATATACTCTATTATATGAATATATCTGAAGTCTTTAATAAAGCTATTTATTCGAAAGAACAATATAAATTTTAATTTGAGGGGTTATTTCTGAGAGAATTGAAAATCATTCCAAATTTCTTTCACTAAGGTATAATGTTTATCCAAACACTTCTATTAAAAATAAAGAAATAATATAATCTTGTTTATTTTTTGCGGTCAATTCTTTCCTTAAAGTTTACGAAATTTCGTTCTCGGCTTCTTACTATGATGATGATCACACCTACTATTATAATCCCTCCGACAATGAGAATTCCCGCTGTCCATTCTTTAGGGATTGAAAACTTATTTGTTTGAAGGGTTGTATTGTTCGGCGGTTCTTGGTCTGTCTGGTTCGGATCTACCACATGACTAATCTTGTGATGTTCTATTATGGCATACGCTATATTTGAATATTCCACTTCGCTGTATATAGATAATGTTATCATGTAAAAACCCTCAATCGCTGTTCCGAACATAAATTTATCCACCTCATTAATAGGAGAAAGGCTTTCATTATAATAAATCTCATATTCTAAATCATCAGGATCATAAATGGTATAATCAAGTCTATGTTCATTATTTTCTTTAAATGAAATAGCTGAAAGTCTCCCGATGTAGAATTTATACATATAATCTATCTTGAAGGTAACGTTATGTGAGATGGTCATCCCATTAGAAAAACGTGTTACCTTATACAAAACCATATCCCCAATCTCTTCCCACGGAATTATATCAAAAAGACACTTAGGACCTTGCTCTATTCTGATATACATATTCAGATTCTCGAAGGTGACTACGAAAAACTCAATTGTACAATTGCCTCCTAACGCCGTACCAAAGGGAATCTCATAGTATCTCCCAAAATCGGGATCATAAAATAAATCATTTTCAAAGATATCAAATTGCATACCGTCAGGATCCCATAAAGTAATTGTAAGGGAACAATTGTGAGGGGTAACAATCTCCACCCAAATATAATACTTGTAATACTTCTGTAAAGGCAGATCTTCAAACGTAAGCGTATCACTTGGGGCTACGAATGCATATACTTTATCAGGTAATTCAGGATCAATTGTGCTTAATTGGGCTCTAACCCAAAATTTACTCGAATTATTAACAACGCTAAAAAAACATAAAAAAAAGCAGAAAAGAAGTATTAAAGATACTTTTCTTACTATTTTAATATCCATACACCTCTAACGACTTAAATTCATTGACAAGTTCCTCAATCGCGTTACATTTATCAAAGGCAACACAGCTAAAACAGGGTTGATCTGTCCAAAAATATGCTTTTTGCTGTTCTTTTTCCACGATTAATATTGGGACCCTGCTTCTTGGACAGATTATTGCTGAATTTGAAATTTTGCCTCGTTTTGGCAACGAATATGACATTCCGCAAATCTCACATTTCACAAACCGTTTGTAATTGTTTGTTTTAAACATTATGAGCCCACAATCGCAGTTTGGACACGCGCCAATTTCTTTTATTTTTCTCATAGCAATCTCAAATTTGAAATTTTAGTGAATTCTAACATAGCCACAATATTTAAAGGAAAAAGTTGCGACTCCAAATTTTTCTTTATATAAGTTTGGCATTATAGCATTACATTATGATATTTGACTATTTTGATGCTGTTGCTGAGTCGATTGAATTCTTAATTGCATTAGGATCTCTTGTAGGAGCATTAGGATTGATTGTAGGGATTATTGGATGGCTTTTTCTAGGACAATTTCAACGACATAAAATGATTGGTGTTATCGTAGGATCAGTAGTGTTACTAATTCTCTGTGGGTCCTCTACAGGTTTCAAATATTTTCATGTCTATCATTGATTTTTTAAAGGCATTCTTGAGAAGTTGGTTATATGTAATTTTCTAAAGTTTACTAAAATTTTTATAAGGAATCTTACCATAGTCATATCAAGAGAGTACTTAAAATAACAGTAACATGAAAGATTTTGGAAAAAAGCTTGCTCTTTTTATATTTCTTTATGTAATCTATCAGAACATATTCTATCTATTATTTGTACCAGAGATCTATTCAATTCCTTTATATGTTCTGTACTTACTTACAGCTTATATGATAACGCTTGTGGATACGTTATTACGGTCTATTCCTCAGCAAAGAAATGTCTCAAAGCTGTTTGACTTTTTGATACTAACCATGTTGCTATTATCTCCCTTTTTTTTAATTGGAGCCTTTTATGAGAATAAGTTGTTTATATCCCAGCTAATTCCTTTTTGGGACAATATTATTATAAGTTATGTAGGTTTCAGTCTCTATATTTCTGGTGGGTTGCTTATAATTGTTGCTCGAGCTCAATTAGGACGGTTTGGAACTGGTGAATTAATTACTGAAGAGGATCATCAACTCATTACTCAGGGAGTTTATAATTATATTCGAAATCCCATGTATTCCGGGGGTTTAATTGCAACTATTGGATTCTGCCTTGTTTTTAGATGTATCATTACTCTCATTATTATGTTTGTTTATTACTTTTTATTAATTAGAATGAGGATTAATGAAGAAGAAAGAATACTGGAAAAAAAATTTGGTGAAAAATTCGAAGAATATAAAAAAAACACTAAAAAATTAATCCCATTTCTTTATTGAAGATCCATTTCTATTCTAAATATTATCTAAATTTTAGTGATATCCAGGATTTGATGTCTCGTTCCCTATAATGATCCCAAATATGTTGAGCACACTTCCAGTACACCAGCATCCAATCCACAGTAAGACGATTCCTAGAATAAACCATCGTGTGTTTATTGATTTACTTATAAATAAGCTTAATATACTAATCGCTGTCATAGCACTACCAATCGTCAAACACGCCACTCCGAATGTATCGAATATCTTTGAGAATACCGCACCTAATTGATAACGCAAGTTGACCGCAAAGAAGGGAAAGTAGATTACTATAAAAACTATTATCCCAATGAAAGTATAGGCCACCCATTTTGAATTCTTCTCGGGTTTAAGAAGGTAATATTTTTCTTTTTTCATCTTTCTCGTTCATAAAATTTTTATAATTATAGTCAAAAAAAGCTCGTTATTTTTAAAGGAAAAACGTAAACGATTAGTAGCCAAATTTTTATTTAAATAGGTTTATCTTGCAATGTATGATATGTATGCAATGAAAATCCTAACAACACATTGTTTTATATGTATAATCAACTTATCTTTAGCTACCAAATACATTTTTATAGGTTTTATCGGACCTATGGCGAAAAAGTATTATTGCCCTCGATGTAAGACAAAAAAGGTTATGGAGTATCCAGACTCAATCGAATGTCCAGATTGTTTATTGGAATTTGACAAAAAACAAATTGGAGTCATACCCGATGACGAAATATTGGCTTTTACAGAGATGGGTGGTTTTTTCGATTCATTCAAGGAACTTAAAGATCCTGAAAAAGCCAAAAAATTTTTTGATTCCATAATGGAAGACCTTGAAGATGAAAATTAGATTAGAATAATTTCTTTTTTTAGCAATTCAATTTTTTGTTTAAATATTTTCACATGTCCTATGGTTCACCTTTAATTACTAGAAAAAGGTGAATTATGAAGTTTAAGATTTTTACTTTACTAACCCGGTTATACCATATGATGAAAGGATGGTAGTTATTAGTTATTACCCAACTTCTTTTTTTTTCTTTATTAATTTTTGTAGGTAATTTAAATTCATGGGAGTTAAACTTCAAGACATCATACTACGAAAAGTACTTGATTTTCAAACGTTAGGAGGAAAAATTATCGCAATCGATGCTCCAAATATCATTATGGGTTTGTTCAATTTTGCTCGAAAAAATCCAGATGGCACCTATGCTGGGTTGATATTAGACAGAACCCAAAGACCAATTTCGCATTTATATGGCCTTCTCTACCGAATCAATTTCTATTACACGAAGAAAATATTCCCTATTTTTTGTTTTGACGGTCGCGATTCTGAGCTTAAAAAGTTAATTACAAAAGATCAACTTAATGATTTTAGATTTACACAGAAATGGTATGAAGAAGCAATTAAAAGCGGGGATAAGAACGCAGCTAGAAAAATTGCTTTAAGTAAAGAATATCTGTGGCAAAATATCATATTGGAATCAAAGCAATTGCTTGGGGCACTTGGAGTAATTTATATAGATTCTCCAGCTTCAGCAGAATCTCAATGTGCTTATCTAGTAAAAGAAGGCATTGCACACTATTCCAATTCTCAAGATTTTGATTCGCTTTTGTTTGGATGCCCTAATATGATACAAAATCTTTCAAAATCATTGCGAAGAAAAGTTCAAGGAAAATGGACCTATACCAAAATAACTCCATTGAGCGTTGATTTGCGAAAAAACTTGAAAGAATTAGAGATCAATCAATTTCAATTAGTTGATTTGGCATTATTGGTTGGCACAGATTACTTTCCAGGAATAAAGGGGATAGGTCCTAAAAAAGCTTTAAAGTATATCAAGAACCACAAACAAATAGAAAATGTCATTACTTCAGTAAATGAAAAATATGATGTTAGCACTTTAACTATTGAAGTTATTAAAACAGTAAGAAAAATATTTCTGTTTCCTGAAGTGAACAAATCAACAGAAAATTTCTATTGGAATCTCCCTAACAAACCAAATGTAGTAGATTTATTATGCAAGGAGCATCACCTTAACAGAGAGCGAGTAGAAAATAATTTAGAGAAGTTGGTCTCTAACTACCAGAAATGTAGAGATTATTTTCTTAAGTTACAAGATAGACCAAAATCAATACAACTTACCTTGGATAAGATCATTTAGTGTAGATCTGATGATTGTTTTTATTGAATTTATTTTTTCATTTAAATAGATTGAGCATTACTTTTTTTCAGATATAATTACTTTTATCCCATTTACTATGACTCAAATAGTTAAAAAAGATTACTCTTGGATTTCACCATTAACAACTATAGGGAGATCACAACAAGTAGTTGAGAAAATCGTGTTAAACTATCTGTTTCGTGAAGTTTGTTTTATTTCACACCCTCAAAATATCAGAGCTTTAACATCTCAAGAGTATAAGGCTATAGCTAAGAGTATTGATCTACCCGTTAATCTTATCCATCCTGTAATAAGCAAGTTTTTAGTTAACCTAGTATATTTTAGAAGATTCCTTCGAAGCTATTCATTTACATATGGCTATACAAAAAGTCTTAGAAAACTACAAATTTATTTGCATAAACTCCATCGATTTGCTCCAATATTTGACTACCCTCGAGCCAAAGAGAACGCAAGAATCCTCAAAAATAATCTTGAAAAACATTGCTTTTTACCTCAATTTACCACGCAGCTTGCGGTTGTTGTATTTGTAACAGATTTAAATGATAAAGAGCATGAAAAAAAAATTATACAAACTAATTTAAGAGTTTTTTGTAATTGTAGTGCCTATGCATTTCATAGAACCCGAAATAAATTAGGATTAAAGTAGACTTTTCTAAATTTTTTTCTTTAAATACTCTTACTCAATTCTCTTAGGTAACTTAATTATATAATAGAATAGGTCTAAAAATGGTAAACCACATTCCAAAAGTGTTATATAAAAATAGTATAACTGAAGTGTTGGATGATATAAGGTATAACTATGGGAAATTAACTCGCAGAGGATATATCTATGGTCTAATTGCAATCGATCAAGACGCAAAAATTATAGCCATCGATTCTCGTTTTGACCGTAAGCTGAATTATTGGGATTTAAGCTCTATTGGCGCAGCTCTATATGGTGTTGCACGACAAGGGCAGGATTTTTTTGAATCTGATTCTCTTGAAAGAGCAACAATAATTTATAATGATATGCGGTTGTTCGTTAAGTCAATCGGAGCTGTTGAGCTTCATAAAAAGGGGAAGCGCGACATATTAGTCGTTTTACTTTCCGATAATGAGGTGAATTTAGGAGTTATTTTCCTTCAGCTCAGTAAATTTGCCATGAAAATAAAAGAAGAAATTGAGCAAAACCAATCAACCCAAAGAATGTTAAAAATGTCAGAGAGAGAAATAAAAGAACATATTAAAGAGCTAAAGAAAGAAATTTTCTCTGACAAACTCGGTAGTATTAGTTAGAAACATCATTAAAAAATAGGTAAGCGGTGATAAAATGGAAACCCATCAGAAAGATGAAAGTGAGTTAGAAGTAAGTGATAAGTTCGATTTTAACGACTCAGAGAACATGCTTCAATTTAAGATTGTTTATTGGGGTCCGGGGGAGAGTGGAAAAACAACTAACTTCTTTCGATTGAGGGAAAAATTCGATCTCTTAAAATTATCGAAAGGATATTCTATTGAGACCACAGAAGGAAGAACCTTATGGGAAGATTCGCTCTATCTTTTATTTAAGTTTACACTAAGAGATGTCAAGTTTAATATTATCGCTCATGTGGTAACATGTACAGGGCAAGAACGATTCTTGTCGACTCGAGAGTATGTGTTAGACGGCGCAGATGGGATTATATTTATTGGTGATTCTGATCCTGAGAAATTAGAACAGAACAAAAGAAGTTTTAGAGAGTTAGTGAGCTTCGCATCCCCTAAAAACATACCTTATTTAGTACAATTAAACAAGCGAGACTTAGAGAATGCTATCGGTATTCCAAAATTTAAGGTAGCTCTTGGGTTGCCTTTATTAGAAACATTCCCAGACGGTACAAATGTAATATATCCTGCTGAGGCTTTGCAAGGGAAGAATGTAGTCCAATGCTTTAAGCATATTATTCTTCAGGCAATTTTTAATTATTTTCAAGAATAAATTTTTTTTACGTGAGAGAAAAAGTGGATTCAGGAGAAGATTTTATTACCCCGGAATTTTTAAATATTCTTTTTTTTCAGCAGAAAAACCTAGTTATATTTCCCTATGTTGATTTGAAACATCTCCATGCCCTTGAAATATTTACCGCAGGGCATACTCCAATTGACTTAGAATCCACGGCATTACACGATTTAAGAAATATATTAGAGTTTGAATCGAGCAATTCCTATTCTCAATCACCTACTTTTTACTTTATTTATAATTTAGATAGGAATAAAGTAAAAGAGATATTGGCTATAGATAATATTCGCTGTGTGTTAAATTCCAATGAGATCATCCCTGAGATAGCGAATGACAGCGAATTTATTTTTTACAATAAAAAAAATAATCAGTTCTTAAATTATCTTGAACACAATTCGAATTTAGCATTTGAACAGCATCTTATATCCAGTTCACAAAATATTACCATTTTACAAGACAAGATACAAAGTATCAAAAATGTAGCATCACAAATCTTTACAGAAGTAAACCAAAACGGTTCATCAAGTAGGCTTCCAGAGCTGTTAAAAGGCTTTGAACAAAAAAATTGGCAAAAGATCCTAGATTTTACTAGCCGATATTTTGGAGTTAATATTCCCCCCGCTTCTCAATTAAAATCCGATTCTTATGAACCATCATCAATCGGTTCAAGAAAAGATTTCAAAGATTTCTCCAATGAATATGAGATAATCGTTTCACTTAATAAACGTATTGGAAAAGAATTTATCCAACAGTTACACGAATTTAGAAGTAAAAGAGTAAATCCCGAATATTTGGAGTTAGAGGAGTTGTTTAGTCCGCTCAAGTTATATAACTACCTACGGAATCGCCATTGGAAAGAAGGAATTCCCCAGAAATTTATAGATAAATGGCTTCAGATGAGTATCTCTCAATACACCTTAATAGACTCAGATATAGATGATCTCGAGACGATCTTTACCAAGTTAGGAATTCGTCAGGATACCCCACCTTTACCAACCTCTGAACCGCTCGGTGCTAGTCCTGAAACTGAACAACGTCCTACTCTTCTTGAATCCCGAGTTTCAGATCAAACGCTTATAGATGAGATGCCTTCCTTTCATAATAACTGGAAGGATTACAAACAATGGTTTATGAGGCAGTTGGAAACCTTGACGCGGTTAGTAGATAAGCATTTAATAGAACAGCCTATAAAGGTGAATAAAAAGCTAGGATCATATCTATTAGAAGAACTATTAGGACTAGAAAAGCTTCTAACGATTAAAAAATATAAAGAACACCAAGAACAAAAACTTAAGAGATCAATAGTAGGAGAAAACATTAAGAAAGAGATTATATGACGAATTACATGCTTCTATTCGTTATACATACTTTAGAGCTGACTTTATTTCATCCCTGCTGACTAACTTGCAGATTTTTTAACGGAAGTTTTATATATAAAGACCAGGCATCACTAAGAAACTGCTGAATGAAAATTGAGTGTCTATTAATTATAATTCGATTATATCAATAACAATTTCGGGCTGGTTATCTATATTAATATAATCTTGAACTTTTGTATCCCTTGGAATATTCGAAGAAGATTCCTGCCTGCTCATCACTACATTATATTTAGCTAAGAAACTCAGAATACTTTCATTTTCAAATTCTAACCAGTATGCTTTCCTATAGACCTCACGAAGTCTCATTCTAGAATGCAATATTCTCCTTATTTTATTTTTATTTACTATTTGCCTAATATTCATTCTTTATCACGATTTTATTTTTGATTTATTTACAAAATTGAAAGTATTTAAAGAAAAATTAAGAGTGGGTGCAAAATTCAGTGATGACAAGATATGTCGAACTAATATAGTTCATGAAATGAAAAAAAATGAAGAAATAGTTATTTTTTATATTTATTTTTGATGAGAGCTATTGTTATTCCAAAACACAACCCAATTAGAGCAATTATGTTATATCCTGGGATTGCTGGTCGAGAAGCCATGGAAGGTTCTTCGACGACAATAACATTAAAGTAATAGGTGAGCAATTGAGAATCATAATATTGCTTATTTGCGCTGATATCAACAGATTTTAGACCATCGGAAGTGAAGACAGTGCAATCAACAGGGATGACATAATATCCAATAGTACCATTATTTACAATGGTGGATTGCAACCCTTGTCCGTTGATATTATATTCTATGGTAGCTCCGTCGATTGATGTTAATAGATTAAAATCCTCGAAATAGACTATGATATCAAAAGACTGGTTAGTATAAAAAGTCGCATCTTGGCTTGGTGTTAATAACGACAAATCAGTTTCTCCTATTATTGTTAGAACTTTGTCCCAAAATCCGACTGCGGTGTTATTGCTCCAGAACACTTGAACGCGGAATCCTCCATATCTAGTTATAGTATCAGAAACATCCCAACTTCCAAGGTAGAACTCCGTACTTGAACCGTAAGTTGAATTTACAGATGTAAAATTCAACTTGTCATTAATAGCAATAGGATTATACACACTCAAATTAATGATTCCATCGTTTTGACTTATTTTTTCTGTAAAAGTAGTGTTGAATTGAACAATATCAGAATACATTACTGTATTGGTTGGATTTGAATTGACATAGGTATCAATTGATGAGAGTAGGTTTTCTGATGTGGCAGTTAAATGCCAATACGTACCGTTTCCAGCATTTGCTACTTGAACTGTTTTATAGCCTTTTTTTTCCGGGTTTATTGAAATATCATTAGTTTTATCTATAGGTCCATTAAAGACTTGGATGTTATTCCAGGAAGATGGAACAGTAAAATTTATTCTATAGTTACTTAACCTTGCATCAAAAAAGTCTAATCCACTATTTCGAGATACATTCCATATGACTTCTTGTCCACTTCCAAGAACTCTATACATTGAATTTGCCTTTAAATCTGTCTTAGTGTAATTAATCTGAACAAGAGTAATTTTACACAAGACATCCCACCAATCAGCAGATAGTTTAAATTCCAATTGACCAGAAGAACTTGAATATTCCTGTGTCGAATTCCAATACCCAAAACCATGAATGTCATTATCTCCAATTACAGCAGTATTATTTATCTTCAAACCAATATCTTCAGGTTTAGGGATATTTTTATGGGGTTTTAATCCAACCTTTAAAGATAAATCAACAGTTCGAGGACCAATAGTAATTAATTGGTATCCCCCAGAGTAGTAATAAGCATCCATTTCATCATCATTATCTCCTATAATATCATCAGAAATCATATACCAATAAGTGTCATCATCAACATCTTGCATTACTACATAAAATGTATTATTATCTGTTTCAGAAACGTTAAGAAAAGTATTAAGGTCTGTAAAATTATACCAACCATCAAAACCATCAATTAGAACTGCATCAATTGGCACAACTGTAGCATAAAGTCCGAGTGGTTCGTTTTTAGTACCTGTCCACTGCGAATTAAATATCCTTACTCTAAAATTACAATCCGTTCCATCACCATTATTCCATAACCAAATAGAAATGTTCTCTAAAATTGTATTACCGCGAATTCTAAAACTACCATAAGCAGGAGAGCCTGTAATTCCAAAATTCCACAATATTCCTGTAGACTGATCTTCAACAATTAATGTTTTTTCTGATGGATAAATATAGGGTGCCAAATCAACTTTCAATTCTAAATCAACAGTTGGACAACCTGAACCTGGATTGTCTATTAAAAGCCAGTCCAGTCCGAATTTGTAATAACTCCAAGTTTCATTATCATCATCGCTACTACCAAAATAAGCACTATCATCATCGACATAAGCCCATCTCGCATCACCTAATCCCATATCATAAAGACCAATAAACCATGTTTTATTTTCTGTTTTAGAGTTATCTAAGTAATAATGCTGATTTGTTATTGTATACCAACCAATTATATCGCCGACAGGTATAATATATGTATCTAAAAGAGGGGATCTACCATCTGGTATTGATTTTTGTGTTGTGCTATTCCATGTGGAATTATATATATAGAATCCTACTACAACTGTTTCTACAGTATCTGTATTTCTAACAATGACAGATATATTTTCTAAATATCCGTTTCCATTAATTTTAAAAGATGTTGCTCCCGGTTGAGCATTAGTAAAATCATAAGAACCTGCAATTGGTAGATAATCTTCTATTATTAAAATTTTATTAGGAGCATAGATATCTTCAATTGTTATATTGACAAAAAAACTATCAAAATTCTCAACTGTGGGGGATGGTTCATAAAACTTGTTATTATTGGAATCTGAAATGTTAGAAATTATGATTGGTGAGTCATCAAGGAGAGATTGCTGAAGTGATAAATTGATATTTTCACCATTTCCCTCGATAAAAGAAGAATAATCTGAAGTTTTTAAATACTCCGGAACAATTTCGTCATAATCGTAATTTCCTCTGTTCTTTTGGCGATTGCTTACAATATTTTTGAGAAATAGGAAGTTTAGCAAAAAGCTATATAGAATGAGAATTAATATCATCAATTGAAAAGTCTTTTTCCTATTCATTGGATCTCCCTCCAAATATCTTTTTGAATTTGTTTTAACTTTTCAAAAAAATAATTAGACTAACTATGAAATTTATGTATAAATATTTAACATCTTTGTATTTAATTCTTCTACCTTTTTTAAAGTAATTAATACAAAAATCAATTTTTATAAAGAATTTTAACCATCTTAAATATTCTTACCGAAAATCCTAATAAACCCATATTAAAAAGACAAGGAAGATATCTCAAACATAAATTATTAAACCTTATACAGTCAAACAAGAAATACCTACAACCATAGAACATTTATCTTAAGAAAATTTAATAGAATAATAGTATGAAAATATTTAAAGCCCATTACTTAGATTTGTAACCACCCAAATTGACACAATAATTCTAATTTAATTTATTACAAATCCCATTCCCTCATTTTTTTTAAATTTTGAATTTGCTAACTATCCTTTACCCCCTAATTAAGTTTTTAAGTTTGGGTGGAATAATAAACTTTAAGACTAAAACCTATTAATTGAGGGTAATCATGCTCGAAAGACAAAAATCAAATCAAGAAAGAATTAACTATCTTGTTGAAGAAATAAAGCGTCATCGATATCTGTATTACAATGAACAACCAGAAATTTCCGATGTCAAATACGATACTTTTGAAGATGAGCTTCACAAACTTGATCCAGAAAACCCAATATTATTCAAGATTGGTGTAGATTCTTCAGAACTTTTTACAAAGCGAGAACATATTATTCCAATGACTTCTCAAGATAAAGTTACTAACCCTCAAGAATTCTTAAAATGGGCAAGGAAGCGAAATTTTAAGACGTTCCTCATCCAATTTAAGCTTGACGGGATTAGTATTGAACTTCAATACGAAGATGGTATTTTCCAATACGCCCTAACAAGAGGGGATGGAAAAATCGGAGATGATGTTTCAGCGAACGTTATTAATATGAAAGGATTCATCCCTAAGCTCAAAACTAAATTTACAGGTGCTACTCGTGCCGAAATTTTGCTATTTCATGATGTTTTTGAGAGGAAATATAACGATAAGCAAAATTGTAGGAATGCGGCTTCAGGGTTGGTAAGAAGAAAAGATGGAATCGGAAGTGGAGATTTAAACTTAGTATTCTATGATGCATTCAGTATTGGTGATGATGTAACTTTTCAGAGTGAGATTCAAAAGTTAAAATGGTTAAAAGAAGAAGGATTCCCGACAATTCCTACCAAGACAGTACATTCTCCTCAAGAAGTAATTAATATTAGAGAGGATGTCATGACCAACAGACGCGATACTCTAGAATTTGATATCGATGGATTAGTGATTAAGGGGAAAGCAATCGATTTAGAAGACATGAAACGAGCAAAACCTATGAAACAAATTGCCTTTAAATTCCAAGCTGAAGAAATCGAAACTACGTTGCTTGATGTGGAATGGAGTATTAGCGGCCAAAATTATACCCCTATTGCTATTGTTGATCCTGTGAGATTAATGGGAACTACCGTATCAAGAGCAAGTTTAGCAAATCCAAATCTAATTGGGGATTTAAAATTGAAAATCGGCTCTGAAGTGTTTATCAGCAAACGAGGAGATATTATCCCTAAGATCGAGCGAGTAATTAAAACACCTTCAGATGCAAAAGAGATCCCTATTCCTACTATATGTGAGGAATGTAAAACCAAACTCATCAATGAAGGTACAAGATTGTACTGTCCAAACGAAGCGTGTCCAAAGAGAGCATATCATCGATTAGTAAAGTGGATTAATAAACTAAACGTAAAGCATTTTAGTGAAAAATTAATGTTAAAACCATTATTTGACTCAGGGAAAGTAAAGACTATTGCTGATTTGTACAAACTTGAAGTTGCACATTTAACACAATTTGAGGGAGTAAAAGAAACTTCGGCAAAAAAAGCATTAGACAACCTGTTGGCTGTTAAAAATGTACCATTAGCACGATTCATTGGCGGATTTGATATTGAAAACATTGGAGAGGATCTCACTCAACGAGTCGTAGATGCAGGATTTGATACCTTGGGCAAAATAAAAGATGCTTCTATTTTCCAACTGTCTCAAGTTGATGGATTTGCTGAAATCACAGCCCAGCAGTTACATGAAGGGGTTGAAAAACTTTATCCACAAATGAAGGAAGTATTAAATTCAAATAAAATTACAATAGAGGAGGTGAAGAAAACGGGAGGAAAATTTGAAGGTATGACTTTTTGTTTTACTGGGAAATTAGAGGCCATGAAAAGAGCAGAAGCAGAGCAACTTGTAAGGGACCATGGCGGTCAAGCGAAAAGCGGAGTAGTCGCGAATTTATCCTATTTAGTGACTAACTCAGATGAGCCAACAGCTAAGTATGTAAAAGCCCAAGGACAAGGTACCAAAATCATTACAGAAGAAGAATTTCTGAAAATGATAGAATAATTTTAATTACTAATTTTTTACACGTCTTCTTTTTTTAATTGAACAGAAAAAAATAGTTTTCATTTGGATTTTAAAATTTAAACATTTTTATTTAACGTAAAAGTATACCCTTCGTCTTTCATTATAAGCAAAATCCCTTTTTTCCTGAATTTATTTAGCAATGGTTTAATCTCTTTAATGGGAATGCCGTAGTTTTCAGCCATAATTTCAATCATAAATTTAGGGAACTTTCTGTAAGTACGTTGAAGAACCTTAAGCATCTCAAAAAAAGTTTCTGAATAATCCATTTATTCCCTTCACCAAATTTACTCCTAAAATATCAATAAGTTAATCTATTTATAAATCCATATAAAGAGAAAAAAAAGTGTTGGAATATAGTTCATATGTCAAATTAATATGTCAGAAGCCAGAAACGATCATTTTAGAATAATTAATTTTTAAAATATAAATTTAAAACTTTAAAACACTCTTTATCTAATTATATTATGAATGAGAACGATGGAGACAATTTTCAACGAAAATCGAAATATATTAGAAATCATCTACCACAGCATCGATTAGATTGGGCGCGGAAGCCAGAATCTTATAAAACATATCCAAATGCGATAAAAACAATTAAATTACCTCATCCTAAATTCGATGAAACTGTTAAATTTTGGGATGTTATTATTAACAGAAAATCTTCTCGAAACTTCAAAAATGAACCTATAACGCAAGAACAACTTAGTTTACTCTTGTTTGGTATGACGGGTCTTACACGGATTTTTCCTAATTATGCTTTTAGAACTATCCCATCTGCAGGAGGTTTATATCCTATTGAAGTGTATCCGGTGATTAATAATGTTGAAAACTTTGAAAAAGGAATTTTTCATTACAATATTCCTAAACATAGTCTAGAATTGGTGAGGAATGGTGATTTTCGAAGTGAAGTCGCAAAGGGATGTTTAGATCAAAATATTGCTTATAAGTCTGCTGTGAATTTTATTTGGACCGCGATTATTGAAAGGTCAAAATGGAAATATCTACAAAGATGTTATCGTTATATTTATTTGGATGCTGGGCATATTGGACAGAATTTTTATCTGATTGCTGAGGCACTGGGTTTAGGAGCATGCACAATTGGCGCGATTTATGATGATGAATTAAATGAATTGTTAGACATTGATGGAATTAATGAAACTACTATATATGTAGGCGTTATTGGGAAAATTTCCTGAAAAATTAATTAGGATTAAAGATCTTAAAAAATCGAAATAATCGAGGCACATAGTAAGATAATAGCGATTAGAAACAACCATTTTATATGCTTTTTGTATCTTAAGTAATCTGGAGAAGATGAAAATAATAAATATCCAACTAGTAATGAAAGGATTGGCCAAAGACTCATAATAAACGCCGCTCCAGATACACCTAAATAGAAAATACCAAAAAAATTAAAAGTAAATCCGATAGACGTGCTTAAAACCCCATGGATGACAAAATATTTGGCAACAGATTTTTTAACTTTAAAAATGTGAAACTTTATTCCCTCATTTTTCTTCTTTTTTCTATTTTTTAGCATAAATATTAAATTAAATAGTAGCAATGATAAAAATCCGAAAAAAAGGCTGATTAAAGTATAAGCTAAGGGTTTAAATTGATTTGAAGGAGTAGTTAAAAATGCAATATTCATAAAAATACCACCTGAAGTCCAACTCAATGATGTTAGAATTCCCAAGAAAAAACCAATAAAACCAAATTTTCCTCTCCATGTGAATATAAAAAATAGAGTTATTCCAATACCTAATAAGATTAGGGAGACCAAATCAAATACATTAAATATTTCACCGAAGATATAAACCCCTAAAATTATACTAAAAAAAGGTCCAATTCTTGAGAACTGTGAAGCAATCTCTGCTTTTCTATATATTAAGGTGCAAAAATAATATAAACCTGTTCCAGCGCTAAATGAAAAAATTCCAGCTAAAATCAAATAACCAGAGAATATAAAATCGTATTGAATAAGCAAAGGGACCATTGTAAGTGATAGCAGTATAGTGCCGGTTAATAAAGTAATTCCTAGATAAGTAAAGATAATTTCTATTTTAATTGAGTAATCTTTGACTCTATTAAAAAAAGTTCCATATGCTTCCTTTAATTCTTTTATTCCTTTGCTCACAACTAAGGTACTTATTACCCATGCTAAAACTGCGAAAAAGCTAAATAAAGCTCCTAGCCAGATCATAATTTTATAACCCTATTTTCCCTATATTGATTAATCTCACTAAATTTCCATATACCCTTAATTAAAAAAAAGTAAAATTTCTTTTTATAATTTTGAACAATTTATTTAATATAAATTTTTAATTTGTTTTCACCCTTCTGAATAAGTTCTCTTGAAATATTTACTGAAGAGTAAATGAAGAAATGGATCTATTTTTTTTATCACTCAATAAACTTTTAAAAATTCTAAATATTTATCCATTTAAAAGTGATTTTTAAAATGATCGAAACTAATATAACAAAAATGTTTGGAATAAAGCATCCAATTTTCAGTGCTCCAATGGGACCCTTCTACACCCGCGATTTAGCTTTGGCAGTTTGTGAGGCTGGTGGTTTGGGGGTTTTGTCGAACGTTAATATAACCGGGACAGATCCAGTAAAGGAGCATAAAGAAAGCATAGAATATATGATTGAACACACTGATAAGCCATTTGGCCTTAATTTTCTTACCTCTCGGAATAATAAGGGCGTTCAAGAAATGTGCACCGATGTACCTAAACTCGTTATGAACAATCCTAAAATGAGAGAACAGTGTGTTTATTGGTTAACTTCTGCTGGTTCTTCAAAGCTTTTACCTGCTTCTAAGAATTTTCAAGAATTACGGGAAAAATCGGAAGTAAAACACTTTCATGTAGCACCAGCTGTATGGTTAGCACAGAAATGTGTAGATGCTAATGTAGACGGAATAGTAGCCACTGGTGGTGAAGGAGGCGGTCATCAATCATATGAGAGAGTAAGTACCCTTGTACTACTGCAACAAATTAATAAAATTTTTCCTGATTTACCCGTGATTGCGTGTGGAGGTTTTGCTACAGGAGAAGGTTTAGCTGCAGCTTTATCGCTCGGTGCTGGAGCAATAGCTATGGGTTCACGATTTATTGCTTCTAAACAATCAGAGTTTCATGAAAAATACAAAGCATTAATTCCACCTGGTAAACCCCAAGATACAGGGCTATTCACCGGATCATTTGGTCCTATTCGTTTATATAAAAACAAATATGCCTTAGCACATCCCGCACCTCAATCAAAAGAGGAAATGATTGCGTATGAAAAATCTATAACGATTGAGCAGGCGACACGCGACGCTGGTGCTTATGATAGAGTTTATAATGGAGATACTGAAGAAGGAGCTGTATTACTTGGACAATCAATAGGTATTATTGATAGTATTAACGACGTCGACGACATTATTAAAAGTGTAATAAAGGATGCAGAAGCTGCTATAAAAAGTAACAATTCTATGATAAAATAGAGAAGTTAAAAAATTCAATTCTTTTTTATAAAATTTTTTTTTCTATATTATACCTTATTTTTAGTTTTTATCAAAACATAAGTTTTAAAATTTCTTGCTTCAAATCATCTGGAATGATCGCTTTTTTTTGGTGTTCATAATCATACCAGACCATATGAGCTTCACCCTCAGCTGCTTTTCTATTTAATTTTTTGCTCATTATAGAATGTTTTATTATTATTTTTGATTCTTCTATGTTTACGATTTTTGCTCCTATATAGATAGTGTCTGGATAAGTCAATGGAGCTTTATAATAACAACTTTGAAAAGATAAGATTGGTCCTATACGTACTGTTGTAGGCTCTTCATAAATCTTTAATAATCGAAATAAAGCTATTCTTGAACTTTCAAAATAGCGATAATATATTGTGTTATTTACATGCCCCCTAGCATCCATATCGCCCCATCGTACAGGCATCTCCTCTACCACATGAAAATCCTTTAATTTCTCACTCATATTTTCATCTCAAATTTAAATTTATTCTTAATAATATGTGAGTTTTTCAAATATACAATTAAAAAAAATAAAAAAAGGATGTATTAGGAAATCTTTTTTAGCCTTTGGATAACTTCTTCTGCTTCTTTCATTATCCTGTCAAGTAATTCTTTTACAGTTGGAATGTCTTTAACTAGTCCTACACCTTGGCCACAACTTACCATTCCTGCATCTATATCCCCTTCTTTATACATTTTTAAAGCATTTTGACCAGAGGCTACTTGAATAATTTCTTGTAGGGATGCCTTTTGAGATTCCAATTCAATTATTTTTTCTGCTGCTTTATTCCTCCATACCCTATGAGTATTACGAATTGAGCGCATTACTAAATGAGTATCAGTTTCCTTTGCCTGAACAAAAGCTTGTTTTAGATTATCATGGATTGGACATTCTTTAGTGGCCATCATTCTCGTCCCCATAATTACTCCTTCAGCGCCAAGTGCAAGAACCGCAGCAATTCCTCTTCCATCTGTAATTCCTCCTCCTGCTATTACAGGAACATCTATAGCATCCACAACCGATGGTGTCATTACAAGAGTACCAATATCTAAAGTTCCAGTTGCACCACCGTTTTCATAACCCACAACTGTAATCATATCAGCACCTAAAGATGCACCTGTTATAGCATATCTGACACCCGCACACTTATGTATCCATATAGCACCCCCTTCTTTGAATTTTGGAACCAGATCTGCTGGAGCCTTATGACCGCTTGTTTCAATTATTTTCGCACCCTCATCTAACGTTGCCTCAACATATTTTACCAATTTTTCTTGTGGCATCATAGCGGGAAATAGATTTATATTTACAGCAAATGGTTGATCAGTTAAAGATTGTGTTTTTCTAATTGCCTCACGTAACTCTTCAGGGGTTTGATAATTTGCACTTGCTAATACAGCACAAGCACCTGCATTGCTTACCGAAGCAACAAATTCAGGATTGGAGATATTTGCCATTGTCCCTGCAATTATAGGATATTTACATCCTAACATTTCAGTTACTTTCGTCTTTATCATAATTTTTCACTTTATAGAAGTCAATTATTAACTTATATATTTCCATTCGATTTATAATGCATTATAAAAATATATCTTCATTAAAATAATTTTAAATTTCAAATCTTTATAAAAGGAGGTTAAGTATAGAATGGATTATGAATATATTATTTTTGAAACCTCAGATGAGATCGCAACAATCACTTTAAACAGACCGGAACGGCTTAATGCTTGGACATACGAAATGGGGTTAGAAATATGGGATGCAATTGATAAGGTAGAAAATGATCCTAACCTACGAGTTACAATAATCACTGGTGCAGGAAGAGGATTTTGTGCGGGTGCCGACTTATCGAGAGGTGGTAGTACTTTTGATGGTTCAAACCGACCTCGTGAGACTGATGAAAGAACCAGACGCGAGGGTAGCTTAATTAAAAGATACTTTTTACTGAAAAAACCTGTTATTGTTGCAATAAACGGACCTGTAGTGGGAGTTGGAATCACATTTATCTTACCATTTGATATAAGAATTGCATCTGAAAGTGCACGTATTGGAATCGTTTTCAATCGACGTGGTGTCATACCTGAAATTTCTTGTCCGTGGATTTTACCCCGTATCATAGGACTCAGTAGAGCGGCAGAATTGATGTATACAGGCAGAATTATTAATGCTAAAGAAGCCTTAGAATATGGCCTTGTTAGTCGAGTCGTACCAGATGAAAAATTAATGGATACAGCACGAGAAATAGCTGATGAAATACTATTATGTGCGCCTGTGAGTGTAACCCTAACAAAAAGAATGGTTTATCAGTTCCTGACTGAAACGGATATTGATAAGGCAGAAATGATTAACCATCGATATTTTGGATGGACTGGGTTGCAACCTGATGCAAAAGAAGGAGTTATATCGTTCCTTCAAAAAAGAAGACCTAAATGGAAATTAAAAGTACCGGGAGACTTACCCAAGTTTTTTCCTTTAGAGTGAAAGAATATATATATTGGATTAATAAATACATTTGAAGATACAGCCCACGGGAATCTGCAAAACAGGAATATCAGGAAAAATCTTTTTTAGATATTTCGCTAATGAACGCATCCCTGGTTCTTCGGAAAGTGAGTGGTTTACGATTATTAATGGAATTCCTGTATCTTTAGCCCATTGACCCGATTCCCATAACAAAGTTCCATCGTCAGTTAAAATAATGGCTTCTCCTCCAAAAGCATGCATATCTCTATAATTTGAAGCAGCTCCAGTTCCTAATGTGATTCTTGAAATTTTTTTATCTAAATCTCCAATAACTTGAATTGAATCTTGTCCAAGGGGTCTTATTTTTTCTAAAATTTCCTTACATAGTTCTTCAAGAGTTGTTTCTTGTATTTCATGAAGTTCATAATAATTATCAACCTTAATAGGTGGTTTCGTATATCCTAACCATTTTGCCCAAGCTCCGTGTACCCCAATATCAGGGTAGCTATCCCAAAAATCATGACATCTTATAACCGTTAAGTTCTTTTCTTCTAACCATTCCATCTTTTTTATCCAAATATCATCTTTTTCTAATTTTCTTTTACCGGCAATCCACCTTGCGTGAAGATCTTTAACAATAGGACAATCAATGATATTTCCTGTATCATCTATTTTTGCTGCAAATAAAGCCTCATGTGTAATGAAAATATTACATCCTTCATCTACTGCTTTGCTAAGGTTAGAAAAAGTAGGCATCCACGAAACTGCAATTCCGTTAACTTCCACTTTTGGGTCTCCAAATAGAATTTGATCTACTGTTTTTTCCCAATTAACCCATGATCCATTGCTTTTAAAATGATTTAGAATATCTTGTGCTTTCATACTTAATTTAAATGGTTTATTAAAAAATAAATTTTCATAATCTACTAAATTATTTAATTACGAAATTAAGCTGAAATCAAGAAAAACATGACTAATAATTTAATTTGATGAGTTATCAATTGGGCGGAAAATTCGCTTTTGAATTAATCGAAGGATAGTCTCATAATCTTTTGGTGAACAAGCATCTTCAGGAAGAAGATAAAGTGCATGAAAGTAATTAAAATTATTCTCTTGCATAAACTTTAAAGCTTTCTGAACCATTTCTCTTTCTGCTTGATCCAATTTCATTTTTATTGAATAATTAACCGATAAAGGATAAAGAAATGAAATGTTTAAATGTTGTTCAAGTAAGTTTTTTATTCCTTGAAATTCTCCGAGGATTCCATTGAATTTCTCAAACAATTTCCCATAATCTTTATAAATATCATAGGCTAATGATTCAATAGTATATAAGAAGTTTTTAGATGGACTTTCTTTCATTATAACAATCAATCTTAAGTTAACAAATTCGGCCATTAAAACAATTGATTTACGGTATTCAATCTTAAAAGTGCGAGAATCTTTAGCTCTACCAAGGACTTCACTGCCAAAATTTTGTATTGCCTGAAGAAAGCCTGAGATTAATGTAGGATCTATTTTTTTTTCTCCAAACGCTTCAGAATACACATCAATTCCAGATTTCTTATCTAAAACAATAATATATTCTAAATTCATTATATCACTACATCTTTCTAAAATAAGCCTTAATTTATCATTACGGTTAGTTTGAATTTTTTTAATTGTAACATAGCTAGAACCTCCTATTACGGATCCTCCAATTAATACTATACCTAATACAAAGAGAATTGGAAAATCTTGAGATGTACTAGAAGTCAATGAAGGGGATAGAGAAAAAACCTGTGATTGAACTCCGGCATCGGTCTGATTATACCAGTAAATATATGCTATATAATCTCCTTCAAGGATATTAGAGGGGATTTCATATGAAAATATATTACTTTCCGTAGGAAGAATTACTACCTCTTGATATTTCTCATTTCCTAACGGATCAATTAAAATGAATTTATAAAGCCCATTGAGAATTGGGTTAGCTATTGAAAACTGTAATATTTGTCCTCCTGTGAAATCTGTTTTGATTATATTAAGTTTAAAATCAACACTTGGAGAATAAGCTTGTATTTCCCATTCTGCACCATTTTCAATGGTATCATTTGGTATGAAAATCACGTTATTTAGCGAATCAATAACAACATCTGCAGTAACATCTTGTTGATTTTTTAATATTGATATACCATACCAATTATGCGGATAATCGAATCTAACAAAATGGTTATCTGAAAATCTTTCTATAGTAGGAAAAACTAACCATTTATTGCTCGAATTATATCCAATTTCTAAAAGGCTAGATGCTAAAAATTCATTATTAATATTAAGGCTATAGTTCAGATTGAAATCTAAACTTTCTGTCTTATTATTTTTTATTTTAATCTCAACATCTTTTTTATTTGGATGATAATTAATATTTGATTTCTTTAGATACCCTTTTCCTGGATGATCCCCATTTGATATTTCAAATGAATTTCCATCAAGTTCAGCGGTCATGTTGATTTCCTCGGGAAAAAAAGAATAATTCATTTTTTGAATAAATTTATGAAGAAACGGAGTTCCCTGTACTCCTCCTGTCCATGATCCTCCATCAAATTCGGAGATATTTAATTCAGGGTAATTGGGTTCAGTATTATTAAAATACCAATAATAGATCGATTTAGGGCTAGTTCCTATAGCAGAACCATCTATTAAGAGATAATAATTTCCTTTAGCAAGAAAAATTGGTTCAACAAAAGTCTGTGTATGCCACGATGGTGTTAAAGAATAAGACATGTTTAATAAATTGGGTGTTCCATAAACTATATTATTTGGAGAGTTAGTAATATTATTATATCCATTTATTTGAACATAAAGGGCCATATTTTCACTTGATTCATTATTTCCATATATTAACACGCCATAAATAATAGTAGGTTCATCAATAACTATTTGAACACCATAACCATCATGAAATTTGTCCATAATAAAATTATCAGTTGGATTATCTTCAATTGTTTTCACTTCAATTCCAAATTCTACATTTGTAAAATTTAACTCTATATCATCAATTTCCCATGTAGGTGAAGGTAATTCAAGATCTATAGTATTGGTATTGGAATAGATGCCCTGTGCTGTTGAATATTCAATCATTTCAAATTCAGTATCAATGTTTAATGAAATTTCACTATTTGATGATGACACACTCTGAATATTTTGAGCTAAAAATAGGAATGAAATTGAAAAAAGGAATATAAACAATAATCTTCTCGAATTAATAACTGGATTCATGCTAATTTTTTATTGGGTTCTAATTGAAATAGTTATACTCTAATTTAAAAATATTTGGATTATATATGATTAATTAAAACGTGTGTCAAATGTATAAAATGCTTAATTCAGGACTTACTAAAAGATTTTTGACTTTTTTAAGCGTTAGCAATTGTTAATAACAATTTAACTATTAAATATTCTTAATACTTAACTGTGTGAATGTCGAGAAGTTGTATTGCTACCTCAATGAATAGTAGCCATATGTTAATCAGCTGCGATAAGAAAGAAAATTGTGTGAAATAGAGTAATTTGAACTAAAATATGAACCATTAGGTTTTAAACGGTGTTCAATCCGACCAATTTGAAAGGATTGGTGCGGTTACCGAACGATAATATTATTCATTGGATAAAAACTTATTTAAAAATAATTAGTCTTTTCACTATGGTGCTTGAATTTGTTTATTGGAACATTCCACTCAACAAGTAAGGAATTAGAATACCAATGCAATAGACACCTTCGGGTATTCATTCGCATATTCTATACCATTTTATAATTCTAATTCTAAAAATAAAAAAAAAGTAGTAAAGTAAACCTTACATTACTGCTATAAAATTTTCTTCAGAGGAATAGATAACTACATCGTCAACGATCAAAGTCCATCTAAATCTTATTAAAATATCACTTGTGGTACTATTAACAAACCCGTTTAAGATTATTCCTTCACCAGAATATAAAGTAGTGTTAATTAACGTAAAATTAATCCCTGTGTAAATACCATAGTTGAATGTAGCATTTTCTAGAGGATAATAAGTAGGTGGAACTACAATAGAAAAGACACCCCCGTCTTCACGATATAGTGATAAGTTCACCCTTACATTATATCCCGGAGATGAAATACTTTCATTGAAATTTTCTAATTCAATTCTAAAACGTGCAAGATCGTCAGGTAAAATTATTGAGTTTTCCATGTCAAACGTGTAAGAGATTGCAAAGATTTTAATGTTCACTGTAATAATATTAGATGTCGTATTCCCAAATTCGTTTAAGGCTTTTATGTAGAATTCATAGGTTCCAGAATCCATTTCCGAAATTGAGTATTGCGTTTGTGAATTGGGTAGATCCTCAATCAAAAGACTATCGTTCCTATAGATTGAATAACTATCTGTAAATTGAGATTCCGTCCAATTAAGTATAAAAGATCCATCTATATCTGGATTATCGGCATCAGTTGTTAATGTGAAACTACCTGGATCAAAATTTTCTAAACTATTGTAAGCATCAAAGGCTTCTGAACCATACCCTACTTTTCTTGTAAAGGCTTCTACAAATCCAGCTAATTTTAATTGTTGTAATCCTCCAACTGTACTATAAGTAGGGATATAATAATAGACTGAACCTCCAAGAGGATATAAAAGAGTATTTCCATTTCTAGCACCAGAGATCAAGGATATTTGTTGTGTGGCTTCAGTCTCATATGTATCTCTTGCAGTTTTGGGACCGATTAAATTTTCAGTTGAATTTCTAGTGTGGTAAAAGATTGCTTCTCCAAAATTATTACCATGTCTTATTACATACATTCCTGCTAAGGTTCTAGCTTCTGCACCTTTATATTCCACTAAATCTAAACCTACATATTCTATTCCATCTCCGAGGTTTGTTTCGATGTAGAAAAGATCTCCAAATTCTGGTCTTTCATGAAAATCATCTCCTCTCTTCCATGTTTTTAGATCTTGTACGTGATATTTATAATTGGCTTCTAATTGTAATTCAAATAAATCTTCAGGGTATCTTAATTGGTCATTTAACCATGCGGGAATTGCTTGCCAATTATAAAAGTCCATGTAGTACTTCCACATAGGATATAATGGATCCAAAGTTGATTCGATTAAAGCAGGATTTTTAAAAAACACCAATTCACCATCTTTTACGTCAACCAAGCAAATACCTAAGAATCTTAAAATTGGGGATTGTGAATACGTCCCTATATCTATTGAAGTGTAAATTGAAACCGCATAGTACATCTTATTATTATTACCGTCAAAAACTAAATAGGGATCGTTATCTATCTTTAGTTGAGGTAAAAGTATATTGCTTACACGTTTTTTCACGTTTCTATTTATTAAATATTTATGGTCTCCTCCTTCGAATGCGTAGCCCCACAGATCTAAACTTGCAGTATACCAGAATGCTTCTAATCCTTTGAGTACACCATCAGGTTCCCCTTCATAAACATAATTATTGTTCGGAATTCCGCCTCTCCATCCTGTGTCGAGTAATATGGTTTTATCATAAGCTCCTAATCCTTCGCTTGCTCCGTGTTGTTCAAGAAACTTTTTACTTTCAGATTCACCAAAAAATATTGGATAATCTTCAGAAACATTAAAAGTGAAACTAATATTTACTAATTCTCCTGTAAATGTATCTAATGCTAAGAAGCCTTCGATATGATCGTATAATTCTGTATTTGTTTTTACAGGATCTCCCGAAAATTGAGATATTCTGACTGTTTTGGGAGCAACCCAATATTCTGTTCCATCTATATAAACAATATCGGAATCAGCTAATCCTTCAAAGGTTGTACCTATTTTAGCAGCTAAACTTTGAACAGCAAAATCTTGATCAAATTGTCTTATACTAAAAATCATTTGAGTATCATTCTCGGGACTGGATGATAATGTAAAATTTTCAATTGGACGTTCCTCAAACATATCTAATCCCGCACATGCTCGTGACCATGTTATTTCTCGATGGATCTTTTTCGTCCATTCGTTTTCTAAGTAAACAGATGTATTGCTCAGAGTTATCATAGGACCTATACTGAACATTGATGGTAATGTTATGAGAAAAATTAATGCACCAGCCAATATTCCTATTTTAACTTTTTTAGGTTTTATCACCATGTTATTTCTTGGATCTTTAGCTAATTTATAACGACCAAAAATATATGTCGAAATGCCTAATCCTATTAGTATAACAAATGCTAATACTAAAGACCACATTTGTAATAGTTCTATTCCATTTAAAGCCAACGTAGGTAAAGTAAGAAAGATCATTCCAAAGACAAGACCAATTATTATTGATACATTTGATATTATATTATAATCGTTCCTTTTTAAGTAATAATTACTTACAACGTTTAGTATCCCCCGAAAAATAAAAACCCCAAATATGAAATAGATTAAAGGTAAATATAACCTTGAGTAGACGAAAATGAATTCTATATTCATGTTATTTGGATTTAATAATACATTAAAAGCATCGATAAGAACGGTAAATGGTGACAATGTGATTTCCCCCTTTTCATATAGATATAAAACCCAAGAAAACTGACCACCCGCATCCATAGCCATCCCAAATAAGTAGAACAAGATGAAACCTGCAGTCCACCAAAAAATCAATGCCTTTATCCTAGATGGTTTTCCAAATTTTAAGAGAGTCCCTATCATTGTCAATAAGTTTTGATTGGGAGGTAAGCTCATTATTATACAACCTATAAAAGCACCAGTTAATGCGGTTTTATTGAAGAAGAAATTAATTGACCAAAATTTCAGAAAGTAAAAATCATAATAATTTAACCCCCCCGCTTTATTCTCGTAGAGTTGAGCATTTAAGTGGATTGGACCAAACCATGCAGGCCAAAACCAGAAGATCGATAAAAGGACTAGGGTAATCACAACAACGGGAATAATGATTTTAAGGTATTTTTTCACTCGAAATTTTTTTTTAAACCCTTTAAAATTTAGATACCTCCTACCAGGGGATTTCCTAGGCCCTTCAGTTGTATCAAGCTCTCCTCGTTCTAGTAGTTTAACTTTCTGCTGTATTTCATTTATTCTATTTGCTTCTTGGCAATCTTCACAATAATAATTAAATTTATCGTGTTTTTCACATGATTTTTTTGCCATAACGATCCATCTTTTTGTTTGGAGATAAACTTATCTAATTTATAAAAAAGATAATAAAATAAAAATTTGATTGGTGGATTTAAAAAATTGTAATTTTATTCCCCTCAAATCCCCATCTCCTAAGGATTTCTTCTGCATTTGCTATAATATCCTCAATAAATTGTTTAATTGTTGTTTCCTCATTAACGTGCCCGCATGCCATGGAACCAATCGGGCTGTCACGTAATTCTAGGTGATAGATCTTCTTATAAAATTTCTCATCGAATATGTCTTGGTATAACACTTGTTTTTTCCACGTTTCTGAAGCAGGGCTTTCTTTTGTTGCCATTATTGCGCTCCCAAAGCATACAGCATCGGCACCCATCGCTAGAGCAGCAAGAAATCCTCTTGCGTCACCTATTCCTCCTGCTGCTATAAGTGGCACTTTAATTAATTTTCTTGCCATTGTCATATTAACAAGTGTCGTGTTTTGATTTGGGTTTTTAAATCCTGTTCCTTCAAGACCTACAATGGTAACAGCATCCGCACCTACCTTTTCTGCTGATATCGCATGCTTCACAGTAGCACTCTTATGAAACCACACACATCCCGCATCATGCACTTTCTTTCCAATTTTCGCTGCTTTATAAGCGGAAGTAGTAATAACTTTGACATCTGCATCTAAAGCGATATCTACAAAATCAAAATATGATTCTTCAGATTGAGCTCGTTCACTCCTCTGCCTAACTTGTGGAGGCCATACTGTAAAATTGACGCCATAAGGTTTATTTGTTAATTTCTTCATTTTATCAATTTCTTCTTGAAATTCTTCATTTGTTCTAAAATTCAACGCTGTTATGATGCCTAATCCACCTGCATTTGAGAAAGCTGCCGCGAATTCAGCTCTCCCTATTATCGCAAAAGCACCCATTATGATTGGGTATTGAGTATTGGTCATTTTAGTTATTCTTGTATTCCAAATCATTTTTATCAAGGTTAAAGATTATTTTTTGCACTTTAGTGAGGATAATTATTTATTCTTTATGAAATATTTTACTATTGACCTGAAATTGAATCAGCATTCTTAAAAATCTTCTTAAGTTTTATCAAATCTTTCTCTGGAAGTGGTGGTCTTAAAATCGATTCAAGGTTGTCTTTCAAGTGACTAAGATTTCCTGTACCAGAAAGAGTAACATGTATTCCTGGCTCATATCGGCAGAAGCGATATGCAGCATCAACTAAATTTTTAGCACCATTCTTGTATATAAGAAATTCGAGGGGATTATCATTATCAATTTCAGAAATGCTAACCTGTCCTTTTTCGATTAATTCTTCAATACATTGTTTAAGTCTTTTTGGTCTACTAAGTGCAAGTCGGACAGCAAACATGATTAGAATACCAATATTCTTTTCTATTGTTTTTGCTAAGACACGATCCCGGGCAGATTGATTTAAAATATTAAATCCTACCATCATTACATCCCAAAAATCGTCCTGTAATGCTCTTTGTAGCATAGAATGATGAGGATCAGGATTAAATCGTTCAGTGATACCTAAAAACCGTATTTTTCCTTGATCTCGCAACTCTTGAAGTGTTGGTATAATTTCTGAAACGAGATATTCATAATCAGATAATACCACCCCATGAAGGTGATAAATGTCAATATAATCGGTGCCAAGATTTTTAAGGCTTCTCTCAAAACTTTTTAATACATCTTTTGGTTTAGGATTTCCCCACGTTGATTTTTTCGTTGATAATACGAGAGTTTCTCGGTCAAAATCTTTTATTGCTTTTCCAACGATAATCTCAGTTCGATATACTTCTGCTGTATCAATGAAATTAATCCCCGCCTTTAAAGCGTGTTTAACAATTGCGATAGATTCCTCTTCACTATTACCGGTACTTTGCCCTATACGACTAGGACCTCCACAACCTAATCCCATGACACTGACTTTTAATCCCGTACGTCCTAGTGTAGTATATTCCATACAAATTCTCACTAATTTTTGTTTAATAATGGAAATTGAAGCATAGATTTTATAGTTTGATATTAAAATAAATTAATTAAATATCTTTAATTTTAGATTATATTGATTAATCACATTTTAAAATGATTTATATGGAAGGACAAGTACATTTTGAAGATTTAAATTTAGAATATGGCTACTCATGTATGCCCGATAGATTACATTATTTCTCTAAAGAAGAAAACGATTTTAGGATGGAAGTTCGTAAATGGTGTAAGGATAACATTGAACCTGTTGCTAATAAGATAGATAGGGAACGAAATAAAGATTTAGCCGTAGATACGGTCAAAAAAATGAAACCTTATTTAAATATTTTGATTCCTGAAGAATTAGGGGGTTTAGGTAAAGGAGTTCTATACCGTGCAATATTTGGTGAAGAATTAACTGCTTTTAATTATGCTATAGCTACTATTTTTGGTGCATCATCATGCTTATTTGCCGCACCAATCATAAAATACGGAACACCTGAACAAAAGGAAAGGTATTTATCAGGAATCGCTGATGGCACAAAATTAGGTGCAATTGGTATAACTGAGCCTACTGGGGGTTCTGACGCCATTGGTGGGATGAATTTACGAGCGAAACGAGATGGGGATTATTACATCTTAAATGGTGAAAAATGTTTTATAACTAATGGGAGTTATGCGGATTACATTACCTTATACGCGGTTACTAATGACCAAGTAAGAAGACATCAAGGAATATCAGCATTTATTTTTGAAACGGATACTCCTGGATTTGAAGTCCTGAAGGATTATACTTATATGGGTCGAAGAGGAATGCCAAACTCACATCTCAGATTTACCAATTGTAAAGTTCCTGTCGAAAATTTATTACATAAGGAAAACGAAGGGGTTGAGGTTTTAATGTTCGGTCTTGATGGCGAAAGAACATTCACAGCATCTCAATATCTTGGATTAGCTAGAAGTGCTTTTGAAGTGGCATATAAATATGCCCATAGACGTGAACAATTTGGAAAGACAATTTACGAGTTTGAAGGTATTTCTTTTAAATTGAGTGAAATGTTTATGGATTTAGAATTAAATAGAATTGCGATAGCGCAGATTGCCAGAATGCTTGATGAGGGACATTATTGTAGAGCATCAGTGGCAGCGGTTAAAGCAAAAATTTCAGATGCCGCAGTTAATATAACTAAAGAAGCAGTACAAGTTGTTGGTGGATTAGGATATTCTGAAGAATATCCCGTGGAAAGATTTTATAGAGATGCAAAAATAGGGCAAATAAGTGCAGGCTCAGCAGAAATCATGAGATTCCTTATATCAAGAGAAATGATTCGAATGTGGGGTAAATAGTCATGGGTTCATTAAAGATAAGTCCATCCGATTGGAAAAAATACGTTGGGAAAGAGATTGGGACTTCTGATTGGTATGAAGTAACTCAAGATGAAATAAATGAATACGGAAAGATTGTAGGAGATATGCAGTGGATACATGTTGATCCTGAACGAGCGAAAAATGAATCTCCTTATGGAAGAACAGTTGCACATGGTAATTGGGTGCTTTCTATAATTTATTCTAAATTATTTTCACAACTGTATACTTCAATTAATACAAGGATGACAGTAAATTATGGTTGGAACAAGATTCGGTTCCCAGCACCTACACCCGTAGGTAAACGTGTTAGATTAATTGCTAAAGTTGTTGATGTTCGAGATGCTGATGGGGGTGCTTACGATGTTGAGTTTGATTTTAAAATCTACGTTGAAGGGGAATCAAAGCCATGTTGTGTGGCCTCAAAACTTTCAAGATTTTATTCTCTTTAGAAATAAATAGAATTGTGAAGATATCAAGAATCGAGAAAAAGAAAAAAAATATTTAATACTTGATAAACTAAATTATCTTTGTATATCTCTAACTTTTAAGATATAATGACAAGTTTTTTTATTATTAAGCGGAATACAATTTAAAAACTCAGCTTCAGTCATAAATTGAGGAAATAATTCACTTAAAAATCCTTTCGTATAGGGAATACATATGTTTTCTTGAAAAATAGTACCTCGAGAAGGGTCATAAGTCCCACCTATTGGACAAAATTTTTTAGAATATTTTACACTTACATCATAATTATTATCATCTAATTTTTTTATCGTTGGTTTTCCTTTCAAACCAGTATAGAACTGCTTTAAGACGACTTCCAAATCTAATGATGACCCTCTTGCTTTATAAAATTTACCTAACTTTGAACCTGATTTTACTGAAATGGCTTTGGGTAAATTCCTTCCCCCAATATCGATCATTTCTTTAACGTAAGCTTGAAAAAACTTTAAAACATCTTTATTTCTTGACATTTCTGCTAAACTTTGTTATTATAAAAAAATGGAAAAAATCTAGTTTATTTATAGTTTTAGAATATTTAATACTTTGTTGTCAGAATTGTTTATTGAATAATAAATAACAATTTTAAAATTATTTATTAAAAAATATATTGCTTATTATTTGCCGATAAACTCGGGTTCCTTTTTATCAATAAGGGCAAATACTCCTCTTTTGTAATCCTCAGTTTCAGCTGATTTTATCTGCATTTGTCGCTCGTTTTCGAGATGTTCTTTTAGCGGGATGCTTAATGCATTAAAGAATAGCTCTTTGGTTCTTGCAAATGCCAATGTAGGTCCATTAGCAAGGCGTTGCGCCCATTGTAAAGCCACTTCATCAAGCTTTTCTGGAGGAGTGATTTCATTAACTAACCCAAGCTTAGCTAATTCCTCTGCTGAATATGTGTCTCCAAAAAACGACATTTGTGTAGCTTGTTGCCATGTTAGTTGACGGCTTAATAGTATTGTGCCTGCAAATCCAGGTATTAAACCGAGTTTAGAAAATGATTGTCTAAATCTTGCTTTTTCTGAGGCAATTATAAAATCGCATGATAATGCAAGATTCATACCTGCGCCCACAGCCCACCCATTCACCGCAGCAATTATAGGCTTAGGATAAAGTCGCAAAATTAAGGCAGTTTTATAAAGATCCTTTGTTAGATCATCCATTTCTTTACCAGTGGTACCAGCTTCTATACTTGATTTAAATCCCTTTATATCCCCTCCCGCAGAAAAAGCCCTTCCCGAACCAGTAATTATTACACATCTAATGTCAATATCATCTTTTAGTGATTCTAATGTTTCCAATAACTCCTTGGCAGTTTCCTTGTTTAAAGGATTAAGGTTTTCAGCATCAATTAATTTAATTATCGCAATTTTCTCTTTTTTAGCAATTTCAATTTTTTCCATATCTAATTCTTCTCAATTTTTATTTACTACATTTATAGAATTTAATTAAATTAAACAATACTGAATGTCTTAAAAATTTATAAAAATAAAGGAAAGATAGGTAAATAATTAACTAGAGATATGTGGTCCATTCAGGTTTTAATATAAAATATTGATCTATTGCATCTCTCATAGTTTGTCGGCATACTTCAATTTCTTTTAGAGTTGGTGGATCTATTTGTTTAACCTCTTTAACAATCTTTAAATCCCAACCTGTATTTTCCTTTACCTGTTCTATTGAAATATTTGGATGTAGTGCGTCTAAATAGGCTTCTTTTGATTCAGGATCAAATTTCATTATACAAAATGGCGTAACAATAACTTCTGGACCTGTATCAGGAGGATAACCAGCTTTTATTCTGCTATCAAATCCATCTAAATAACCTGGATCAGTAATAAAATCTAATTTTTCGGGTAATCTCCGTTTTGTGTGGTCATCAATTAGCCATATTAATCTTTTTGCCATACCTGCAATTTCGGTAGCTCCACCACCTCCCGGTAAACGATAAATTGGCTTCTCATATGGACCTACTACCGTAGTATTACAATTTCCATACTTATCAACCATGGATGTACTTAACAATGCTACGGTTATTTCTCCCCTTTGAAGAATAGATAATGCATCAATTGAGTCTCCAACAAATAGCGAATTTGGGACTAAAACAGGATCACTAATTGAATAAGGCATCTTAATTGGTCTCGGAAGTTCGTCTTGAAATTGCCCTACTTCTAGCACAGCGAAAAGATCAGGACAATGGAGTAATTTTGCCATGTGAACGGCAAGAAAAGGCCAGTGAAAAGCATTAAATACAATATCATCATTTTTAATTTGTCTACATGCTGACACTAACATCATTTCAAAACCGGTATATTCATTACAAAACTCTCTATCTTTAGAATCCATAGTTTACAGCACCCTGAATAATTGGTTTAGCTTTTAGAAACTTTATTTTATCCTTTCCTAATACTTTCAGATATTCCTGTCGATTCTCAACTCCGGTTACCCACCTCTCAAGCCAGTTTTCCCAATCTTCAATAGTTTTCGTTTCTTTTGCATAATTAAACCTATATTCTAAATCTGTGTAGTAAAAACCTTGCATACTGCTCGGATGAGCACCCCAAGGCTCATGTACAACAGCATCAACTTTATGAGCGCCTATTATTGTGCGTTCGGGAGATTCCATAATTACACTTTTATCCACGATTTCCTCTGTTGCAACAATAATTTTCTTACACGCATTGATTCCGTATTTAGTATCTCCTATTAATCCCCATAATTGGGCATTTCCTTCACTATCTGCCCGTTGTACTTGAATTACACCAACATCGGGATTTATTGCAGGAACAACACATATCTTTTCACCGGTGAAAGGACATTCCACTCTTGCAGCCTTTAACCCTACTTCTTTTGGATGATCAAATATGCCTGTACCAACAACAGAACGAATTGGTACAAACGGGATGCCCATATAACCAGCAAAAAAGGACATATTGATCATAAAAAGAGATTGTTCATTGTAAATTATCTTTTGGGGTATTCCCTCTTCCATTGAGCGCCTTAGATTATACGCAGGTTGAGGTCCGGTGCCATTCCAACAATGTGAAGTGACTATATGATTTGTGACTCCCGCACCTATTAATTGGTCAAACATTATTCCACCCCCACATTTGGTCACTTTTAGATTTCGTTTATTTTGTCTGATTATTTCGTGAGCTGCAGAAAATGTCATGCCATTTCCGAAGCCCCCAAAGAATACAAATTCACCGTCGTGAACTAATTTATTGATCGCTTCTTTCATAGACATTATCTTATCTGAGATTTTTTTCACCTTTACAATAAAGTTAAAGCTATTACATAATGAGATATTATATACTAAACTTTTAGACCATTTATAAATTTATACCTTCAACTAAATACTCTAACAACCGATTAATTTAATGATTTTACTATTAAGAGAAAAATTTAAGGTGGATGCAAAACTCAATATTGATTAATTTTTTACAGAACTATGAATTCTATGAAGATAGAAAAGAATAATTTAAAATTACAGAAAATTCGTAAGTTAAATGAAGAAGCAAGAAAAAACACGTGATCGACCATATATACCTGATTATGGTATTGAGGAATCAGACGCAGGATTATTAGGTTGGGATTTTGTGCAAGATGAGATGAAGGATGCAAGAAATTATTGGTTAAGTACTACAAAATCAGATTGCCGTCCCCATGCAATTCCTGTATGGGGTTCATGGATTAATGATAATTTTTATTTTGGAGGGGGTTCTGGAACAAGAAATCGAAGAAATTTAGCTAGTAATCCACATATTGTTGTTCACTCAGAAAGTGGGACTAAGGTTGTTATAATAGAAGGAAATGTATCAATTGAGAAAAATGAAAATCTCATTAAGGAGATTAAAAAGGATTATATGAGAAAATACAATTTAGATCATCCTCCCCCATTTTATCGGATAAACAAAACTAAAGTCTTTTGTTGGGATATGAATGACTATGCAGGAACTCCAACACGATGGAAGTTTATAAAAACAAAAGAATGAATATATATGGAAAAGAATAAAGTTTGTATAACTTTTTCTGGAATTATACCTTTAACTAACTGTTGGAAAAACCTACTACATTAACGATTTTTAGATTAAAGGTAACTTTTTTTGAGATATTGCTAATATAACTTCTTCTGTAATTCAATATTTTCTATGAAAACTACAAATAAATTTAAATGAAAACCTTGGGTGTTTAAGAATAGGTTTTTAAATTATGGAAAAAGATAGTATTACATGATCTTAGTCCCTAATGATGAAATGATCAGCCCTCGATTACTAAAACTCAAAGAGGTTTTGGATAAAGTAGAAGATAAAAAGGGTCTTGTTGATGATTTTTGGAAAGAAATTGAAGAAAATGGCGCACCAATTATTGAACATATCGAAAGAGAACCCAACCATAAGCTAGTTACTTTCCTATGTAAAGAAAATGGGGATACGGATGAGATTCTCTTATATAGCGGTAGTCTAGGAGAGATTCCTCATCGAGGGAAATTCGCACGTCTTCAAGGTACAGATATCTACTACAAATCTATTTTCTATCTAAATAAAACCAGAATAACTTATGCAATTACTAGACAAAAGGCAAATATTCCTCTTTATCCACCAAAAGATATCATGATACCTATCCTTAAGGGCGATCCTTTAAATAAAAAGAATTTTACTTGGTTACCGGGTGTTACACTCGCTGCATTGGAACTCCCTGATGCCCCTTCGCAACCTTGGATTGAAAAAAAAGATAATATCCCTAAGGGAACATTAAAAACAGTGCGACTGAAAAGCACCAAATTTAATGAAAAATTTTATAACAAAATTTATCTCCCCCCAAACTACAATCCTTCAACTGATCCTTATGGTAGTTTATTTCTTTTTGATGGATTTATGTATAATAATCCAAATCAAATCCCAACACCCACCATCCTAGACAACCTGATATTTTCCAAAAAGATTCCTCCGATTATCGCTGTTTTCATTTACAATCATATCGATGAGGGAATGAAAGCTAGAATAAATGAATTGACGACAAATCTAGATTTTGCTTTCTTTGTAGGAGAGGAACTTTTCCCCCATCTCAAAGAGAAATACAACTTATCGAATAATCCAGAAAAGACTGTTGTGGGAGGAGCGAGCCTCGGAGGTTTGTCAGCTTCTTATATTGGTCTAAAATATCCAGATAAATTTGGAAAAATCCTTTCCCAATCAGGTTCCTACTGGGCACCTGAAAAGTTGGGAGAGAATACTGATCCATATTTTCAGAACTGGCAATATTTAATAGGGGAGTATATGAAAAGAGAGAAACTTCCCCTAGACTTTTATATAGAAATTGGGGTTTATGAAGGTAAAGAAGCATTACATGGTGAACCGAGTCATTTTTTCTCAAATCGTCATTTCCGAGATTTGTTACTGAGTAAGGGCTATTCAGTAAAGTATGTGGAATTTATTGGGGGTCATGATTTCATTTGTTGGAGAGGTTCACTCGCAGATGGCTTAATATACCTTATCGGTATCTAATACCAATAATTTTAAATGAAAAAGTTAAAGTAAAAAAAAACATAATATAAATAGAATAAACCATGAATTATGTAGTTGGGAATTTAGAAGACCCCGTATTCAGACCTCCTTCTGAGTGGAATGCTTTATTAATTGCCATAACGAATGGATGTACCCATAAATGCACATTCTGCTCTATGTATAGATCAAAAAAGTTCTCTATTCGTAAAGATATCGAAGAAATTAAAAATGATATTAAAAGAGCTGGCGCTATTTATGGAAATCGAGTACGTAAAATCTTTTTCGAAGATGGAAATGCGTTTGTTGTTAAACCTGGAATTCTTACGGAGTTAACAGAATATGCCCATAAAATACATCCAAACCTTGAGAAAGTTAGTGCATATGCACACGCTAAAGATATCTTAAAAAAATCAGATGAAGACCTAAAAAAATTAGCTGATAGCGGATTTACGATGGTTTACGTAGGCATTGAAAGTGGAGATGACGAGGTTCTAAAAGCTTGTAAAAAAGGAGCTACCCAAGATGATTTTGCTCTTGCTGCTCAAAAATGCTATAAAGCAGGAATTGCTTGGTCCGGTATTTTTCTATTAGGGCTTGCAGGAAATGATCCTGAAAAAAATAGAAAACATGCGATTGAATCTGCCAAATTGATTAATAGAATGGCTCCACCAACTCCAATTGAATGGTATATCTCTCCTTTAACTTTAGGTGTAACTCCCGGAACCGAGTTATGGACACAAAAATCAACAGGAGAATTCAAACCATGCACCAGTACGGAAATATTAGAGGAGTTATACACGATGATAGAATATACGTCTGATGATTTGCAAAAGTGTATTTTCAATTCAAATCATGCATCAAATTATGTTAGCTTAAAAGGAGAATTAGCCAAAGATAAAGAGCTTTTCCTAAAGGTCGTTGAAGCAGGTATTAAATATCCACACCTACGTCGACCCGATTATCTTCGAGGATTATAAAAATCCATATAATAATTTTTCACTATAAAATGATTAAATACATATTATACTAAAAATTGAATAAGGAAAATGAGTGAAACAGATCCTTCTTATGATTTTGATCAAGTCATTGATCGCACTAAATCTAATTCCGCAAAATGGGATAAGAAAGTTTTAGAAAAAGGTTTTGGTGATCCTGATCTATTACCTCTTTGGGTAGCCGATATGGATTTTAAAGCACCACAACCTATCATCGAAAAATTAGTTCAAACAGCTGAATATGGAATATATGGCTATTCAATTCTTCCTACTTCATTTTTTGAATCTGTTCTAAGTTGGTTCAAGAGACGATATGGGTGGGATATAGATAAAAAATGGTTATGTCAAACTCCCGGTGTTATCCCAGCTTTAGATGTTGCAGTTAATGCTTTTTGTAATTCTGGTGATAAAGTGATTGTGCAAAATCCTGTTTACTATCCTTTTTATCCTGTTATTGAAAATAATGGGTGTAGAATCCTTTTAAATCCATTAAAGTTTTCTAATAACCATTATACAATGGATTTTAAAGATCTAGAGAAAAAAGTCAAAGATCCAAGAGCTAAAATGATAATTTTATGCAATCCACATAATCCTGTAGGTCGTGTATGGACTAAAGAAGAATTGACACAGTTTGGGGAAATTTGTATTAAAAATGAAATTTTAATCGTCTCAGACGAAATTCACTGTGATTTAATTTTTCCTGGATATAAACTCACAAATTTTGCTACTATAAATGATGAATTCGCCCAAAACTCAATTACATGTACTTCTACAAGTAAAACTTTCAATCTAGCTGGTCTAAAAATATCGAATATTGTGATTCCAAACCAAAAAATACGTCAAACATTCAAAAATACACAAGCAAATTTTGGCGTTGGTGGACCTAACCTTTTTGCTGTAGCAGCGATGGAAACTGCTTATAGACATGAAATCTGTGAGAATTGGTTAGATGCTCTATTACAATATCTTAAAGGAAACCTGAATTTTTTAAAAGTTTTTATCAAAGAAAAACTCCCACAAATAAAAGTAATAGAACCTGAGGGGACTTATCTTGTTTGGCTTGATTTTCGAGAATTA
>JAUVXW010000020.1 GCA_030603385.1 Promethearchaeota archaeon | reverse complement strand
CTCACTGGATCTGAAATCAATGTGTCTGAGTTTTATGGCAATAAAGTCTTGCGGAAGAAATTTAAATCCGTACTAAAAATAATTAAAAAAGCTAAAAACATACCCATATTAGCAATTTGTTATGGTTTCCATTTAACTGGCTTCGCTTTTAATGGGAAAGTATATCGAATGAATATTCCCCACGATGGTGGGAGAATAATTTCACTTAAGGTAGACAATATCGATCGGTTGATTCCACATAACGAAATTCTAGTAGATATTCAACATCGAGACTATATCCTCATAAACGATGTTAAAATACAAAAGAAATTCGACATAATAGCAACTAAAGTTCTAAATGGTTTTAATACAATCCAATATATGCGTCATGTAAATAGACCAATTTATTCAGTTCAATTTCATCCCGAAACTCACCTTGCAAACTATACTTATAGAAACGAAGATAATGATAAAATTATTAAAAAAGCAAAACAATGTGGAGAAGAAATTATTATAAATTTTGCAAATATCTGTAATCAATAAAAAATAGCAAAACCAATATTTTATCGATACGATTCTCAAAAATTTTAATACAATATGATTACTAACAAAATGTAATATCTGAAAAAACAACATGAATTGATGCTTTTTTGGAGATCTTAAAATAATGAGCATTTATGCAGACGATGTTGTAAGTTTTACTTCTGTGTTGAAAATTGCCTATAATTTCTTAACAGGGAGAGATTATTTACTAAAGAAAAAATCTAATGAAAAAAAGAAGTTAATTTCTGTCGCCTTAGGATTTCCAGATTTAGTTTATGCTGCTGACTCTATTCCTGTTTTTCCAATTCGAATGGAGAAATTTAAAATTAATCTATATTTGCTAGCGCTCAATACAGCAAAGAGTTTATTTGGATGGAATATAACAACCAATCTCTTAGGAATAGCACGTCAGTTAGATTTTTTAAAAATTGTTGATACAATTATAAATGATGTTTTAAGTACAATAAATCAAAAATACAACGATATGTACGAATTAGGGATAGTAGATGAGAAGCCTTCTAATTTATGTTATGGTGTCAATGCAATTTATGGTATGCATAAATCTCAATATGAGAATATTGATGCTAATTTAAAATTCACAATTAGGTGTAGTGAGTGGAATAAATACTCAGAATCTTTAAAAACTATAATCCCAAATCAGATTTGGGTAGATATTCCGTCTATAGAAAACGAAAATCAAGAGAAATCTTTAGATATCATGAGGGATAACGTAGATAAAGCAATTATTGAGTTAGAAAAAGTTACTGGAAATATAGTTACGGATAATAGTTTAAAAAAACAATTTCGTATCGGAAATCAAGTGAAGAGATATTATAAAACAATATTGCATGAAATTGGTTCTTCTGATTTTTATCCTTGTAATCCTGCCACGTTTGCGGAAATTTTAGGTCTTTTAACAATTTCGTTCCAAGATTATAATTCTAATGCCCAAAGATATCTAGAAAATATGAGTCACCTGATCAAAGAAATGAGAGAAAGAGTAAAAAAAGGTATAGGTATGGATGTTTCAAATACCCCTCGATTACTTGTTTCACCCATATTCAATGGATGGGAACCAGAAACTCATGAAATCATTTATAAATTCGGAGGAAGAGTTATTTATGCAGATTGGGATATTTTAGGATTATTAGAAGAGATTCCAGTTTCTAAGGATTCAGATCCTATAATGGATTATGCTCACTTTCTTCTGAATGCTTCTAATAAGGGAATTCATTGTTTAAAGAATTGTGATACTTTAGTTAATTCATATTTGGAATATACTAAAAAATGGGGTTTTAATGGTGTTATTTTCAATCAATTAGTTGATTGTCATACTAATTATTCAAACTGTTATGAATTGCTGAAAAATAAAATTAGAAATGAACTTAGAAAACCTACTGTTATTGTTCGGTTTAAGAAAATCGGGGAAAATATTGAAGATCTTAAAATGAAATTAACTCCTTTTATGGATTTACTTACTCAATAAAATCTTGCATCATTATTCACGAACCAAAGAAATCTGATGGTTTGAGTAAGTGTTGATCTTCTTCTTCCTTTTTTGCCTTTTCATGAGGGTCAACCCATTCTGACTCCCCTTTTGCTTTACTAGTTGCTCCTGGAGCTTTTAAATTGATGCCTGTAGATGCGGAAATAGGTTCTGGTTGTTGTCCTACTGCTACTGGTTGAGCTTGTACGTAAGCAATACCTCCAGATTTCAGTACTTTTAATTCACTCATAACCTTTTCTAAATTCATAGTTTGTACGCTCTTATTCATTGTATCCATTATTTCTTTCAATGATTTTGAGGTTTCTCGTAGCCCTTTTGGGTTAATTCCTGTAAGTAAGGAATCTAAATTTTCGCTTATACTCTCATTTAATTCCTTTAAAGAATCCAAAACAGTACTCCAATGTTTATTCATTTGAGATTCAATGGCGCTAATCATCTTGATGGTCTCATTCATAAAATTAACATGGGCTTCGTAACGTTCCTCATCTTTAGCCCGAAGGTCAGATATTAACATTATTAGCTTCCGTAAGGCTTCTTTCTCTTCACTCATATTTAACCAAAATATATATTATTTTTTCTATTATAAATATGATTATAAATAAATTTATATGTATTCATTTAGTAAACAAACCAATCCATAATAATTCAGTAAATTTACTTGAATAATACTGAGTTAAATACGAAAATGCCAACTGAACATTCAGAATGGATTAAAAATCCAAAAATCTACGAAATTAATACATGGCCTTGGTTAAGATCATTATCAGAAAGATATAATTCTCCTATTACTTTAGAAAACATCCCGGAAGAAATTTTTAATCGAGAAATTAGTCAATTTGATGCTGTCTGGTTAATGGGTGTATGGGAAAGGAGTCCAGCGAGTAAAAGAATCGCTCTGGAACGTCCCGACTTACAAAAAGAATTTCATAAAGCATTACATGAGTTTCGAGAAGATGATGTAGTAGGTTCACCATACTCTATTTATTATTATCATGTTGATAAGAATATTGGTGGAGTAGACGGATTAAAAAAGGCTCGGAAACAATTAAGTGATCGTGGAATTCGATTATTATTAGATTATGTTCCTAATCATGTTTCAATCGATTCTCTCTTGACATTAGAATCAAATCTATTTATTGAAGGAACATTGGAAGATCTTATGAACCGGCCGTATGATTTCTTTAGTCTTTCAGAAAAGGTTTTTGCACATGGTCGAGATCCCAATTTTTCCGGGTGGACAGACACTATTCAAATAAATGCATTCTCAGAAGAAGCACGGCAGAAGTCAATTAGTACTTTATTAAGCATAGCTGAACTATGCGAGGGTGTTCGTTGTGATATGGCAATGCTAATGACAAATAAGATATTTAGTAAAACATGGGGAGACAAAGCTGGATTAATACTTGAAAAAGAATTCTGGGAAGATGTCATTCCGGCAGTTAAGGAAAAGTTTCCCAACTTCTTATTTATTGCTGAAGTTTATTGGGATATGGAATGGGAACTTCAACAACAAGGGTTTGATTTTTGTTATGATAAACGATTATATGACCGTTTATCTCATGAAGATGTTCAAAATATAAAAACTCATCTCGATGTGGATTGGATTTATCAACGAAAGCTTGTTAGGTTTATAGAGAACCATGATGAACCAAGAGCAATCACTAGGTTTGGTGAAAAACGCAGTTGTGCAGCAGCAATAATAGCAATGACATTGCCTGGAGCTCGGTTAATACATGAAGGACAAATGGAAGGTTTTAAAATTAAATTGCCAGTGCAATTAGGCAGACGACAAACTGAAGAAAGAGACCAGAACATCTTTGATTTTTATCAAAATTTATTAAGTGTCATACCAAGAAAAAAAAATATAGATCTTAAATGGTCTCTTTGTAAAGTAAACCCTCTCAACCCTAATGATCCCTCCTATAATAATATAATTTCATATATATGGTGGGCTGATGATATTTATCAACTCATTGTTATTAATTATAGTCCAGATTCTTCAAAAGCTCATATAAAAATAGATAATTTAGACTATGGCTCAAACGATTGGATTTTCAATGATTTGCTTAATAATAATGAATATATTTATAAAGGAGAAGACCTGAGCAAATACGGTCTTTACATAGATTTAAAAGCTTGGGATGGACATATATTTAATATTAAGAAAAAAATTTCTTAAGATTAGAAAGAATAAGTTGGGTGAAATAGGATATGGATCTTCTTAACTTAATTAAAATAATTGCAGCAATAGTTACAGTCATTGTTGCATTAATTGCAGGCGTTGTTGAATTGCGGTTAAATCCAGATAATTGGTTAAATAGATGGTTTGCTTTATTTTTTGCTTCCGCGTCCCTAGGATTTTTAACTTACACAATTTACCATTTCATATATATGGATTCTTATTCCAATGCTGAACTGATAATTATTCCCATTATGATAACAGCTCATATTTTATTCAATTTTATTCCTATCTCCTTAGTGATGACAGTTTTTATAGTAGAAAAGTATAAGAAGATTGCTATGAATTTAAGTCATCTTGGAATAATGATAACATTGTTTATCCTAATGAGTGTTGGGTATTTTATCTGGCCACCAACTTTAAATCCAGTAAAATATGCAGATAAGATAATTGATACTGAAACTCCTGAGGGTTTATTTATTTTTGTAAACATTAGTAGGATCGTATTACTCTGTTATGTTGTTTTAAAATACGCAATGATTACTAAAAAAGTCGAGGAAGAGACTAAGAAAAGAGTTCAATGGTTTTTTACAGGAATTATCATCGCAATTATCGGGCTATTTATAAATATAACTGGAGGCCTTTTCGGATTAATAATATTAGAAATTATTGCTTTAATTTTTGTTGATATTGGAATGATAATTGTAGTTAAAGGTTTTTTAATATAATCGATTTTTCAAAATTCTGATGCATTTAATTTTGAGAAAGATTAAGCTATTTTACCAAATCCAAGGAAAAGATTACTTCACAAATTCGAATGAATATATTAAATGGATGGTTATGATTTACTTAGAATTAGTAAGAAGCTTTTAATAAAATAATCAATTATTTTCTTTTATGAAAGCTGTCATATTAGCGGCAGGAAAGGGAAAGAGATTGATGCCTATAACTTCTTCTCGCCCTAAACCAATGATACCTCTTGCTGGTAAGCCATTATTGGAATATACAATCTTAGGATTAAAAGACGCGGGAATAAGTGAGATTTTATTAATAGTTGGATATAAAGAAGAAGATATAAAAGAATATTTTGGTAATGGGCTAGACAAATTTAATGTTAACATTGAGTATATTTCTCAAGAAGAGCAATTAGGGACAGGGCACGCCGTAAGTTATGCTAAAGATTTTGTTAAAGATACACCATTCTTGTTGATGTATGGTGATTTGATAACAGATCCAAAAATCTTTAAAGATATTTTAGAAAAATTTAATGAAACTAAAATCGAAGGATTAATAACATTATTGAAAGTAAATAATCCTCAAGATTATGGAATAATTTCGCTTAACTCTGATGATTTTGTAGAAAAGATTACTGAAAAGCCTTCTCCAGAATTAAATTTAGGGAATTTAGCAAATGCGGGAATTTATATTTTTAATCCTATGATATTTAAAGCAATTGAGAAAACAGAGAAGTCAATTAGAGGCGAATATGAATTTACAGATTCAATGGAAATTTTGATAAATCAGTTAAACGGAAAGATCTTAGGATACATTATAAAAGATTATTTCTGGAGCGATATTGGATTACCATGGCAACTATTTGGGGCAAATTCATTTGTGTTAGATAGAATAGAACGGAAAATACTTGGTGATGTCGAAGAGAACGTTCAAATCTTCGGAAATGTTTATATTGGTAAAAATACGAATGTTAAATCAGGTAGTTATATTCAAGGCCCATGTTATATAGGAGAAAATACATTAATTGGGCCTAATGCATTTATTAGACCCTATACTTATGTAGGAGATAATTGTCACATAGGTATAAGTGAAGTTAAAAACTCACTAATTTTTTCAAAGTCAAAAGTTCCTCATTTCAACTATGTTGGAGATTCTATTATATGTGAAAATGTAAATCTTGGTGCTGGTTCAAAAACCTCCAATTTAAGGTTTGACAATAAAAGTGTTAAAGTTAATATTGAGGGGAAATTGATTGATTCAGGTAGGAGAAAATTAGGCGCTTTTATAGGTCCGAACGTACAAACTGGTATTAATGTAAGTATTATGTGTGGAAAAAAAATAGGTGAAAATTCCATAATAGGGGCACATACATTAGTCGTGGAAGATGTATCACCCAATACACTTTATTATCATGATCCATTTGAAGGCATTAAAAAGAAAGACAATCCATTTTATTAGATATTAATGAACAGTAACCGTCTTTGATAAATTAAGTGGTTTATCAGGATCTAATCCGTGATGCAGAGAGGTATAATATGCTAATAATTGTAATGCAGGTGTAAACGTTATTGGACTAAATATATTATAATATTTATCTCCAGGTTGGGGTATTCGGATTGTTATATCACTTAATTCGGTAATATTTTTATCATTCTCTACCACAAGAGAAATTATTTTGCCCCCTCGCGCTTTGAATTCCATTACGTTTCCAATTAATCGTTGATATGTCTCATCTGGGGGAGCAATAAATATTATAGGAAATCCTTCTCTAACTAGAGCTATTGGTCCATGTTTGGCATGAGCTGCCGAGTATCCTTCAATAAAACGGCAAGCAACTTCCTTTAATTTCAATCCCCCTTCTTTAGCAGTGGCAATTGATATACCCCTTGCCAAAAAGAAAAAATTTACGCTTTTTTCTAAAGCATTTACAACACCTTTAATTGAATCTACGTTATTTTTTAAAAAATTTTCAATAATTTGTGGAGTTTCTTCTAAAGCTTTTTCATATTTTTTTATTTCTGAGTCTAATTCAACTTTTCTTAGTTTTGCTATTTCTATTGCTATTAAAGCTAAAGTGAGCACTTGAGTATTATAAGTTTTAGTTGCTGCAACACCAATTTCTGGTCCTGCTTGAGTCACGATCACATGATCGGAATATCTGGTAAGAGAAGACCCCACTACATTTGTAATTGTTAAGACTTTTACATTTTTTTTGCTTTTTGCCCATCTAATGGCTTCAATTGTGTCTATTGTTTCACCTGATTGCGAAACCGCAATTATGACAGATTCATCTTTTAATGAATTGGATAGTTGCGTTTGTAATTCAGAACATTCAATAGCTTGAATATACTTACCTAGAAATCTTGAAATTATAAATTTTCCAGCTAATGAAGCATAAAAAGATGTGCCTGCTGCAGTAATATAAATATTTTCTGCTGACCATAGTATTTTTGCAAAAATTCGTAAAAGATCTTTAGAGATTTTCATTGTACGCTTCATCGCAGTTGGTTCCTCGTAAATTTCTTTTAGCATAAAATGTTCATATCCTCCTTTTTCTGCTGCATCAATATTCCATTCAATTAATTGAATTTCTTTCTCAATTTTTTTATCGGTGTTAATATCAAAGAATTCAACCTCTCCTGCTTTTAATACGGCAAGTTCGTCATCATCCATAATATAACATTTCCTTGTTAAAGGTAAAAAGGCAGGAATATCTGAGGCACAATAAGTTGTTTTCCCCTCTTCTATTCCAATCACCAATGGAGATTCTTTTCTAACAACTATAAATGAATCTGGGTGGTCAGCATGGCAAATAGCCAGCCCATATGCTCCTTTACATAACTTTAATGCTTCGATTACAGAATCCTTAAAATTTAAACCCTCTTTCATTTTAATTTCAATTAAATGAGGAATAATTTCTGTATCCGTTTCAGATTTAAAGATATGACCTTTTTGGGCAAGTTCTTTCCGTAATTCTATAAAATTATCTATGATCCCATTATGGACAACCGCAATTTTACCAGAACAATCTAAATGTGGATGACTATTGTTTTTAGTAGGTGCTCCATGAGTTGCCCATCTAGTATGTGCAAGGGCAAGTTTAGAGTCATTTGGAAATTCTGTTAAATCTATTTTCTTTTGGATTTCATCGATTCTTCCGGAATCTTTTTTAACATATAATTTCGAATCAGATAAAGTAACTATTCCACACGAATCATATCCTCGATATTCTAGACGCTTAATTCCTTCAAGAACAATTTTTCCTAGAGAGATGTTTTTCTGATTAGTTATTATACCAAATATGCCACACATCTAAAATAGAAAGGAGTGAAAAATATTTTAAAGTTATTATTGTTAAACAAAACATATTTGAGTAAGAGATCACATCTATTAATTTGTTGTATAAAAATGTTCCTCTTCATATTTCATTAGATATAGAATTTACATAATAAGTTTTCATGGTCCTAGTTCTTCAAATGAATTGAAATCATTTTCAAAAATCTATTCCATAACCTTAAATTGAAATAATATTTTTTTATTTTAAAACAAAAATGCTTTAAATCGATGTATAGAATATGCCAATCAATGTTATTATAACAAAGAATTTTGATCACTTGAGTGAAGTAGCAGCTAGAATTGTTAAAGAAAAAATTTTGCAAGTACTTCAAAAACAAAAAGAATTCATCTTGGGATTAGCTACAGGAAATTCACCAATAGGTCTTTATAAGCATCTGGTCAAAATGTTTAATTCAGGTGAATTGGATAACAATCGGATTCGTAGTTTCAACCTCGATGAATATATTGGACTTCCTGGTGAAAATCCTCAACAACGCGTCCTGCATCCAGAAAGTTATTGTTATTTTATGATTCAAGAGTTTTTTGGACTCCTTAAAAAGAAATTTATCGAAACAACTGTGCCTTATGGTTGCTTGATTGATCAAGAACAACTAGTAAATGAACTTGAAGTAAATCCAGAAGATTGGAGCGAATTAGGCATAGATGCCGGTAAATCAATAGTTATTAAAGAGAATCCTACTTCAGAATATTTAAACTGGATTCGTAAAACAATATTAGAAGGGTATACCCAAAAAATTGAGAATGCTGGTGGTATCGACTTACAAATTATAGGTGTTGGGGGGCGTGGTCATGTGGCATTCCATGAATCGGGAATTCCATTTGAGAATAGTAGTGTTTTATTAGTAAAGCTTGATGAAAACACTGTTGAAAATGCTGTACAAGATGGTCATTTCTCCTCAAAAGAAGAATCTCCTTTGTATGCCATCAGTATGGGCGCTGAACTAGTATATAAAGCAAAAACAGTAATTTTGTTAGCTAATGGCGAACGTAAGGTTGAATCAGTCGGTAAATCGTTATTAAATGATCCCAATCCAGATATCCCAATTTCCTATGGTCAGATTTATTCAAATAGAGGAGGAAATCTGATTTATATAGTGGATAAAATCGCAGGTCGAGAACTTCTCGTAAATAAGGAAACCCTCAAACAAAAAGGAATAGAAATTAAAGAATTATAATTAGTTAAAATTTAAATTTCTTTTTTATATTTTGGTCTCTAAAATAAATCATACTAGGGAAAAATTCTTAAAATTGAAAAATAGATTTTATTAAAAAATTAATTATATCAAATTCAATTTTTCCATTTTTTCTTTTGTTAAGTCGTTCATATCCTGTGAAGCTTTTAAATTCAAGCTTGATTCCCCTGTGATTCTTAAATATGGACTTGTTCCTGAGCGTCTAATTAGGATCCAGCCATCATTGTAATCGAATCTAACTCCATCCATCTTATTGATATTTGTTATTTTTTTTCCTATACTCTCTAAAGTCTCTTTCATTTCTTCAATGATTTCTTTATTAATATCTTCTGTAAATGGGATATCTTTTTTCAAACGAAATTTAGTTTCACAGAAAGGGTATTCCGGAATCTCCTTCATTAAATCCCGTAAAGGTTTTCCTACTTCCACTAACATATTAAGGATGTTAGCAATTGTAAAAATTGAATCAGGACCTAAATGATTCTTGGGCCAAATATATGTACCTGAAGTTTCTCCCCCTAAAAATCCTCCATGTTCTTTTAAAGCTATTGCTACCTTAATATCTCCAACTTCAGTTCTGATCACATCGCAACCAAGTGGATTTAAAACATCTTCCATCAAACTCGAAGAATTTATTGCAGTTGCAACTTTCATATTTTCTTCTGTAAGCAAAGTTCCCTTATATTTTTTTATATAATATTTAGCCATAAGGGCTAAAAGTCTAATGGGATCCACAATTTCTCCATCTTCATCCAAGAATATTACTCTATCAGCATCACCGTCAAGGGCAATCCCAATATCTTCTTGATTTGAAGTCTTAAGAAACCTGGAAATTTGAACTAAATTTTCCTTACTCGGTTCTGATTGACGCCCTGGAAATTTACCATCCATTTGTGCGTTTAAAGTTATTATATTAACATCATAAGCACTTAATAAACGTGGAACAATATCACAACCTGCTCCGTTTCCAGGATCAACTATAACATTAAAATTACTCCCATCAATGGCAATACGATTTGTAATATCTAAAATATGCATTTCATTTATGTCATCAATTTGTGTTACTTTACCAACCTCATCCCACCCTATGTTTATGAAAGCTTTTTCATTATAGATTCTTTCTATTTCCATCTCTTGTTCAGGTGTATATCCCATGCCTGAAGGATTCCAGATTTTTAATCCAATATATTCAGGAGTATTATGACTGGCCGTAATCATAACTCCCGCATCTGCTTTTAAAAAACGTAATGACATGGCTAAAGTGGGCGTTGTTACGATCCCTAGAGCCTTTACAACACACCCGGTGCTTACTAGTCCAGAAATTAACGCATATTCTATGGGTAAAGCAGAAGTTCTAATGTCTTTACCGATTACAACGTTACTATTACCTTTTAGATAAGTCCCTAAAGCAAGACCAACATCTAAAGCCATTTGAGGGGTAAACATAACATCTGATTCACTATAATTTTGAAACACTCGACGAATGCCAGAAGTGCCAAACATAATACCTGCCATTAAATTTTCACTTTCAGTTAAATATTGATTATTTTATTATAAGATATTATTAATGTAAGATAGAATGATATAATGAAGATTTTTAATAATATTTTCCGAATCTACTGAATACCTTTTTTAATGAGATTTTGATATTATCCTCGATTTGAAAAAGAGAAATTATTAATTTTTTACATCATTTGCTTTATTTAAATAGAGAATATTATTACTGTTCATTTTCTTTCGAAAAATGATTTTTCAAGGATTATTTAACATACTAGATTTATACTTTAATGACATTGCCCTCTTTTATAACAATATAGATCACTATTTTCGAGATAAAATTGTTGATTCTTTTGGAACTAGTCCTATTGAAAAAGAAGATATGGTACAAAAACTGGATGAAATGACCTTATTTCTGATACATGTTTTTGTTGAGTTGGGTTTTGAGCTAAACGAAGTTGAAACTGAATTTTTAGACCCTTTTTTAGAAATCCAAGAGGATGATATCCAAGTTATTAACTCTCCTGTCGAGCTTTACGAAAAAAAAATCGCTCCAATTCTCTATGAAATATTTCTAGAAAAGATTGTTGATTATTTAGTTGACACCGAAGTCGCACCTTTAATGTTAAAATTTAAGGATGAAGGTTTTTTACCAATAGAATTTATTATGGAATTAAGAAATTTGAAAAATTTACTTGAGCATGATCGAGAAAAACATGAAAATTTAAGGAAATATATTCAAATTCAAAAACGTATAATTAAGAAATTCTGGGAAAACAAGAAAAGCATAGAGAGTTTAGAAGATATTAAGGAACCTGAGTTTAAACTACAAATTATTTATTTAATATATCGAATTATTCACTTTTTTCACCTACAAATAGCATTTGATTTTTCACACATCAAATCTTATCTGAAAGAAAATATTGATGAGTGGCTAATTGATGTTCCACTAGTTTCACTAAAAAATCCAGATATATATTTTTGCGGCATCTATTTAGGTAAACATTTAGGAGTAGAACTTGATGTTGAAAAAATCAAGAATTTCCTTTTAGATTTAAATTATGAAGTAAGCGAGAGATTTGTTGCTCCTTTGATGGAAGCCACTGATGGAGCATATTACTTTATTAAATCAACTGAAATGATGAATTTATTCCTAAGTACAGAGCAAATAAATTGGATAATTAAAACAGAACCAGAATATTTTGAACCTAATTATTTGAAGAGTCTAGAAACATCTCAACTAGTAGTTATTCTAAAACTTTATCGTCATTTAGGCATAAAAAAGATAGAAAGCGAAATAAACGTTATAACCGAAGAAATAGAAAAAAGGATTACCTCTGAGGGAATAAAACAGTTTAGAGATGGTTTTGTTTCATCAGAAGCCACATATTATGTCTTATTTTGCCATTACATGAACAACACCCTTGAAAAGTTAAAAGAATATGATATTTTAAATAATATTGTCAAGAGGATTTATAGAAATTTAGAATTCCTTGATTTTTCAATAGATACTAATTTTGATTTAGTAAGTGAACTATTCTATTCTTTAGAGAGTCTAAAATTGTTTAATTGTATAGAGACAAAAGAAATGATAATTCATCTTGCTAAGTTCTTATTTCCTCAGGAGATTGTTGAAAAAATTTCAACTAGTAAAGAAATCATTAGAAGCAAAGCAAAATTTAGACACCTAAAGGTAAATAGAATAACTGGGGAAACAATCTATTAAGATTGTATTTTATATTTAGGTTTTGATGGATATTTTTTTATATAGTTTTGATAACTACAAATTTTTAATTGAGTCTAAACATTTTATTAAGATAATAAAAGTATCTACTGATTTTGATGGATTTAGAAGATTTTGAACTCATTTATAAAGAAAATAGAGTAAAAATTAAGGATAAAACGAAAATTGAATCTAAATTAAAAACCATTGTTGGATTAAACAATTTTTCCACCAAAAAAATTGATATCCTAGCATATTCAAAAGACTCGACATTAATAGGTTTTAATTGGGAAATAGAGTGTAAAATTGCGGGTCTTGCTGATTTTATTACATGGCCAGAAACAATAGAACAGATTTGTGAAATACTGAAGCTAGCAAATCAAGAAAAAATTCCGGTGATCCCTTATGGAGAAGGATCTGGGGTTGTTGGTGGAGCAATACCTATTTATGGGGGAATTATCATTGATATGAAAAAATTCAATAAAGTAATAACGATTAATGATAAAAACCTGACTGTAACAGCTGAAGCAGGGATTAATGGTATGAATTTAGAACGATATTTAAATACCAATGGATACACTTCTGGTCATATTCCTCAATCTTTATATACTTCCTCCTTAGGTGGTTGGATTGCACATCGAGCTGCGGGGCAATTCAGCACAAAGTATGGAAAGATTGAAGATATTGTATTAGGAATGGAAGTAGTATTACCACAAGGTGAAATTATTAATTTTAAAACGATTGCTAGGGCATCAACAGGTCCACAACTTGATAAATTATTCATTGGAGGAGAGGGGACACTTGGTATAGTTACAAAAGCAACATTAAAAATTTGGCCTTATCCCGAAAAAAGGGCTTTAATTTCATATGCTTTTCCTACGATTGAAAATTCTTTTAATACTGTAAGAGAGATATTAAGAGAGCAAATTTATCCTGCTGTAGTTAGAATTTATGATAAATCTGAGACTGCCCGACATTTTCCAGATATTGATAATGCCAAAGATAAAGTTATGGTTATATTCATTTGTGAAGGAAATTCAAGACTTGTTGATTTTGAGGAATCAATTACAAGAGAGAAATGTGATAAAAATACAGGGATTGAATGCGGTGAACATCCAGTAGAGCATTGGTTGGAAACAAGATTTCGAGTGACCGAAACCTCATCAATGCCTCCTTATAAAATCATATTTGATACTATTGAAGTAGCATCTTTATGGGATAACGCAGCAGATGTTTACCATCATGTTCTTGAATCAATGAATCAGATCAAGGGAGTCTTAATGACCACTGCTCATGTGTCTCACTTTTACCCAAATGGGGTAGGAATCTATTTTTCATTTGGTGGAGTACCTCCAAAAGGAAACTCCGACTTCAAATTTTATCAAGAATGCTGGGATACAACTATTAAAGCTGTTTTGGAAGCAGGTGGTTCGATTGCTCATCATCATGGGATTGGTCTTAATAGATCTCATTGGATGGATAATGAATGGGGTAATGCTATGAATACATTAAGACAAATTAAGAAAGTTCTTGATCCAAATAATATTTTAAACCCAGGTAAGATCTATATTGAGACTTGGAAAAGGAGTGAGATTTAAATGGGCATAGAAGAGACATTAAACAAATATAAATGGATGGTTCCGTTACTTCAAAAGGCTGATAGAGAAACCAGATCTACGCTAATGAAAAATTTTAGGCAAAGAAAGAAGAATTTCTTTCCTAAAGGAGATTTTAAAGCTGATGTAGATAATCTGATAAAATGCATGCTTTGCCCTAATATGTGTAGATTTGATTGTGGGACACTACAAGCAGCACTAACTGAGACTATGAGCCCTGCTTATAAAACAAGAATTGGGTATTATCTCACCATAGGAAAGATTGATTATGCTGATTCTGACTTTGTAGATCTTATGTATAAATGTACAAATGAAGAAACATGTAAAGTATGGTGCCCATTTGATTTTTCTGTTGTTTCCTTGTTAGAAACAGTACGAGATGATATTAATGCTAAAGGATTCATGCCAGATTTCTGTAAAGAACAAATCGAGAAATTAAAGAATTCAAATACAATAGAAGGATACAACATTTTTGAAACTTACAAAGAAAAGGGAATTGAGAACATTGAGACAAAGGGAAAGGATGATGTGTTTTATTATATTGGTTGTGAATCAATGAAATTCCCAGAAGTTATAAAAGCAAACATAGAAATTTTAAAGACTGCTGGAATTAAATTTTCAACTAATTTAGATAAAAAAATATGTTGTGGAGGACCTGCTTTCAATATAAGAGATATGGAAACTGCTATAGAATTTGCTAATAAAAACAAAGAACTTATTGAATCTACAGGAGCTAAAATTATTATATCAGACTGTCCAGGTTGTATTTTAACCTTAAAGGAGAGATTTGAGAAAGCTGGAATTAAAATTGAAAAAGAGATTATACATACTACTCAATATTTTATGAAACTAATTAATGAGGAAAGGATAAAAATTACTAAAAGCATTCCGGAAGAATATAAGAAAATAACGATACATGATCCATGTTTGATTTCAAGAAACTTAAATGATACTGAATCAATAAGGAATATCCTTAGTAAAATTCAAGGTTTAGAACTCGTCGAAACAATTTATAAGAAAGAAAACACTCACTGTTGTGGTTGGAGTGGTACAGCTCATTGGGCAGATAGAGACTTAGCTATTAAACAAGCTCAGAATCGAGTTAATGAATTAAAAGAGACAGGAGTAAATATATTCATATCAGCATGTCCTCTCTGTGAGCTAGGCTTAGCATACGGTTTGAAAGAAACAGAAAAAGAGAAATATAATATATTAGATATATCTGAAATATTATTAAAAGTACTATAAAAAATATCAAATTAAAAAGTTTGGAAAGAGTCGTATTATGAGCGATTTAATATGTGTTTTTGATGTTGGAACAACTGGTACTAGAACTATTGTTTTTGATATCAATGGAAAAGAAATGGCAAGAGATTATGAAGAATATCAAATCCCTAAACAACCAGTAGGGATTTCAGAACAAGATCCGCTTATCTGGTGGAATGCCATAAAAAAAACTTGTAATTACGTTTCACAGAAAGTCAATACTAATGATATCGTAGGTATTTCAGTAGCATCTCTTAGAGAGACATTAACCTTTATAGACGATAAAGGGAATCCTCTACATCCAGCCATAACATGGATGGATGATAGAGGGGAACCGAGTGCTAAAGAATGGGTTGAACAAGATGGAGGAACTAGAAGATCATTACCTAAGATTGTATGGTTGAAAGAAAATAAACCAGAAGTTTATGAAAAAATATCTAAAATTGCTTACGGAGATACAATCATCTATAATAAATTATGTGATGTATTCATAACAGATTATACTAATGGAACTTTCGGAATTCTTAATTTAGAAACGTTGAAGTGGGATGAGGGATTGTCCGAGCGTTTCAATATCCCCATTGATTTATGGCCTGAGCTACACCCCCCTGGAGAGGTTGTTGGTGAACTTTCTATCTCGGCCGCAAGAGAATTAAGTCTGCCAAATAATATCCCCGTGGTTATGGGAAGTGGGGATCAACAATGTGCTGCATTAGGATTAGGAGTTATTGAAGAAGGTCAAGTTAAAATTACTACAGGGACTGGAACTTTCGTTGATTATGTTACTAACAGGCCTATTAAGCCTGCTGGAGATGTTCCTATTTTTTCTTTCCCTATACCCATCAAGGGAAAATGGACTATTGAAGGCGCAATGCCAGGAACAGGAACAGCTATGAAGTGGTTTAAAGACAATTTTTCTCAATTGCAAATTAAAGAGAGCTATGAGAAACAGATCAATGTGTATGATATCTTAGCAAACGAAGCGTCAACGATTCCACCTGGTAGTGAAGGATTACTTTTTATACCATTATATATGTTTAGAAAGGGTACGATTCATGGTCTAGGATGGAATCACTCGAGGGGTCATATGATTCGAGCAATTATGGAGTCTGCAGCTTTAAGTGCTCAAATGTACCTCCAAATGTTGGAAGCAATGGGTGGTGCAAAAGTCTCAGAAGTTAGAGCAGACGGAGGGGCTATGAATAGTCCATTATGGGCACAAATCCTAGCAGATATAACAACAAAAAAAATCCTTATACCTGAAGTAAAAGATGGTGCTGCAATGGGTGCCGCAATATTAGGCTTTTATGGTACAAAGAAATACGATAATCTTGAAACGGCTGTTGATAATATGGTGAGGTTTATTGACACTAAGGAACCTATTAAACAAAATGTTAAGATTTACAAGAAATTAAATAGGATTTTTATGCCAACCCTATTAGAACTTCATGAGAAAAAAAGAGTCACAAAAGACTTATAATTTTTTTTTTATAGTTTATTTTCACTTTTGTTAACTTTCTTTCTATTTTAGAAAAGTATTTTTTGATTCCTTTATTTCAAAAATTATATAATATAATAATATCTTAGATCCATGCCTTACTTCAAAAGCCAAGAAGGTTATAATCTATATTACGAGAACATCAACCCAGATTCAGATTCTAGCATCATTTTACTACATGGATTTGCCTCATCTGCTTCATTCTTTAAATCACAAATAAAAATGTTAAAAGAAAATTATCGTATAATTGCTTTTGATGCATTAGGGCATGGAAGGAGTGATCATCCTAAGGAATTAAATCTTTCAAAAAATCTAAGATACGACATTATTAGGGATTTAGAGGATCTCCTAAGCTATTTAAGAGTAGATAAAAAATTTGGTATAATTGGTCACTCTCTTGTTGGTGGGATGATAGGGCAATTATTTACAATGAAACATCCGGATAAGATTAGATTCCTTATCTTGATGAATTCAGGATATATTATAATAGACAATGTAATTAGAAATATATTCTATAATTTACTCCCTTACTTCATTCGTATGAATTTTTTGGATGTTGTAGCGAATTCCATTGAGAAAATCTTAGATAAAACCATCCCTTACATAATTACTGCTCTATCAGATTCTTTAGCAGGAATTAATTTAACCAAAGACGAATTATATATGAGAATTGAAGATCAAATCTTTACTATGATAAATGAGATAAATGAGTATGATCCTTCACATATCAGTTGTCCAACTCTGATAATAGGAGGAAGGTTAGACAATTTTGCTCCTGAACAAATGTCTGAAGAGTTACATAAAAAAATTCCTAATTCAACCCTAAAAATCATTGATATGGCAGGTCATTTTGCCCCTGCTCAAAGAAAAGATGTTATTAATGGTTTAATATGTGAGTTTATTAGAGATCTTTAGTGAATATAACACATAGGTTTGTTTAATCACATATTATTGAAAAATTATGAATGATATTTCTGAACTGAACGATTCAAATACACCAATTTCATTATTTAAAGAAAATGTAAAAATGTTTGTTAATAAACGTAATTGGATTAAATACCACACCCCAAAAAATCTAGTACAAGCAATAAATTGTGAAGCTGGTGAACTTTCTCAATTATTACTTTTTAAAGATTATAGAAAGGAAGATATATGGAATGATAAGAAACTTCTAACAAATATTTCTGATGAAATTGCAGACGTTTTTATATATTTAATTAGTCTCATTAATTTGTTGGATTTGGATTTAAGCCAAGCGTTTGAAAAAAAAATGGAAAAAAATAATAAAAAATATAATACTAAAGAATTTAATAACGGAATATATTATAAAAAGTAAAAAAAGTAAAGATGAGTGTGGTTAATATAAAGAAAGAACTCTTAGCTCCATGTGGATTATATTGTGGTGTTTGTGCTATTTATATTGCTCATAGAGATAATAATCTGAAATTTAAAGAACGTCTTGTAAAGGTATATCAACCGTTTTCAAAAACAGTAGAGGATGTTAAATGTGGAGGGTGTCTTTCTGAAAACCAAGAAGATATATTTGGATATTGCCGATTATGTCCTATAAGAGATTGTATAAAGAGTAAAGGAATAGATGGATGCTATCAATGTGATGATTTTCCGTGTAAATTTATAGAAAATTTTCCAATACCTGTTGGAAAAAAGGTAATGTTAAGAGCAATTCCAAGGTGGAAAGAAATAGGGACAGAAAAGTGGGTTGCAGAAGAAGAAAAAAGATACCACTGTCCTGAATGTGATAATCAATTGTTTCGGGGCACAAAAAGATGCAATAAATGTGGGATTTCTGTAGATGTGGACTGAATCACTTTATTTTCTTAATTGACAAAAAAGATTTTTAGCCATAGGATAATATCCTTAATTTAAGAAATCAAGAAAAAAGTTTAAAAAATTGAGTGAGATAAATTCAAATAGAGTTGAAATAGTAGATAAACTCACACCCAAGGGTTGTACAGCTGTATATTCTGGATGTTGTATATCGTTTTCTTTACTTATTACTATATCCACTCTATTTCAAGCGGAACCGCCTAATAAATATTTAATAATTCCTATGTTCGCTGTAGTTATAATCATTGGTATTTTAATTTTTCATTATGAGAAGAAGCATAGGACTAAATTTTGCAAGTTTTATATATCAGATAAAAAAATTGAAATCTTTATTCCCCCAGGACCTTGGTTTAAAATTAGCTGGTTGGATATTACCGGAGTTTTAGTAAATAAAATTTATAAGCGTAGAAGGTTTACGGTTCATTATGGTTTTGATGTCTTTCCTGAAATAACTTTTTCATGTAAAGGACAATTGCTTCGTACTATTCAACTTCATAAATTTCATTCTTCTAACAAAAGAGAGATACTAAAGCTTCTAAAGTATTATTCATATAAGCAGAAAAAGAGTTTTTTTGGACCAGATACAATGAAAGATATATAATATAACTTAATGAAGAATTGTTAAATTAGACAAAATGAAATAATATCTCTTTAATAATAATTAGTTTTATGGTTTTTTCATTTATTAAAAATCATGGTGATAGAAGATATTGAAGAAATAATTAGACGGCAACTTGACTATACATTAAAGGAAACTAATTTCAAACAATTAGGAAATTTGTATCGGGGAAAAGTCCGTGATAATTACATTAAAGAGGATAAAAGGATAATAATTGCCACTGATAGATTAAGTGCGTTTGATCGTGTTATTACTACCATTCCTTTCAAGGGTCAGATGTTGAACAAGATCTCTTCCTTTTGGTTTGAAAAAACTAAAGATCTTGTAAGAAACCATATTATTGAAGTACCAGACCCAAGTGTTTCGGTCGTTCATCAATGTCAGACTCTTACAGTTGAAATAATCGTAAGAGCATATATTACTGGTACTGCTTGGCGTAATTATTTAAAGGGTGAACCTACTTCAGGGATAATAATACCGAAAGGTTTAAAAAAAAATCAAAAATTAGATGAGGTTTTAGTCACTCCCTCAACGAAAGCTGAAAGTGGCCATGATATCTACATCTCTAAAGAACAGATTATAAGAGAGAACATGGTAGGAAAAGAAATCTATGAAGAAATGGAAGAAGCTGCATTAAAGTTATTCAAATATGGTCAAGAGTATTGTAAGAAAAATGGAATTATCATGGTTGATACTAAATATGAATTTGGATTAAAAGATGGAGAATTAATGGTCATTGATGAAATTCATACTCAAGACTCGTCAAGATTTTGGATCTTGGAATCATATGAAGAGTTTTTTGAAAAAGATGAGGAGCCCGATATTTTAGATAAAGAAATATTTAGAGGATGGCTTATGGACACATATCCGAAAATCTTTCCTGATATTAAGCCTGACGAAGAAATACCTCCTATATCAGAGGATATTAAAATAGAATTAGCAACGAGATATATGAGAAGTTATAAAAAAATTACGGGATCGGATTTTAAAGCAGAAGTTGCAGATGTAAATCAAAGGATCCTTGAAAATTTAAAGGAAACTAACTATTTATAGAATTTAAGAAAACTTTAAATAATAAATAATAGTATTTAATTGTATTATGTTAACTTTAATTCTTTTATTTCTTGGTTTTGCACTATTTTTACTCAGCTTTATCTTTATAATGCTTGATATTAAAAATTATGAAAATAATCGGTATAAAGATTTAAAAGGAAATGAATTGCCTAAGCGTAGTTCACAAAGTTTACTATTCGGTCTTTTAGCTTTAGTACTTGCTGTAATTACTAGCTTAGGGTACATGTAAATTTTTACTTCTTTATAATAAAAGTCTGAGAAAATCCTTTTATAAGATTAAAATAAAGTTCTTCTACTTCCATATGTCGTTCTTTAATGTTTTAGGATTTGCTTAAGGTAATAGCTCAAAAAAGAGTGAAAGCAAATGTGTTCTAGCCGTTTTTGTCGAAGGCAATTATTTTTAAGTTAATAAGAATTAATAATAGTATATACAACCTCTCTTTTCATAAATGGATTGCCTAGAATTTATTTCACTTAAAAAGAAAAAAAATTTACTAATTTATTCTTGAGAATGATGCAAGCTAATTTTATAGTCGAAATCATCATGACTAACAAAGAAATGGCGAGAGATCCTGTTGGCGCAACTATAAAACGAGATCTCCTATCCAAAAAAGGTTATGATATGATTTCAAATGTACGTAGTGGTCAGTATCTTCGAATTCATATTTCTGCTGAAAATGAAGTAAAAGCAAAAGAAATTATTGAAGATATGTGTAATAAATTAAGAATATTCAACCCCATTACTCAAAATTTAACTATTTTAAAAGTATCCAAATCATGAATATTAAAATAGCCGTAATAAAATTTCCCGCTGCTAACTGTGATTTAGATGCAATTCATGTATTAAATAATGTAATTAATGTCAAGGCAGATTTAGTGTGGCATAATCATTTTAAGGAATCCAAATTTGATGGAGTTATTTTACCAGGAGGATTTGCATTCGGAGATTATTTAAGAGCGGGGATAATTGCTGCCCATAGCCCCGCAATAGATGAAGCAAGAATAATGCTCAAAGATGGAAGACCTGTAATAGGTATTTGTAATGGGTTCCAGATTTTAACAGAAGCCCAATTTCTTCCAGGTGCATTATTGCGAAATGAATCTCTTAAGTTTATTTGTAAATGGGTGAATCTTAAAGTAGAAAATAATAAAACAGCATGTACAAATAAAATGAATGTGGGTGATGTGCTTGCTTTCCCTATCGCCCATGGTGAGGGACGTTATTATATTGATAATCTGAATGAGTTAGAAGAGAACAATCAAATTATATTTAGATATTCTACTGAAGTAGGAGAATTAACAGAAGCGGCAAATCCTAATGGTTCATTAGAAAATATTGCAGGAATTAGTAATTTAGAACAAAACTGCATCGGGTTAATGCCTCACCCCGAACGGGCATCAGAAGCAATTTTGAGCCCAAAAAGAACTATTCATGGAAAATTATTTTTTGAATCTATAGTTGAATTTATAACTCGGAGGATCTCCTAATGACTAAGGTAGAATTGAATGGAAAAGAAGCAAACATAGAGATGACTGAAGGAGAGTTTGAAAAAGTAAAGGAGTTATTGGGGAGGGAGCCAAGTATTACTGAGCTTGGTGCCTTTGATGTGATGTGGTCCGAACATTGTTCCTATAAATCATCCCGCCCAAAATTGAAATTATTTGAAAATGCTGAAGAAAATTATAATTATGTTTTAGCTGGTCCGGGTCAAGATGCGGGAGTAATTGATATCGGTGATGGATATGCTCTAGCATTTCGAATTGAGTCTCATAACCATCCTTCTGCAATTGAACCTTATCACGGAGCTGCTACGGGCATCGGCGGTATCATCAGGGACATACTTTGTATGGGAGTGCGCCCAATCGCATTATTAGATCCCTTAAGATTTGGTAAATTAAAAAACAATCCACATTCACAATGGTTATTTAAATATGTTGTAAAAGGAATAGCAGATTATGGAAATTGTACGGGGATTCCTACAATTGGGGGTGAAGTTGAATTTGATGATAGTTTTGAAAGTAATTGCCTTGTTAATGTAGCTTGCATAGGATTAGGAACAATTGAGGATTTTGAGCATGCGCCAAGTAGGGCATACATTCCGGGTGATTACTTAATTTTAATGGGTGGATCCACAGGAAGAGACGGAATACATGGGGTAACTTTTGCTTCTCGCACTCTAACAGAAATGTCAGAAGCAGATAGGCCCGCAGTTCAGATTGGTGATCCATTTACCAAAAAGATGATTATTGAATCAACATTGGAGGCAGTAAAGACTGGTTTTGTAAGAGGATTAAAAGATCTTGGAGGAGGAGGGTTAACTTGTGCAACAAGCGAATTAACTGGTGATGGAAATACAGGAGCAGAGGTAGATTTAAGAAAAGTATTTACAAGAGAACCAGGAATGACCTCTTATGAAATAATGCTCTCTGAATCACAAGAACGAATGGCTTTTATTGTTAAACCTGAAGGGCTAGATACCGTTCTTGATGTATTTAGAAAATATGAAATGGCGTTTGCTGTTATCGGTAGAACAGATGATTCAAAAGTACTTAAAGTATTTGATGAAGAAAATTTGGTTGTAAACATGCCGGCAAAAGCTCTTTCAGAGTCCCCAACTTTTAAACGGGAAGAAAAAAAACCAGATTATTTAGAGGACTTATTATCTCAAAAAACACCTAAACCTTCTTTAGGTTTAGATGAAATTATTTATAAATTAATTGCTTCAGAAAACATCTGTAGTAAAGAATGGGTTTACCGTCAATACGATCATGAAGTTGGAATTCGGTCTGTTGTAAAATGTGGCGAAGGAGATTCAGGTATTCTTAGAATAATAGGTACCGATAAATTTATTGCTGCAAGTGTAGGTGTGAATTCAAAACATTGTTATTTAGACCCTTATGAAGGTGCTAAAGGAGCTCTAGTTGAAGAATGCGGGAATGTTATAGCAAATGGAGCAAAGCCCATGGCAATGGTAAATTGTTGTAACTTTGGGAATCCTGAAATACCTGAATCATTTTGGTATTTTTCTAAAGCTGTAGACGGTATGAATGACTTTTGCAGAACTTTTAAGATTCCAATTGTAGGTGGCAATGTATCATTTTATAATGAAGATGAAGTTAAAAAAACTGCAATTAAAGCGACACCTATGATTATGATAGTGGGTATCATAGAAGGCGAAAAAAACATTATAACTCTTCCTTTTAAAGATGTAGGTAATGATATTTTCCTAATAGGAGAAACTAAAGCGGAATTAGGAGGATCAGAATACCATTCTGTCATCCATAATATTGAAGGTGGTGTTCCTCCAACTGTAGATGAAGAGAAAATAAAAGCCATATGGGAATTTCTTTTTGAATTATATAATCGAAATCTTGTGAAAGCAAATCACGATGTAAATAAAGGTGGTGTTGTAATCACAATTGCAGAGATGTGTTTTAAAAATAAATTAGGAGCAAATCTTGATTTTACTAATTGTTATGACAAAAAATTAAGAGATGATGAATTTCTGTTTAGTGAAACAGTTGGCAGATTTGTTATTGAAACAAATCCAAAAGATCATGATCTTATAGTTGATCTTGCTACACAATTTAAGATAGATATTAAAAAAATTGGTATACTAATTTCAAAACCAGAAATTATAATTAGTGGAATTAAATCAAAACAATTTAAACTCGACCTAGTGAAGATCAAGAGATTATACGATTCTACAATACCCAACTTAATGGATATTTAATCATATCGAAGATTTTAAATCAAATTCATTTATGAAAATCTGTTAAAAATTATGTTTATCTTGTTCGTTCTTCAAGAACATTTTTAAAAAAAACCAAAACTTTGAAATATTTATGTGGTTTAAATATAATGTTAGATCCTTAGGTGATTAAGAGAATGGTTCGTGCAAGAGCATGCATCAAATGTCGCGAGTATATGGTCATTCATCCTGATAATCCAATAAATCAAGTCGACATTAAAAAGTTTGAAAGGAAACATACATCTCACACCATCATGACAGTAGATCTTAATGAAATAAAAGGAACTTACGCACCTTCCACGAATAATGACGGTCCTCAGACAACAGACGGAAATGTCTAATATTTTCTAAATATAATATAAAAAAAAGAAAAAAAATTTAACATTTAAAACTAATTTTCTATTTTAGTACCGCACCATTTACAGAAACTTTCGGTTCCTGAAAGCTTACTGCCACAGAGAGAACAAGTTTTAGCTTCTGCAGGAGTAGTCACTGAAGTACCACCGATTTTTCTTCCTTCTACTTTTCCACCACATTGAGTACAGAATTTTGCTGTAGGTTTCATTGGAGCGTTGCATCGTATACAGTTAGCTACTTCTTTTACTTCTTCTACTCCTACTTCTTTCGTGACTTTTTTATATGGTGATACCTTTGGAGTAGGCTCTGTCGGTGATTTTAACTTCAATTTTTTTTGACCTCTCCTTGCTATTAAAACAGCAATCAACAGAATGATGACAACTCCTAAGATAATGATTAAGATCCATTGAATATCAAGCCATCTCTCTTTTGAAGTTACTCCAGTATCATATGTCACATCAAACCTAATCTCTGTTGATGCATCAGGAGGAGGTACATTCATTGGATCAAAATAAACAAAGAAGTACCAATTTCCTGAATGAGGAACTGAAAAAGTATCTGGAAGTATTATATCTACAGCTTCTTGAGTTTCGTATGTGCTACTAAAATCTATTATATTTGTTGCAGTGTAATTTATTGTATAATCAATATTAACTGACGAAACTCCATCATTATACCATACAACAAAATAATCATGAGCAACATTTACTTCAAAAGTTCCATTGCCTTGAACTGTATTCTCTATGTAAAAAGCGGGATTAGGTCCATATTGATCCCAAATTTCAAATTCATTTCCATCAGCAATGAAGAAATCAATCTGCCCTGAAGCATTAAAATCGTATGTAATTGACGATCCTGGTCTTAAAAACAACCATTCATACACTCTCCAATCAGCTGGAACGCTAAATGAATCTAAAACATCTATAAATTCTGTTGTTTTATCAAGGGATTCAAAAGGCCGATCCCAAATAGCAAAAGTGATATCAACCAGTGAAGATTGAACAGAATAATTTATTTCATTTCCACTTTCAATATATTCATATTCATACCAAAATTCATTAAAATATAAAGTTTCAGTAGAGCGGTAATTTACGAAACCCTCTGCATCAGCATCACTAAAGGGAAACAATAACACAACACCTGCTACAGGAAGTATGATTAACGCAAGTATAATTATAAATAATATTCCTCCACCAATATACATAGGAGAGTAATACCAAGGTCGATAATAATGTCCTGCCCACCAAGGAGAATACCACCATCTATAATACCATGGTCTATGATACCACCACATAGGTCGATAATACCTGCGATGTGGTCTATAATAACCATGTGAGTAAGGTCCTCTTGGAGAACGTGATGTTATACGTGTAGCACCAGTTCTTCCAAAGGGTCTTCCGCTACTACGAGCTCCGCCACTTCGATATCCTCCGCCAAATCCGCCACCTCGAAATCCACCACCCCGAAATCCACCGCCCCCAAATCCGCCACCTCGAAATCCACCACCCCGACCTCCACCGCCTCTCGGCATTTTCTATCCTGACACCTCACTTGCTGCAACTTTTGGAGTTTCCTTTTCTCGAAATATATAGTCTCGATTTATAGCTAATAAAAGTAAAACCATTGAAAAAATTGACATCACCAATCCAATAACATCGATTGCTATATCAGGTTGAGGAGTAGTAATTGCAAAAGCAATCCCAAACAAAATCCATTCAAAAGCCATGAAGAAAACAGCCAATCCAGGTATTACTGTCCTTATAATCCAACCTGTTTGTAAGCTTCTAGTATCAGAGAAACTAGCATAAACGATCGAAAATAACCCGATTATACCAAATATTAACATTAAAATACTAAATATATCAATTACTAGCCATATTGCTCCATTTTTGGCGAATAAATCAAGGAAAGGTACTATGATACCTACTCCTCTTGCCTCAAATAAATGGAACGTTACCTTTCCTCCGACAGGTCCAATCCCGAGTAAACTCATGAGATCTAGTTGGTTTCCTGTAAAATAGCCAAAAATACCAGCTAGAGGTAAAAGAATTCCCAGAGTGAAGGCTAATATCGCGCAAACACTTGCAAACCAGAATTCTGCGACTCTTGTATTTCTTACAGGAATAAGCCCAATTTCATCCACATTTTGATCAGGAATGAAACTCCAACAGTCATGAATTGTACACACCCCTATAAGTTTTTCGTTTTCAATTACTGGTACAACATTTACATTTAAATTACGCATTCTTGTAAATGCCTCAGTAACAAGTGTATCTAATGTTACCGGAGTAATTTTATACATGGTTGAAATAACTTTCTCTGTATTAGCATCACTCCCTTCAGCAACAACATTCTGAACGATATCAAAATCAGCTATAACACCAAGAACTTTTTGTGCTTCTCCTTCAACCACTACCAAATCTGGAACACCCAATTCTTTCATCTTTTTAGCAGCAGCCTGAATTGTCGCATTTGAGTCGATTGTCCCATACTCATCATCAATTACGAGATCTCGTACACTAAATTCTTTTTTAGTTAATGCCATGAATTATGCATCTCATTTTTATATTAAATTAAGTTTCTACGAAACATACGAGATGTAAAATATATAAATGTTCTTGTTAAACCAAATTACTCAGATAAATAAAAAGAATAATAGAAATTGGACTATATATCTTTTAAATATTGTAATATATCATAAGTGAAACTCATTAATTAATATCTCATTTTAGAAGAATTTTATTAAAGAACTAAAAGAATCAATTATTTTAAAGGGTTTTATTTGAGATTTATAAGATTCAAAGAATTGTCCTTTACCAGTTCTTACTAATATCCCCTTAATCCCCGCATTTATAGCTCCTTGAATATCAGATTCAATATCATCTCCAACTACTAGAACTTCATCTTGCTTTAATTTTGTCTTTTTTAATGCTTGTAGGAAATATTCCTTTGATGGTTTACCGAAAATTATTGGTTCAACATTAGCTGCTTTAGCAATCATATGGACAAATGATCCAGTATCTATAACTGGTTCGCCTTTACTATCAAGATAATACCAATTGCCTTGCGTTCCAAGGAGTTTTGCACCCTTTAACACATATTTAAATGCTTCATTTAAACGGTGCACATCCCAATTGTCATGAAAATCACTTATAATTACAAAATCCGGTATTTCAGAGCCTTTTATTTTCGGAAAACCCTCAAATTCCTTCTCAACTTCCACAGTTGTCACAAAAAATGATTTTCTACTTGGGTATTTAGACAAAAACTCTTTTAATGCAATAATTGGCGTAAAGATCTCCTCTTCATCAATAGGAAATCCGTATTCTTGTAATATTCTTAAGACTGTTTTAGGTGATTTACTATCAGTATTGGTAAAAAAGAGAAATCTTAATCCTCTTTCACGAAGCTTTATAAGAGCTTCAACAGCTCCAGGAATCGGAGCTCCTTTAAAATAAAGGGTACCGTCTATATCAGATAAGATTCCTTTAATATTATTTAATTTCCTTTTTTTGCTCATTATTATTATGAAACAAAATACAATTCTAAAAAAAATTACCTATAGATAATTATTTATATTCAAAATTTTGGATAAGCTTAATTAGAAAGCCTTAAAGTTAAATAATTTTCAAATTTCAACATGTTTGTGATTTTAGTTTAAGAAATTTTAGCTTTTTTTTTCCCTTTTTATGTAAAAACGATAATTTAAATATAAGTTTTATAACTAAATTATTAAAATTACCTTTTTTTTATAACAAAGATATTTTTATATGTAAAAAAAGTTAGAAGGTTTTGTTTTATGAATATTAAAAAGAGAATGACATTTGGATTTGCTATTCTTATTGCTTTTTCTTTTGGAATTGGTATTATTGGTATGGTTCAAATAAGTACTCTGAATGGATATATTGAAGATTTTACTGAACAAGATATGGTTAGAATGGAAACCATAGACAAAATGCTATACGAAGCGGAGTTGATTATTCGAGAAACTTATGAGTCTATTTATGGTGTAGGAGAGTCTCATCATGTCGGAAATGAGACAATTATTGATCATATTCTGGAGCATGCTGAAATTTTTAATTCATCTTTAGATCTATTAGAAGAATTAGACCGAGAACATGTTGATGAACTTATGTGTATTAGGGAATGTTTTGATTGTATAATCGATGATATTACTTGCAGTGATCACGGAATTATCATTCATGCTGAAGAAATAAACACACAGTTAAATGAAAGTGTTGAAATTCGTGAACAGGTAGATGTTTTAATCGATGAATTGGTTGGATTGATTGATAATTTTCAAATGAAATTAAATGCAACTATGATGAAAGTTTACCTTAGTGAGCAGATTTATTTAGAATTTGAATATTTACAAGAAATCTGTGATGAGACAGGTTTAGAATTTAATGAATCTGTGGAAGCCTTTGATAGTATAGCAGATAATATAAATACATTTTACACAGGAAACACCACAATAATAAATAAACTTGATGAAATTGAAACACTTCACCATAATTTCACTGCCATGGTGGTAGGAGAGGAGGGCATCTTTGACATGAAAGATCACATAAACAGTCTATTAACTGACATTGAATTAGATTATGAAGAATTATCTGAGGATTTAATAACAATAAAAATTGATTCTGATATCGAACTAAACCAAGAAATAAAAGCTGCTCAGATAGGGGTTTTAATATCTTATATTGTCACTATAATATCATTTGGAGCTTGTGTTACTCTTGGAATTGTTATAGCAACTCCTACTGTGCGAGGGATTGTGAGGATAACATCAAATATGGAAAACGTACTAAATATAGGTTCTCAAGCAAGTGTCAATGTAGCAAATATGGCTACAGAATTAGCTGCAAGTGCGAGTGAGGTTAATGCTTCTTCAGAAGAGATTGCTTCGACAACTCAAGATGTCGCAAATGATAGCCAAAATATTTTAATATCTTCAAATGAGATTAAAAGAATTTTGGATATAATAGTAAGTATTTCTGAACAAACAAATTTACTGGCTTTGAATGCAAGTATAGAAGCAGGTCGTGCTGGAGAACATGGTCGAGGGTTTGCAGTTGTGGCAGATGAAGTGAGAAAACTTGCTGAAGAATCAAAAAATTCTGTTAGCACAACAAGCGTTAAAATTAATGAAATTCTTAGTGGAATTGAATCCACCACCGGTTCCATAGAAGGAATTAGTGCATCAGCGGAAGAACAAACAGCATCAATGGAAGAGATTTCCGCTACAGCTAATAAATTAGGAGTCCTAGCTGAAGATTTAAAAAATAGTTTAACGCAAAATCAATCTAATGCTCCAATAGAAAAAAAATCAAAAGCGATGAAGAAGCAAAGAGAATTAAAAAAACCAAAAGAAAAGAAAAAGTCAAAAGCAATAAAAAAGCTAAAAGAAATGAGAATGCCAAAGTTAGAAGCGAAAATAAAAAGATAAATTATTTTTTTTCTATTAATTTTATTATTTTTTTTTTTAATAACTATTTTAAACATAATATTGATCGTGAAAGCTTCATTTCACGCTCTTTCATATATTTCTATAGGTTATTTAGATAACACTAAGATATTATTGATTCGGATTATTAGTATTAATTATGAATAAATTCTCGATTTAGTCTCGTTTTTTGGAGACTTAGGATGATTTGTTTTAAATCCTATAAAAATTTAAATAAATTGGGAGGAATTTACAATTTATAAGTGAAATGGAAAACATATGAAAATGAGAATTAATAAAAAACTAATCGTTGTATTGATTATTGCTGTTGGAGTTGTAACTACTGGACTTGGTTCTTTTTTTATTATTACTCATATTAATCCTACCCAAAAATCTTTTGAGTCTAAGATTCGAGATTTGATGGCAGAATTTAAGGTTCCTTCATTAGCCACAGGGATTGTTGTCAATGATAGCCTTGTTTGGGCTAATGGTTTTGGTGAACAACCTGATTTAGATACAGTATATATGATTGGTTCAATCACCAAAACATTTACAGCAGCTGCAATACTTCAACTCAATGAGAGTAATTTGATTAATTTAGATGATGAGATCGACAACTATATCCCGTTTGAAATACAACACCCAAACTATTCAAGTACCCCCATAACAATCCGTATGCTTTTATCTCACACAGCAGGATTAGCAAGACAGTTCTCATACTCTCTTTTATGGATCTTCGACAATCAAACAATTGAATGGTGGAATGAGAAATTGGACTTGGGTTTAAACATTACTTATTGGGATCCTAAACCCTCTCTAGGAGAGTTCCTAAACGGTTCTTTAAATCCTAAAGGTCCATTTTACCATTACCAAAATTGGTATTCAGAACCGGGAACAGAATTTCTCTACTCTAATGTAGGTTTTGAGTTGCTCGGGTATTTAATTGAACAAGTTTCTAATCAGTCAATGGTAGATTATGTCCATGAACACATCCATAATCCATTGAATATGACAAGTAGCGGATATAATTACTTAGATTTTACTGGAAAGAATGCTATTCCTTATGAACGGATCAATGAGACTAATTTTGATATACCTCTTTATAATTTAAGCATGGAGGGATCAGGTTCACTAAGAAGTACAGTACCAGATTTAGCTAAATTTATGATTGCTCACATGAACCAAGGTGAATATAATGGATTTCAATTACTGAATCCTGAAAGTATTGAATTAATGCATGAAAAACATGTATCGCTTCCTGGATCTGAAAAGGCTGGCTATGGACTAGGGTGGTTTATTTCCGAAGAGGGGCTTCAAGGGCATGATGGAGCTGTTCCAGGTTTCCTTGCAAGCATGTTTATCAATGAAACTGGACAAGGAGCCTATGGGATAATAGTGATGTTTAATCGTGGCAGCAGCTTTGTATTAGACATTGACTTACTCACCAGTTTTTTTCCAGCAATTAACATTCTAGTTTTAGAACATGCTGAAAATTTGTTTCAGCAAGCTCTCTCTGTATAAAAAAATGTTTTTTCTTTTTTCTTGTTAAAATTTTACTATTTAAAGGCTATACTCGACGTAATCTTTTACTTTATTAAGAGATCTTTTTTGAGAATAGAAATTAAAGGCTTAATACAAATTTAAATTTCTTTAACTTCTATTGGTGGTCGAGGAGGAGCTCGGAAATATTTCACTGCAGGATATCCAAGGGTCATTACACCTAGAACATAAGTCTCAATCCCTGTGAACTTTTTCTTTATTTCTGGATGATCTTGTAAGATTCCATGAGCAAATCCAATCCAACAACTTCCTAAACCCAAAGATTGAGCACTTAACATACCATATGTCATAGCGATAGTGACATTTAGAGTGTCCCAAGGATTTTTAGAATAGAAAATAAGTACATGAGGGGCATTATAAAAAATAGGATCTAATCCTTTTTCTTGCCTTTTTCTAAAACTCTCTCTAACTTCTCCTGATTCTAATGCATTTATAATTGAATCTGTTAATATCTTTTTTTTATTATCATTAGAAAATATTAAGCACTTCAAATTACGCATATTTGCTCCTGTTGGGGCATATCTCATAGAATTTATAACTTTACCGATAATTTCTTTAGGAACCTTGTTAGGTTTATATTGCCTAATAGACCTTTTAGCGCGTAAAAAATTATGCAATGCTTCATATGAAATAAGTTCACTTGGATCTTTATTTCCCTCAAAAATAAAGGTGGTATCTTTCATGTTATCATACTTTATCGCATCTTCCGGACAAACAGCTATACAATGTCCACAGAGAATACATCTTGAACCATCAAAAACTATATGTTCTTGTTTTTCCTCCATGCTAAAATTTTTAGTAGGGCATTCTTCTATGCATTCTTTACAATTAGAACATTTTTCAACATCTACTCCTATAATCGGCATAATTATTAATACAAAATTTTGATCCTTAATATATTATGAACAGCCAACAAGTTTATATATCGAAACCGATATATTATTATTTTAGGTGATTACAATTTTTAGTAAACATAGAACAGGAGAAATAACAGGTTTAGAGATATTAGTCCTAAAGATAATTAAAAATAATGCAGGAATTACTGGATATGATATAATTCAAAAAATAGCTAGTAAACCAAGAGGATTATGGAGAGGCACCGCAGGATCTATATACCCAATATTAAAGAGTTTAGCAGAGAAAGTATTAGTTCGGATTGAAGAAATAGATGGTACAAAACGTCTCAAAAAAGGATATCATATAACAAAAGAAGGAAAGGAAGTTCTTAAAAATGCTTTAAGTAATAATATTTATCCTAGTATGCATTCTTTTATGGAATCCATTTTTACTCTCATTGGAGATCTTCCAAAAGTCAAAAGAAACGTGGAAACAATGTTTTGTAGTTTCCCCCACCACAGGCATATAGAAATTGATGAAAATGATTTAACTCTCAAAAATCAACAACATATTAAAAATGTTGTAAATAGACTTGAGACTTCGAGAATTGAACTTAACCAAAGAATAAAAATAATTGATAATCAAATCGCTAGATACAAATTAATACTAGCTAATATTGAGAAGGAACGCAAAGAAAAATCTAAACCTATTGAAATCTACGATGATGACTTCTATTCTTAAATTGTTAACAAAAAAAAATTTAATAAAATAAAAAAATTAAAAAAAAGAGGTATAAAAATATGTGTCAAGAAAGCCCGCATGGCTCACACCATGGACGAGTAGGGATGGTTGGTTGTTTTCCATTTAATCCTCAACAACTGCATAAAATGAAACATTTAGCAAAAAATTTTATGAGAGGTTTTATGGGAAGTCATATACCACATAATGTGGAAGACCTTGGAGATAGCTATTTGATTACTGTACCCTTAGCTGGTCGCACTAAAGAAGAAGTTAAGGTTTCTCTAATTAATAAATATCTTAATATTAAGGCAGAGAGCCCGAAGATCCCTGAAAAGGAAAATATAAAGGAGGGAGAAAAGGAACAGGAATCACCTCATGAATGCTGTGGTCCAAACTTCTGGAAAGGTTTTACATTTATTGATGTAAACATGGATGTTCCTTTACCAGCTGATGCAGATACGGATACAATAGTCTCAAAAATGGCTAATGGGCTCCTAAAGGTAACATTTGGTAAGAAATCCCCCAAGAATATAAATATAAGTGAAAGTTAATCAATACATTAAAATTTTAGGCGGAGCGTTTTAGAAGCGCGCAGAGACACTACTTCTAAAGCACCCCAAATAATAATATTTTTTTTATATTTTTTAATTTACTGTTTATTGGTTTTTCAACTTATCGTTTGAGAAAAAAAAAAGACTGAGATGATTTTGCCATCTCATGAAAAAAAATATTTATTTCATGAACTGCCTATTTTTCATTTTTCTACAATTGTCTTCTTTTGAATAGTAGTGCTGCGAGTGTAAAGAAAAGCACAGTAAACAAGATCAGCATTGTAATTCCCACCCCAATACTAGGCGTTAACCACTGAACCATTGAACCCGCATCAGGATTCATTGGATCAAAGGGAACTTTGTCGTATCGAGGATTTGGAAATGGATCTGCAAGTATGTTAAATATAAGATTACCTAAGAAAGCTAAAGAGTAAAGCGGTTCAAATTTTTCAGCAAAAATTAATGTGATAATCTGATCAATCATCAGAAATCCGAGTAGAAGAAGTATAAAAGTAATAACAATTGTACCATTCACAGATTTTAAAAATGAGCTAAAAAATGTAACAAAACTGCTTAAAGTACTTAAATATAATAACGCTATAAGATAGGAATAAAAAAGTCGGATGCTAGTCTCTCCCCCATAATAGAAAAGTCCTAAAAGTCCAAGTATTATGTAGTAAGATGTTATTAGAATAATAACTAAAATTAAGTTTCCGAGATATTTACCGAGTATCAATTTATATTTATTTATTTTAGGAAAAACGATATAACCCGTTTTTTTATCAAATTCAGAGCAAATTATTGCCGAGAAAAACAAACAAGCAGCAAAATCTTCTAAGAATATGATAAAAACTAAAGATGTGAAAAAAAAATCCAATTTTGTATCCGGTAGAACAAATCCAGTTATAACAGCAATTGCAATAGAAACCATGATTATAAGTACTAAAAAAGCAAAAAATTTTTTTCTCTGCTTTTTGATTTCAAATGTAATCGTGTTATAGATTGGTTTTAGTCCAATTAATAATTCTTGATTAATTCTCATTTTTTGATCTCTCCTTTTAATTGGCCTTTTCTTAGTCTAAATTTTTTTTTTTTTTCCTTAATTTTAACATCTTGAATGTTTGGTTCAGGTTCATTATCTTTTACCATTTGGGTATAAACTCTTTCTAATTGAGATGTTTTTTCTTGAGTATATGAAACCACTGTAAAATCTGATTCGAATTCCTTAATAAGTATTTTCAAAATTTCTCCTTTTGATTTATTTTTTCCATCATAAAAAATTTTTAATTCTTTTTCTTCAGGATAATATTTTATAGGAATCTTAGAAACACTAGGATCTAAGTCCTTGTCTAAATAGGGATTGAGTTTTTCGGTTAAACGACTTAGTAATGGATCTAATTCATGTGGTGTAATAGACTCAAGTACTTCAAAAATTACTTCACTTGTTTTTAAAGCACTTGCTAAATTCTCGACTGTATCAAATCCAATTATCGCCCCGCGGTTAATCATGGCAATCTTATCACATATTTCAGAAATTTCATATAACATGTGTGATGCTACAAAAATAGTTTTACCTTGGGATTGAAGTGCTTTTATACCATTCCGTATATCAACACGTGCTAATGGGTCTAAACCAGTTTGTGGCTCATCTAATATTATAATCTCTGGATCATGTATAATCGCTTGAATAAGACCTACTTTCTGTTTCATGCCTTTGGAAAATTTTTTCACATTTTCATGCTTCCATTCAGTAAGTTTAAAAAATGCTAAAAGCCAATCGATTCTTTCATTTATTTTATTTTTAGGGTAATTTTGAAGTTTAGCAAAATATTTAAGCAGTTGATAAGCAGTCATTTTGTAAAATTCAGGGATATCAATTAAAAATCCCATTTGTGTGACTGTCGCAGAAACTTTCTGTAAATCTTCTAAGTACCATGATTTGTTCTAATTAAGATTCTTCCTGAATTTGGCCTTAAAATTTTAGCAATCATCTTTATAGTCGTTGTTTTTCCAGCACCATTAGGCCCTACTAGTCCAATTATTTCACCCCTGCGCACTTCAAGATTAATATTATTTACAGCAGTAAATTTTCCGAACTTTTTAGTTAAATTCTCCAGTTTAATTATTGTCTCTGACATATTTTTTACATCAATTTTTATATTTTTATTCTAATTTTAACTTTCTTTTTCTAATTCTAAACTTTTTTATAATACTTTTTAGCATAATTGCTAGTTTTAAAGAAAGTAGATAAATAAATCATGATTTGTTTTTAAATCCTCCGTGATGAAAGCAATTCACACACTCAATTTTGTATTTTTTACTGAGGTCTTCAATTTTATGACAACAAATCCCAATATGAATTATCTTGAGGTTTATTATAAATCCACTTATATTTTTTTTGAAGTTCAGGTTACTTAATCTACCAACGAAGGCAGAGTAAAAGCGAATAATTAATATTTTTTTGTTTTTATTTTATTTTATTTTATTTTTATCCTAAATTTTAGAGTAAATCATTAAAATTTCTTCTGTATTACCGTGGTATTATATACAACTATATATCTTTGTAAGCTTCAAAACATTAACGAAACATGTTTAATTCCTAAATAACTAATAAAAGAAGACTATTTGAGGTGAAAACGCATCAAATTAATTACTTGCCACATTCCAGAGGCGTATTTATCCGGAATTGAAGAACTGGTCAACATGAACTTATATCCAAATCGTTCGGAAGTCATCCGTGTAGCAATAAGAGATTTGCTAAAAACGGAACTCAGTGTGATTTTGAGAAAAGTTAAAGATTAAATTCAAAAATTTTTTTCTCACTTTATTTTTATACAATTCGAGTTTAATTTGAATTCCTTTTTCCTAATGTTGATTTTAATATAACAATTTTAAATTTTAAATTTTTTTGGAATCTGCTTAGGTTTAAATTTTATATTTTAAGATAACCTATATTATTATAAGACAAGAATTATAATTTAAAAATTGATGTCCTCTAAAGAATTCAAGGTTAATGACTACATAACGTTAATGTTGGAAGAAGGGATTACCAATATCTACATAAAGTCTCGATTATTTAATCAATGTAAATTTTTTTTATTAGAAATTCCGGTAAAAAAGATAACAGAACTTGATGATGTTGAATCAATTGATGAAGCTGCAGAGCGATTAGACAATTCTCTTGAAATAAATGATCAACCAAAAATAGACATCCCTCCAGAGACCGAATTTTGGGGACATTGCTCTAATATTCAAGTTTGGGCAGAAAATAATTATGATAGCCGTCTTCTTCATAGAAATTTAGCATTTCCATTGTTAAATGCACTAGCAAAGGCGGGAGATCCTATTGCGAAACATGCATTTAAAGAGGAAATACAAAAAAGATATGATTCAGGACACCCGAGCGTTGTAGAATTTCTAAAAGAAGAGAATTATATTCACTATTTAGATACAGATTTCAGAGGAGTAATGATTCCTGTAAGGGAAGCTGAAGCACTAAGAAATATGGAGAGAAGAATTGATGTTAAGTTTGTTTACAAGCATTCTATCCAAATTTATGAAGCAAGAGAAAAAGTTAACTTCTATAGTCAACGTAATTCGGCTATGTTTAGCACCAAAAATAATCATGTTGATACCATAGTGTTAGTTGATTCAAACTACTGTGAAGGGTGTGAGAAAGAAAAACTCTTTATGATGCGTAAAATGCTTAAGTCAAATGATCCTAACTTTGAGTACGATTTTCAAACAGGAGAAGAAGAAATTTGTTTAAAATGTGGAATTCGAGAATATCCAACAGAGTTGCAGAATTTTCCATTTCTTAAAAAACTGATAATTTTTTCAAACGATTTTTTTAGAAAAAACATAATTACTCCTTTAATACGAAACCTAGCATCTTTAGAAGAGCTGTACCTACATGGTTGTGGCTCAGATTCAATTATTGAAAATATCAGTTATTTGCAAAGTCTTAAAGTATTAATAATTAATAACTACAAGCTTAGATCAATTTCCCCGTCTATAAAACGATTAAAATCATTACGAATTTTAGATTTAGAGAATACATATCTAAAAGCGTTTCCAGAAGCTATAACCAACTTGAAATCGCTTAAAACACTTTGCATCGGAAGGAATACTTCCCCAACCTTACCAGATTCAATAAAAAAACTAAAAAACCTTCAAGTAAATTTCTCAACTTATTAAATTTAAAATTTTATAAGGTTCTTTAAATTCTTCTTATTGATGCTTTATACACGTGAAGATTTTGATTTTATTGATGCCCACTGCCACTTTTTCCCACCTCAAATATTTAAGGCAATCTGGGATTTTTTTGAAAAAACAGATGGAAAGGGTAATCTTCAAGGTTGGCCTATTAATTATAAGCAATCCCCAGAAGAATTAGTGCAATTTTTGGAAAATCACAATGTTAAGGCTTTTACTACATATAATTATGCTCATAAGAAAGGAGTAGCAGATTACATAAATGAATGGGTAAATGAATTTTGTACACGACATAAAAAAGCTATACGTTTCGGTTGCGTTTGGCCCGAAGATAAAGATCGGGTTGAATATATAAAAAAAGTCTTCGATAATTATGATTTTTATGGTATTAAAATTCAACCCCTTGTTCAGAATTTTTATTTGGATGATAAAAGGATGTATGAAATATATGACCTAATTCTTGACAGAGGAAAATGGCTTTGTGTCCATATAGGAACCGCCCCGTATAGAAACGAATATGTAGGATATAAAAATTTCATAAAGTTCATAGAAAAATATCCTAATATGAATATAATTATCCCTCATATGGGTGCGTTCGAATATAACAAGTTTTTAAAATTATTAGATAAGTATGAGAATCTCTATTTGGATACAACGATGATATATATTCCAGATAATATTTTCCCTGAAAGGAAGGCTAAACGTCCCAAACCAGATGACTTAACCTCCTACCAGGATCGAATTTTATTTGGCTCAGATTTTCCAAATATACCGTATGAATATAATCTTTCCACCAAAGGGTTGTTAAGTCTAAACCTGCCTAGAAACTTCTATGAAAATATTTTTTTTAATAATGCTAAGCGTTTATTTAATCTTACTATAGAATAACTAGGCTTATAGACATTAGGCAATATAATCAATTAGCATGACGTAATGTTTTATATTGTTAAGATAATCAGTGGTTTATTAAAATAAAGTTACTATTTATTATATTAATTCATTTTTTTATTTATCGTTAGGATTTACTAATTAGGATGATATTATGAAAAAAGTTACTGATGCTGATAAGTTGTTTTATTATGAAAGAAATTTCGTGACATTGGATGGTCTTTGGATGCTAGAAGCTGAAAAGGAAGTTGGGTGGGAAACCGCTTTAAAAATAGATGTTACTGTTTGGACAAGACTTTTTAAAATTATTATACGAAGACTTAAGAAATATTTGAATATAGATACAAGCTCATTGAGCGATTTAATTGAAATTATTACATTTCGATGGTCTATAGAGGGTTGGAAATATGAAGTCAACAGGATCTCAGAATCAGAAGTTATTATAGAGGTAAAGCAATGCCCCTATAAAGCCTCAATGGATAGAAATGAAAATCGTCATGATAAAATACCTTTAATATGCAAAAATATGTGTTTTCCTTTTTATAAAGCTGCCTTTGAAGATTTCAATCCAAAAATTACTTTTGAAAGAGAAAAAGCTATGGGGCTGGGTGATAATATATGTACTTTTCATTTTAAGCTCTAGGAGTACTTAGATAATGTTTAATAAGGGACGGAGTTGGAAATATAAAGATATCCTAAAATTATTACCCGCAGTAACATTGGCTATTATTATTTTTTATTTTTCCTCTTTAAGTAATCCATATTCAACAACACCTTCTAAAGTTACATCATTATTTCTTAATCCTATATTACATGTCTGTGAGTTCGGAGCTTTATCTTTTTTAATTTTCTTTGGATTATTCCCTAAAGTAAAAACTGAATATTTAATATCTCTATCAATTTTATATGCATTTCTCGATGAAGTCCATCAATATTTTGTGCCTTATCGGTATTTTGATTTTTATGATATTGTTTTTGATACATTGGGTATAATATTGGGATATTTCGCTTATTTTTTGTTAGGTTTGGTGAAAGAGAGATTTAGAAGAGGTAATTTAAAATCAGATGAATATTAACTATAAACATTCTCGAAAAACCTAATTCGCTTTTTAATATCAGAGATAATTATCTTTCTTTCATCTTCTGAAATTGAATAAAGGTCAAATACTAAGTCGTCAATCTCTTTTACTACTTGACGAATTTTTTGATTTATAGCACCATTATTATCATTGAATAATTTATTTGTGATCTTAACATTCTCAGCGAGTTTTAGTTTTAATTGTTCAGGTGGTTTTACGATTGGAAGGTGTCTTATCATGTATTGATTTAAGTTAATTGTTGTATCTTTCTGATTATTAATAGCATAAATGCAATAAAATTGCATTAAACTAGAATTCAAAATAGAACTTAAGAATTTTAATTCTTTGTTATCATCGTGAAGTAATGAATAAACCGAGGAGGTAAAGCATACAATATCTTTGGTATAAATGGTTTCAGGGATTATGTTATTGTGCTTAATTAATAATTTTGGAGAGTTATAATATTCGAAATTATTACCCTTTAAAACGTTAGCATTAAGTTCTTCAAGATCAACAGATTTATTTCGGTTTATATAATAGTAATTAAAATCATTCCGGGCATTAAGGAAGAAACAAGAGCCACTAGTATCATGTCTCAGTTTTTCTTTAATTAAGATTAAGCCTTTATCTTCTTCACCCCTAATTAGTTTGGGGAAGGTTATAGGATTAAGATAATTTAGATCTCCTTTCTTTTCAATCTTGCTAATCAGTTTAAAAGAAGAGGGATTTGCCTTAATTCTTATACGATTTAGTTCAATTGTTTCTGAATTACAATATGGACAATTTTTTTGATACGTATATGTATATAGTTTTTTAGATTTTAAATTCATGGGACATTTAATATTAAAACATATTTTTAGAGAATCTACTTCTTGGTTCTTATAAGTAATTATCTTGTTTTTAGGAAAGTCATAAATTTTTAGATTTCTATTAGAAGTTTTGCTCTTTTTTTCATATAGAATTATTTGGACTTCATTTGTAGCGTTTTTAAATAATTTTGATCCTATATCAAAGATTTTCAAAATATTAGCTTTTGATAATAACTCTTTTCTAAATTTAATATATCCTTGCCTTAGAAGAAAACTTTTTGGGACTAAGAAGCCAATAATATTATTAGTCCAGTCTAAAGCCTTTATTAGAAATGTGCAGTAAATATCTCTATAAAAGATTTTTTTTTCTTTTAGAATTTCTTTTTCATGGTTATTTAAAATATTTCCATAAGGAGGGTTTCCAATTATTATGCCATATTTACCCAAACTTGATTTTATAAGGCTATTTTCTGATTTAATATTTATCTTTAATTGAGAAAATACTTCTAGAACATCTGTAATCCCCTCTTCAAGGTACCATTGAAATAGTTTTAGAATCGATAATTCAACAGCATATTCATTAATATCATAACCATATAGATTCTTTAACAGCTTTTTCTTGATTTTAATATTGTTTGTTTTTGGATTTATTTTTTTGATTATTTCAAAGATTATATCGGCTGAACTTATTAAAAAAGCTCCGGACCCGCAAGCAGGATCACAAATTGTAGCATTTAATAAGATTTCACTAATTTCTTGCCGAAAATCTGAATTTAATTTAAAAATTTCCTCAATATTTCGAATTTCGATTATACTTGTGCGGTTAAGATTAAGGTTTTTATTGAGAAAAAGGAGCAACGCTTCATTAACTATAAAATCTGAAATAATTTTGTCAGTATAATAAACGCCTTCTTTCTTGCGTCTTTGATAATTGTTTAAAAAGATTTCTTCATATTTTTCAACTGAAGAGATAACATTTAGTAATTGTTGGAAATCTTTTGTTTTAATACTCTTATCAAGCAATCCTATGAATTCTTTGAACTCATCATAACTTGTATTTTGTTCCATTTTATAATCTAAGTATAACCATAATTTTTTTGTGAAAATATATAATTAAATGAATTTGATGCAATCTATGCTTCAAAAATTTTAAGTTTCTGTTACTTATCACCTTTATTTTTCAATTTAAAATATTTTATTGTTTATCTCGTATTTTCTTTACATTTTTATAGTTATTATTACTTTATATTATAGAGACTATGACTGATAACGAAGAAGAACAGGATTATTACGGTGTTGCCCCAATCAGTGTTATAGCTAAACGAATGTTGAAAAAATATAAGGATGACCCAAAAGATTGGAGAGTGATAGGCTCAAAAGATAGAGACGGAAACTCAGATACAATCATATCAAAAAAGCCTAATCATTTTTGGTTGAAATCAAAACAATTAAGCCCATTTTCAGCATTGTCAATGGGTACAGTGGTTAGGAATCTTGATAAAGATATTGATGAAAGAGTAGGAAAAAAAATGTCTCCAAACGACATGCTTCGATTCTTTGGGATGGTTGTTCCAATAAAAGAAAACAAAAGTGTTATAGCATCTGGAATAGAAAAATACTCACAAGAAAAAGGAGACTACATAAAGAAAATAATTAATGAGAAAGATGCAAATCTGGGTTACCAGCTTCGTCGTAGAGTCGATGAGGCTTTTATTAAAAAATACCCTCAGAGAAAGAACTTGTATATTTAATTTTTCAAAGTTCTTCAATTAAGTATTAAACCTTTTCTTTTAACTTATTAAGTTGATCTTTACTTTTTATAATTGGAAGATTAACAGAATATTTAGCTGAATTGCCAATTAACTCAGATATAATAGCATTCATTTTGTCAATTCCAGATTTACCTTCTAGAGTAATCGTGAACTCTTTCAATAATGGAACTTTTAAATCCTCAACATAAAACGATACTCCCTTTTCAACTTCCTCAAGGAGAAATTGAAATGATAAATCTGCGTTTCTTTCGGTTTTGAAAAATGGCTCATCTGGTTCTTCAAAAGTGTAGGAAACCTCAATCCAACGATCATTATCAGTTGGGATCATTCCAAAAATGTAATCACTTGTATAAAGCCAAAAAGGTGTTCCTTTATCGTAGGATGAATCTACGATTGCTTTAAATTCCTCACTCATACCATATCATTCCTCTAGGTTTATATTAAACTTTGATTAATTAAGAAGATTTTTCTAATTTTATAATTTTAAAATTTCTATTTTAATCTTAGCTTTTAGAATAATTATATTAAAAGAATTTTAAATAAAAGAATAATTGAAAAATAATATGCGGAAATTAGATTATGAACGAATAATTTCTGAAATTCAAGAATGGATAAACGATTATTGTAAGTCTGCTAATGCTGATGGAATTGTTGTTGGGATAAGTGGAGGCATTGATAGTGCTGTAACATCATCTTTATGCGCTAACGCAATAGGAAAGGATGCCGTAATAGGATTGGGTTTACCTTGTTTATCAAATCCTAAAGATTTGAGTGATGCTAAATTGTTAGCATCCCAGTTAGGGATAGAATTTATAATCTTTGATTTGTCATCTGTTTATGAAGAAATTATGAAAATAACTGCAAATATTATTGAATCAAATAACCTCGCAACAGCAAATTTAAAAGCTCGATTAAGGATGGTAACAGGGTATTTTACGGCACAATCTAAGGGAAATTATTTGATTGGAGGAACAGGAAATAGATCTGAATTAGCAATAGGGTATTTTACAAAATATGGAGATGGTGGAGTTGATATCGAACCTTTAGGAGGACTTTATAAATGTGAAGTAAGAGAAATAGCAACGAAATTGAATATCCCCGAAAATATCATCAATAAACCACCTTCAGCAGGATTATGGGAGGGTCAAACAGACGAGGGAGAAATAGGTATGAAATACGATTTATTAGATGAAATAATATATAGGATAGATTATAACTTAGATTTAAATGATCTCAATAGAAGCGACATAGAAAAAGTTAAGGAAATGATGAGATCATCGCAACATAAACTAAAAATGCCACCAATTTATAAAATAGGATAAATCTGATAATAGCTAAATATTTTTTACATGCTTGCTATTACTCTTCTTATCTTGTTAATTCGAGAAGTTATTCCATCTAATTTACTATTAAGATCATCACTTCGATTTTTATAGTCAAAATCGTCAATGGATCCCATATTGTAACTCTTTTCTACCTCTTTAAAGTTCTTTTCCAGCGAGTATCGTCTTCCTTCAAGCGCTATTAATTCTTGATATAGAGTATCTTTATCTGTAGGTAATTCTTCTGAGCTAATTGAAGTAGATTCTTCTTGGGTACCTATTTCTGGCTCATCAGAACCAAAATCAACGAAAGGCATTGCGTCAATTTCTTTCTTTTTCTTTTTAACTTCTTTCTCCTTTTTTTCTTTTATAGGTTCTAAACTGGGTAATTCTACGGGTGTTGAGGTTTTCTCAACTGGCTTATTTCCAACTGAAGAAAAAACATCAAATAAATCCATTCCACTTGACTTAATTTCTTCAGTCTCAATTTCTTCTACACTTACAGTTGTAATTTTCGGCTTTTTAGGAATAAATGGTGTTGTTCTTTGTTGTTCTTGTGATTCTTCTTCGACAAGAGAAACCTCGGTAATTATTGAAGGTTTTTTTGAATGTTCAGTTTTATCCTCGACGATGCTTGGTTCCAATACTTTTGGAACAGTTTTTTGTTCGTCAAGTATATCTAAAATTGATGTAGGTTCTTTAGATGAATCTATACTTATTTCAAGTTGAGTGGAGCTTGGAGAAGGCTCTAATTCTTCAAGAATATTTAAAACTGATTTTGCTTCCTCTTGCATCTCTTCATATATTTTCGGTTTTTCCTCAATGGGAGGAGTAGGTTTTAATTTTTCTATTTCTCTCTCTATTTTTGCCTGAACTTGTTCGATCGACTTTACTCCTATTTTTTCTTTGGGTTTTTCAACTTCTATTTTATTTGGTCCCTTAACTTGAGGTATCACAGCAGGTTTTTTAATGACAGGTATCTTTATTTTTGGTGGAGGTAGTTTTACGTCTTTTCTAGGCCTAATTTTTTTTACGACTCTTTTTGGTCTATCTTGTTCATCTAATTCATGCTTTAAATATTCAATTTTTTGTTTAAGGTCATCTATTTCACCCTTAAATTTATCAGATACTTTATCAACAATCTCATTTATATCAATTTTCACTGAATCCAAATCAGACTGCGCTTGTTTCCTAAATATCTCCTTTACTTCCTCTTTTTCTTCGACTACTGGTAATGTTTCTGTGATATTTATAATTTTTTTAATTTCTTTAGGTAATTCTGACTCTGTAAACCATAAATCAAGCGTATCCCAATTTTCCAATTTAGTAAGAGTATCTTCGAACAGACGCATATTTGCTCCAACTTGAAAGGCATCTACTTCGTTTAAATCTTGAATTTTTTCAATTAGGGCTGCTCGGGCTTCAATTTCATCATCTGGGCTCGGTTCCCCTTGAGTTAATGTTAAAAAAATCTCTTTAATTTCTTGAATTATTGTACTAAACTTTTCTTCTTCGCTCATAAAAGACTACTTGATTTATTTATTTTAATTTTCAGCTAAATATTTCTCTTTAAGTATTTAAAAACTGTTCGCCAATATATTTTTTTGCGAACTTCAAATAAAATAATTAGTTTGAATATTTCTTTTAAATTTTTCATTTATTCCAAAAATGTCATTTAATTAATATATTATTAGAGTTTTTTAGAAAAGTAATATTTTTTTCAATATAGAATTAAAGCAAATAAATGAGTGTTGATAAAGAGAGCTTCCTATTAATGAAGACGAGTTGAGTATATGAGCAAGAAAAAAAATAGAAAGAATTCAAAGAATGAATATTTATTGACAAAAAAAGACTATATAAGAGCCTGGTTGTTTGCACTTCATAAACGAAGAAGAATGGCTAAAGCAATAGAGGAAGGTTTAAAAATGACACCTGAATCCAACAGCAACATTGCTCTTTGTACAGAATTACACGCCCAAAAATACCCAGATAAAACTGCCATTCTATTTGAAGACAAAAAATATACCCATAAAGAATATAATGAATGGTGTAATCGATATGCCAATTTCTTTCTTAATAAAGTAGGTTTGAAAAAAGGAGACGTAGCAATCGTTTATCTAATGAATCGACCTGAAATTATGTTTACAATAGTTGGTTTAGCAAAAATTGGCGTTATATCTTCCTTAATTAACACAAAGCAAAGAGAAAAACCGTTAATCCATAGCATTAGTCACGCTCCAGGAAAAGTGTTTATAATTGGAGAAGAACTCATTGAGGCATTTGAAGATGCAAGGACCCAACTCAATTTAACTGAAGAACAATCAAAACACCTCTATTTTTTACCTGATACAGGTGAAATTGATCCCCCTTCAGGATTTAAAAATCTTTATGAACTTGTTAAAAATGAGGAGGCTATAAATCCCCCTACTTCAGCTCATTTACAAGCGAAAGATCCGTATGCTTACATCTTTACAAGTGGAACCACCGGGCTTCCTAAAGCAGCTATTATAACACATGGTCATACTGTAGGTGCTTCATTTTATTGGGGAGACACTGTTATCGGAATGAAGCGAAAAGATGTAATGTATATCACGACACCTCTATTTCATTCAAATGCGATTAACGTAGCTTATGCTGCGGCACTTAGACACGGTTCTGCTATGGCGATTCGAAGGAAATTTAGTGCTAGTAAATTCTGGGATGATGCTATTAAATTTAAAGCTACCTCCTTTAACTATATAGGAGAAATTTGCCGATATTTGTACAATCAACCACCTAAGCCAACAGACCGAAAACATAAAGTGAAAAAAATTGTTGGTAATGGTTTACGTAATGAAATGTGGATGGATTTCAAAAAGAGGTTCGGAATTCCTAGAATCTTTGAATTTTACGGTGCTACTGAGAGATTTTGTCCAAATTTTGCAAATAGATATAATCTAGACTGTACTGTTGGCTTTTGTGGATCAGAATATGCGATTGTAAAATATGATATTGATGTAGATGAGCCTATCAGGGATGAAAATGGTTGTATGATCAGAGCTGAACCAGGTGAAGCCGGACTTCTTTTAGGTCAACTAGATCCACAGTATTTTTATATGTATACTGACAAAAAGGCTGATGAAAAAAAGATATTTCGCGATGTTTTTGAAAAAGGAGATATGTATATGAATACAGGAGATTTATTACGCGAAATTGGATATGCGCATGCTCAATTCGTAGATCGCTTGGGTGATACATTTAGATGGAAGGGCGAGAATGTCTCAACTGAAGAAGTAGAGTCTGTAGTTAATCTATTTGAGCAAATAAGCTCAAGTACTGCATATGGTGTTCAAATTCCAAATACAGAAGGACGGGCTGGAATGACAGCAATTATTACTAATTCAAATTCCGCAGAAAATTTTGATTTTAGAAGTTTTATAGAATTACTAAAAAAATTTTTACCTGAATATGCTGTGCCAAAATTCATTCGTTTCACAGAGAAATTCGATGCTACAGCAACTCTCAAAATCCAAAAAGGAGGCTTGAAAAAGGAAGGATATGACTTAACCAAACTTAATGACCCGATATATGTTCTTTTACCTAATGCTTCTGATTATACTCTTTTAGCAAAAGAAATTTATAAAAAAATTATGAATGCAGGTTATAATTTCTAAAGTGTAAAATAAAAAGAGATATAATATTTATTTTAGAAAATGAATGAAATAATTGGTAGATAGAAAAATGATCATTAAACAAAAATTCGGTAATACAGGGCATTTGAGTACACGGACTATTTTTGGAGCTGCAGCTCTGAGTAATGTAACTCAGGATGAAGCGGACCAGACGCTCGATGTGCTCCTGAAATATGGAGTCAACCATATTGACACAGCCGCTGGCTACGGAGAATCAGAATTACGTATCGGTCCTTGGATGGAGAAACACCGTAGTAAATTTTTCCTTGCCACAAAAGTATTTAGGCGTTCCTATCAAGACACCCGTGAACAGATAGAACAATCACTTAAACGATTGCAGGTTTCTTCAATAGACCTAATACAGATCCATAATTTGATAAATCCAAGTAGTTGGGAAAAAGTAATGGGCCCTGATGGGGCTTTGAAAGCTCTCGTTGAAGCCCGCGAACAAGGATTTGTAAAACATATCGGGATAACAGGTCACGGATTTAATGTAGCTTCGATGCACATTCGGAGTTTGGAACGCTTTGAGTTTAACTCTGTTCTATTACCATATAACTATATTATGATGCAAGACCCAAAATATGCAACAGACTTTGAAAACCTTTTAAAAATATGCAATAACCAAAATATTGCAGTTCAGACAATAAAGTCTTTAGCACGCCGTCCATGGGGTAATAGAAAAAGGATCCAGGCGACATGGTATGAACCTTTTGAGGATCAAACTGATATTGACCGTGCTGTTCATTGGGTTTTGAAGAGGGAAGAGATTTTCCTCAATACAAGCTCTGATATTCATCTTTTACCTAAAATACTCGATGCTGCTAGTCGCTTCGAAATCGAACCTACTGATGAAGAAATGAAGGAAAAAGCCTCCCAATTAGGAATGAAACCTATATTTGATGGAGGAACCCTACTTTTCGAGTAAAATTATGTTAAACTTTTATTTAAAAGCAATGCTGGAAAATCCTATCTCCTAAAAATTTCTAAATGATGCTCTCTCTTACAAATTATAAATATGCGCAATCAAATCATCACTCTTAGATTAGTTAAAGTGTCTTTTTGAGAAAATTTATTACATTTCCTTATCTTTTATTTTTAAAAACCGTATTTGTTTTTAATTTTTTCAATATAATAAACGAGTCTTAATAGTTTAGATGAGTAAAGATCTTATAGTCCCTAGAATTCAAGCAGAGAGATTAATCAATATATACAAATTGGATACTAACCAAAAGAATTTAATTTTTCAAGAATTCACCAATTTTATTCCCCAGACATCAGTCAGACAATTCATTAAAGAGGTTTCTAAAAGAACTGAGTTTCCAGAAGAATTACTTCAAAATTTTTTTTGGTTTTCTTTTGATTCATATGTAACTTTCATAGAGAGTGACGAACCCTTCAATGAATTCTTTAATAACAAAATTAGATCTCCTATTGTGAATGAATTTCCTGACTTAGCTAAAGAAATTAATGATTTTGACGATTTAAGAAATTTCTTCTCAAGTATGTTTAATATAGTAGATTTTGAATATTATAAGGTTTTCTCTTTAGAAGGCATCAATCAGATTAATATCGGTTTCTCTAACATTGTTAGCTTATATCTTTTTACCGTAAAAGGTAAGAATGTTCTTATCGATGCTGGTTATTCAACAAAATATTGGCAAAATGCGTTTTATAAAGCCTTGAACGATCTACAGATCAATCTTGAAGAGATTGATTATTGCATTATCTCACATGAGCATCCCGATCACGTAGGTTTAGTAAAAGATTTAAAGAGAGCAAACCCAGATATTAAAATTTGTATACACAAAATCGCTCATGAGCTAGCTAAATTAAGAAAGAAATTGATTGAAAATACTAACTTGGAAGAAAAAATAAAGGAAAGGGGACAACTACTTATTAGTTACGGTCTTAAGAAGGAAGAAGTTGATTTAATGCTTAAGCGGTTTGGTACAGGCGGGATGAGATTTGAATACTTTGAACCAGATTTATTACTTAATAATGATGATAGAATCGTAGATGGTGAATTACAAATTATACATTCTCCGGGTCATTCGGTTGGGCATATATGTATATATTATCCTAAAAAAGGTATTTTATTCTCTGGAGATCATATACTAAGTAAGATTACTCCACACTTGGGCACTCTGGTAATTCCAGGTGCTGAAGAGTTTAACAAAAAAAACAACTATGAAAACATCTTAGAACATTATCTTAGATCACTTGATCGAATCGATGAGCTGAATTCAAGAATCATTCTACCCGGACATGAGCAAATAATTTTTTTTCCACACGAAAGAATAACAGCAATTAAAAATCACCACCAAAACCGTCTTTATGAAATATCAAAAATCATTCAAAATAATCCAATAACACCCCTTCAGATTGCTCTTCACCATTTTGGGGATGATTTGGACCTAATGAATCAAATTCTTGCAATTAGTGAAACCTTAGTTCATTTGGATTATTTGGAATTTCAAAATAAGGTATATAAAACATTAAAAGATGGTATACTTCTCTATTGGTCTGAAAATCCATGGGAGAAAATTGAATATTAATTTAGATTTGTGTCTTTTTACAATTAAGAGCCATTATAAGATATTTAAAAGGTTAAAAACATTTTGTCTATCTAAAGGTTAACTTGGCTTTTTAAGAGTAACTTTAAAGAATAAATAGATCAATGTGAAATTATGACAGCAAAGATAAATTTTATGGATGTAGAAGAACCAGGTATTGCAGTAATTACTGGTGCGAGTTCAGGAATTGGAGAATCTTTCGCACGTATATTAAGCTCTCAAGGTTTTGATTTAGTTATTACTGCTCGAAGAAAAAATAGATTGGAATCCCTTGCTGCAGAATTGAAGCAAAAACACGGTATCAATGTTGAGATTATTACAGGTGATCTTTCCCAACCTGAATCTTTGGAAGAAATTGCTTCATATATTGAAACAATCAACAATCTTGATGTATTGGTTAATAATGCGGGATTCGGGACCACTGAAAATTTTATCAGTAAAAACTCCGACATCAATATTTTTATGAAGATGATCAATCTTCATTGTGGTGCAACAGCTCGCTTAATGCATGCTGCACTGAAAAATATGCAAAACAATGACAGAGGGGTAATTTTTAACATCTCTTCAATCGCATCATTGATATTATATGGTTCGCGAGAACCAATGTATCATTCAACTAAGGCATTTGTTTCAGCTTTTACGGAGATGGTTCAGCTCAAATTAAATTTCATTAAATCAAAAGTGAAGCTTAAAAGTATTTGTCCGGGAAATACTCATTCGGAAATCTGGGGTGAATCGGCTACTGCTGCTCCTGGTAAGTTTGGTGGACCGATGCACCCTGAAGAAGTCGTAGATATTGCGTTAAACTCGTATAAAAATAGAGATATCATTGTAATTACAGGCGATCATAATATAGAGGAAGTAGTGGAATGGCGTGAGGTAGCGTATAATAAACCAGGCAGATATTTTTCAAGAGATTTCTCTAAAACGGGATTTGTAAAAAACAAATAAATAAAATCTTTCATCTTTTAAAATTCTAAAATAATTACAGAATGATTCTTAATGCCTGTTGAACCTAAATTAGCTGCTACTGTAGTTTTATTACGTAAACGAGTGCTAGACTTAGAATCTGACGATAATTGTGAATTTGAAGTATTCATGGCTAAAAGACATAAAAATGCGAGATTTATGAGTGAACACCACGTATTCCCTGGCGGTGGCATTGATGAACAAGACTTAAATAAAGAATCAAGAGCAAGGCTAGTAGGAATTGATGAAAATGTCATTAATAATTTAAAAGAAATATGTGAGGATCCAGAAAATCTGTGGATAATCGCAATCCGCGAGTTGTTTGAAGAAACTGGGATTTTAATCGCTACTGATAAAACAGGAGAATCACTTAGAAAAATTGAAGAAAAATCCAAGAAATTAAAAAAGTATCAGAAAAGTCTTCAAAAAAAACGAAAAACTATGACAGATGTTCTAATTAAGGAAAATCTTTATTATGATGCGAATAATTTAAAATATTTTGGAAGATTGATAACCCCTAAATTATCACCCATTAGATTTGATACTCAATTCTTTTTATGTAAATTTCCTCAAAATCAGAATATTAATTTATTTAGTGATGAATTAACAGAGGGTTTATGGGGATCTCCAAAACAGATATTAGAACAGTATAAAAAAAGACAAATAAAATTAATATTTCCTCAATATTCCACACTTCAACGGCTTTAAAAGTTTAAATCCATTCAAGAGGCATTTGATAATTCGAAAATTATTTCAAGTAGGAATCGATTGGATGATTTCTGAGATAAAAATAATAAAAGAACGATTAAATTATTGCTCCTTAAAAATCTCATTCAAGAGGTATTTGGTAATTCGAGAAACGTGTTTAGTGCCAAAAGTATGCCAAAGATACTTAAATAAAGATATAGAAAAGGAAAGTTTTTTTAAGTTACTAATTCAATTAGAATAAAGGTGTATTATTTTGACATTAAAAACTAACATTACCGAAATGTTTGGAATTAAGCATCCAATCGCAAGTTCTGCGATGGGCCCTTTCAGAACAACCGAATTAGCTATAGCGGTCTCAGAAGCAGGTGGACTTGGCATGATCTCTCATGCTCACCAATCAATGGATGGTAGGGAAACAGACCCAATAGTTGCCATGAAAAAAAATCTTGATTATGTAGTTGAGCATACTGGCGGGATTTTTGGTTTCAACATAAGAACTTCAAGACTTACACCAGATTGTGATAAATTTATCTCCGAAACCGCAAAGCATATAATGGCAAATCCTAAATTGAAAGAACAATGCCTATATGCGCTCACCAGTGCGGGTTCAGCAAAAAGAATGCCCCAGAACAAAGATTTCCAGAAATTAAGGGAAAATACACAGATTAAACATTTTCATGTTGCACCTGCGCTTTGGTTAGCAGATAAGTGTGTTGCGGCGGGATGTGACGGGCTTGTTGTAACAGGTTTCGAAGGTGGAGGCCACCAATCATATGAAAAAGTTGGTGGTTTGGTTTTATTGCAGCAAGTACAGCAAAAACATCCAGATATTCCTAAAATTGCTTGCGGGGGATTTGCAACAGGAGCAGGTATGGCCGCAGCTTTAGCTCTTGGTGCAGGAGGAATTGCTATGGGATCGAGATTTATTGCATCTAAAGATAGTGAATTTCATGAAAACTATAAAAGTGTAGTACCACCAGCTAAGGCTCAAGATACGATTGTGAGAACTGGAGGTTTAGGAACCATTAGACTCTGGAGGAATAAATTTTCCCTGGCAAAAGGATTAGTAAAAAGCAAAGAAGAAAAAATGGCTGAAGAAAAATCATTGGTAGATCACCGTTCTGCTATATCCCAGGAGGATCTTGCCGAAGAATTAAGAAAAGATGCAATTGCTGCTTTTGCAACTTATGATGGTGATGTTGAGAATGGTTATGTATTGTTAGGGCAAAGTATAGGAGCTATAAACCAAATCAAAAGTGTTTCAGATATCATCGAAACGGTTATAAAAGATGCTGAAAAAGCATTAAAAAAAGCAATAACTTTTATGGAGTAATTCTCCCTTTTCCACCCACTCAAATTACATTTTTTTTTTAAACTAACATCCATCCAGAGATTAAGATCGAGCAGATCTCCGAGAGTGAGGTCAGCCTCTTCGATTATTAAAAAATAAAAAATATAGATAGTGTTTATATAGGTTTAGAATGAAAGATTTTTTAGATGCATTTAAAAATTCTTAAATAGAAATTTAAAAAAAAATTATTTAATTTTCTGCTTTTTAAGATATACTAATGCTATAACACTGATGGCTATGAAAATTAAGAAATAATTCCCAAAAGGAACTGCAGCATCACCAGTAGCTAAGACAAACTTCAAATATATTATTCCGTCCTGTTTTAATATTCCTTTAGTTAAAAAACCCTTAGTATTAAAGGTAAATTCATACGAAATTCCAGATATATAGTTTTCAATAATTGTATTATCAACAATAGAATAGTTAGAAGCATGTATAGCTTCAGCTACTAATGTTAGATTTATGGGTGTTGTTATTATAACGGGGTAATTGTAATTTTCAAAAACAAGATAATTTTGAGTCTTATTAGCAGCCATATATAATTCATTCTCTAAAAAAGTAATCCATCCAACCATAGGATTATATGCTCGCATTGTACAATTTACCATTAATGCATCTATAGTATTATGTACACCTTTCTCTAATGATTCAGTTGTAAAAGTAAATTTCGTACCTTTAGCTTCAGAAGGATAAGTAAGTTTCCATGTATATGTTTTTCCAACATCAGCTGGAAAGGTTGTATCTCCTATAGTTGTAGCACTTATCGCATTGTGACTAAAAAACGAGAAGAAGAATACGATAAACAAACCTATTATTACTTTTTTAACCTTTTTCAACTTTGACACCCTAAATTGAATTTCATAAATAAAATAACATTTTTGGATTAGATTGAATATCAAATTTAAAATACTTTTTTCTATTATTTAAATTTAACATTTTTGTTCAATATTAAATTGAAGTTTGATTTTTCGAGGTAATATTTATATTTTTTAAATTCTATTTTTAAAAACATCTTAATTCTCCGCTGAATTACTTCCATCAACGACCTTTAAATATATCAATAATTAAGTGCTCTAAAGAAGGTGAATCTTTCAATTCAAGAACCTGGCTTGTTTTATAAATATTAGTCAAAGTCTACCATATGGAATTATTATTCTGAATTGATGTTTTGAAGTAGGGTTAATTATTCTTAATATTTCTTATTCATTATATTATAAATTCTAAAAAATAAAAAATAAAATTATTTAATTTTCTGCTTTTTAAGATATACCAATGCCACAACACCGATGACCATGAAAATTAAGAAATAATTCCCAAAAGGAACTGCAGCTCCACCATCACCAGTAGCTAAGACAAACTTAAGAACCATTTCTCCGTCCTCTTTCGATACGTATGAAGTTAAAAAACCATCAGTATTAAAGGTATATTCATCCGTATCTCCCAAAAAGGTTTCAATAATTGTATTATCAACAATAGAATAGTTATTAGCATACATAGCTTCAGCTACTAATGTTAGATCTATAGGTGTTGGTATTATATTTGGGAAGAACATGTAATCGCCAAAGTAAAGATAATTTTGAGTATTATTAGCAGCCATATATAATTCATTGTCCGACGTGGTAGACCATCCCGTTAAAGGATGATATTGTCTTATTGTACAATTTACCATTAATGCATCTATAGTATTATGTACGCCTTTCTCTATTGATTCAGATTTAAAAGTAATTTTATAGCCTTTAGTTTCAGCAGGATAAGTAACTTTCCATGTATATGTTTTTCCAACATCAGCTGGAAAGGTTGTATCTCCTATAGTTGTAGCACTTATCGCATTGGGACTAAAAAACGGGAGGAATAATAATATGATAAACAAACCTATTATTATTTTTTTAACATTTTTCAACTTTGACACCTTAAATTCAATTTCATAAATAAAATAACATTATTGGTTTAGATAGAATATCAAATTTCAGTTACTTTTTTCTAGTATTTAAAATTTGACATTTTTGTTTAATATTAAATTGAAGTTTGATTTTTCGACCCAATATTTAAAGAGGTTAGGGAAGACGATATTGCTAACAAATATTTTATTGGTCATTCTTTTAATTTAATTTATTAGTCATTTAAATTGCTTAATTTAGAATAAGAAATGTAATTTTAATTTAGTGAAACATATGACCGACCTCAAAAGATATTGGGTTTTCTGTCACAAGTGCGAAGAATACAAAGCGATTGTAGATTTGGAAGAAATCCCGCATTACGCAGGATCTTTCAAAGACTTCACGCTTATTTGCCCTTCTGGTAATCAAGTATTCGGAATCGAAAGAATTGGCAAAGATCGCCATGTTCGATGAAAGATGTGATCTATAAGTTATTTTCATTTTTGAACAATAGAAGAGTTATATACAAAAATGTTAAATACTTTTTTGCCAAATTATTACATAATCCAATAATTTTTGGGTGAAATTTAGTGAAAAATATAATTAAAAAAAAACAGAATTTTCTCAGGATTTTTAATCTTTTAAAAAATAGAAAAACTATTTCACACAATGAGAAGAGAATTACACATTCAATACTAAGTAAAGGAAAGGTTCTTCTGATTATCATAATTTTATTTATTTCAATATTGATTATCTCTGTAGAAATACCATTTGCTACTGCGGCCTCATACGTTTATTCTGAAGATTTCACAACAACAGTCGATATGGATTCCTCTAATACAAACGTTACGGGATGGGGATCGGGAACTATTGAACTTCCACGAAAGCGTCCAATATATGGGGGTAAGTTTGGTACTCGAGGTTGGGTGATGGATGTCTTTGTGTCTGGTGATTACGCTTATCTATCAGATTTTAATTATGGATTATGGATTGCTAATATCAGTGACCCAAAACATCCTAAATATATTGGTTCTTGGGAAATACTGGGCAATTATTATGGGATTTTCATTTCTGGTGATATTGCTTATTTAATAACATATAGCAAAGGTTTACGGATTTTTAATGTTAGCAATCCATTCAACCCTACTCTCATTACCACCTTTAATTATGGAGGTTATTCCCTTGATGTTTTCGTTTCTGGCGATTATGCTTATGTAGCTGATGGATATGACGGGTTAAGAGTTATAGATATCAAAGATCCTACGAACCCTACTATTGTTGGCACTTATAATACTCCAGGTAGGGCTATGGAAGTTTTTGTTTCTGGTGATTATGCCTATATCGCTGATTATGGACTTGTTAATGGTTTACGGATCGTTGATATCAGCAATCCCACAGCTCCTTTTTCGGCTGGGGTCTATAATACACCTCATAATGCTCAAGGTGTTTTTGTTTCCGGTGATTATGCCTACATAGCGGATGGAGGATCTGGTCTACAAATTATTGATATTAGTGATCCTACAGCTCCTAGTCTAGCTGGTACTTATGACACACCTGATAATGCTATGGGTGTTTTTGTCTCTGGTGATTATGCTTACGTAGCGGATTATGGTACTGGTTTATTAGTTTTTAATATTAGTGATCCTATTATTCCAACTTTTGCTGGTTCATATAATACAGGAGGTTGGGCTCAAAAAGTTGTTGTTTTTGGTGAATACGCTTATATAGCCGACGATTATAATGGGATGATGATTATTCAAATAAGTGATCCAGTTGATCCTACGTTTGTGAGCTCTTGTGATACCCCTAATTACGCTTTTGGAGTTTGTGTCTCTGGAGATTATGCATATGTTGCTGATGACTACTCTGGTTTACAAGTTATTGATATTATTGATCCTACTAATCCTGTTCTTGCTGGGTTTTGTGATATTGGTGGTTATGCTAGGGCTGTCTCTATCTCTGGTGATTACGCTTATGTATGTGACTGGTCTTCTGGACTAAAGGTTGTTGATATTACCGATCCTACAAGTCCAGTTCTCGCCGGGTCCTGTGTTACACCCAATTCACCTGCTAGTATTTTCATTTCTGGTGATTATGCTTACGTAGCTGGGTGGTCCTCGGGATTACAAGTTGTTGACATCACAGACCCTACAAGCCCAACTCTTGCTGGATCATGTGATACTCCTGATCTATCATATGATATTTTTATCTCTGGTGATTATGCCTACGTAGCGGATTATGGTTCTGGGTTACAGATTATTAATATTACCGATCCAACAAACCCTAATCTTACAAGCTCATATGATACTCCAGGATATGCTAAGGGAATTTTTGTTTCTGGTGATTATGCTTATATATCTGACGATTATAGAGGTTTACAGGTTATCGATATTACAGATCCTACAAAACCTATTCTATTTGGGACAAAAGATGTATCGGGTTCAGCCTATGGTATTTATGTCTCAGGTGATCGCGCTTATGTAGCTAATTATATTGGGTTCATAGTTTTTGATATTACTAATCCAGCAAATCCAATAATTGAAGGTTCTTTGGATACAGCTGGTAATTCTATCGATGTTTTTATATCCGGGGATTATGCCTATGTAGCAGATTATGATTCTGGGTTACAGATTATTGAAGTAATGAGGAATAAATGTCGTCAGTTTGAGTTTCTTGCTATTGCCCAGTCCTTAGCGATCTTCTCTGGTTCCAGCGATATATCATTGGTTAATGCAACTATTGTTTCTAACGCCTATTCACCTTTAGATACATCTATTACTTATTTTCTTTCACCAGATAATGGTTTAAATTGGGAGCTTGTTACTCCAGGTTTAAAGCATTACTTTACAAACGATGGATATCAGTTGAAATGGAAGGCAGTTTTACAGACATCAAATGTATTAATAACATCAAAAATATTCAATCTTACTATTACTTTTAACACAGGTTTAAATCCTCCTTCATTGTTATTTCCTCTAAATGGATCGAGTATTAATGATAATACACCTACTTTTGAGTGGGAAAGTGTTTTAGGCGCTACAAAGTACTTTATTCAGTTGGATGTATCGAATAATTTCAATTCTCCAAATCTTATAAACGCTAAGGTTATTTCTACAAGTTATACTCCATTATCTCCCTTATCTGAAGGTATATGGTACTGGAGGGTTGGTGCAAACGATTCAGAAGGAAATTTAGGGTTATTTTCAACCACTAGAAGCGTTGAAATAGATATTACACTACCTAATCCTCCTTTTTTGACTTCTCCTAGCAATAACAGTATTATTAATGATAATACCCCCACTTTTTCTTGGAGCAGTATTTTTGATGCTGATTACTATATCTTACAGTTAGATATATCTGATTCTTTTTCTGATCCCATTACTTTTAGTAATATTGTTTCTCCTACTTATACCATAACTTCTGCTTTATCTGATGATATATGGTATTGGAGGGTTTGCGCTGTTGATTCTGCAAGTAATCAAGGTTCTTATTCAAGCCCTTATACTCTAACTATAGATACCTCACTACCGAATCCTCCTAATTTGATTTCTCCTCCGGATATTTCTGAAACCAACGATGACACACCCACTTTTTCTTGGAGCAGTGTTTTAGATGCTGATTATTATATATTACAAGTAGACAATAACCCTAACTTCAATAGTATCTATCTTATCACAATTAGTGATATTTACTCTACATTTTATACATTAACTACTTCGCTTTTTGACGATGTTTGGTATTGGAGGGTTTGTACTGTTGATCAAGCTGGTAATCAGGGTCCATATCCAGATTTCTATCTCTTTTGGGTTGATACTACACCACCAGGCACTCCTTCTCTGATCTCTCCTGACAATAACACTACCGTTAATGATAATAGGCCTACATTCACATGGAGTAGTGTTTTAGATATTGACTATTATATATTTCAACTAGATACCTCGTTAAACTTCAATTCACCTGACTTTATAAATGTTGTTGTTGGATCTACCAGTTATTCCCATTTTTCTACTTTATCTGATGGTACTTTGTACTGGAGGGTTTGCGCTGTCGACTATGCGGGAAATCAAGGTTCCTTTCCTAGCCCATTTACTCTAAATATAGACACTTTACCGCCAGGTACACCTACCCTGATCTCTCCTGATAATATCATTACCGTTAATGATAATAGGCCTACGTTCATATGGAGTAGTGTTTCAGATATTAACTATTATATATTTCAACTAGATACTTCGCTAAATTTCGATTCGCCAAACCTTATAAATATTACAGTCGCTTCTACTAGTTATATCCCTGTTTCTACTTTATCTGATGGTACTTGGTACTGGAGGGTTTGTGCTGTTGATTATGCGGGAAATCAAGGTTCCTATCCTAGCCCATTTACTCTAAATATAGACACCACACCTCCAATTATTGACACTCCAGAAGATATAACCTACGAGGAGGATTCTACAGGTCATATTATTAGTTGGAATCCTAGTGATATCAACCCATACTCTTATATTATTATAAGAAATAGCACTGTTATTGAGGATGCTTTGTGGGATGGTAGCTCTATAATTGTGAATGTTGATGGACTGCCAAGTGGAACATATATATTTAATTGTACAGTCTACGACGAAGCTGGTAATAGTGTAAGCGATATAGTATTGATAATAGTTACAGAAAAAGAAGATATTGGAACACCTACTGAGGAATTTCCTCTCACCATAACCATTATTGCAAGCTTAACAATTGCAGGAGGAATAGGAATAGCTGGAGTTTCAATAATCCTATTGCGTAAAAGGAGACGAGCAAATGAAGTTACGTAATTAAAAAAAAATTATTTTTTTTTATTTTTCATTATTAGATTTTTTAAAATTGTCTATTTAATTAATTCTCTTTATTTTTTTTAGCGGAGTTCATAGTTATTGTTTAGTTTTTCCATAGGATTTTCATTGAAATCAGACACTGAATTTACCATTCAGGAAATTTTTTATTTAAAAATAATCAAAACGATAAATATTCAAATCAAAAAATAACATCTAAATTATGACTCCTACTAACCACCTTTGGTAGAATTACACAAACAACTCACCTCTTTGTTGGGATCTTTCATTTTTAGGTAGGAGTCACCTCCTATTTAACGATTTAGGTCTCGATATTCTAAATCTTGAACCAATTAAACCTGAAGCTTTTAAAAAAACTAGTATCATGGAATCACACACTTTTGAAAGGCATCATATTTTTATAAATGATAAACATTCAATCGACCTTAATAGGTTAGTACTCGTTATGCATATGAACCATTATGCTTTAGAAGGTAAAACTGATTTAATTCTATACTTAATTAAAATTAGAATTAATTTAACCTTGGAATGTCCTCAATACTATAAAATCAATTTAACAAACTGGCAAGAACATTGGCAACAATACATCAAAAGACGGAATTATTTAATTGAAAACGGTGTAGAGAAATTCATCATAAAATTCTTTACTGGTAAACAGGGAAACAACTATATACTTGATAGGTTTTTTAAAAATGTTCCCAAGGGTCATATAGAACAAGAAATTAAGAAAATGATGCAGGAATGGATAGATAAAGGACGACCAGCTCCACATTTAAACACACACATTTTAAATCGACTCTTCTTCGACTCACCAAATCTTTTAACTCACGGACACATGAAAATTAAATTCTAAATTTTTTTTTTTTTTATATAATTTTTCCAATCCTTACTATCATGCTAAAACATGAAAAAAAAATTATCATACGGAATGAAAAGCTAAGAAAAGTAAGAAATAGCTTCAGAGATATTATTATTTTAGCTCTTTTTGATGAGATTGAAATATTACAGAATTTTGATAATTTATATGAAGACTGGTCAAATTTAACACCAGAGGAGGAAGAAAAAGAGTCAGCCATTTTAGAAGCCAAAATCACTAATCTTTTTGGTTTGCTAAGCAAATCTATCTGCAAGTGTCCTCTATGCACAAATTCAGATAGGGATATGGTTTATATCCCTGATCACGAAATTTGGTATTGTGTCGAATGTCAAGAAAAAGATCTTATCTGGTATCCATCCCATGGAAGTGAAGAAGATAGAAGACAAAAGGACTACATTAATTGGTATCTTGAACAAAAAGAAAAATTTGCGAAAAGGTTCCTTAATAGAAAAAAGCCAGATTTAAAGAAATAGATTCATGGGTTTCCTGAACAGAGCCATTTCTTAAGGGAAATTAAACTCTACGGCCCCTGTGGCCGCCCTTGCGCCTACAGTGGTCATGCGATTTAGGGGTTACTTCTTCAATCCGCCCTACTTGAAGTCCGGCTCGAGCGAGTGCCCGTATGCAAGCTTGAGCCCCTGGTCCAGGAGTTTGGCTTTTATTTCCGCCGGGAGCCCGAACTTTAATGTGAATCCCTCTAATTCCTTTATCCCGAAGGTCGTTCGCAACACGGAAGCCACACTGCATAGCAGCGTAGGGGGATGACTCATCACGGCTGGCTTTAACCACCATTCCCGCAGTGCATTTTGCGACGGTTTCAGCCCCACTTAAATCAGTGGCAGTTACGATTGTATTGTTATAGCTCGAAAAAATATGTACAATTGCCCATTTAGTTTCTTCTCTTTTACTCATCATGCCTCACTTTTAGTTTTTATTTCATTCGGTTTTGAGAGTGGACTATTAGGAGCAAAATCGATGAAGTCTTCTTCTGCTCTTTTAACAATATATGAGGGAGCATTGATTTTTTTCCCTGCTACTTGAATATGGCCATGAGTTATATATTGTCTTGCTTGATAGATTGTACTTGAGAATCCTTTTTCATAAACAAGCGTTTGTAATCTTCTTTTTAAGACGTCTTCGACCGTTAGAAGAAGTACATCTTCAAATTTTGCTTCTGATCTAATAATTCCTAATCTATCTAATTTTCTAATTAGTTCTTGCTGAACCTCTATAGCTTTTTCTTTTGTTAAGGTTCTGGATTGTCTTGCGAGATGGCGCCAATCAGCTAAAATTGTTCTACTTTTCCAGTATTCTCTTTTGTTCCTTAGCCCATATTTACCGAGGAATTCCAGTTCTTCCATGATTCTCTCTTTTTGAAATGGATGTTTAGGTTTCCTAAACTTCTTTTTTAACCTTCTTGGATCTCCCATAGTATCACCTGTATTAAGGGGCTGGTTGACGTTTTTTCCTTCGCATAACTCCAACAACTAACCCATGACGTCCAGTACTTTTTGTTTTTTGTCCACGTACCTTTAATCTTAAATGGTGGCGCACACCTTTATAAGATTTAATTTTCTTCATTCTATCTATATCATTTTTTAATGAAAGGTCTAATTTATTTCCGATAATATGAAGGTCTTTCCCAGTACGCAAATCTTTAGATCTATTTACCATCCAATTTGGGATCCCACTTTCAATTGGATCCAAAATTATTTCTTCAATTCGATTTAAATCTTTTTCCGGAATTGCTCCAATTCTTATAGTAGGAGATATTCCTGCCACTCTAACAATTGCTTGTGCAAATCTTTTGCCGACGCCTCTAATTTGTGTTAGTCCATATTCAACTTTCGCGTTCCCATCTACCTGAGAACGGAGTTGACGGAAAAAAACCTTTTCACGGAAATTCTTGGGTCGTATTGCAGATAAAGAACTCATTCGAATTCAATCAAATATTAATATGTATTATTTATAGATTTAATGTTAGTAAATATAGAATTTAATATTAAATTTTTGGTTTTGTTAAAGAATTAGAAGTAGATAAGCAAAATTCCAAAAAATACGAAACCTAATAATTTGGTACTCTCTTATTTTCTTCCAATTTCGATTTGATATGTTTTTTACTATTATTTTTTTTTAAACCAGCAATCCTCTGGAGTAAGGGTAAACCAGGTTTCACGTCTTCTATCGGTTTTGATTCGATTAGATTATTAGAGAGGTATTCTTTAATTTCAGAAATATTGTCTTGAGTCATATTTAATATTTTTTCTGGTAGATATTGCCTGTGGCAATTTCTAAAACAATATCATTAGGTTGTATTTGTACCAATTTTTTAAAACCATCGAATTCATCCAATGCCTCTTCACTGTTCCACCATTCTTATTATAATTCAGTGCATGGGTATCATAATACTTCCTACGAAATTTTTTTATTGCCTTAATTTCTTTTTCTTTCATTTTTAGTTTAAATATTATAATCTTTTTACTATTTTAAAAACAATATTTAAAGGGATTAAATAGATATGAAATTAAATATATCGAAGTGGAATCATCAAAATATATAAACAATTTTTTCTTATATTTATTGAATATTAAATGAGGAAATTATAATGATTTTTAAATCAACTGTAATGATAACACCCATAATGATAGGGATAATTATAGTTTTAATCATCTTTTGGGTTATTGCTATAGGATTGGCCGTATGGGTATACAAAGACGCCAAGAAAAGAGAGATGAATGCCGCTGTATGGTTATTAATCGTATTATTATCGGGGTGTGTCGGTTTTATTATATATTTAACAGTTAGAGAATAATTTGACTCAAATAATTTTAATATATCTTTTTTGTAAGGATAATGATCGAGACAGTTATTAAATTAGAAAATGTACGGTCGGATTCCTTTGTGAACCATCCTGCTCATTTTCAAAGATTTTTCGGGTTTATCACTCATTTAATATCGCTTCAAAATCCTCGCTGCTTTATGATTTCGGACTTAACCAATGTTTAAATATTGGATTAAAGATGGAGTAGTAGTGAAGAAAACTCAATTTTTAAGTTGAGGAGATTTTTATTTCTCTCTCTCCAAAGAACGTTATTCCTTAGTAGAGATTTTATAATTTATTGAATCTTTAAAGATTTTCTGAATAGTAGTGATTTGTTATCGCTCTCTATCTTAATCTATTCAACAATAAGACAAATTTGTTTTTAACTTTTTACGCATTTTTGCCATTTATTTAATATTTAAATTTACCAGATTTTATAATTAAATCTACATGCAAAAAATTTAGAAGAACTTAAAAAAATTAATTCTATCAATGAAATTAATGATTTCTTCGATCAGTCATTAGAGCTAAATAAAAATATCCCGAAATAAACGCTATTACTGAAATTTAGGGTCATTGTTCAAATATTTAAGCGTGGGTTGAAAATTGTTAAGACACTTGTATATTTCAATTTTAATCTATGGCTAATTCTTATAATCTTGTACAACATTTTCTTTTTTAGAAATCACAGTAATCATTTAATGGTGTAAAAATAATTTAAATTAGATAGAAGGTTTAAATCCCTGTAAAATTCTGGAAACAGCGACATATCTCATAGATCACTTAAAAAGATTTAAATACCACTCATTCCTTTAATATTATAGTTTTACCGATCTAAAAATGAAATCTGAATGAGAAAAATATTATTTTCTTTACTGACTATAGGTCTAATATTCTCTTTTATTTGGGTTAGCTTATCTACCAAGTACAATGAGGAAAGTATTCATAGTAAGACTTTATATATTTCTAATAAAATTGACCCTCCTATTGAAATATATAATGATAATGACCTTCTTTCTTATAATTTTTCTGGATCAGGTACGGAAGAAGATCCATATCGATTAGAACATCTAAATATAATCACTTCTAATAATTATGGAATTGTGGTGCAAAATATTACGAAATACATTTTAATACAAAATAGTAAAATTAAGGCTCTATTTGGAGCTATAAGAATTTGCAATACCGGTCCTGGTACGATAACTATTACTAACAATACTTGTATCGGAGAAGAATTGGCTATATTTGTGGCAAATTCTCCTCTTATAAAAATAATAAATAATACTTGTAGCGATTCCTATAACGGAATTAACATTAATGATTCTCCATATTCTCTTATTGAAAACAATACTCTAACGAAAAATCATATTGGTATAAGAGCCGAAACTAATGTGTCATTTTCAAAAATATTTAATAATTATATTATAAATAATTGTGATGGAATGTGGATAACTAATTCAAGGAACACATTATTTAAAGACAATATCATTCGTAATAATGTGAACGGATTTCTTTTAGATAGCACAAATGAAGAATTTGCCTCTCAAAATTGCGTTATTAGAAATAATTTATTTGAAAACAATACCTCTTTTGCTTTAATATTTACAGCATTTATGGAACAAAGTTTTACTCGTCAAAATCTAGTGTATCATAATTCTTTCGTAAATAACAATCCAAATGGGCATAGTCAAGCAAAAGATGGTGGAAGACATAATAAATGGTATAATGAAAGCTTAAAAGAAGGAAATTATTGGTCAGATTGGAGGGGAATTTTACCATATGCCATAGATGGTTCTGCGAATGCAAAAGATATGTATCCTTTAGAAGCACCTTTACATTCAACTATAACAAAGATACCTACTTTTATTAAAGGAAGATTTATTTTGGTTATATCATTAAGCATAGGGATACCAGTTCTTTTGGCAATTAGCATTTTAATTGTTAAAAAATTTAAAAAACCACGAGAAATCCATGTGAAATAATTATAGGTATAAATTTATTTACTGAATCTTGCTGAGTAATACTTTCAATATTTGTGTTTTCCAAATTCATGTTTATAATAACGAATATTTCAGGAATCAAACAAATAAGAAGGATAATGAGAATCAAAATTCTTAGAGACTTATATTCCTCAGAGGTTCCCTGTACATTTTCTTTATTCTGCTGATATCTTAATATGTAATAAATTAATCCTAAAATAAATAAAAAAGCATTAAGACCAAGAGAAATATGATAAATATTCATTAAAAAGAGTTTTAAAAAAAAAAAACTACAAAATGTAAACTCGGTAACATAAATCCTGATTTCACTATCTCTAATAAAATATTTAAATCCCTCAAGCCAATAGAAAAAGCCAAAAAAGATGGCAATAAGGGGTATCAAGAATCTCAGTAAAGAAAAGACTGGTTTAATTCGTGACATACTATATTTTTTACTTTCCAAAAATCTTCTACTCAAAATGATAATTTACTTTTATAATTAACAAGGCAATTCCGCATGGAATAAATTTTACATCATCATCATAAAAGACAATTTCATATTTATTTTTAATATTCCCACCTAATTAGAGCAATTCTTAAAAAACTTTGAAATTTCAAGAAATAATAATATGATGAGGAATTTAATAAGTTGGAATCCTTTTATTTTTCTCTTTTTTTTTGTTAATATGGTTTTTACAATTATTTTTTTTACTATTTGCAATTCTTTTAAGCAAAGGTAATCCAGGTTTTACTTCACTTATTGGTTTTGATTCAATTAATTTATTCGCTAATAGCTCATTATATAATTGCTTTCCTTTCTCAGTTCTTATAATTACGGTATTCCATCCAGAAGGAGAACCAATAGAACCAATGGAAATATCTGCCGATTCGGATGTTAAATCAAAACAAACTTCGCAATCTTTTCGGCCTAAATGTGAAATTTCCTTAATCGGAACATTAAATTCATCCCCGTTCTTAGTATAAACAAAGAATTTTCCTTTATTAATATCCATTTTCTTAACATTCTTTACATCAACATTTAATTTCTCACATATCTTTAATAGAGATTCATAGGAAAAAGATTCCATACAAAAAATTCCAATTCGATATTCTATATTTTTTAATGAAGGAATAGCAATATCATATATTTTTGATTTCAATAACGCCTGCATTTGGCATGGAACTCCAACAACAGCTATTGTTTTTGAATTTTCATTTAAATCGTTTAATAGACTTAAATTTGGATTATTAACATATTTGGTTCCAGCTGTAGATATGATATCTTCTTTACTCTTAATTAATAACGGTTCTGGTCTCCACGGATCATCACTCATTTTAGCACCAAGAGCATAGTTGATCTTTCCTTGTTCAAAAAGATAATATAAACAAGTGCTAGATATACCGCCATCTTGACATACAGAAGCAATTTCTTTAATTTTTGTTCTAGCTGAAAAGACTTCAACATAATAACCAATTTCGGAATATTCTTTTATTTCCGAAGTATTTTCTAAGCTCATATTTAATATTTTAACAGGTAGATATGATCGCGGACAAACAAAATAACACAATCCACATCTGATACATTTTGTATCATCGATTTCCCCAAATCCGTTGCTAATATTAATACAATCCATAGGACATATACCTTGACAAAGCCCACATCCCGAACAATTGTTGGTATCCACGATTGAGCCATTACCAATAACAGGTTCATAAATAGGTTTTAGTTTTGAAATTTCTCCATCATTAACCTCTATTGCGAAGTCTTTAAAGACGAGTTTTACTGGATTATTCTCATCTCCTTCAATTTTATCATGTAATTCTTCCACATCTACAAGTTTTTCATTTTTGAGTATTTCTAACAAACTCAAAGTCTTATTTAATTCAATAGAAGTATCTTCAGAATACTCGATAAGAGTTTTTAAATTACTTTTAGAATTATTTTTTAAGAAATTATATAGGGAATATTTTAATTTCTCTTCATCTAACATTGTAAAAAGGATAGTGTCGTATTGGGATTCATCATAAATTCCAGCCTCTAAAATATCTTTTTTAGCATCAATTAGTGCTCGAATTCTATATGAATCTAAAGCATCCGCTACATTTTTTAAAAATTCCCATGAAAATTTTTCTTCTAAACTCATAATAATACTTGTTATTTTTTAAATTCAAATTTTTCCGAAAACCCGGGCTGGGGTTAGTTTCTTCTCAACTATAGTTTTTTTGAAAAGATCATTCTATTTCGGATTAGTTTTTGGTATAGGAGGGAGTGCATGAATTTTTGTGGAAATATCTTTAACTGAGTTAATAAATTTTTCAACTTCTGCTGCTGAGCAAAAATATTGTTGAACACGATCTTCAGAAATACCTTCATGTTTTAATAATTTCTTTAATGTAATGATATGTTCATAAGTGATCATATTACCATTCCCAAATTCGCATTCTCCTTCCTCTCAAGAAATTATCGCTACACCATCCGCACCATGCAGGAAAGCTTCCATAATCAAATGAATTCCTACTCGTCCTGTACATCTCACTCTAATGAGATGAAAATCTGTAGAGTAAGATCTTCTTGTTGTACCTGTTAAATCTGCTACAGAATATCCTCACTTATCACAGCCAAAAGCTATGATTTTTCTTGAATCACGATTTTTTGTATTAGACATTATTATTAACCTCTATACTGTTTATACTTCAAGACTTTCAGATATTTTTTCTATTGTTTCAACTTCACTACAACCAATACCTTTAATTTCCTGAGTAAACTGTCGATCTCGATAATATTTTAAGTCAATGGCTCTTGCTGGACAAGATGATATACATACACCACATCCTTTGCATTTTAAATCATCAACTTCAGCAATCTCATCTTCATTAACCTTTATTGCTTCATAGTAACATAGTTTCTCACACCTATGACAACCCATACATAAATCTTCATCTACTTCAGCAATAATTAATTCTTGATTAAAAGTATCATGAGATAAAAGAGTTGATACTTTACTTGCGGCAGCTAATGCTGAAGAAACCGAATAAGGAATGTTTTTTGGACCTGCGGCGCATCCAGCAATGTAAATCCCAACATCTTTAGTTTCTTGTGGGCTTAAGCATCCATGGATTTCTGAAAGGAAGCCTCCTGGACCTTTGTTTAACCCCATTACCTGGATCATTTCTTCAGTTCCTTTTGAAGGATTCATTCCTGTTGACAATACTACTAAATCAGCATCGATTTTTACAATTTCACCAGTTAAAGACGAATATGCTCTGACTTTTAACTTATTCGTTTTATTATCTTCTATTATTTCACCCACTTTTCCCCTAATCATTCGTACCCCCGATTCTCTTATTTTTCTATAATATTCTTCATTGCCCTTATCTGTTGTTCGCATATCGATATAGAATATAATTACATCCATGTCTGGATATTCTTGCTTGAGTAATTGAGCATTCTTAAGTGCAACGCTACAACAAACGAAAGAACAATACGGGTTAGCGTTTATATCTCTGGAACCTACACATTGAACCATTACAATAATTTTTGGTATTTCTCCTGTGGAAATTCTGTAAATATGTCCTCCAGTAGGTCCTATAGGACTTAACATTCTTTCTAGTTCTATTTGTGTAATCACGTCAGGATAATATCCATAATTATATTCGTTTGACTCCCATATTGGATATTCATCCCATCCTGTAGCAACAATTGCTGCTCCTACCTTAACATCGAAATATTCTGCTTCTTGTTCAAAGTCAATTGCTTCAGCAGGACATGTTCGTTCACAATTCTTACAGTCAATGCACACACTTCTATCCATAACAGCTAGTTTTGGTACGGCTTGGGGAAAAGGGATATAAATTGCATTTCTTTCACCAATACCTCTATCAAACTCACTGGGAACTTTAATAGGACACTTAGTCGTGCATAACCCGCATCCAGTACATTTTTTTTCGTCAACATACCGAGCATTCTTTCTAATTTTAACCTTATAATCTCCAGGTATTCCACCAAACTCTATAATATCACTATAAGTGAATAAATTTATGTTTGGGTGTTTTGAAGCATTTACCATTATTGGTGCTAAAACTCATATTCCACAATCATCAGTTGGATATATTCTATCTAATTGTGCCATCTTTCCGCCAATTGTAGCTTCATTTTCTACTAAATAGACTGGGATTCCTTGATTTGCGAGATCTAATGCTGCATTCATTCCAGCAATTCCAGCTCCTATAACTAAAACTGCTTTTTCTACGGGTATTTCTTTTCTTGGTATTATTTCTAATTCTCGAGCACGATTTATACCAGCTTGGACCAATCTTATAGCTTTCTCAGTGGCACCTTCCCTATCTTTAGCATGTACAAAAGAGCAATGTTCACGAAGATTAACCATCTGAAAATAATAAGAACTTAATCCAGCTTCCGCTAAAACTGCTCTATAAGTTGGTTCGTGTATTTTTGGCGTACAAGCAGCAACCACAACTCGATTTAGATCTAGGTCGAGTATATCATTTCTAATTATATTTTGTCCTGGATCACTGCAAGTAAAATCATTTACTCGGGCAATAACAACGCTACTTTTTGCTGCATTTCTCTCTACATAATCTCTTACAGCGTCGCAATCAACAGCAGCTCCGATATTTACACCTCATCTACATATATAAACTCCGATTCTTAAACTCTCCTTGGTCTGTTTATCAGACAACTAATTCACCTTTTTGTAAAACTTCACCAAATATTTTTTGTTGATTTGAAATATTACATTAAATCTTATTGGTTTATGAAATTATGGAGATAATTTATTTTTTCTGATTAGATTTCATAATTTCAATTTTGATAAAAGAATTCAAACTAAAAAGATAATCTCGCCCATTATTTTTTCAATGAAGATCTTTATAGTTAATTTTTCTTAATTAAGATTAATGATTTAAGGCATTTTCAAAATTTAAATAAGAAATATTCGCGATTTATATTCAATTTGAGATTAAATAAAAAAAAAGATTTGATTTATTTATTCATAGAAATTAGTGATTTCTTGGTTCTTATTATCAATCCTACTGCACTAAAAGTAAGAAGAATTAATATAATATTATAGCCCGGAATTTGTTGTCGTGCCTTTTTTATAATTGTTATATCAGTAGTTTCTATGTAATCCAAATTATAATCCGAAAATTGGACAAGAACAAAATCAGCATAATTTAATACTACACGTTGGGGTGTTTTTTCAAGTTGTATTAATAAAGTAGTTGTGCCATTAATCCATTTGCTATCAGAGAATATTAAACTTGATTCAGAGCTGAAAATATTAAGGAGAACTTGTTGTGAATAACTATACTGATTTAAATTTTCATTGATATCTTCAATTGTAATATTGATTATCTTACTCGTAGCATCATATATTACATTAACAAAGTTATATTTAGGAAGGTAAGGATTATCAAACCATGGAAAAAAGAACCAATCAAGAGATTCTCCT